>NZ_DGLD01000005.1 GCF_002387245.1 Brevundimonas sp. UBA4553
CCAGCCGTCCGGCTCAGCCGACGCAGCGCCGGCAGCGAACAGTCCGGCCGCGGCGACACTGGCGAGAAGTTTGAGCTTCATTGTGTCCTCACACTCAAGTTGATCCGAATGCCCCGCTTAAGACGGTAGCGCTCAGGGAGCCGAACGACATGGGATCGCTCAGGTTCCGCCATCTTCCGCAAGATTGCGACAGGTGTGGCGCCATTTCAACACAAACGGCCGTTTTTTCCCTGACCGAGCCCTGCTAGGACCATTTTGAAACACAACGGAGGCGGAAACAATGACGCTCAGGTTCGACGGACAGGTTGCGATTGTGACGGGTGCCGGGGGCGGCCTGGGCCGCGAGCACGCCCTGGCGCTGGCGGCGCGGGGCGCCAGCGTGGTGGTCAATGACCTTGGCGGCGCCCGCGACGGATCCGGTTGTTCCGCCACTGCGGCCGAGGCGGTGGTCGCGGAGATCGTCGCCGCGGGCGGCGAGGCCATGGCCAATGCAGCTTCCGTCACCGATGCGGCTGCGGTGGAGGCCATGGTCGCCGAGGTCATGGCCCGCTGGAGGCGGGTCGACATCCTGGTCAACAACGCGGGCATCCTGCGCGACAAGTCGTTCGCCAAGATGGAACTGGCCGACTTCCAACTGGTCATGGACGTCCACCTGATGGGCGCGGTCCATTGCACCAAGGCGGTGTGGGACATCATGCGGGCCCAGAACTATGGCCGCATCGTCATGACCACGTCCTCGTCGGGTCTGTTCGGCAACTTCGGTCAGGCCAATTATGGTGCGGCCAAGATGGCCCTGGTCGGCCTGATGCAGACCCTGGCGATCGAGGGGGCCAAGAACGACATCCGCGTCAACGCCCTGGCCCCGACCGCTCACACCCGCATGACGGAGGATCTCGGCGCAGCCCTGCCGCTGGAGGCCCTCGGGCCGGATCTGGTGACGCCGGGTCTGTTGCATCTGGTCAGCCGCGACGCCCCTACGCGCGCCATCCTGGCCGCCGGCGCCGGCGGCTTCGAACGCGCCTACGTCACCCTGACGCAGGGCGACTTCATCGTCGGTGCGGACGCCGCGGAGCAGGTCGCCGCCCGCTTCGACGCCATCTCCGACCGCGAAAACGAAATCGTGCCGGACATGGGCGCCGCGCAGGGCATGATCGAACTGACCAAGGCCCAGAAGCATCATGGGTCTTGAGGAGACCTGACGCGCGGCGCCTCGTCGCTTGAGCCCTCGCTCACTTCTCAGAAGGCGCCTTGCGTTGACGCCACGTGAGGCGCCTATCCTGTATTCAGGCAGGAAACGCGCTCAACCAGCGAGCGATAGCGCCCCAGAACAGAGAGAACTTCTCGATGCGTGAAGCCGTCATCGTCTCCACCGCCCGCACCCCGATCGGTCGGGCCTATCGCGGAGCCTTCAACGATACCCAGGCGCAGCAACTGGGAGCCCATGCCGTCAGGCACGCGGTCACCCGAGCGGGCGTCGATCCGGCCGAAATCGAGGACGTCGTCATGGGCGCGGCCCTTCAGCAAGGCTCGACCGGCACCAATGTGGCGCGTCAAGTGGCGCTGGCGGCGGGCCTGCCCTCTTCGGCACCGGGCATGAGCCTTGATCGTCAGTGCGCCTCAGGCCTGATGGGGATCGCCACGGCGGCCAAGCAGGTCGTCTTCGACCAGCAGAAGATGGCGATCGGCGGCGGCCTGGAGAGCATCTCCCTCGTCCAGAACCAGCACATGAACCTGTATCGGATGAAGGACGAGGCGCTGCTGACGCTGTCGCCCCATATCTACATGTCGATGCTGGAGACCGCTGAGGTCGTCGCTCGCCGCTACAACATCAGCCGCGACGCCCAGGACGAGTACGCCCTGCAATCACAGCAGCGCACGGCCCAGGCTCAGGCCGAAGGCCGCTTCGACGCCGAGATCGTGCCGATGACCACCAGGATGCTGGTCATGGACAAGACCACCGGCCAGACTTCGTCGCAGGAAGTCACCCTGGCCAAGGACGAGGGCAATCGCCCGGACACCACCCTGGAGGGCCTGCAATCTCTGAAGCCCGTCTTCGGCGGCGGCGAGGAAATCCAGCAGGGCGAGTTCATCACCGCCGGCAACGCCTCCCAGTTGTCCGACGGAGCCTCTGCCAGCGTCATCATGGAGGCGGGCGAGGCGGTGAAACGCAACCTCCAGCCGCTCGGCGCTTATCGCGGCATGGCGGTCGCAGGGTGCGAGCCCGACGAAATGGGCATCGGCCCGGTCTTCGCCGTGCCCAAGCTCCTGAAACGCCACGGTCTGACCATGGACGACATCGGCATTTGGGAGCTGAACGAAGCCTTTGCGGTGCAGGTCCTCTATTGCCGCGACAAGCTGGGCATCCCCAACGACCGCCTCAACGTCTCGGGCGGCGCCGTCTCCATCGGCCACCCCTACGGCATGTCGGGCGCGCGTATGGCCGGCCACGTCCTGATCGAGGGCAAGCGGCGCGGGGCCAAGTACGGCGTCGTCACCATGTGCATCGGCGGCGGCATGGGCGCGGCAGGTCTGTTCGAAATCTACTAAGCCGGTCAGCCGCGCCCATCATGAAAAGTGGCTGAAACCGCGCTGCGGTTTTAGCGGGGACTGCGGGCCTGATCGAGATCTACTGAGGTCCGCACTCGGCGGCCCGCCGCGCCTCCATCGCTGCGAACCAACGCTGGCGCAGGACGGCGGGTCGGCCGGGATAGCGGTCGTCCAGAAACTCCGCGTCGACTACCCGGTCGGCGCGGAAGCTGCGGAAGTCCTCGCGCGTCTCGCACCAAGCCAGCAGCAGCCGCGCCCGCTCATGATAGCCGATCAGGAAGGGCCAGATGACGCGCGTCGTCTCGCGTTCCTGCTCGTCGGCGTAAGAGAGCCGCAGCTTGCGACCGGCGTGGATCCAGACCCGCACCTGGGCCAGGTCCACCGTCTCGATCTTCTGCTCCCACGGCGGCGGCGTGGCCACCGAGGGCTCCGTCACCACCGGCCGCAGACGTTCGGGGACGATAGCGGCGATCTTGGCGGTCAGGTCGCGCGCGGCTCGCGCCAGGGCCGGATCGCCACGCGTCGCCACCCACTGTGCGCCCAGCACCGCCGCCTCGATCTCATCCGAAGTCAGCATCAGTGGCGGCAGATCGAAACCGCCGTCCAGCACATAGCCCAGCCCCGCCTCGCCCCGGATCGGCACCCGCTGCCCCAGCAGGGCGGCGATGTCGCGATAGATGGTGCGTTTGGAGGTCTCCAGCTCGGCCGCGATGGCGTCGGCCGTCACCGGACGCGAGGTCCGGCGCAGGACCTGGATAATCTGGAACAGTCGGTCGGCGCGTCTCATATCCCCACCCTGGCCGAAGACTGCTGACAGCATGGTGGCAGCAGGGTGGCAGTAGTCAATACGGACTGCCGCTGACGCTCCGTCGCGGCGCGATATCTGGGAGGATTATCGATGCTGACCCTGTTCCACGCCCCCTGGTCCCGTTCCTCGCGTCTGGTCTGGCTGATCGAGGAACTCGGGGCCGACTGCCGCATCGAGTATTGCGACATCCGCCGCATGGACGGCGCGGGCGCCGCCGATCCGAAGAACCCGCATCCCGACGGCAAGGTCCCGGCCCTGCTGCACGAAGGCGCCCTGATCACCGAGTCGGCGGCGGTGGCTCTCTATCTGACGGGTCTGCACCCCGCGGCGGGCCTTGGTTTCCCGCCGGATTCGCCGCAGCGCGGGCCGCTGCTAACCTGGATGTTCTGGGCCACGGGCGAGCTGGAGCCGTCGCTGTGGAACAAGATCACGGGCGCGGTCGAAGCCGATCCGTACGCGCAGTCTCGCTACGACGCCGCCGTCACCCGGCTGCTGGAGGCCCTATGGGAAGGTCCCTGGCTGATGGGCGACCATTTCACCGTCGCGGACGTCCTGATCGGCAGCACCGTCGCCTGGGCGCGCGAACACCTGCCGGAAAGCCCGGTCCTGGACGCCTACGTCGCGCGGCTGGCGGCCCGCCCCGCCCATGCCCGCGCCATCGCCCGGGACGGCGCGCCGCCGCAGTTGGCCCAGGCCAGCTAGGCAGCTGGGGCCACCGCGTCGGCGACCCTGTCGTCGTCGGCGCGGATCGCGACCTGTTTGAGCGCGCCGACGTAGCTGTCCCGCCAAACGCTGACATCGGTGTCCTGCACGACCTGCATGAGCGCCTTCCATTTGCGGATGCGTTCCTCAAGCGGCATGGTCAGAGCGGTCTTGACGGCTTCCGACAACTCCTCACGGCTGAAGGGATTGACCAGCAAGGCCTCGCCCATCTGCTCGGCGGCTCCTGCGAAACGCGACAGGATCAGTACGCCGGGGTCTTCCGGATTCTGGGCCGCCACATACTCCTTGGCCACCAGATTCATGCCGTCGCGCAAAGGCGTGACCAGACCGACCTTGGCCGCGCGATAGAGGCCGGCCAACTGATCCCGTCGGAAGGTGCGATTCAGATAGCGGATCGGCTGCCAGTCCATGTCAGCGTAGGCGCCGTTGATGCGCCCGGCCAGAGCGTCCAGCCGTCCTCGAATGTCCTGATAGGTATCGACATCGTCGCGCGAGATCGGCGTCACCTGCAACAGGAAGACCTCGCCCCGCATGGCTGGGTTATCCTCAAGGAACTGCTCAAAGCCCAGCATCCGCTGCTCCAGGCCCTTGGAGTAATCCAGCCGGTCGACGCCGACGATCATCGAGCGGAAGGCCGCCGAGGCCGCCATCCGGTCGTAGGTCTTGCGACCCAGGACGGAATCCCTCGCCTCCAGGAAGCCGTCCACATCGATGCCGATGGGGAAGACGCCGCATTGCACCCGGCGGCCGAACGCCTCGAGGACGTGGTCCGACGAAACGCGCCCCCGCGCCTCGACCTCGACGTAGCGCTCGAACAGGCCGAGCCATTCATCCGTGTGGAAGCCGATCAGGTCGAAGTGGAACATCGCCTCCACCAGCCGCCGATGATGCGGCAGGGTGACCAGCAGCTGACGCGCCGGCCAGGGCGTGTGCAGGAAGAAGCCGATCCGGTTCTTCACCCCCAGACGGCGCAGGTCCCGCGCCATCGGGATCATGTGGTAGTCGTGGATCCAGATGATGTCGTCGGGTTGGATCAGCGGCTGCAGCACTTCGGCGAAGCGGCGGTTGGTGCGCTCATAGCCCTCGCCGTAGGACCGCTCATAGGCGGTCAGGTCGACCCGGTGGTGAAAGAGCGGCCACAGGGTCTTGTTGGCGTAGCCGTTGTAGTATTCGTCGACGTCCTGCGGCTCCAGATCAACGGTGGCGACAGTGACCCCTGCCCGGTCTTCGATGTTCAGTTCCCCGGTGAACTGCTCGACCGTCTCACCCGACCAGCCAAACCACAGACCATCATATTTGCGCAGCGCCGCCGACAGGGCCATGGCCAGACCGCCCGCCGAACCTGCAGCCGGATCCCTGGGCGCCGATACCCGGTTCGAGACAACAATCAGCCGGCTCATCGTGCATCCTGCCACGAGCGGCTGAGCAGGACCGCGCAGTTGATGATGCCGACAAGTGAATAGGTCTGCGGATAGTTGCCCCACAGTTCGCCGTCCTGAAGCGAGATATCCTCGCTGAGCAGACCCGCATGGGTTCGGCGGCTCAGCATCTCGTCGAAGATGACCCGCGCCTCTTCCGTTCGGCCGTTCAGATGCAGGGCTTCGATGAACCAGAAGGTGCAGAAGTTGAAAGCCGTCTCCGGCTCGCCGAAGTCGTCGGGGTGGATGTAGCGGAACAGGTAGGGCCCCTTCTTCAGGTCCCGCTCGACCGCCTCGAAGGTCTTGACCTGACGCGGGTCACGGGCGTCGAGGAAGCCGAGATCGGTCATCTGCAAGAGCGACGCGTCCAGCTCCGTTCCGCCGAAGCTGGCGGCGAACCGCCCTTCGTCCGGCAGATAGGCCTCCGCCTCGATTCGCGCCCGGATCAGGCGGGCCCGCTCGTCCCACAGCTCGCCGCGCTCGGTCAGGCCCAGATGCCGCGCCGCCTTGGCCAGACGGTCGCAGGCAGCCCAGCACATGACCGAGGAATAGGTGTGGACCCGAGCGATGGTGCGGAACTCCCACAGACCGGCGTCGGTCTGATCATGCATGGAGAAGGCGCGGTCGCCGACCTTCTCCAAAGCATGAAAGTCGTCCACCGTGCCCGGCCGCAGCATCCGCTCGTCAAAGAAGGCCTGAACCAGCGGCAGGACGATCTGGCCGTAGACGTCGTGCTGCAGGTGTTCGTGCGCCTGATTGCCGACGCGGACCGGCTTCATGCCGCGGTAGCCCTCAACGCTGTCGACAATGCGCTCGCCGATGTCGGCTTCCAGCCCCACGCCATAGACAGGTTGGACATGGCCGCCCTGGGCGTCGTCCACCAGATTGCGCAGATAGCCGAGATAGTTCTCGAGGATGTCCACCGCGCCCAGCCGGTTCAGCGCCCGCACCGTGTAGTAAGCGTCCCGCACCCAGCAGAAGCGATAGTCCCAGTTGCGCCCGCTTTCCGGGAACTCGGGAACAGAGGTGGTCATGGCGGCGACGATGGCCCCGGTCTCCTCATAGACGCAAAGCTTCAGGGTGATGGCGGCGCGGATCACAGCTTCCTGCCAGTCCAGCGGCACATAGAGGGTGCGGGTCCACAGCTTCCAGTGCTGGATGGTCTGCTCCAGCGCCGCCGACACCCCGGCCATGACCGATTGGTCATATCCCTCGTCCGGGCCGAGGAAGAAGGCCAGTTCCCCCTCCAGCCGGAAGGTCCGCTCGTTCTGGACATGGGTCACCGGGCAGTTGGTGGTCAGCCGCAGCGTCACGTCGGTGCAAAGATAGCGGATATGGTTGGAGCCCGAGGTCTGTTCCGCCCGACGCGCGCCCCAGTCCGCCGAAGGACGCAAACGTACCGTGATCCGCGGCGCTCCCGACAAGGGCCGAACCACCCGCGCAAAGGCGATAGGGCGATAGATGCGGGAATGCTTCAGGTGGCGCGGCGCGAAATCCAGCACTTCAACTGACGCCCCCCTTTCGTCCGTCAACACCGTTCGCAGGACAGCCGTATTACGGATATAGGCCTGCTCGACCGACGCCTGCCCTTCCAGCTCGATAGACCAGAAACCATGCTCGGGGGCTTCGCCGTCCATCAGGGCCGAAAAGACCGGGTCGCCGTCGACACGAGGCGCGCAAGCCCAGACGAAGCGACCCTCGCGGTCAATCAACGCGCTGACCGAGCAATTGCCTATGGGCGCGAGGTCGAGGTTGGGGCGGCTCATGCCGGGCCTCCTTCAATCTGATCAAGCCAGTCGAGAACGGCGGTGACGTCATCCAGCCGGTAACGAGCAGCGGTCGGCCGGTCGGCCCCCACCAGAACGCCGAAGCCGCCCAGCCTCTCGGCGGCCTCAAAGCCATGCTCGTCCGTCAGGTCATCCCCGACCATGACAGGCGTCGCGCCGATGAAGGGCGCCTCGGCCATGAAGGCGCTGACGGCGACGCCCTTGTCCGTTCCCGGGGTCTTCAGCTCCAGGACCATCGAGCCGGGCTGCAACGCCAGACCGGTTTCCTGCGCCAGAGATGCGGCCAGCGCGATAGCCTCACCCGACACGCTGGGCGCCTGACGGTAGTGCAAACCTGCCGCCAACTCCTTGTCTTCCACCAGCACGCCCGGACGTTCGGCGGCGAAAGCGTCAAAGGCCGCCACGGCTCGTCGCACAGCCGGATCAGGCGCCCGATTGGCGAATGAGCCGTCGCCTCGCCGCCTTTGCAGGCCGTGCACGCCGGAGGCGGCCCTCGCCGCACCATCGCTGATCCGGTCGATTTCACCCAGTGTGCGACCGCTGACGATAGCCACGCGGCCCTGCAGGCGTTCTGTCAGACGAGTCAGAACGTCCGTGCGTCGCGGGTCGGGTTTCACGGCGTCAGGCGTCGGCGCCAAGGGGGCGAGCACACCGTCCAGGTCCAGAAACAGTGCGGGTGCTTTTAGGGTGGCGGGCGGCTTGGGCAGGCGTGAGGCTATAGCCCCGGATGCAGACGGCATAAGGTCCGGACTCGTTTTTCCACTGATGTCGAGACTGCTCACAACGCATGGAAGCCCGTAAGGTTGTCTCGACCGGCGACATTTCCGCCGCAACCTCGCCATTGTGCGAACAATCCAGATGGGGCAATTCGCCATACGCCACGAAGAACCGCTGCAGCGGTCCGGCGCTCAGGAGCCTGCCGATGCCCGATACCGTCCACTCGTCGCCGGAACAGATCGCCGCGATGACCGACCGAGCGCGCGAGGTCGTGCGACTGAACATCGAGGCGCTGGAGGCGCTGGAGCGCTCCATCGACGTCTCGATCGCCCGCGCCTGCGATATCATCCTGTCGCGGCCCGGCTATCTGGTCGTGACCGGAATGGGAAAGTCAGGCCACATCGGCGGCAAGATCGCCGCCACCCTGGCCTCGACCGGCACCAACTCCTTCTTCGTCCACCCGGCGGAGATGAGCCACGGCGACCTGGGCATGCTGCGCCCCGACACCACCCTGCTGGCGATCTCCAACTCGGGCGAAAGCCGCGAACTGCGTGATCCGCTACTCTACTGCCAGCGCAACGATATTCCGGTCATCGGCATCACCCAGCGGGCCGGCAGCTTCCTAGGCCGTCACTCCGCCGTCAGCCTGACCATGCCTACCGTGGCCGAGGCCTGCCCCAACGGCCTCGCGCCGACCACCTCCACCCTGATGACTCTGGCGATTGGCGACGCCTTGGCCATGGTGCTGATGGATCGGCGCGGATTCACCCGTGAAGATTTCGGCCTGCATCATCCCGGCGGCGCCTTGGGCATGAGCCTGCAGAGCGTGCGCGAATGGATGGGCGATAACGCCGCCAAGCCAGCCAGCGTGCCGCTGGACGCCAGCTTCAGCGACGTGGTTTCGGCCGTCAGCGCCGGACGTAAGGGCGCCGTCGCGGTACTGCATTCCGATGGATCGCTGGCGGGGATGATCACCGACGGCGACATCCGCCGCGCCTTCTCCAATGACATCGCCGCTGTCAGCGCCGAAGACATCATGAGCCGCACCCCCATCACCGTGGACCCTGACGCCCGCATGAGCGACGTGGTCGACCTTCTGAGCTCCAACAAGATCGCCAACCTCTTCGTGGTCGAGCACAATCGCCCCGTGGCTATCATCCACGTCGCTGAACTCATGCAGGCTGGCTACGTCTCCTGATGACCCAGGACATTCTGTTCGACGCCAGTCGTCTTCTCAGCCGCACCGATCGTAGCGCTCCCACAGGCGTCGATCGCGTCTGCCTGGCCTACGCCGAATGGCTGATGGATCATCCCGACTATCGCATGGTGCCCGTCAGATCCCGGCACGACCAACTGGCCGCCGTCGATTCGCGCTGGTTCCGGGAGTGCATGACCGAGCTGAGACAGCGCTGGACCGGCGACGCTTCCCATCGCGCCCTGAACGCCAACGAGCGCCGTCTGTTCGCGGCGTTGGAAGCGACCCAGCCCACGACCTCGGTGATCGGCCAGGCGCCCGCCCCGGATGAACCGCGTCCAGGCAAGAAGGCCCGTGTCTGGAAACAGTATTTTCGATCGCGTCGGGTCGCGGCTCCGCCCCCCGCCCAGCTCTATTTCAACGTGGGCCACACCAGCCTGAACACGCCGGAAATCCTGACCAGCCTTGGCGCGCGGGGGATCGACCGGGTGGTCATGCTGCACGACCTCATCCCCATCACTCATCCTGAGTTCTGCCGGCCCGGCGATGGGGCCAAGCATCGACGCCGCGTGCTGACCGCATTGCGCCACGCGTCGCGCATCGTGGTCAATTCCCAGTACACCGCCGACGAACTGCTAGCCTTTGCGGATCGAGAGAACATGCCCTCTCCGCCGATCGACGTCGCCCATCTCGGCCTCGAGCCGATTTTCCAGCGTGGCCAGCCCAACGGGGCCCGGCGTCCCTATTTCGTCCACGTCGGCACGATCGAGGCGCGCAAGAATCTCGCCTTCCTGCTGACCATCTGGCGCCGCCTGCATGAGAAGATGGGCGATCAGGCCCCCCGACTGGTGCTGATCGGGCGCTACGGCTGGGAAAACGAGGCGGTGCTCGATCACCTGCAGCGCTCGCCCAATCTGCAGGGACTGGTGCATCAGGCGGAGAACCTGCCCGACACCGCCCTGGCCGATCTCATGAACGGGGCCCAGGCGGTCCTGGCCCCCTCCTCCGTCGAGGGTTTTGACCTGCCAGCGGTCGAGGCTTCCGCGCTCGGCGTGCCACTGATCGCATCAGACATTCCCGCGCACCGCGAAATGGTGCCGCAAGCCACCCTGATTGATCCTCTGGACGGTCTGGGTTGGATGGCGGCGCTGGAGGCGGCCACCCGGCTCCGCCCCGTCGCGCCCGCCTACTCGGCCCCCACCTGGAAGAGCCATTTCCAGTCGATCGAGGATCATCTGCTGCCCCCACTGGCGGCGACAGCCACAGCCGGGTAAGCATCAGGCGTAACTGAAGCAGAGCTGCAATGACCCGTACCGCCGCCAGTCTGATGATTCTTGCTCTCGTCGCCGGCTGCTCGACGCTGCCTCGCGACGGACCGTCCGGCTCCGGCGTGGTCAAGCAGGCGAGCACCGCTGAACGCCAGGGCGACTACGCCTTGATCGATCTCGACTTCGCGCTCAGTGAGCGGTTGAAGGCGGCGCCGTCGCGATCCTTTACAACCTTGGCGCTGGCGTCCAGCGACGCCCCGACCGACATCATCGGCATCGGCGACACACTGGCCGTCGCCATATACGAACCCAGCGGCAGCCTGTTCGGCGGACGCAGCTCGGGTGGAGACGTCCAGTCGGGCAACCAATCCCTGCCGCCCATGGTGGTGGATCGCAGCGGAGCAATCGCGGTGCCCTTCGCCGGCGCCGTGCCGGTGCAGGGTTTGACCCCTGGCCAGGCCTCGGCCGCCATTCGGCGCGCGCTGATCGGCAAGGTCGGCAATCCCCAGGTCCTCGTCACCCTCGCGGCCAACAGCTCGAACACCGTCACCATTCTGGGGGAAGTTCGCAGCCCTGGCCGACAGCCGCTGGCCGCCAACAGCGACCGCATCCTGGACGTCATCGCCGCCGCCGGCGGATCGTCGCGTTCCGTTTACGACGTCACCGTTCGCATTCAACGCGGCGGTCAGACCTATGCGGCGCCGATGTCGATCGTGACGACCGAGTTCAACGAGAACGTCCGGCTTCAGCGGGGCGATCAGGTCAATCTGGTCTACCAGCCGCGTCGGTTCAGTTCCTTCGGAGCCTTCAACGCCGTGGCCCGGACAGACCTTCCGCCGGGGCCACTGACCTTGGCGGAAGCGCTGAGCGGCGTCGGCGGACTGGATTCCAACCTTGCCGACGCCAAGTCGGTGCTCGTTTTCCGCTTCGAGCGCCCGGAAGTCGCTCAGGCTCTGGGCATTCAGCAACCCGCCACCCCACGCGGCGTCCCGGTGGTCTACCGGCTCAACCTCAACGAAGGCTCTGGCTTCTTCATCGCCAGCAACTTCCAGATCGAGCCTGACGACGTCATCTACGCGCCCCGATCCGGCGCCGCGGAAGCTCGCAAGTTCTTCGAGTTCGTGCAGAGCGTGACCCGCGTGATCTACGACGTTTCCGTCACCAGCACGATCAACGTCGACTAAACCATGCTGGGCCGCTTCGGACGCCGTCGCTCGGAGGCCTCGTCCAGTGAGTTGACGCTGGAACAGTCTGAAGCGGCGCCGTCGCTCCCCGCTCTGCTGTCGCTGCTACAGGCCATCGAGGCCTCGGCCAGACAGGTCTATGGACGTCATGGCCTGCCTCAGAAGGCAGGTCACTATCGTCGTCCTGCGGAAGGCGGTCCTTGGGAGCCGCTCGGCGAACACCTGAGCCCCGCCGAAAAATGGGCGCTGATCGACGGCCCGGACGGGATGCAATGGCGCTACGCCGCCCATGAGGCCCTGGGCGCGTCCTCAGACATCGCCGTCGTGCGACAGGCGTCGGCGATACTGGCGGCCTGCCTCGGTCTACGCCAACGCCTGGCCGAGCAGACAGTGATTTCCCATCAGGATCTGGCCGACGCCATCCGGCTGGGCGACGCCTGGCGTCGCCTGGACGAGGACGGCGGCTATGACCTGTCAGATACAAGGCCGCCGCCCTCACTCCCACCGGAGTGAAAATCAGGCCTGGCCGGCCGCCTGCGCCAAGAGCTCAATCGACCGCACGCGCGCCGTCGGATCCCAGATCTGGCTTGTGACCATCAGTTCGTCGGCCCCGGTCTTGGCGATGAAGGCCTCAGTGGTTGCTCGGACGGTTTCAAGCGAGCCCACAGCAGAGCAGGCCAGGGCCGCGTCGATCATGCCGCGCGCGGCGCCGTCCAGTCTCTCATAATAGCCTTCGACAGGCGCGGGCAGCTTGCCGGGACGCCCCGTCCTCAGGTTGACGAACGCCTGCTGGACCGAGGTGAACAACAGACGCGCCGCTTCGTCCGTATCCGCCGCGAATACGTTGTAGCCCAGCATGACGTAAGGCTTGTCCAGATAGGCCGAGGGACGGAAGGTCTCGCGATAGATGTCCAGCGCCCGCATCATCTCGCCGGGCGCGAAATGGCTGGCGAAGGCGTAGGGAAGGCCCAGATGGGCCGCCAGTTGCGCCCCGTAGGTCGAGGACCCCAAAATCCAGATCGGTACGTTTTGCCCTTCGCCGGGGTTGGCGATGATGCGCTGATCAGGCGTCGCCGGCGCGAACCACTGCATCAGTTCCATCACATCCTGCGGGAAGGCGTCCACGTCCCCCTGAAGCGTGCGGCGCAAGGCCCGCGCCGTGGCTTGGTCCGAACCGGGCGCGCGGCCCAGGCCCAGGTCGATACGGCCGGGGTGCAGGGCGTTCAGCGTGCCGAACTGTTCGGCGATGACCAGAGGCGCATGATTGGGCAGCATGACGCCGCCGGCGCCGACGCGAATGGTCTCCGTCGCCGCCGCTACAGCGCCAATGACCACCGAGGTCGCGGCGCTGGCGATGCCCGGCATGTTGTGGTGCTCGGCCAACCAGAAGCGTCTGTAGCCTAGCCGTTCAGCGTGGCGCGCCAGGTCGAGCGTGTTGGCCAGCGACTGTGAGACATCGGAGCCCTCGGGCACCGGAGCGAGGTCGAGAATGGAAAGCGGGATCATCCGACCGATATGGGCGCCCAAGTCAGCGGCGCCATACCGACCGGCCGATTGTTCGGCTCAGATTTCGACGCCGGTCGTCCGCATGATCTCGGCGCGCAACTCCGGCATGCCCGTGCCCTTCTCGGACGAGGTGACCAGCACCGCCGGGTAGGCGGCGGGGCGCTTGGAAATGGCTTTCAGCGTCGCCGCCTGGACCTTTTCCGCCTCGCCCTTCTTCAGCTTGTCGGCCTTGGTCAGGACGATCTGATAGCTGACGGCGGCCAGATCGAGCGCGTCCAGCGCCTCGTCATCGACCTTCTTCAGGCCGTGGCGTGCGTCGATCAGCAGATAGACCCGCTTAAGCGTCACCCGGCCGCGCAGATAATCGCGGCCCAGGTCCTGGAACTTCTTGACCGTGGTCTTGGACGCCTTGGCCCAGCCGTAGCCCGGCAGGTCGACCAGGCGCAGCCGGCCGTCCAGATCGAAAAAGTTGACCTCGCGCGTGCGCCCCGGCTCGTTCGAGGCCCGCGCCAGCTTGTGCATGCCGACCAGAGCGTTGATCAGGCTGGACTTGCCAACGTTCGAGCGACCCGCGAACGAGATTTCGGGCAGATCGGGATCGGGCAGTTGTTCGATCTTAGCGCAGCCCAGCACAAAGGTCGCCTGCCGCGAGAACAGCACGCGTGCCGCCTCGATCTCTGCGTCCGAGTATTCTCCGACCTTGGGCTCGTCCGACGGTTGCTCCAACGGATCAGGCCTTCTTGAAGCGGGCGAAGAAAGTGTCGATCGGGTTCTCGGCCTTGAAGCGGTGCATGATGACGTACTGCTGCGCGATCGAGAGAATGTTGTTCCAGGCCCAGTAGATCAGCAGGCCAGCCGCGAACGGGGCCATAATGAAGGTGAAGATGAAGGGCAGGAAGGCGAAGATCTGACGCTGCATCGGATCCTGCGCCGGCGGGTTCATCGACTGCTGCAGCCACATGGTCAGACCATAGACGATCGGCAGGACGCCGAGATGCAACGGACCGTTCAGCAGGCTGCCGACCAGAGGCAGGGTCGAGGGATCCCAGGGAATGGCGCCGAACAGGTTCCAGATCGTCGAGGGGTCGCGCGCCGACAGGTCGCGGATCCAGCCGAAGAAGGGCGCGTGACGCATCTCGATGGTGACGAACAGCACCTTGTACAGGGCGTAGAAGACCGGGATCTGCACCAGGATGGGCAGGCAACCCGCCAGCGGATTGATCTTCTCCCGCTGATACAGGGCCATCGTCTCCTGCTGCTGCTTCTGCGGATCGTCCTTAAATTTCTTTTTGATCTCCTCCATCTTGGGCTGGAGGGTCCGCATCTTGGAGAGGCTCTCGTAGGACTTGTTGGCCAGCGGGAACATGACCAGCTTGACCACCACCGTCAGGGCCAGGATGGCCAGACCGAAGTTGCCCAGGAGGCCGTAGAAGAACTCCACGATCATGAAGATCGGGCGTGTCAGGAAGAAGAGGTGGCCCCAGTCGATGGCGTAGATGAAGCGCGGCAGGCCCAGGCTCTTCTCGTAACCGGCCAGGATCTCGTTACGCTTGACGCCAGCGAACAGACGCTGGGTCTCCTCGATCTGGCGACCGGGCTGGATGGTGCGGGTTGCGCCCAGCATGGCGGCTTCGTGGACATTCAGACCCTCGGCGTCGCGGACGGCGAAACGACCCTCGATCTTTTCCTTCTGGTCCGGAATGAGCGCGGCCATCCAGTACTTGTCGGTGATGCCCAGCCAGCCGCCGGTCGACTGGTTCTCGATGCGCGGCTTCTTGGCCCAGTCCTTGTACTTGACCTGTTCCGTCGTGAACTTCCCGTCTGAACCGAAAGTGCCGATGGCGCCTTCGTGCAGGATCATCTGCTTGCCCAGATCGGCCGGCACGCCCTGGCGCTCGACGCGGCCATAGGGCGCGATCGTGATCGGCTGGCCGCTCAGGTTGGCGACGGTGTCGCTGACGGTGAAGACGTATTGGGTGTCGATGGCGATGACGCGCGTGAAGCGCAGGCCCTGACCATTGTCCCAGGTCAGCTCGACCGGCGTAGTCGGGGTCAGGGTCGCGCCCTTGGTCAGGCTCCACACGGTGTTCGGGCCGGGAACGCCGCCGGGCACGTTGGGGCCGCTCCAGCCGAACTGGGCGAAGTAGGCGTGTTCCATGCCCTGCGGACGGAACAGCTCCACCGGTGGCGAATTCTTGTCCAGCGTCTCTTTGTAGTTGGTCAGGTAGAGGTCGTCGATGCGCGCGCCCTGCAGCGACAGCGAGCCCTTGAGCTTGGACGTCTGGATCGGCACGCGAGCCGCCGTGCCCAGGGCCTTGGCGCGGTCAGCGACAAAGGCGGCCGGCGCGGCCGAGCCGGAGGTCAGGCTGGCGTCGAGCGTGCTGGCCGCCTTCTCCTCGGCGGCGGCGACCTGTTGCTGGCGGCGCATCTCGGCCTGCGGGCGCATCACCATGAAGTAGTACACGCCCATGATCAGGGCCGCGCACACGAAGAAAATGATGGTGTTGCGCGAATTCTCGTTCTGCATCGGGGTCAGCGGTCCTGGCCGGAGGGGCGCGAATCGTCAGAGGCGCGGGCGGGTGATTTCACCTCATCTCCCATATCGGGAGCCGCGCGCGGGGTTGCGAGCCTTGTAAGGGCCGATTTCACATCGTCAAGCAGACGGTCCCAATCGCGGTCCGCCGTGCCCATGCGGGCGATGAACACATAGTCGCAGCCAGGACGCCCGTGCAGGGGCGCCAGAAGCCGCGCGGCTTCACGCAGGCGGCGTTTGCAACGGTTGCGCACCACTGCCCCGCCCACCTTGCGCGTCGCGGTGAAACCCAGGCGGATCGCGGTCAGGCCGTCCTGACGATCCAGTTGCTGGACCACCACGGCGCCGCGAGCCTGAGAAACACCTTTGGCGGCCGCCAGAAACTGGGGCCGCCGTGTCAGGCGATCGATTTTCATCGGATCGGTCATGCGCCCGCCCAAAGGGTAATGGGCGCGTGACGTCAGGCCGTCAGGCGCTTACGGCCTTTGGCGCGGCGACGCGCAACAATCTTTTGACCGTTCTTGGTGGCCATCCGCGAACGGAAGCCGTGACGGCGCTTGCGCACGAGTCGCGACGGCTGATAGGTCCGCTTCACGTTCGGCTCCAGGGCTACAGGGTTGCACAACGGACAACAGTCATCCGCTGCAGGAGGCGGGCGTATAAGCGGCGACGACGGACGAGTCAACGCCAACAGCCGATCCTCAAGCCCGCAGCCGGCCTGAAATCTCTAGAGAAGCTGAGCCGCGTCGGTTACGGAGCAGGGATGAACCGGGTCAAACGTTTTCTGCCCCTTGCCGTCCTGCTGGCGGCGATCGCCCTGATCTTCGGCATGGGCTGGAACCGCTACCTGTCGCTGGACACCCTGCGCGAGCACGGCGCGGCGTTCCAGGCTCTCGCGGACGAACATTACTTTCTGATGCTTCTGGCCCTGATGCTGGTCTTCGCCCTGCTGACCGCCAGCGTGGTGCCCGGCGTGGTCTTCATCACCGTGACCGCCGGCTACCTGTTCGGCCCCTGGGTCGGGGGCGTGGCCACGGCCTTCGCCGCCACCATCGGCGCCCTGGCCGTCTACTATGTCGGTCGCACGGCTCTGGGAGAATCCCTGCGCAGGCGCGCAGCCCAGGACACCGGCCTGCTGAAGAAGGTCTGCGAGGGCGTGGACAGGAACACCTTCTGGTATGTGCTGGTGGCGCGCCTGGTCGTGTCGGTGCCCTTCCACCTGATCAATGTGGCGGCGGGCGTCATGGCGGCGCCCCTGCGACCCTACATGATCGCCACCTTCATCGGCCTGCTGCCCGCCCACATCATCTATTGCTGGATCGGGGCGGGGCTGAACGACATTCTGGTCGATGATCCCAATCCGAACCTGCAAAGCCTGTTCGCCGAGTTCATGTGGCCGCTGCTGGGCGTGGCCTTCCTGTCGATGCTGCTGCCCCTCTCGCTCAAATTAGTGCAGAAATGGCGAGCTCGGCACGGCATGGACGCCGCATGACGGAACGGAACGCGATCGAAACGCGACTGCCCATACGCCCCCACGACGAGACGGGCCTGACCGCACGACTGCATGACGCGCGCCTGCCTGACGTCTGGCGCGAGCGCCTCACCCCACGCGCGCCCGACGGCCTCTCCAGCCGCCTGCTGCTTCTGACCGTGGCCTTCACCCTGGCCGTCGCCGCCCTGATCATCGTCCCCAGCGCCGCCTCCTTCCAGGAAAGGTGGCTGATGGACCGGCTGCAGGCCGCCGAACTGGCCTCCGTCGGGGTCGAAGCCCTGCCCTATTCCGCCGTCGAGGATTCCACCGCCGAGCAACTGCTCAGCATCGGGGGGGTCCAGTCCGTGGTCGTCGGCGAGCAGGGCGTACGCCGCCTGCTGCTGCAGGCCCCCAACCTGCCGCGCGCGCCAGAACTGATAGACCTGCGCCAGCGCAATGTCGGCGCCCGGCTGCTGGACCCATGGAAGACCCTGTTCGGCCACCCCGACCGCTCGCTACGAGTGCAGGCCAAGCCACGCTATCGCTCGGGAGACTTCATCGAGATTCTGGCCCCGGCCCAGCCGCTGAAGATCGAGCTGAAATCCTTCCTGTTGAACAGCCTGACCATGTCTCTGCTGATCGCGGTGGTGGCCGGCGGACTGCTCTACGCCTCGCTGTCCTTCCTGGTTCTGGCGCCGCTTCGGCGGGTGACCCGCGCAATCGAGCGCTTCGCCGCCGACGCCGAAAGCCCGGCCGAAACGCCGTCGGATCGCAAGGACGAGATCGGCAGGGTCGAGCGCGAACTGGCCCGGATGCAGGAAGAAGTGCGTCAGTCCCTGCGCTCGCGCGCCCGTCTGGTGGCCTTGGGCGAGGCGGTGGCCAAGATCAACCACGACCTGCGCAACATGCTGACCTCCGCCCAGATGGCGTCCGAGCGCCTGTCCAGCTCCTCTGACCCCCTGGTGGCCAAGGCCCTGCCCCGGCTGGAGCGCGCCCTGGGCCGCGCCGCCGCCCTGGCCCGCAATGTGTTGGAGTATGGCAAGTCCGAAGAGGCCGCGCCCCAGTTGCAGAAGATGCTGCTGGCCCGGGTCGTCGCCGTCGCCGCCGAGGACGCGGGGCTGGAGGAGGACGGCGTGCGCCTGGTGCGCGACCTGCCCGCTCGTTTCACCGTCAGCGCCGACAACGACCAGCTGCACCGCATATTGGTCAATCTGATGCGCAACGCCCGGCAGGCGATCGAGAGCGATCCCACGGGAGGCGGGCAGGGCCGGATCACCGTTCGCGCCGAGACCCGCGACGGCGTGCTGGCGCTACAGATCACCGACGACGGCCCCGGCATCCCCGAGCGCCTGGCCGGACGCCTGTTCGAACCCTTTGTCAGCGGCCGCGCGTCTGAGGGCACAGGTCTGGGGCTGACGATTTCGCGCGAGTTGGCGGCCAACCACGGCGGCGAACTGCGTCTGCTGGACACGGGTCCGGAAGGCACGACATTTGAGTTGCGTCTGCCCGCTTGATGCGCGGCGCAGCCATTTACCACCTTGAGCGTTTGTTCGGGCTACAGTCGGAAAAGCCAAGCTTCGATCCGATCTAATCGCCTGGCAAGGATACGCCCATGACCGATGCTTTTCGCCTTTGCAGCGCCGCCCTCCTCGCGGCCTCTCTCAGCGCCTTCGTGATGCCCGCAGAAGCCCAGACCCCCAAGTCAGGACAGGCGGTTCAGGCGGCGTCCAGCGATCCCGTGGCGGAGCTGCTGCTTCGACAGGGCGAGCGCTATCGCCGCGCCCCGGATGCGGCTCAGGATCCGGACGAACTGCGCCGCACCCAAGCCCTGAACGCGGAAATCGCGGCCCAGAACGATCTGGCCGAAAACGAGGATCGCGCCAATGCTGCGGCCCATGCCAAGGCCCAGGCCGCCTATCAGTCACAGCTGGAGGCTGCCGAGGCCGACCGGATACGCCACAAGTCCGACCTCAACACCGCCGCCCAGGCCCAGGCCGACTATGAGCGGCAGATGGCCGACTGGCGGGCCACAGTGGCCGCCTGCGAACGCGGAGACAGGGCCCGCTGCAACGCCGGACGTCAGCCTTCGAAATGACAGCGACGACATGCGCGGATGCATCGGCGCGATAACGGCGCACGGCTGAACCAACCGGCGCCGCTATAACCAGACATATGGCTGGGCTCAGCCCTCGGCGGTCTCGCGACGTTTCATCATGGCGTCGAAGCTGTCCCAGACGCCGTCAGCGCCGTGCCAGGAACCTTGCGTCGCCGCCTTGGAGTATTCGGTGGCGCGCGCCTCGAAGAAGTTGGCGTGCTCGACGCCCGACAGCAACGACTGAAGCCAGGGCAGCGGATTTTCCGTCACGCCGTAGACTTCCGGCAGTTGCAGTTGGCGCAGGCGCCAGTCGGCGATGAAGCGGATGTACTGCTTGATGTCGTCCGGCGTCATGCCGTGGACCGGGCCCATTTCGAAAGCCAGGTCGATGAATTTGTCTTCCATCTCGACCACGGTCTTGCAGCAGTCGACGATGTCGTCAGCCACAGCCTTGGTGACGGCGCCCGTCTCCTTGTTGAAGGCGTGATAGAGCTTGATGATGCCTTCGCAGTGCAGGCTTTCGTCGCGCACCGACCAGCTGACGATCTGGCCCATGCCCTTCATCTTGGACTGGCGCGGGAAGTTCATCAGCATGGCGAAGCTGGCGAACAGCTGAAGCCCTTCGGAGAAGCCGCCGAACATGGCGAGCGTCCGGCAGATGTCGGCGTCGGTGTCGACCCCGAACTGGCCCATGAAGTCATGCTTGTCGCGCATGGCCTCGTATTCCATGAAGGCGCCGAACTCGCTCTCGGGCATGCCGATGGTTTCGAGCAGCAGGGCGTAGGCCGCGATATGGATCGTCTCCATATTGGCGAAGGACGCCAGCATCATCTTCACTTCGGTCGGTTTGAACACCCGGCCGTAGCGTTCCATGTAGTTGTCCTGGACCTCAATGTCGGCCTGGGTGAAGAAGCGGAAGATCTGCGTCAGCAGGTTGCGCTCGCTGTCCGTCAGGTTGGCGGCCCAGTCCTTGACGTCCTCGCCCAGCGGCACCTCTTCGGGCATCCAGTGGACCTGCTGCTGCTTCTTCCACATGTCGAAGGCCCACGGATAGCGGAAGGGCTTGTAAGCAGCCGAGGGGGTCAGCAGTCCGGCCGTTCCGGGACGGATGATCGAGGAGTGGGCGTTCATCAAAATGACCTGAAGCGAATCCGGGAGAAGTGAGTTTCACCATGCGTCCGACGCGTCCCGGCGCCAAGTCGGAATGCGCCTATCTTGCGATCACATTTTCACCCGACCGCTAGATGTGGTGGTCGACAGACAATCAGATGGGGAGAAGCCTGGGGATGAGTTTCACGCTTTACGGCGCCGCTGGCTCGGGATCGGTCCCGGTCGAGGCGGCCATGACCCTGATCGGACTGGACTATCGCGTCATCGAGGCCGTGACCTGGGAAGGCGAAGCCGAGCGCGAGAAAGTGGCCGCCGCCAATCCCATGCGCCAGATCCCGGCCCTGATCACGCCAGAGGGTGACACGATCACCGAAAGCGCCGCCATCCTGATCTGGCTGGCTGACACCTATCCGCAAGCCCGCCTCGGGCCGGCGCCCAGCGATCCGCGCCGGGCGCAGTTTCTGCGTTGGATGATCTTCATCCCCGCCTCGATCTATTCCCTGTTCTGGGTGCGGGATGTGCCGTCGCGACTGGTCGGGGACGATGTCGGCGCGCAGGACGAATTGAAGCGGCGCACCGCAGAGCGCATCGCCGATTGCTGGCGGGTGATGGACGAACAGATCACGCCGGGCCGGTTTCTCATGGGGGACGAGCCAGGCGTGCTGGACCTCTATGTCGCCGTCGCCAGTCGTTGGACGCCACGCCGCGCGCGCTTCTACACCGAGGCGCCCCGCATGAGCGAGGTCGTGCGCAGGGTGGACGCCCTGCCCTCCTTGCAGCAGTTCTGGGCCAAACGCTTTCCCTTCGAGGACGAGGCCTAGGCGGCGACCCTTTCCAGTCGGTGCGCGGCCGCCTGCATGGCCTGGTCGATGGCGGCGTAGAGACGCACGTGGGTGATGGGCTTGGCCAGATGACCGTCCATGCCGGCGTTCCGACAACGCACGGCGTCTTCGGGCATGGCGTCCGCCGTCACCGCCAGAATCGGCGCCGCCGCCACCGGCGACGACAGGGCGCGGATCCGTTCCGTGGCTCCCAACCCGTCCAGGTGCGGCATTCGCACATCCATCAAAATCAGGTCGAATCCGCCTTCTCGCGCCCTTTCAACAGCCTCCAGACCGTCCTTGGCCTCGACCGTTTCGCAATCGGCGGCCGCCAGCATCAGGCGCATCATCTCCCGGTTGACCGGGTGGTCGTCCACGATCAGCACCCGCATCGCCCGCTCCACCTCGCTCGAAGGCGCGTCTTCAGAAACGCTGACTGGCGACAAGGGAACGGCGACGCTGAAGGTCGACCCCTGCCCCGGCGTGCTGACCACATCGATCCGTCCGCCCATGCGCCTGATCTGGGCCAGTGCCAGCGGCAGGCCGACGCCTGCGCCCATATGCTCACGACGAAGGGAATCATCGCTCTGGGCAAAGGCGTCGAACAATCTGGGCATGAAGGCCGGATCGATGCCGCTGCCGGTGTCCGACACGACCACGGATAGAACCGCGCCGTCATGAGCCGCAGCCACGCGCACCTCGCCGCTGTCGGTGAACTTGACGGCGTTGGAAATCACATGGTGCAAGGCTTGACGCAGGCGGCGACGGTCGCCGGTGAAGGCTCCGCGCGCCTCGGGCTCAATCGTCAGGATGAACGGCAGTCCCTTGGCCTCAGCGTTCAATCGCGCCGGCGCCGCCGCCTCCTGCAACAGGTCACTGACCATCAGCCGCTCGCTGGCGACAGCTTCGCCACCGCGAGAGAATTCGAGCACGTCCTCGACCAGCATCAGCATCGCCTCGCCCGACCGCCCGATGGCCTCGACCTGAGGCAAGACCTCGGGCGACAGATCGTTGCGCCGGGCCAGCAGGTCGGCGTAACCCGCGATGCCGTTCAGCGGCGTGCGCATCTCATGGCTCATCAGGGCCAGGAATCGGGACTTCGCGGCGTCCGACCGTTCAGCCCGCGCCTGGGCCTCCATGGCGACGGCGTTGCGCGCTTGCAGACGTTCCACCAACCGCCGACGCTGGCTCATCAGGGTGCTGAGCGGCAGCGCCGTGACGACGGTCACCAGAAGGAAGACATAGTAGCCGCCCATCTGCCGCATCCGCAGCGGCAGGCCTGCCAGATCCGGAATGTCCTCCACGGCGCCCAGCATCATCGGCCCGTGACCCGTCAGGGTGCCGACCCCGCTGATCACCGTCACCACGATCAGCGCCAGCGCCGTCCAGGGCGGGGACAGGCGGAACGCGATCAGCATCAGCGGCGGCAGGACCGCAAAGGCCATGGATGACGGTTGGCTGAACACCCAGGCTGTGACCGCAGCGAGCAGAAGAAACAGCAGGGCCGCCTCGGGAACGCCCGCCGTGCTGG
This sequence comes from Brevundimonas sp. UBA4553, assembly GCF_002387245.1. GTDB lineage: Bacteria > Pseudomonadota > Alphaproteobacteria > Caulobacterales > Caulobacteraceae > Brevundimonas. The sequence goes on from NZ_DGLD01000005.1 coordinate 22,715, forward strand.
CGGCGCGATCCAGACTGAAGCGATGGGTCCGCGCCAGCAGCAGCAGGGTTGGCGTGACGATCAGCAGCCCCAGCAACTCCATGCCGAACATATGCTGCCAGACGAAGATCGCCATGGTCGGCGAATAGTCGCGCAAGGCTATGCCCAGGCCGACCGCGGCCGTCGTGCTGAGCACCACGGCCGGCGCCGCCGCCGCCAGGGCGAAGGCGAACAGCCGTCGCGGCCGTCGCATGTCCAGCGCCGCCCCGCCCAGCCGTCGCGCCAGAACGCCGGCGACCAGCACCTGACCGAGGTTCAGGACCACATTGGTCCAGAGGAAAGGCAGACCATCACCTCGCAAGACGTTGCTGCCCAGATTCAACATAACGCAGGCCAGAAGCACGGCCACGGCCTGGCGTCGATGCAACTGCAGCAGGGCGGCCAGCATGACGCCGTTGGCCGGCCAGACGATCACGGCCTGGAAGGTGCTGGCGCTCCAATGGCCCAGCAGCAGGCAAACGGCGAATAGAAGAACATAAAGCAATGGCGGAGGGCCCGCCTCTCGCCCCGCATCATGGCGAAACAACCGCCAGCGTCCCGCCATGCTCGAACCTCGCCCTATCCCCACGATGATGGTGACCGGCAAATGTAAAAGAATCCTGCGCAGTCCCATGCGCGGAAACACTTACATATAATGCGGGTATCTTCAGATCAGGCCCATCGTTCGAGCTTCGGCTTCGAGACCTGCCCGGAACTGCGGCGCGGCCAGGCCGATCAGGGCGCGGGCTCGCTGATCCACCGTCATACCGCGCAGATTGACCCAGCCGTGCTCGGTGACGACGATCTGGGTGTCATTGCGGGGCGTCGTCACCGGCCCGTCCAGCTTGGCGACGATGCGCGACGCCGTCCCCCTGGCCGCTGTCGAATGACAGGCGATGATCGACTTGCCGCCCGGTGACGCCGAAGCGCCGCGGACAAAGTCCAGTTGCCCGCCCGCAGCCGTGTACTGCCGCCCTTTGAGGTACTCCGAACAACAGGCGCCGAAGAGATCGATCTGGAGCGTGGCGTTTACCGACACCATTTGCGCGTTGCGGGCGATCACCGCCGGATCGTTCACATAGTCGACGGGATGCGCCTCGACCGCCGGATTTTCATGCAGAAAGTCGTAGGTCGCGCGATCGCCCATCGAAAAGGTGAAGACCGTCTTGCCCGGATGTAGCGTCTTCCTGGCGTTGGTCACAGCGCCGGCCCGCACCAGTTCCACCAGACCCGGCGTGAGCATCTCGGTGTGGATGCCCAGATCGACGTGGTCATGCAGGGCCGCGCAGACGGCGTCCGGCAAGGCGCCGATGCCCATCTGCAAGGTCGACCCGTTCTCGATCAGGCCGGCGATAAGCCCGCCGATGATCAGGTCCTGCGGCTGCTGCGCCGCCTTGCCCGCTTCCAGCAGGGGCGCAGCGTGTTCGACCAGGGCCGTGACCTGCGACACATGCACCGTGCAGTCGCCAAAGACGCGCGGCATGTGCGGATTGACCTCCAGAATCACCCGCCTGGCCGTCTTCGACGCCGCCAAGGCGTAGTCAGTATTGGTGCCAAAGCTGAAATAGCCGTCGGCGTCCATCGGCGAGACCGTAGCCAAGAGGGTGTCCACCCCGATCTCGTGTGTCAGAACCCTGGGCGTCTGCTGAAAGCCGGTCGGTACGAACCAGACGGCCTGGCGCCCCGCCTCGACGCCCCGCGCCTCCAGCCCTCGTTCGATCGCGCCGTGGAACAGGCTGTGGGGACGCAGCCGGTCGGTCAGGTCGAAACGCAGCACCGTCTCGCCGGCGATGGCCGTGGACAGCAGGTAGTAGATGTTGATGTCGCCGACCTCGCGGGCCTCCGCCCTGTCGGCCAGCGCCTTCAGCAACGCGGGCGGCTGGCCCACGCCCAGCGCCATGGCGATCCTGGCGCCCGACGGAATCAGGGCCGCGGCGGCGGCGGGCGACATCAGACGCTCAGCATAGGGAGCGGCGTATTGGGTCATGGCGTATCCTCGAACGGCCGTTCGACTCTGTTCGATCCGTTATCCGGCGCCCAGCCTGTCCCAGCCGCTAGACATTGGTCGAAGGCGTATCCTGAAGCGGCGCGTCGTGAAGGCGCTGGCGCCGCTCGACCGCATAGGCGGCCAGCCACAGCGCCATGGCCCAGGCCGCGCCGACGCTCCACCCGGCGAACACATCCGAGGCCCAGTGCGCGCCCAGATAGATGCGGGTCAGACCGATCAGCAGGGCGATCAGCACGCCGCAGCCGAGCACATAGGCCTTCAGCCGCTTCTTCGGAAAGGCGCGCGTCAGCATGACCCCCAGCGTCAGATAGAAGACGGTAGACAGCAGGGCGTGGCCGGAAGGGAAGCTGGCGTTCAACGTCTCGACCGCCTGGAACTCCAGCGGCGGACGCTCGCGCTCGAACACGGCCTTCAGACCCTCGCTGAGGACAACGCCGCCGGCCAGACCGATCACCAGCAGCAGAGCCGACAACCGCTTGCCCTGGATCACCATGAAGCCGAGCGCGATCAGGGCGAACAGGGTCAGGACCGATATCCCCCCCAGAGAAGTCAGGTCGGCCGCCGCCTCGTGCAGCCACCACGGCCCCCAAGGGCGGCCCGGATCATCGGCGAAGGGCCGCACGGCGTGCAGCACCGCCTGGTCAAAGGCCTGACCATCAGCCTCCCGCATGTCGTCGGCCACCTCGATGAAGGTCAGCGTGCCCAGCGCGATCACCAGCAGGGCGGCAACGGCGGCGATTTCGGTGCGGGCCACACGCAGGGCGCGGGTCAGGAAGGCGGTGGGATGCGGAGCCATGGGCGGCTAACGGTCAAGCTAGGCAGGTGTTCCCGCCTGCTCCACATCACGCGTTTGTGATCACTTGGAAACCATCACGACGCGACGGCTTGAGGATTGTCTTTTCCGACTTTTCCACAGGCCCTCAGGCGTGAATCTCCCGCCGCCCACATCGCTTGCCCAAGATCAAGTCTTTACCTGCCATTAGCGATATGCGCCCATACATCTAGCCGAGCACGGGAACAGAGACACCATATCTAGTGTTTCAAACCGGCACGGTCTTCTTACGATTTTGATCGGGGCAAGGATCAACATGGCTGGCGGCGAAGCTCTGCAGACAACGGAATTCACGACGGTTTCTGCGCCGCCGCCCGAGGGCAGACCTCATCTGAAAGTGGTCACAGGCCTGACGCTGGACCGGTCGCGCGACGACCTGCTGACGGACTTCGGCAAGAAGACCCTGGAGGATCGCTACCTCCTGCCGGGCGAGAGCTATCAGGACATGTTCGCCCGCGTCTCGACGGCCTATGCCGATGACGCCGACCATGCCCAGCGCGTCTACGACTACATGTCGAAACTGTGGTTCATGCCCGCCACCCCGGTGCTGTCGAACGGCGGCGCAGACCGCGGTCTGCCGATCAGCTGCTTCCTGAACGCCGTGGGCGACTCGCTCGACGGCATCCAGACCGTGTGGAACGAGAATGTCGCCTTGGCTTCCAACGGCGGCGGCATCGGCACCTACTGGGGCGGCGTCCGCTCCATCGGCGAGAAGGTCAAGGGCGCCGGCCAGACCAGCGGCATCATCCCCTTCATCCGCGTCATGGACTCCATGACCCTGGCGATCTCGCAAGGCTCGCTGCGTCGCGGTTCGGCCGCCGTCTATCTGGACATCCACCACCCCGAGATCGAGGAGTTCCTCGAGATCCGCAAACCCTCGGGCGACTTCAACCGCAAGTCCCTGAACCTGCACCACGGCATCAACATCACCGACGAGTTCATGGAGGCGGTGAAGGCCGGCTCCACCTTCGACCTCAAGTCGCCCAAGAACGGCGAGGTCATGAAGACCGTCGACGCCCGCTCGCTGTGGACCAAGCTGCTCGACATCCGCATGCAGACGGGCGAACCCTATCTGATCTTCTCGGACACGGTGAACCGCCAGTTGGCGCCGCACCAGCGCGAGCTGGGCCTCAAGGTCAAGCAATCCAACCTGTGCGCGGAAATCATGCTGCACACCGGCAAGGACCACCTGGGCGCCGAGCGCACCGCCGTCTGCTGCCTGTCCTCGGTCAACGCCGAGACGTTCCTGGAATGGCGCGAAGAGCCGCAGTTCATCGAAGACATCATGCGCTTCCTGGATAATGTCCTGGAGGACTTCATCCACCGCGCCCCGCCCGCCATGGCCGCCGCCATCTATTCGGCCAAGCGTGAGCGTTCGGTGGGCCTGGGCCTGATGGGCTTCCACTCCTTCTTGCAGGCCCAAGGCGTCGCTTTCGAAAGCGCCATGGCCAAGTCGTGGAACATGCGCCTGTTCAAGCATCTGCGCCGCGAGGCCGACAAGGCCAGCCGCGCGCTGGCCGAGGAGAAGGGCGCCTGCCTGGACGCCGCAGAGCGCGGCGTGATGGAACGCTTCTCGCACAAGCTGGCCATCGCCCCGACCGCCTCGATCTCGATCATCTGCGGCGGCACCTCGGCGGGTATCGAGCCGATCCCGGCCAACATCTACACGCACAAGACCCTGTCGGGCTCGTTCGCGGTCAAAAACCCCTATCTGCAGAAGCTGCTGGGCGAGAAGGGCATCGACACCGAGGCCGTGTGGAACTCGATCCTTGAACACGAAGGTTCGGTTCAGCACCTCGACAGCCTGTCCGACGACGAGAAGGGCGTGTTCAAGACCGCCTTTGAGCTGGACCAGCGCTGGGTGGTCGAACTGGCCGCCGACCGCGCGCCGGAAATCTGCCAGGCCCAATCGCTGAACCTCTTCATCCCGGGCGATGTGAACAAGTGGGACCTGCACATGCTGCACTGGTCCGCCTGGGAACGCGGCGTGAAGTCGCTCTATTATCTGCGCTCCAAGTCGGTGCAACGCGCCGCCTTCGCCGGGGCCGAAGACAAGGCCGAGGCCGAGATCGATCCGAACCAGCCGGACCTCTTCTCCGCCGCCCCCACAGACTACGACGAGTGCCTGGCCTGCCAGTAAGGGCCGCACTTTCATCACGATGCGCTGATCGGGCCGCCCGGGGGAACTCTCCTCCGGGCGGCTTCGTTTGTCTGGTCAGGATTGTGGCTTGAAAGAGTCCGTTGCGGTTCTCCGGCGTTAGTGCAGAGTGGGGTTCTGTTAACGGATTTCGGGAGGGGACCGTTGATGCGTGCCGAGGTTTGTCTGTTTGGTGTCTTGATCGTTGCGGGCGCCCTGCCCACGACGACGAACGCGCAGGCCAACCTCCCCATCGTGGCCGCCGGAAGCGACAGCGTTCAATTCGAGGACGCAACGAACCGCGTCGCGGCAGACATCGCCCTTGCCGCTACAGAAGCCCCCTTTGGCGCTCCCTTGGCCCTGTCGGGTTCCCCCGCCGGGCGAGACGCCTTTACCGCCGCCCGCAGCGAGGCTTGGTTCACCGGTGACGGCTTCACCGACCGGCTGCAGGTGACCGCCCGGGGCGAGCCGCGTCGGGCCGATGGCGCGCCTGTGCCGCCTCGCGCGCTGGACGCCCGCGCCTACCAGGACGAGGCCTACGACGTCACCTATACGCGCGGCTGGGTCGCAGCGCAGGGCCGCACGGCGTCAGGCCTGGAGGTCTCTTTGACGCCGCACGCGGGCGTCGGGTTCAGCCGCGACGGCACCACGGCCGAAGCCGGTGCAACGCTGAAGATCGGTGAGGGCCTGGACCGGCTGGCCCCCGACGGCGACGAAGCCTTTGGCGAGCGCGCCCGCTGGTATCTCTACGCCGCCGGCTCGAAGCGGGCCGTCGGCTACAACTTCGCCCGGACGCGCGACGGCGACTTCACCGGCTCGGGCATGAGCAACGACGAAGGCACCTATCTCGGCGACGCCTCGATCGGCGTGGCCTATCGTCGGGGCGCGGTTCAGAGCTCGTTCGGCGTGGTCTACCGCGAGATCGAGGCCAAGGGCATTCGCGCCTACAACGGCATCAACACCGACGTGTCGGAAGGCCTGGTGGCCTTCCAACTGACGATCCGCCCCCGCGAATAGGTCTATTGCGTCCGCGCCACGCCCTCGCGGCGGCTGTCCGCCCCGCCATCCCAGCGTCCATTCCGCCACAGCGCGCCGTGCAGACCTGAATTCTCAGAGGTGTTTGGTCTGAGAGAAACGCCACGCGCAGCCATCCCGGCCTGGATTTCAGGGCTGAACCCCTGGGTGTCGGCGCCGAAGCCGTCGCCCTTGGCCACGATGTTGGGCAGATCGAAGGCTTCCTGCACCGGCAGGCCCCAACCCAGAGCCGCGATCAGGGCCTTGGCGTTATAGGCCAGGATCGAGGACCCGCCGGGTGAACCCAGAGCTCCGACCAGACGCCCCTCGCGGTCCAGCACGATGACCGGCGACATGGACGAGCGCGGACGCTTGCCCGCCGTCACGGCGTTGGCCGCAGGCGAGCCGTCAGCCGCTGTCGGCACCAGCGAGAAGTCTGTGAGCTGGTTGTTGAGGAAGAAACCGCCCGCCATCCGGCCCGAGCCGAACAGGCTCTCGACCGTGGTGGTCATGCTGACTGCGTTGCCTTGCGCGTCGACAACGACGAAGTGCGAGGTGCCCGCTGGCTCGCGCGTCGCGTCGACGCCAACCTTGGGCGCGCCCTGCGGCGTCCCGAACGGCGCAGCGCCGCGCAAGGCTGGAGCCAGCGCCGCGCGCTCGGCCACATAGGTCGGCTCCAGCAGACCGGCGACCGGCACCGAGACAAAGGCCGGGTCTCCGAAGTAGCGGTCGCGGTCGGCGTACATCAGCCGCTGCAACTGCGCGAAGGCAGCCCAGGCCTCAGGGCTGGTCGGCCCCTTGTCGAGGTCCGGCGTCTGCTCGCCCATGGCGAGCAGTTGCAGAATCGACGCGCCGCTGGACGGCGGCGGCGGCACGCAGACGACATAGACCTTGTACGGCCCGCACACGGCCTCGCGCACCAGGGGGCGATAGGCGGCGATGTCGGCGGTGGTCAGCCCGCCCGGACGCGGCCCCTCGGCCACGGCGGCGGCTATGGCCTCGGCCAGCGGCCCCGTCTGCAAGCCCGCTGCCCCCTCGCGCGCCAGGGTCCGCACCGTTTCGGCATAGGCTGGGTTTTTCAGAACGTCGCCGGCGGCGTAGCGCGTGCCGTCCGCCTTGGTGAAATACTCGGTCGCCCACCGCGTCTTGGCCTGCGGCGCATTGCTGCTGATCATCCCTGCCAGACGCGGGCTGACGACAAAGCCGTCCTGAGCCAGCTTCTCAGCGTCGCCGAACAGTTCGGACCAGGCCAGAGCGCCGTGCTGCTTCTGGGCCAGTGCCAGCATGGGTACGGCGCCGGGCGCGCCGGTCGAATGGCCGCTCAGCACTGCATCGACGAAAGCCAGCGGCTGCCCGTTCTCATAGAAGAGCTCGGGCGTGGCCGAGGCCGGCGCCGTCTCGCGCCCATCATAGACGGTCAGCGCCGCGTTTTCGGCGTCGTAGAACATCATGAAGGCCCCGCCGCCCAGCCCCGATGACTGCGGCTCGACCAGACCCAGGACCGCCTGAATGGCCACGGCGGCGTCCACCGCCGATCCGCCGCGCGCCAGGATCTTCATCCCCGCCTCGACCGCCAGGGGATTGGCCGCCGACACGAAAGGCCCGCGCGCCGGCGCTTGCGCCGTCGCTGCTACCGATTCCGCCGTCACCGTCTCACTGACCGACGCCGTTGCGCATCCCGCCAACATCAAGGCGCTGACAGCCGCCCCCGTCAGAATGAGTGAAATCTTGCGCCGAGGGTTCGACGAGGGGATGGAATAGGCGCGCACCAAACAGCTCCTGCACGGCTCAGGGAGAGGTTCTTGCCTAGTGCGCCAAGGCCCGGAGTCCAAGCCTGCATTTTCTATCGGTATTTTCAGAAAAGCCGCTTGCCAGACCCCGACCCGACCGCTAGATACCCGGCCCTGCCCGCAAGGCAGTGCGCACCCGTAGCTCAGCTGGATAGAGCACCAGACTACGAATCTGGGGGTCAGGAGTTCGAATCTCTTCGGGTGCGCCACTCTCCCAACCATCGTTGAAAAGACTACGGTTTCACCGTCTGAGAAACCGTCATCGGACGATTGCTACACATCCTTGCTACACAATTCCGGCGACGATGCGGGATCAAGATCAGGGAAACGCTCAGGAAAACGGACGGGCGGCTGTTACACAAAGCGTCTACACAATCGCGCACATTTGGTCTGGCGGGGTGGTCGCATCTACTATCGGCGACGGGTCCCGACGTCGTTGCTGGCCATTGTCGGTAAGCGGGAAATCTGGAGATCGCTGGGGACGGACAGCCCAACGGTGGCCCTGCGCCGCTGCCACCAAATCGCTGCCTCGGTTGAACAGCGTTTCGAGGAAGCCCGAGCACGATCCGGACAGCCGATTGATCCAACAATCAGGAGAGGCGTTGAGGTCCGACAGCGAGATGAGGATCGTGGATCGACGCTCCAACTGGCATCGGCGGAGGCTCCGCTTGGGCTGACGCTTCGTGAGGTCTACGATGCCTACACAGAGGACCCGACGCGGGATTGGACCCCCACTACTCGGATGGCCTACCAGACGACAAGACGGGTGATGCTGGCGATCTTCGGAACGGATACTCCCGTTCGCAGCATCACCCGGACACAGTGCCGCGACATGATCGAGGTGCTGCGTTGGCAACCCCGCAATGCCTCGAAGCTGTTTCCGAAGCTCGACCCCATCGAGATCGCAGAGAAGGCCAAGGCCGAGCAACGCACCGACCTCATCAATGCGGCCAACGTAAACACCTACCTGAACAAGCTTTGTGGCGTGCTCAATTGGGCGGTGAAGGAGGAAATGCTGGATCGAAATCCGGCTCAGGGATTGAGGGTTCCCGACCCGACCCAGCGACGCGACAAACGCAAACCATTCTCGACGGCACAGCTACAGGCAATTTTCTCCGCTCCGCTCTACGTCGGCTGCCAGGACGATAGGCATGGCTATGCCAAACCCGGCCTAAGCCGCCCACGGAACGCCCGTTTCTGGATTCCGCTCGTCGGGCTTTTCTGCGGTCTCCGCCTCAATGAAATATGCCAACTCGACGTTGCCGACATCAGGGTCGTTGATGACATAACGTGCTTCGCCATCACGGCTTCGACCGAGACTGGGGAAACCGACAAAAGGTTGAAGACCGTTTCGAGCGAACGCCTCGTCCCCGTCCATCCCGAACTTCTACGCCTCGGCTTTATGAAGTTCGTTATCCGGCGACGGCAGGAGGGCGAGGTCAAGCTGTTTGCCGAGGTCGGAATGGGGGCAACCGGCTATCGCTCCACCACATTCTCACCGTGGTTCACACGGTTCACCGAAAAGGCTGGAGCGCGGGCACCTAAGACCTGCTTCCACAGCTTCCGGCACGTCTTCCGCGACGCCCTGCGAGAAGCCAAAGTCGAACGCGACATCGCGCTGGTTTTGGGTGGCTGGTCTCGACCTGGAGGGTCTGGCGGATCAGGTTCGGTCTCCGATTCATACGGCAGCGGCTATCGAGTGGAGACGCTGTTCGAGGCAATCAGCCGGGTGAGTTACTCCGACCTTGACCTCCGACATCTCTCAAGTGGAGAAACGGCGGCGCGGCCCAGCCTGATTCAAGCGGGATCACGCGGCAAGTAACCCGCTGCATTCCGCGCGGGAACACCCAGACCGTTTTCAGCCAGATGGGTCAGAATCTTGCGCTCATAGTGCGGTGCCCAGCCGTCCCAGTTGCCGCTCCAGCAGCCCGAGCAGACGTTGAATTTGTAGGCCGCTATGTGATGGCCGTCGTAGACGTGGGAGCCGAACCGAAACGTTCCGCCGCAGGTGAAGCAGGGATAGTAGATCGGCTCGGGTGCAGTTCGACGCCTCATCCGTGAAGCCTCACCAAGTGGTCGCCGATGGAAAAGATTATCTGCTTGCTCCGACGCGTTTGAGCGTGGGCGTAGGCGGCCTCGATAAGTGGCAAAGCCTCCTTCATTCGCGCGACTGCGTTTGGCTCCTTGCAGTTAAATCTAACGCAACTGAGGGTGCCAAATCGCTTTCGAGTGATTTTCATGTTCGGAGCCATCGCCTTGAAGTCTTGGTCCCAGGTGATGAGAACTAACTCAGACTCCGCACACGCTGTAGCGACGATGGGGTCCGGTGAGTTTGTTGCCATGACGTCGCGCAGGCGGGTCACGGTGTGACCCTGCTTTCGCAAATAGGCTCCCAGGGAATCAGGGACGTTCTGGTCGGTGAAAAAATGAATCACCGGCCGGTCGGCCATCAGGCGGCCACACCCGGCCCTTGGTAGGCAATAGCCGCTTCAATATCCTCGATCGTGAGGTCCGGATATTCTTTGACGATCTTGGCGGCGGGATATCCAGCGTCAGCGAAGTGACGTATCGCCCGAACGGGGATTCGGGTGCCCGCAACCACGGCAGCATTCCGATTGTTGAATTTGGCTCTGACGATCTGACCAATCTCTGCCTTGCCGCGCTTATTCATCTCGCCGACGGCCTTGCGGGTGCTGGAGATGACCACGCGCAGAGGAATGTCGGCGATGTATTGACCGCTCACGACCTCGCGGGGCTTGGAGGTTTCAGGCTCGTTAAACACCACACGCTTGTTCAGGACCGATAGGGTAGTGCTGCTCCACAGGTCGTCTTTGAGGTGGCCCAAGGTCTCGGCCACTTTACGCAAATGTTGCAGCGAAACCCTGTGGTTGTTCCGTAACTCATTGAGAACCCGAAGGGCCACCAAATCCTTAAAGGAGTAGATTCTGCTGTAGGGAAGATGGCGGTCTTCAGCGGCGTAGCTTGGCTTGAAAAAGCCGAGGCGGTCCCAGCGTCGCAGTTGAGCGGACGACACGCCGCTCAGTCGCTCGGCATGCTCCTCGCTGAACGCTCCTATGACGTTGCTGTTTTGCACAATCGACACCGCTGCATTCTCCCGTCGGACAAGAATCACAGAACACGACAGAAAACCAGAGGTCTGCGGAAAGCCGAGTCCGTTAGGAATGACGCGTGAGCCCCATGCTCAAACTACGGATAACAGCCGCCCGTCCGTTTTCCTGAGCGTTTCCCTGATCTTGATCCCGCATCGTCGCCGGAATTGTGTAGCAAGGATGTGTAGCAATCGTCCGATGACGGTTTCTCAGACGGTGAAACCGTAGTCTTTTCAACGATGGTTGGGAGAGTGGCGCACCCGAAGAGA
>NZ_DGLD01000012.1 GCF_002387245.1 Brevundimonas sp. UBA4553
CCCGATGATCTTGAAGGTCGAGAATCTGGCCGCCGACTTCTTTTTGAGGCGGCGGCTTCTTTCTGCACAACGTTGTTCTTTTTCCTTTGCTCAACCGTCTTGTCATAGGCGAGGGGTTGGCCCTAGGAAGGGGGCTCGTTCCTTGGAAAGACACCCCGCGTTTGCTCGCGCCATTTGATCCCGATCAGCCGAACGCGATGCCGCTGGTACAGGCGGACTTGCGCGGCCGCCGCTTCCTGATTGTCACGGCCCCCTTCGGCGGCTTTGGGCGCCTGCTGGCCCAAGCCATCGTCGATCGCGGCGGTGAGGTCAGCCGCATGATTTTCAACGCCGGCGACTTGGCGACCTGGCGTCGGCCAGGTGGCGTGGCCTTCCGCCAGGATGTCCGGCGATGGCCGGCGCGTGTTCGCCAACTGGGCAACCAATTTACCGACCTCATCGTCTTCGGCGAGGGCGGTCCCTACAATCAAGGGGTGCTGTCGCAAGCCGGGACCTTGAACGCCCGGGTCTGGGTGCTTGAGAACGGCTATTTCCGCCCGGACTGGATCACGCTGGAGAGAAACGGCGTCAACGGCAGCAGCAGCCTGCCGCGAACGGCGGCGGGTTACGCTATGCCGGGACCCGAGTTGCCGGTGACGCGGCCTGTCGGCCGGATCCTGCCGCATCACGTCGTCAACATCAGCCTTTACCACGCCTTGCAGGCTCTGGGCTCGGTGGCTTTCCCTCGCTATCGCCAGCCCTATACGGTTTCGCCATGGCGGCAGTTCTTCGGGCACATACGCCGCTATTTCGGTCTGGCGACGCGGACGAAACATGCCTGTGACGCCGATCTGATCGGCGGTCGTGGCCCCTTCTTCATCGCCTGCCTGCAGCGAGAGGGCGATGCCCAATTGCTGCGTTATTCTTCCTACGCGGACAACACGGCCTTTTTGGCCGAGGTGATGGGCAGCTTCGCCCGCCATGCGCCCAAGGATTGCAGGCTCGTCGTCAAGAATCATCCGCTGGACCCAGGTCTGTCGGACCTGGAGCACATCACCCGCTGTCTGGCGATCGAGCGAGGGTTGGACGACCGGGTCGATTTCATCGATGGAGGCAACCTAGCCCAGTTGTGTCGCGCGTCGCGCGGCATGGTGGTCAATAACTCCAGCGCGGCTCTCTCGGCCCTTGGTTTCCGCACGCCCGTCAAGGTGCTGGGCGAGGCATTCTTCGATTTCGAAGGCCTGACCGATCAGCAGCCGCTTGATGGGTTCTGGGAGGAGCCTGTCGCCGCCCACGCCGAGCTGTTTGCGGCCTTCCGGGCGCATGTGATCGCGCGCAGCCAGATCAACGGCAACTACCATGAGCCGCGCGCAATGCGGCCCACGGCGGGGTTGGTGGCGGACGCTTTCGCCGCGCGCGCAGGCTAGCGGCCAGGCATTCGTCTCGGGATGTGAATGGTCCACAGGGGTGTGGCGTTATGGCAACCCCTGGGGTTTGTCATATCACTGTCACATGACTGTCGCCCAACCTTCCCTCAGCGGCCTTAAGGCCCAGCCCATCTCGACAGGCGCCACGGCCTGCCGTCATGGCGCTACGCCTTCATCACTGGGGATACCAACAGATGACCAACCGCAAACAGCTCTTCTGGGCGACCACCGCCCTCATGAGCGGCCTTCTCATGGCCGGCGCCGCTTCGGCCCAGTCGACCGGCACCGAAGCTACGGAAGTTAGCGACGTGGTCGTCACCGGCCAGCGCGGCCCTCGCAACATCGAAGGCCTGGCTGTTGCTGAAACGGTCGCCAAGACCCGCAACACCGTCAACCAGGAATTCATCGCCACCCAGGCGGCGGGTCAGACCATCCTGCAGACCCTGAACCTGACGCCCGGCCTCAGCTTCACCAACGCTGATCCCTATGGTTCGTCGGGCGGCAACATTCGTCTGCGCGGCTTCGACGGTGCTCGCGTTTCGCTGACCTTCGACGGTATTCCACTGAACGACACCGGCAACTATTCGTCGTATACGAACCAGCAGATGGACCCGGAACTGATCGAGCGCGCCTCGGTCAACACCGGTTCGACCGATGTCGACAGCCCCACCGCTTCGGCCACGGGCGGCACCATCAACTACGTGACGCTGCGCCCGACCACCGACATGGGCGGCTGGGTCCAGGGTTCGCTGGGCGATTTTAACTATCGCCGCATGATGGGCCTGTTCAACACGGGCGAGTTCGGCCCCTGGGGCACGACCGCCTGGTTCGCCGCCTCTTATCAGAACTATGACAAGTTCAAGGGCATCGGCGAACTGGAGAAGGTTCAATACAACGCGCGCATCTGGCAGCCGCTGGGTGACAACGGCGACTTCGTGGCCCTGTCGGGTCACTACAACGAGAACCGCAACAACAACTACAACGGCCCGAACCTCGGCACCTCCACCGGCTTCTGCGACGTCGCCAAGACCCAGGTTTGCGTCGATCAGGTCAATGATCCGACGAACCCGTTCGGCTGGGGTGTCGACTTCGACCGCACCTATGTCGCGCCGACCTTCCGTAATGGCGTTGCCGACAATGACGCCAACGGTTCCAACTACTGGGGATTGCGTGTCAACCCGTCGAACACGGGCAACATCCGCGGTAACTCGCGCTTCACCCTGCGCGACGGTCTGACCCTGACGGTCGACCCCTCGTTCCAGTACACCTTGGCCAACGGCGGGACTCAACAAACGGTTCTGTCCGAAACCGACCTGTTGCTGCGCGGCACGAAGACCACGGGCGGCGTCGACCTGAACGGCGACGGCGACACCCTGGACCGCGTGCGCGTCATGTCGCCGTCCAACACCAACACCCATCGCTACGGCCTGAACAGCTCGCTGATCTGGGAGTTGAACGACAATCACCGTCTGCGCGCCGCCTATGCGCTGGACTGGGGTCGTCACCGCCAGACCGGCAACTACGGCTTCGTCGACTTCTCGAACCCGTCCAACCCGACCTTCGTTGACGTCTTTGGCGGCCGCAACAAGACGGACAACCGCGTCATCAATCTGGACGGTTACGACCTCCAGTCGCGCGATCGTCTGTCCATCGCTTCGCTGAACCAGTTCTCGCTCGAGTACCGCGGTCGCTTCCTGCAGGAAGCGCTGACGGTCACCCTGGGCGTTCGCGCTCCCTTCTTCAAACGTGAGCTGAACCAGAACTGCTTCACGCAGAACGGTTCGTCGAACGTGCTCTGCACCTCGGAAGTGCCGAACGCGACCCTGGCCAACGGCAACGTCACCTTCGCTGGCCGTGGCACGACGCAGTATATCAAGCCGTACTCGCGTGAAGTGAAGTTCGACGACATCCTGCCCAACGTCGGCGCCACCTACCGCTTCGGTGAAGGCCACTCGGTCTTCGGTAGCTACAGCGAGTCCCTGTCGGCTCCGCGTACGGACAGCCTGTACGCCGTCACCCGCTTCGCTGATGGTTCGATCGGCAACCCGACGGTCCAGCCGGAAACCTCGAAGAACATCGACCTGGGCTATCGCTACACGACCTCGACCATCGTGGCCCAGGCCTCGGTGTTCCAGAACCAGTTCGACAACCGCATCGTCAGCACCTGGGATGAAGACCTGGGTCAGTTCGTTGATCGTAACGTCGGCTCGGTTGAAAGCCTCGGCTTCGAAGCGTCGCTGGGCTGGTCGCCGACTGAAAATCTGAACCTGTACGGTACTGTGTCGCTGCTCGACAGCGAACTGCAGGACAACTACCGCTACAACGCTGCCGGCGCCGAGCTGCAGACCAAGGGCAAGAAGCAGGTTGAAACGCCGGAACAAATGTTCTCGCTGCGCGCCTCGTACAAGTTCAACGACGTCTTCTCGGCTGGCGTCCAGGGCAAGTACACCGGCGAGCGCTGGGTCACCGACGTCAACGACCTGAAGGTTGACGCCTTCACCGTCGTCGATCTGGACGCCCGCTTCGACTTCTCGACCCTGGGCCTGGACGGCACCTACCTGCAACTGAACGTCATCAATCTGTTTGACGAGCAGTACTACTCGACCCTGGGCACCCGCGCTTCGGCGACCCCGGGCCAGCTGGGTTACAGCCGTCCGTTCGCAGGTGTCGGCGCTCCGCGCACCGTCATGGCCTCGATCCGCTACAGCTTCTAAGCTCCAGCTTCGACCTGATGGGGAAGGGCGGTCCGGAAACGGGCCGCCCTTTCTTTTTGACCTATCGCGCTTTGCGTTGCTTGAGGCCGTATTGGGCAGATGCGGCGTTTGGCCCGCAAACATTGAACCCGGGCATCTCTCGGCCTATCTGCCGCGGTCAGCCTCCTTGCAGCCGGATAGACTTCGCCCATGACCTCGCCCCTGACCTTGGCCATCCCCGCCGAATGGACGCCGCATCGCGCCATGTGGGTCGGCTGGCCGAGCCACGCCGAGCTGTGGGGCGGGGACTTCGAACAAGCTCAGAACGAGGTCGAGGCTCTGGTCCGCGCCCTGGCTGGTCCGGGTCGCGAGCAGGTCAAGCTGATGGTCGGCAGTGACGAGGCTCTGCCAGGCGCCCGCGCGCGTCTGGGCGGCGTTGACGGGATCGAGATCGTGCCCGCCCGGTTCGGCGACATCTGGCTGCGCGACACCGGCCCGATCTTCAACGCGGGTTCGACGACGGCCCAGGCCTTCGCCTTCAACGGTTGGGGCGGCAAGTACGACTATCCGCACGACGACGAGGTCGCCGACCAGATCGCCGAGTTCTCGCGCGTGCCGACGACGCGCCATGACTTCATCCTAGAAGGCGGCGCCCTGGATCATGACGGCGAAGGCACGGTCCTGACCACGCGCCAGTGCCTGCTAAACCGGAATCGCAACACCGGTTGGACCCAGGCCGACGCCGAGGCCGCCCTGGCCGCCTCGGTCGGCGCCAAGGTGGTGGTCTGGCTGGGCGACGGTCTGCTGAACGACCACACCGACGGCCACGTCGACAACCTGGCCCGCTTCGTCGCGCCGGGCGTCGTAGCCTGCCCCATCGCTTTCGGCCGCAAGGATCCGAACGCCGAAGTCTATGACGAGACCGCCCGTCTTCTGTCGGAAACCACAGACGCCATGGGCCGCAAGCTCAAGGTGCTGCGCATCCCGTCGCCCGGCCTGGTGCTGGACGCGGACGAGCGCCCGGTTCCTGCCAGCCATATGAACTTCCTGATCGCCAACGGCGCCATCGTGGTGCCGACCTATGGCGATGACGTCGCCGCACGTCTGGCAGGCGAGGCCCTGGCCACGGTCTTCCCCGACCGTGAGATCGTGCTGTCGCCGTCGAACGCCGTCCTGACCGGGGGCGGATCATTCCACTGCATCTCGCAACAGGAGCCCGCATAATGGCCCGCACCGTCACGGTCGCCGCCCTGCAGACCGCCTATGGCGAAGACATGCAGGCCAATATCGACAAGACCATCGACCTGATCCGTCAGGCGGCGGCCAAGGGCGCGCAGGTCATCCTGCCGTCGGAGCTGTTCCAGGGGCCTTACTTCTGCGTGACGCAGGAGGAGCACTGGTTCGCCTCGGCCTATCCGTGGCGCGAGCATCCGGCCGTTGTGCAACTGCAGCCGGTGGCAAAGGAGCTGGGTGTCGTCATCCCCGTCTCGATCTTCGAGAAGGAAGGGCCGCACTACTTCAACTCGATGGTCATGCTGGACGCCGATGGCGAGGCCCTGGGCGTCTATCGCAAGAGCCATATCCCTGACGGTCCCGGCTATCAGGAGAAGTACTACTTCCGGCCCGGCGACACCGGCTTCAAGGTCTGGAGCACCCGCTTCGGCCGCATCGGCGTCGGCATCTGCTGGGACCAGTGGTACCCCGAGAGCGCGCGCGCCATGGCTCTGCAGGGCGCCGACATCCTGATGTATCCGACCGCCATCGGTTCGGAGCCGCATGACGCGGAACTGGACACCGCCCTGCCGTGGCAGCGCGCCATGCAGGGGCACGCCGTGTCCAACGTCGTACCAGTCGTGGCCGCCAACCGCATCGGCCACGAGACCCTGACGGAGGCGGGCCAGACCTTCTATGGCCACTCCTTCATCGCCAACCACCGCGGCGATCTGGTCGAGAGCCTGACGGGCGAGGAGGGGGTGCTGGTCCACACCTTCGACCTCGACTTCCTAGATCAGTATCGCGCCGCCTGGGGCTTCTTCCGTGATCGACGTCCGGAACTGTACGGCGCGCTGGCGACGGGCCGGCCGGTCTAGTCAGCGACGCGTGTTCCGCGCCACGACATTGTTCGTGGCGCCGTCGCCGTCGTCGGCGCTGCTGCCCCAGGGGTAGCCGCGATCCGCGCCGCAATAGGCGCGGCGACCTTCGCGTGAGCCGACGACGACCAACCGGGGCCGCAGTCGTGCGGCGCCGGCGAAGACATTGTCCATGATCTGATTGCCCGACGGCGTCTGGTGCCGGATCACGCCGCGCTCGCCGCAGTTGCGATAGAGAAATATTCCGCCGCGACCGCCAAGGGTGAAGCGATTGCCGGTGATGCGGTTGCTGGCAGAACCATCGACGGCGACAGCCTCGCGCCGGGTCGCCACAGCAATGGTGTTATTCTCGATCACGTTGTCGGCGCTCTCGGCGTCCAGATAGAGGGCCGTAGCGTCGCTGCGGCCGCTCAGCGCCGAATGAGTCAGGCTGAGGCTCGTCACCCCCGGCCCGACGTAGAGGGGGATGGAGCCGGTCCCCACGATGGTCACCCGGTCCATTGTGATATGCGAGGGCGCTGCCCCCTGCGTGGTTGCGATATGCCTGGCCGTGCGCGAAGAGGCCCGCAGGTCGTCATAGCCACCGTCCGCCCCCATCCCCCAGACGCGCACCGCGCCGTGGATCATGCAATTCTCGATGCGGATGTCGGTAGGGCGGCTCCAGTGCTCAGCCGTGATGCGGCGTGACCAGATGGCGATGGTCGGCTGACGGGTGGTCGTCGCGGCGCCCGGCTGGCCGACCGAAGCGCCCCTGCAGTCAAGCCCGGCGCCCGAGGCCTCGGCGCCTTCGATCAGAAGGGGGCGCTTGATCGCCTGCCCTGGCGACAAGACTGCGCGGCAGATCAGGCGATAGGGCGTGGCGGCGTCGGCTGTCAGTCCATCCAGCTCGGCCGCGGTGCAGGGACGGGCGGCAGGCAGGGACCAGCCAGCCGGACTCCCGGCGTCGGGCGCGGCGCCGAGGAGCAGAGCCGCCAGCCAGGCCGTCATCAGGGCAGGGGTGTAGCCAGGGCCAGACGCTCGGACGCGCAGCCGGGGTTGGTCAGGCCCGTGGACCGAGCAGCGGCCAGCTCAATGCGGGCCGCCGCCAGATCGGCGTCGAAGTCCGGCGTCGCTGCGGCTGCGTCGAACACGGCCTTGCCCAGCACCTCGCCAGCGGCGACGTCGCTGGGATAGTGCATGCCGCAGACCAGACGGCTGAGGCCCATTTCGTGGGCGATGCGGCGGACCTCGACGGCTCGCCCAGGTTCCAGCGCGGCGAAAGCCTCGCCATAGACGGTCGCGACCGTGGAACTGCCGGAGGGGTAGGAGGCGCTCTTGCGGCCCGCCTCGCTGACACGCTGGCAGGAACGGCGGGCAGGGTCGTCGCCCACGGGGCGGGCGCGGAAGCCGCGCGACTTGACCAACTCGGCGGCGGCGTCGGAATCGTCGAACAGGCGCTGCATCAGGCGGTTGAGATTGGGCGTCGTGGCGGAGCCCAGCCGCACGCCCAGAGCACAGTCGAAATGCTGCAGCGCCAGCGGCGGACGCAGTTCGGCATGGGCTGTGGCCAGAAGCCAGCGGTCACTGTCCTCCAATGTCCTGAACTGGTTGGAGCGCGTCTTGTCCGCCAGATCGACGGGCGAACCGGCGACGGGCGGCGGAGGCATGGCGTCGGCCAAGGTCCGGATCAGGGAAGGGGTGAGATAGCCCTTGGTCTCCACCGCCTTGGCCGCCTCGGGGCGAAGAGCGGCCGGTGTGCCCGCGCAGGCTGAGAGCAGGGCGCCTGCGGCGAAGACGGTGATGAAGCCCCCCCGGGTTCTCATCAGACGCCGGCGCTCCAGGTCAACTGGACCGAGGTCACGCCGCCTTCGCCGGGCGAGGCGACGACCTGGAGGCTGGGGCCGTTGTCCTGGCGGGCGGCGGCGCCATAGGCCCGGGCCTCGCCCTGGTTCATCGCCATGACGGGGGCCAGGCCAGCGGCCTCGGCGCGCTGTCGATAGAAGGCGACGACCGCGTCGGGCGCGGCGTCGGTGGTGAAGGTGATCAAGCCGCCGGGCCCAGCCACGCCGGACGCCAGGGTCGCCGGGCCGTCAGCCTCCGCCCCGGGATAGAGAACCGCGAAAGCGGGGGCGCCGTCGATGGCCGTGCGGTCGGCGCCCACGTCCGCAGTAGAGGACGGGGCGACGGACGGCGCCGCTTCGGCCATGGGGGCTTCGGCGGCTGGCGATGGGCTGGACTCAGGCGCAGCCTCACTACGCTCGTCGCATCCGATAAGACCGACCGTGAGGGCCACGGCGACGGCTGCCACGCTACGCTTCATCCCGCCTACGTCCTTGAGACTGTTCAACTTGATGAACACCGTGGCGCATCCGTGCGGCGGCAGCAAGGCGCTTCAACCGGTTGGAGCGTCGACATCATCCCCGGGCTGTCCGGTCGACTTGCGCGCTTCGGCCGGGCCACCCGCCGGTCTCGAACCCGCATCCTTCGAGCGCTGGCCTTCGGCGGCCAAGGCCGCGTTGATGACGTCCTGGTCCGGATCAATGTCCGAGCCTGACGCCGAGCCGCCGCGCAGCGATCCGGCGCGGGTGTCGGACCCCATGTCCGTGCCCTCCAGGGCCTTCTTCAGGGCATCCTCGGTGTGACCGAGATCAGGCTTCTCGCCCATTGCGGCGGCCTCGCGGGCCTCTTCGGTTTCGGTTTTGGGATCGGCCATCATCGTCTCCTTGTTGCAGGAACAACGCGGAGCAGCGGGGCGAAGGTTCCCCTAAAGAAAGAGGCTGGGGGATCGCTCCGCCAGCCTCCGATCCGTGGTCGGATCTTTCCTACTTTCCGAACAGCTTGTTCCAGCGACGTTTCTCGCGGGTCTTCCAGGCCCCGCGGTGATAGGCGTCGGACCCGATCAATGGCACGACGGTCGTGGCCTCGGCGAAGACCATCTGTTCGTGCGTAGTCTGGACCTTGCCCCAGGACGCTGCTTCCTTGAGCGTTGAGGACGAGCAGGCGCCGTCACGGACGTCGGCGACAGTGATCTGGACGGCATAGCGGTGCATCTCGGCCTCAACGCCCAGAATTTCGGCGCAGACCACGGTGTCCTGGGCGAAGTTCTTCGGCACGCCGCCGCCGACCATGAACAGACCGGTTACGCCAGCAGCGATCTTGATGTCGGTCAGTTCGCGGAAGTCGGCGATGGCGTCCAGCATCAGATAGGGCAGGCCGGCGGCCGCGCGCTCCTTCTGGTGCTTGACCAGGCCGAAACCGGCTGAGCTGTCGACGAAGGCCGGGCAGAAGATCGGCACGCCTTCTTCATAGGCGGTCTGAATCAGCGAGCCGGGCTTTTTCGCATTACCTTCGGACAGCCACTTGCCCATCTCCCAGATGAACTCACGGCTGGAATAGCCGCGCGGCTCCAGACGGTTGGCGATCTCCAGAATGGTATGGTCGCAGGCTTGGAGCTCTTCCTCGTCGATATAGGTGTCGTAGATCCGGTCGATGTAGTTGTCGCGCAGGACGTTGTCGTCCACCTCGCCGGCGGCCTGGTAGTGCTTGAAGCCCAGGGCCTCGAAGAAATCCATGTCCACGATCGAGGCGCCGGTGGCGACGATGGCGTCGACCATGCCGAACTTCACCATGTCGCGGTAAACATGCATGCAGCCCCCGGCCGAGGTCGATCCGGCCAGGATCAGCCACGGCGAGCAGTCCTTGTCCTCGAGCGCCATGTTGAAAATGTCGGCGGCGCGGGCCGTATCGCGCGAGCTGAAGGACATCTTGCGCATGCTGTCGATGATGGGGCGGGCGTCGAAGCTGGTCATATCGACGTGCTCGACGGTGTTCTGCAGCAGCGCAGCCTTCTGGTTCGACTGAACGGGAGCGTTCATTTCGGCGGTTTCCCTGAGATATGAGCGCCCGTCGTCAAGAAGACGCAGCGGCCCGGACGGAGCGACGGGCCGCTGCAGATCATACCAACGTCCGAAGACGGTTTTGGGTCAGTTGATCAGCGCTTGCGCTTGCGCACGCCGGCCTTGCCCTTGGGGCGCGACAGGCGAACGACCTTGCGCGCGGCTTCCTCGGCCGAGGTCCGGACCGTAGGAATCGAGCGCGGCGCCAAGCCGTACATCGAGCCCATGGGGGCGTCCTCGACCACGGCGATCTCGTGCTCGCCATAGCCGTTGAAGCCCGTCGTCATGGCCACGCCATAGGCGCCGAGCATGCCGATCTCGATGAAGTCGCCTTCCTGCACATCGGCCGGCAGCCAGAACGGGCCCGGCATGTGGTCGATGCTGTCGCAGGTCGGGCCGTAGAAGCGGAAGGGCTTCAACTCCGATGAGGCTTCGGCGTCCCGGACCAACTTGGTCGGGAAGGGCCAGCGCGAGTGGGTGGCGTCGAACAGCGAGCCGTACGACCCGTCATTCAGATACAGGGCGTCGCCCTTGCGCAGGTCCACACGGCACAGCACGGACGAGGACTCGGCGACCAGCGCCCGGCCGGGTTCGCACCACAGCTCGGTCGTTTCGGACACCGGCATCTCGTTGAAGCCGCGATGGATGGCGTCGGCGTATTCGCTCAGGTCCGGCGGAACCATGCCCGGATAGACCGAAGGGAAACCGCCGCCGACGTCGACGATGTCGACGAAGACGCCCGCCTTCTTGATGGCGCGACCAACCTGCGACATCGCCGCTTCATAGGCCGAGGGCCGCATGCACTGCGAACCGACATGGAACGACACGCCCATCAGACCGTCCTGAACCGCCTGGCGCACGGCCAGCAGCAGGGCGGGGGCGGCGTCCGGCGTGACGCCGAACTTGCCCGACAGCGAATAGGCTGCGCCGTCCGCCGACACGCCCATTCGCACGACCAGGTTCAGGTCGTCGGCGCCGTCGGTGGCCTCGATGATCTTCTGCAACTCGTCATGGCTGTCGAGCACGAAGGTGCGCACGCCGTGGTCGGCGTAGGCGGCGCGGATCGCGCCACGGCTCTTGACCGGGTGCATGAAGGCCAGGCGCGCGTCCGGGCTGACCGAACGAACCAGCTCGATCTCGGCCAGAGAGGCGACGTCAAACGCATTGACGCCCTGCTCGACCAGGGTCTCGATGACCCAGCGCGACGGGTTCGCCTTCACTGCATAGAAGACGTCGGCTTTTAAATTATCCTGGAACCAGCGCGCCGCTACGGAAACCGAACGCGGTCGCACGAGTGCGACGGGACGTTCAGGGGACCGCTCACGGACCAGGTCCAGGGGAAGTTGGTACGTGCGCAATTCACGTAACCCCCTGCTAATTGTTAACCCAGACCGGCGTTAGCAGCGCTTAACGGTTAGACCACGGGGTCCGCCGGAACGCGCGATGTAGGGACGCTGAACTGTCATGTAAAGCGGTAATTTCATGACGCGTTCCACAGGGGAACCGTGCGGAAGGGGCCTCGCACTGGACGAAAACGACGCAGGCGTGCCATTAAGACTTGTCGAAACGCGCGTGGCGCGTCATGCGGCGCCCCCTGTTGCAACCGCCACCCACGGGTTCATGAGTTCTTCAACCGCCGCTGTCGCGTCCGTACGGGATGTGTCAAAGACCTACGGAGCCCGAAAGGCGCTCGACGGCGTGTCCGTCGAAGTGGCCGCCGGCGAGATGGTCGCCCTGATCGGTCCATCCGGATCGGGCAAGTCCACCCTGCTGCGCTCCATCACCGGCCTGCATCCGATTGATCCCGGCAAGGGAACGATCCAGGTGTTCGGCGAGACCGTTCAGCAGAACGGCCGCATCACGGGTTCCGTGCGCCGGGCGCGCGGCAAGCTGGGCATGATCTTCCAGCAGTTCAATCTGGTGGGGCGTCTGTCGCTCTTCTCCAATGTCATGCTCGGCGCGCTTGGCCGTCTGCCGGGCTGGCGCGGCGTTTTCGGCGTCTGGCCCAAGGCCGACAAGGCGCGGGCCATGGCGGCCCTGCACCGCGTCGGCGTCTCCGACTACGCCGCCCAGCGCGCCAACACCCTGTCGGGCGGGCAGCAGCAGCGCGGCGCCATCGCGCGCGCCATCGTGCAGGGGGCGAAAGCCATCCTGGCCGATGAGCCCGTCGCCTCGCTGGATCCGGTTTCGGCCCGCAAGGTCATGGAACTGCTGGTCGAACTGAACAAGCGCGACGGCATGGGTGTGATTGTGACCCTGCACCAGGTCGACTACGCCATCCGCTACTGCAACCGCGTCATCGCCCTGCAAAAGGGCAAGGTGGTCTATGACGGCCCCTCGACCGGTCTCGATTCCAAGCGCCTGATTGAAATCTACGGTCCCGAGTACGAGGACGCGTTCTGGGAAGCCAAGGCATGACCCGCACCGCCATCACCCGCCGCCTTCTGGGCGTCGCCGCCGTCGCCGCCCTGACCCTGGGCCTCTCCGCTTGCGGCAAGGGCGAGGAAACCAAGGCCGGAGGCGTTCCCGCCGAGATCACCTTCTCCATTCTGTCGGCCGAGGGGCAGGCATCGTCGGGCCCGCTGTGGCAGCCGCTGCTGGACGACATGTCCAAGGCGATCGGCGTGCCGGTGAAGCCCTATTTCGGTTCGAACTACACGGTTCTGGTCGAAGCCATGCGCGGCAACCACACACAGGTCGGCTGGTTCTCGGCCAAGCCCGAGGTCGAGGCCATTGATCGCGCCAACGCCGAAGTCATCGCCCGCACCGTGAACCGCGAAGGGCTGGATTCGTACCAGTCTACCCTGATCGTCAAAAAGGGTTCGGGCATCACGCTGGACAAGGTGCTGGCCTGCGGCAAGCAGTACAACTTCGGCATCGGCGACGCCCAGTCGACGTCGGGCACCCTGGCTCCGATGACCTTCCTGTTCAACGCGCGCGGCGTCGTGCCGTCGCAGTGCTTCAAGACGGTTCGCTCGGCCAACCACCAGGCCAACGCCTTCGGCGTGGCCACGGGCGTGATCGACGTCGCCACCTCGAACAGCGTCAACACCGTCTTCATCCGTCGCGAAAACCCGCAACTGGCCGATCAGATCGAGGAGATCTGGGTCTCGCCGCCGGTGCCGGAGAGCGGCATCGTCGTGCGTGAGGACCTGGATCCCGCGTTGAAGGAGAAGATCCGCAGCTTCTTCCTGACCTATGGCCAGGGCGAAGGTCCTGAAGCCGAGCGTCAACGCAAGGTGCTGGCGGGACTCGAGTATTCGCGCTTCGCCGCCGCCGACGACAGCTATCTCAATCCCATCCGCGAAATGATCGCCGACCAGAAGCGCGGCGAGGCCGAAGCCAAGGGCGACAAGGCCGGAGCCGCCGCCGCCGCCGCCGAACTTCAGCGCCTGCGCAGCCTGCGTGAGGTCCAGCCTTGACCTCTGCTCCGCTGACGCCGACCGCCGTTCCGGCGGCTCCGCAAAAATCCGCCGTCTCCTGGGCCATGGACCTTCTGGTCTGGGGCGGGGTGATCGCGGTCCTGCTCTACAGCATCGACGCCGTCGATTTGGGCAACATTTCCCGCCTGTTCTCGGGCAACGACAGCACGCGCCTGTTCGTCCACGACCTGCTGCGCCCGGACTTTTCCGAATGGAAGATGTTCGTCGGCAAGATGTGGGAGACGGTTCAGATCGCTCTGTGGGGCACCTTCCTGGCGGTGCTGTTTGGCATTCCACTGGGTCTGGCCGCCGCTCGCAACATGGCCCCCGCCTGGGTGGTGACCCCGGTGCGTTGGGTCATGAACCTGCTGCGTTCGGTGCCCGATCTTGTCATTGGTCTGCTGTTCGTGACCGCCGTCGGCCTGGGTCCTCTGGCCGGCGTGCTGGCCATCACACTGAACACGGCCGGGGTGCTGGCCAAGCTGTTCTCGGAAGCGGTCGAGTCGATCGACAAGGGACCGGTCGAGGGCGTGCGCGCTACGGGCGCCTCCAAGCTGCACGAGATCGTCTGGGGCGTCATCCCGCAGGTGGCGCCGCTGTGGACCTCGTTCGCCCTCTATCGCTTCGAATCCAACAGCCGCTCGGCTACTGTGCTCGGCCTGATCGGCGCCGGCGGTATCGGCCAGGTGCTGTTCGACAGCATGAACGCCTTCAACTTCCGTGCGGTGTCGGCCATCGTCATCATCGTCGTCATCGCCGTGACCCTGATCGACAGCCTGTCGCAGGTCATGCGCAAGCGCCTGCTGTAACAAGGGCTTTCCGGGCGACTGAAAGGTTTGCTCTGACTGTCACAAAGGTCTGGCCGGACCGTCACACTCCGCTGCTCTAAGCGTCGCATACTGACGACTTGGAGAGGTCCGGCCATGATCCGTTCCCTGAAACTCACCGCGAAATTCGGCGTCTGCGCCGCCGCCATGGTGGCGCTCGCCGCCTGCGGCGACAATGAAGGCGGCGCCGCTCCGGGCAGCCA
This sequence comes from Brevundimonas sp. UBA4553, assembly GCF_002387245.1. Classification (GTDB taxonomy): domain Bacteria; phylum Pseudomonadota; class Alphaproteobacteria; order Caulobacterales; family Caulobacteraceae; genus Brevundimonas. The sequence continues at coordinate 14,517 of NZ_DGLD01000012.1, forward strand.
GAAGGCTCGCGCGGGCATCTGGGCCGCCGGTTCCTCGACGGTCTTCCCCTTCGCCACCCGCGTGGCCGAAAACTTCGCCCGGACCTCGGGCGGTTCGGCGCCCCGCGTCGAATCCCTGGGCACCGGCGGCGGCATCCAGGCCTTCTGCGCCGGCGTCGGCCCTTCGACCCCGGATATCGCCAACGCCTCTCGTCCGATGAAGCAGGGCGAGTTCGATCGTTGCGTCGCCAATGGCGTCACCGACATCGTCGAGATCAAGATCGGCTATGACGGCATCGTCATCGCCACCGCCCGCACGGGCAACAGCTTCAATTTCGAACTGAACGACCTCTACGAGGGTCTGGCCAAGGACGTGCCCGGTCCGAACGGAACCTTCATCGCCAACCCGACCAAGACGTGGAACGACGTCAACAAGGGTTTGCCGACCCAGCGTATCCAGGTTTACGGCCCGCCGCCCACTTCCGGTACGCGCGACGCCTTCCTGGAACTCGGCATGGCGCCGGGCGGAGAGCTGGTTCCGGCCGTGGCCGCGCTGAAGAACGACAAGACCCGTTTTGAAACCCTGACCCACACCCTGCGCGAAGACGGCGCCTGGGTGGATTCAGGCGAGAACGACAACGCCATCGTTCAGACCCTGACCCGTACCCCGGGCTCGCTGGGCGTGTTCGGCTTCTCCTTCCTGGAGCAGAACATGGACACGGTGAAGGCCGAGACCATCGACGGCGTCGCCCCCTCGGCCGAGACCATCGCCGACGGTACCTACCCCCTGGCCCGCAGCCTCTACATCTACGTCAAGAAGGCCCACGTGGGCGTGACGCCGGGTCTGGAGCAGTTCGTCCAGGAGTTCATGTCCGAGGGCTCGGCCGCGCGTGGCGGCTATCTGCAGGACCGTGGTCTGGTGCCGCTCCCGGTCGCCGAACTGACCGCCGAACGCGCCAAGGCCGCCGCCATGACCTCGATGGCCCGTCCGAACTAGTCCAACCCGATAGCGCCTCTCCGGAGTCCGTGCTTCGGGGAGGCGCTAGAACGGCAAGAATGAAGCTGGGCGCTGAGCCAGAGTTCAGTTCTCTGCGTCAGGTGCGTTTTCGGTCTGGCTCGTGAGGCTGTCGGGCCGCGTGATGCAGGCGCGGCCGGCGATTGCGCTGGGGATCTTTAGAGGTTCAGTTCTCCGCGCAAGGTGCGTCGGAGGTAGGCCCCGCGACTGTCGCGAATGACATGCGCGGGCTCGACATCGGCCACCCGCCAATAATGAACGACGAGGCTCTTTCGAGTCAGGGAGAAGTCCTGAATGGCCGATCCTCCATGAATCAACTGGCCATGCCAGATAAAAGCATCGCCAGAATTGCAGGTTAGATTCTTGCGCTGCAGCGCTCGTTTCCTGATTTCATTTTCCAGATAGTCTCCACAATGCTCCGCTTCATCTGGAATTATATTGAGGCGACCATCCGAGAATTTGTATGGAGGTATGCGTTGGCTTCCGGGGATGAAGAATATGGGGCCATTGTCGGTGTGTACGGGTTCAAGAGCGATGCTGACGGCGACCATGGGGCCGGCATTGGGTGCTGGCATGTACCAACTGTCGATGTGAGCATCCTGTTGACTGCCTCGGGCGAAATTCAGCGAATTGCAGATAATCGGCTCACCACCCAGGAAATCGGCAACGGCTTTTCGTATCCGGGGGGCATAGGCCACGTCCCGAATGGCAGAGTTGTGTAGAAAGAGGTTGTTGAGTTTGTAAGCTTCGTCGCGGACTTCGGCAGGCGCTTCTTGCATCAGAAAGGTTCGGCCGGCGTGGCTGCCCGTCAGAACATCCACTTGGTGGACATTCCCTGCGCGACATTCCCATTGCTCGTCGATCACGGCTTCAACGGAGTCGATTTGAATGGGGCTGACAGCGCTCTTGAGCAGGGCGTAGCCATCATTGCGCCACGTCCTTTTTAGGGACGATGAAAGCGGCAAAAAACGATGAAAATCCAGCATTATATTCGTTCTATAGGCTTCAAGTCTGTTCGCCGATTTAGCCCTGTTGGGGTTAGAGCCAATCGAGCCGCGACGATGTATATGGCGCGTACGGGTCAATGAGGCCCGTGTGTACGAGGGAGAGGGGCGTTGCAAGCGTTCAAGCGTCTGGCGCGTTGGTTTGCCGGTTCAAACGATACTCCGCTCAGAGCGCGGGGCCGGGTTGCCGCGTCAGAGCGTCGCTGGAACGACGCGATCAACGCCTTCCGTAGCCATTTGAAGATGCGTCCGAAAGATACGCAGACGTGGCTGAGGTTGGCGAATGTGCTGAAGGATGCGGGCGAGCTTGCGGAAGCCGAGCGGATTTATGAGCATGTCATCACGATCTGCCCTGAAAATCCTCAAGCATGGCTGAATCGCGGTCACTTGGCGAAGATGGACGGCCGCATTCGGGATGCGCTCCAGTACTTTATTCTAAGTTTCCAGCTCGATGGTCATGGTGATGCCGGGCGCCAGGTGCGAGCCTTGCATCCCCACATTGATCCTGCAGCAACTCCTGTGGCGCGGAGAGCCGGTGGCTTGATGTTTGGGCGCGTCGATGCCTTGAATGGTCGGATCCTGACAGGATGGGCTGTTGATCCTGATCGCCCCGCGGAGCCGGTGGAGGTGGAGGTTCGCCAGAAGGGGGCCGTTGTCGGGCAGGCAATGACCGATGTTTCGCGTCCCGACGTTTCCGCAGCTGGGCTGGGCGGGGGGAGCGCGGGCTTTCGTGTCGTTCTCTCTCCGCTTTATAATCGTGAGAACGGACCTTTAAGTGTTAAATTGTCCCGACGGGACGCCGATCTGATTAATTCTCCATTTGTTCCACCTGTTCATGATGTTGTGTCTCTATGGATAGATCGCTGGTCATCAGAGCGCGTATCTGAAATTAAAAATCTAGATGCGTATACTAGGGTTAGTGCTGGGGGCGCCATGCTTAGCATAGTTATGCCTATTTATAATCCAAGCATTGATTGGCTTTCTGAGGCCGTGAAAAGTGTAGTGTCTCAGATATATGGATGCTGGGAGCTCATTTGTGTAGATGATGGTTCCGATCAGGTTGATGTAGGTGGAGCCCTAAAAGAATATATCGAAAAGTATGACAATATTAAATACATAAGACGCGCTGAAAACTGCGGTATATCTACTGCCACAAATGTTGGCATATCATTAGCTTCGGGTGATTATGTATCCTTTATGGATCAGGATGATATTCTAGAACCGGATGCTGTTTTTAGAATTATGGATGCGGCGCGTATTGGTGCTGATTTAATTTACAGCGATGAAGCTGTGGTTGAAATGGACCGAGACTGTGTTGTTGGCTTCGCCATTAGGCCATCATTTTCTTATGACTATTATTTGTCTCATCCTTATTTTGTTCATTTCGTAGCGGTTCGTAGGTCAATCGCCTTGGAGGTAGGCGGACTTGACGAAAGCATGAACATATCAATGGATGTCGATTTTGTTTTGCGCGTTATTGAGAAGGCCTGTTCTGTCGCTCACGTTCCGGCGGTGCTCTACCGTTGGAGGACGCATCCAGGAAGTGCGGGGCATAAGAGCGCTTCCGTTGTAACTGAGGCTACAATAGCAGCGCTTGAGCGGCATCATGCTCGCATGGGGCGTGACGTGGTCGTTTCGCCCGGAAAAACGTTTAATACGTTTAAAGGTGATAAGCTCAGCGCTTCTGGTCGCGTCTTGGCTATTGTTCCAACCAAGGATCGAATAGACCTTATAAGGCCGTGCATAGAAAGTGTTCTAAAGACGACGGGGCGTGATACTGACGTTGTCGTGATTGATCATCAGTCAGTTGATCGTGCTGTGGTTGAATTTATCAATAATTGTGACCCTCGGGTCAAGTCTATGATCTATGAGGGTAGCTTTAACTACTCCAGGATGAACAATCTCGCATTCAGGGAGTTCGGTGAGGGGTACGATTATGTCCTTTTTCTGAACAACGACATTGAAGCCATTGAGTCTGGCTGGGTCGAGCATATGCGGGGGCTCTGCAGTCGGGATGGGGTAGGCATTGTGGGTGCGGTGTTGTTGTATGGTGACGATAGCGTTCAGCACGGCGGGGTGGTTCTGGGTGTAGGCGGGCCGGCTGAGCACCTCTACCGCGGCGAGCCTCTCATGCACGGTGGAAGCCGAAATCCCGGCTACTTAAGTGGGTTGGTTTCCGTCAGGGACTGTATGGCGGTTACCGGGGCGTGTCTGATGATCCGCGCCGAGACGTTCAAGGCCATGAATGGCTTTGATGAAAAATTACCGGTCGGATTTAACGACGTTGATCTGTGCTTGAGGGTAAGGCAGGCGGGCGAGAAGGTGCTGATCGATGGCCACGCCGTATTGCATCATTACGAATCCGCCACGCGTACGCACTCCCGGCAGTTGGAGCACCCGCTGGATACGGCAAGAATGATCCAGAAATGGTCGACCCTAATTTCGGAGGGTGATCCTTTTTACCACCCCTTCTTTGGTTTGGAGGGGCGTGCGATGTATCTTCCAGTTGGAACACTGTCGGAATACCACGCGCCACGCGTCACCAAGCTGCGGTAGTTTAGGCGGCCGCCTTGCGACGTAGTCGAGCGATACGGCGCAGGCGGCGCCAGAAGCGGCCGCGCGCGGGCTCGGGATAGGGCTGCAGGTTCTCGACGAATTGCTCAGCCGAGGCGCGCCAGCTGAACTTCTCGGCGTAGGCGCGCACGTCCTTGCGATCCAGTTCCAGGCATTTCAGGCAGGCGGTCTTCAGATCGTCGTCGATGGCTCCGGCGTTCGAGCCCGGGATGATGTCAATGGGGCCGTGGGCGGGATAGGCGGCGACCGGTGTGCCGGCGCCCATGGCTTCGAGGATGACCAGGCCGAAGGTGTCGGTCCAGCTGGGGAAGACGAAAACGTCGGCGTCGGCGAAGCAGCGGGCCAGGTCTTCGCCGAATCGGGCGCCCAGGAACTTGGCCTCGGGGTATTTCTCTTCCAGTTCGGCGCGGGCCGGGCCGTCGCCGACCACGATCTTGGTGCCGGGAAGGTCCAGCTCAAGGAAGGTCTCGATATTCTTCTCGACGGCCACGCGACCGACATTGAGGAAGAAGGGGCGGGGCCATGCGTCGCCGCCCATCTCTTTGTAGATGGGCTCCAGGTCCGGGCGGAACAGCTCGGTGTCCACGCCGCGCGTCCACGGCGAGACGTTGCGGAATCCATGCTCGACCAGTTCGTCGCGCAGGGTCGGCGTGGCGACCATCAGCCGGCCCGACGGCTTGTGGAACCACTTCATGTAGGCGTAGCCGACCTGGACCGGGATCGGGAACCGGGCCGAGACATATTCCGGGAACTTGGTGTGATAGCTGGTCGTGAACGGCAGCTTCCATTCCACGCAAATGCGGCGCGTGGCGATGCCCAGCGGCCCCTCGGTGGCGATGTGAACGGCCTCGGGCTCAAAGGCGCGCAGGCGTTCGCGAATCTCTTCTTCGGCGCCCAGAGCCAGTCGAATCTCGGGATAGGTCGGGCAGGGAATGGTCTTGAACTGGCTGGGCTCGATGACCTCGACCTCATGACCCATGGCGCGGCATTCGGCCACGGTGCGGGTCAGGGTGCGGACAACGCCGTTGACCTGCGGCTCCCAGGCGTCGGTGACCAGTACAATGCGCATGAAGTCGAGTGGGCCCGGGCCGTTTCGCTGAGCCGGAAGTTCTAGCCGCTTCGCATGACGAAGGCGAGACGGCTTACAACGGGAGGACCGTCGTCGACTTCACCTCTTCGAGAACGGCATAGGTTCGCGTTTCGCGCACGCCGGGCATCCGCACCAGAATGTCGCCGAGAAAGACGCGGTAGGCGTCCATGTCGGCCACCCGCGCCTTGATCAGATAGTCGAAGCCGCCAGCCACCATGTGGCATTCCAGAACCTCGGGCTGGCGGCGCACGGCGTCGGCGAAGGCGTCGAAGACATCCCCGGTGGTCCGGTCCAGCAGCACCTCGATGAAGATCAGCAGGGCGCGATCGGCGGAGGCCGGATCGATCAGAGCGGCGTAGCCTGTGATGACCTTCCTGTCCTTCAACCGCTTGACCCGCTCGAAGCAGGCAGCGGGCGACAGATTGCACCTTCGGGCCAGTTCCGCGTTGGAGATGCGGCCGTCGATCTGCAAAACGCGCAGCAAACGGCGGTCGGTATCGTCAAGAATTTGCATGGCGAATGAGCCTGATTGCCGAAGGATCGCTGGTCCAGACCGCCATCATACAATGCACATTCGGCCAAGTCCGCCATATATGCCGCAAATCGAAGGGTTTGATCCCAGGGTGAGATAATGACGCCGACCGACCTGAAGCACTGGGACGATCTGGACCGGAACAAGTTCCGCGACGAGCGCGCTGTCGTCGCTGAACTGCTGGCCAACCCTGGCCTGACGACGGCCGAGCGCGCCGATGTGTTGCGCGACGCCATCGCCCTGGTCGATCAGGCCCGCGCCAGCCAGAAGAAGCAGGGCGTGGTCGAGAGCTTCCTGCAGGAATTTTCGCTCGGCACCCGCGAGGGTCTCGCTCTCATGTGTCTCGCCGAGGCCCTGCTGCGGACCCCCGACGCCGACACGCGCGACCGCCTGATCGCCGAGAAGATCGGCTCGGCCGACTGGGCCTCGCACATGGGGCAGTCGGACAGCCTGTTCGTCAACGCCTCGACCTGGGGTCTGATGTTGACCGGCAAGCTGGTCGACGTGGACGAGGAAGCCAAGACCGATCTGTCGGGCTTCCTCAAACGCATCGCTGGGCGTCTGGGCGAGCCGGTCATCCGTCAGGCCGTGGCCACCGCCGTCAAGATCATGGGCGAACAGTTCGTGGTCGGCCGCACCATCGAGGCGGCCCTGAAGCGCTCGGACCGCGAGGGCTGGCTGTGCAGCTTCGACATGCTGGGGGAAGGCGCCCGTACCGTCGCAGACGCCGAACGCTATGAGAAGATCTACGCCGACGCCATTGAGGCCGTGGGCAAGACCGCCAAGGGCCAGGGTCCGGAAGCCGGCCACGGCGTGTCGGTCAAGCTGTCAGCCCTGTCGCCCCGCTATCAGGCGGTGCAGGAAGACCGGGTCTGGGGCGAGCTCTATCCTCGCATCCGGCGCCTGGCCCTGATCGCCGCCAAGTACGACATCAACTACACCATCGACGCCGAAGAGGCCGACCGTCTGGCCCTGTCGCTGAAATTGTTGGAACGGCTGGCTCGCGAGCCGGAACTGGGCGACTGGAAGGGTCTGGGCCTGGCCGTTCAGGCCTATCAGAAGCGCACGACCGAAACTGTGCAGAAGCTGGCTGAACTGGCCAAATCCTCAGGCCGCCGCCTGATGGTGCGTTTGGTCAAGGGCGCCTACTGGGACACCGAGATCAAGCTGGCCCAAGTCAACGGCCGCACCGACTATCCTGTCTTCACCACCAAGCCCGCGACCGATCTCAACTACCTGGTCTGCGCCAAGGCGCTGATCGAGGCCTCGCCTTACATCTACGCCCAGTTCGCCACCCATAACGCCCACACCCTGGCCGCCGTGCGCCGCATGGCCCGCGACCGCAACGTGACCATCGAGCACCAGCGCCTGCACGGCATGGGCGAGGCCCTCTATGACGCCGCGCACGAGGCCTGGGCTGACAAGCAGGTCATCGTCCGCGCCTACGCCCCCGTCGGCGGCCACGAAGAACTGCTGCCCTATCTGGTGCGCCGCTTGCTGGAAAACGGCGCCAACTCCTCCTTCGTCCACGCCCTGCTGGACGAGCGCGTTCCTGCGGCCGCTGTCGCCGCCGACCCTATCACCGCCGTCGAGGCCCAGCCCGACCGTCACCCCAGGATTCCGGTTCCCATGAACATCTACGGCGATCGTCAAAACTCCCTCGGCCGCGACTACTCGCAGGCCGCCGACCGTGAACGCCACGCCAAGGCTCTGGAGCGCGTCGACAGCGAGAAGCTGACGTCCGGCCCCATCATCGGCGGTAAACTGCGGGCAGGCGTGAACCCGCAGGACGTGACCAATCCCTTCGACCGCTCGCAGGTTCTGGGTCATGTCTCCGAAGCCTCGGTCGAGGATGTGGACGCCGCCGTCATGGCTGCCGCCAACGCTCAAGTCGCCTGGGACCGCATCGGCGGCGCTGGTCGCGCGCCCGTCCTGCGCGCCATGGCCGACGGCCTGGAAGCCGACATGGACCGTCTGGTCGCCCTGCTGTCGCGTGAAGCGGGCAAGACGCTGAACGACGGCGTGGCCGAGGTGCGCGAAGCCGCCGACTTCTGCCGCTATTACGCCCTGCTGGCCGAGCGCGACTTCGGCGGCGCCCAGACGCTGAAGGGTCCGACCGGCGAGACCAATCAACTGGTCCTGCATGGCCGTGGCGTCTTCGCCGCCATCAGCCCGTGGAACTTCCCTCTGGCCATCTTCACCGGCCAGATCGCAGCCGCTCTGGCCGCCGGCAACGCCGTGGTCGCCAAGCCCGCCGAGCAGACCCCGCTGATCGCCGCCGAGGCTGTCCGCCTCTTCTACAAGGCCGGCCTGAACCCTGACCTGCTGGCTCTGGTCCCCGGTCGCGGCGAGATCGTCGGTGCGGCGCTCACCAACCACCAGGGCATTGATGGCGTGGCCTTCACCGGCGGCACCGACACGGCCAGCGCCATCAACCGCGGTCTGGCCGCGCGCCCCGGCGCCATCATCCCCTTCATCGCCGAGACCGGCGGCCTGAACGCCATGTTCGTGGACACCACGGCGCTGAAGGAACAGGTCATCGACGACGTCATCCTGTCGGCATTCGGCTCGGCCGGTCAGCGTTGCTCGGCCCTGCGCATCCTTTATGCACCCAAGGAAGCCGCCGACGCCCTGATCGAAGGCCTGAAGGGCGCGCTGGCGACCCAGGTCTTGGCCGACCCGACCGATCCGACCACCGACATCGGCCCGGTGATCGACGCCGAGAGCCGCGCCAACCTGGAAGCCCATGTCGCGCGCCTGTCCAAGGAGGCCAAGATCGTCGCCCGTGGCGAACTGGCCCCCGGCGCCGACAAGGGCGACCTGTTCGCCCCGACCATCGCGGAAATCCCCACGCCCGACTTCCTCGAGCGCGAGGTCTTCGGCCCGATCCTGCACGTCTATCGCTATGACTCGAAGGATCTGAAGTCGGTCGCCGCCAAGCTGGCCGCGCGCGGCTACGGCCTGACTCTGGGCGTTCACAGCCGCATCGAGGCCTTCGCCGACGAGGTCGTGCGTCTGGTCCCGGCGGGCAACGTCTACGTGAACCGTTCGATCATCGGCGCCGTGGTCGGCGTGCAGCCCTTCGGCGGCGAAGGTCTATCCGGCACCGGCCCGAAAGCCGGCGGCCCCAACAGCCTGATCCGTTACGCCGCCGAGAAGGCCATCAGCGTCAACATCGCGGCCCAAGGCGGAGATCCGGCGCTGCTGAACCTGTAAGTATGGAGGGGTCTGGCTATAAATCGAGAAAGACTCAAATCGGACTCACGAAGTTTCCAGATCGGCTGCCTGTACGTCCCGTCTTCGGGCGTGCTAGGCAGCGACACGCCGCCTTTGGCTGAGGCTATTTATGAACGCGCCGAGTATGTATTTGGGGTCCATTTCAAGGCAGTTCAGCATCATCAGGGCGCTGATGATGCGCGAGATGGTCACTCGGTTTGGACGAGAGGGCTTGGGTTTCCTATGGCTCATAGGCGAGCCGCTGATGTTCTGTGGCGGCGTGTTGATCATGTGGTCGATCATCAAGCCAAGCTATGAGCATGGGATCCGCGTAGGCCCATTCTTGATGACTGGCTATATGTCGCTTCTACTGCTTCGACATCAGATCAGCTATCTGCAGGGCACCATTCAGGGAAACATAGGTATTTTGTACCACGGCAAAGTAAAGGTGTTTCATCTATTCTTTTCTCGAATAGCATTGGAATTCTGGGGTGCCACCGGCGCGTTCTTGTTTGTTTACATAGTTTTGATCATTCTAAATCAGGTTGGCCTGCCAAAGGATATTCTTTTACTTTATTCTGGGTGGGGCCTTATGGCGCTCGTCAGTTGCGGTACTGGGCTTGTTATGGCAGGGGTTTCATTAAGGTCGGAAATTGCTGAACGTATAACCCCGCTGCTGACCTATCTTCTTATCCCGATCTCTGGGGCCTTTTTCATGGTTTCGTGGATTCCAAGCCAGTACCGAGATCTTTATCTTTTGATCCCATTCCCGCATGCAATCGAAATGATCCGGGCGGGGGTTTTTGGCGAGTTCGTGGAAACCCACTACAACCCCGTGTATGTCTTTTGCTGGGCTGTCGTGCTTAATGTTTTTGGGCTTCTTCTGGTGTCGGATGCCCGTGATCGTGTTGATATTGAGTAAGATGGATGTGGATAGCCTTATGGAACTGAAATGACCCAGTCCCGCCTCGAGTATCTTGGTCCCTCGGCGGGGCAGGCTCCGAGAGTTGGGCCCACGATTTGGACCCGGCTTCCGATCGCCTTTATCGTTGTCGTGGTCGTCCCCACGCTTCTGGCGGCCATTTACTACCTGCTGATTGTTACGCCGCGCTATGTGTCTGAAGCTCGGTTTGTCGTTCGTTCTGCTCAATCAGGGGGGCCGGGCGCCATCGGCGCCGCCCTGCAAGGGGTTGGATTGGCGCCCGCTCAGGTTGAGACCTTTGCGGTTCATGAGTACGCGACCTCTTCAGACAGCATTCGCAGCCTCAAGCAAAACTACAATCTTGCAGAAATCTATGCGCCGCGCGGTCTGGATATGCTGTCTGGGTATCCTCGCCTTGGCGAGGCCGCCAATGCGGACGCGCTTCAAAAGGCCATGCGACGGTATGTGGCTGTTGGTTATGATTCGACGACGGGCATAAGCACAATTCGTGTCCAAGCTTTCCGACCTGCCGATGCGCGCAATCTGACGGCGGCTTTGTTGGAGAGCGGAGAGGCGCTCGTAAATCGGCTTAATGAGCGCGCGACGAATGATGCGGTGCAAGCCGCACGTCAGGCCCAGGCGCGGGCGACCGAGCGCCTTGCCGAGGCTCAGAGTAGCATGACGGCGTTCCGCAGTGAGGAGCGCTTTATTGACCCGGCGACCACGCTGAATCCCACCAGTCAGGTGGTCGGTAGCCTGATGGCTTCAGTTGCGCAGTTGCGCGCGGAGCGTGATCAGGTGGCGCGCGAGGCGCCGCAAAGCCCACAACTCGCGGTGCTAGACGGCAGAATTGCGGGTCTGGAAAAGCAGATCGCGGGTGCCCAAGAACGTATGACCGGCGGAGCGGAATCTTTGGCTCCGCAGGTCGGGGCCTACGAGCGCCTGGTCTTCAACCGGGAACTCGCGAGCCGTGAGTTGGCCAGCGCATCTGTTGCCTTGCTCGCTGCCGAACAGTCGGCAGGCCAGAAGAAGCTCTACCTGGAGCGCATCGTTGAGCCGAGCCTTCCAGAGGCTTCGTCGAAGCCTCGCCGCTGGTTTTCCATTCTCTCAGTTTTCGTGTCCACGCTGTTTGCCTACGGTCTTGGCTGGTTGATCTGGTCCGGTGTTCGCGAGCACAGGCAGGATTGATGTCGGACTCGTCACCCGAAGTTCTCGGGCTTAGGGTCGAGGGTCTGGGCATGACCTATCGCTCTGCGTCTCGTCCGGTCTTTTCTGGACTGGAGTTTGACCTCGCTCGGGGGGGCAGGCTCGCCATTCTGGGGCGAAATGGACAAGGGAAGTCCACGCTGATCCGTATCCTTGGTGGGGTGATGTCACCATCCGAGGGACGACTTCATTGGAGTATGACGTCGTCCTGGCCCATCGGTTTTGGGGGAGGATTCCAAGGCAGTTTGACCGGGATCGACAACATCCGATTCATCGCTCGATTGTATGACAAGCCCTATGCCGAGTTGCGTGATCACGTCGATGATTTTGCCGAACTTGGGCGAGCTCTTTATCGACCGGTGAAGCACTATTCCTCTGGTATGAGGGCGAGGCTTGCCTTTGGCTTGTCGCTTGCAATTGAGTTTGACTGCTATCTCGTCGATGAGGTTGTCGCTGTCGGGGATGCGCGGTTTCAGCAGAAGTGCCGAGACGAACTCTTTGATAGGCGTCAGCAGAGAGCCTACATGCTGGCGTCTCACAGTGAAGATTTGGTGCGCGAGCAGTGCGACCGCGCCCTTCTGATTGAAGGCGGACGTGCCAAGGTTTTCAGTAATATAGATGAAGCGCTCGACATCTATAGATGGCTCAGGGCGAGTTGATTTTCCTGGGTAGGCGATAGTTTTATGCAGCGCTGTATTCTTCTTGTGCACTCAGCGCAGAACGCTGAATGGATTGATTATCTCGACGCGGCAATGAGATGCTGTGGCCTGGAGCTTATGCTTGTCGGAGAAGAACCGCCGGTAAGAGACGAGGCTTGGGATAGGCGCGTTTTTGTTGCGTTCCACCAGTCGCATCTCACGCCGGCTTCAGGTGCAAGCCGAGCGGTGATAGCGGCGACCCCGGTCGATTGGGACGGCGCCATCAGTCCACACGATCTGGGCAGCGTTCGCAACATGACCGCTGAGTACGCGGCCGCTCTCACTTGGCCGGCGGACGTCTACGTTACGGACGAAGTCGCCATAAAGGCGGCTCTTGCTGCGACGGAGATCGAACTGTTCCCTGGCGTCTTCATCCGGCCGCCGATGCCCAAGAAGGATGAGGGTCTCCGAGAAGGGCGACGTGTTGCAAGGGTTGCAGAGTTGTTTCGCCATGGCCTGCCCTCGGTCGGGCGCGGGACAGGGTGGGATCCTGGCTTTCTTACAGCTCACTCCTACCGGGGAGACCCGATCGATGCCGGTGCGCCAATAGATATGGCTGGCCCGCCGCGGGCCCTGGTCAAAGGTCCGTATTTTACCCTCACTCCGGGTCGGTGGGAGGTCACGATCCAGTTCTCGCTCGACGAGTTGGGTTCTGGCAATGACCTGCGGATAGAGTGGGGCCCTCCCGAACAATTTGTCTCTGTTCGAGCCCGGCCGAAATTAGCCGGATTGTATCAAGCCGTTCTGGAGCAGGAATGGAGGGAGGTCGGATTCGCCGAGCTCATCGTCGAGCTTATGAACGGTTGCATAGGCGGGACCTTCAAGCTTTTGAAGGTGGATGTTAAGCTGATCGAGGGGCCCAGCGCTGTTCTGAGATAGGCGTGATGTAGGAACAAGGTCGTCTGCAGAAAGGTGAAAATCCCATCTGCGTAGCGCTGGTGTCTGACGAGCCGATAGATGATTGTGCGCGACGGGAACTGTGGCTAGGACATCATCTGAATGATGGTTGGAGGTTGAATCAGTGAGTTTTTTCCCAGATTGCCGCTACGGGGACGCGGGGGGCTACGCCAAAGAATATTTTAAGCTTCTGGCGGATGCTGCGGCGACTGTGGACGGTGGCGCTTTGGACGATGCTGCGCAACTTCTAGCGAGTTGCTCCGGTAGAGGGGGCATGATTTTCTCATGCGGCAATGGTGGTTCTGCTGCGATCGCCAATCATCTTGTGTGCGACTGCATGAAGGGTGTGCGCTCTAACAGCACGCTGCGTCCGCGCGTGCATAGTCTCTCCAGCACGGTTGAGACGATTACAGCGATCGGCAACGACATCGGCTACCAGGACGTCTTTTCGTTCCAGCTCGAGTCTTTGGCTCGCTCGGGAGATGTCCTGGTGGCCATCAGTTCCTCCGGCAGTTCGCCGAACATCGTCAATGTTTTGGAGATGGCGCGGTCGATGAGTGTTTCCACGATCGCTATGACGGGCTTTGATGGGGGGCGGGCTTCAGAGCTTGCCGATGTGAGCCTGCATGTCGCGTCGCAGAACTACGGTCTTGTTGAAGACGTGCACCAGTCTCTTATGCATATTCTGGCGCAGTACCTCCGCCACTCGCATCTTGAAGATGGTGCGATCCTCGGTCAGATCAAATTCTGACGAGTGTCGTCACGGCCAAATCATGCGGACGGGGGATGCGTGAGCATTGAGTCATACGTAGTCGGCCGCGGCCTGGTTGTGGGCGCGCGGGATCGATGGAGTGCGTTGCCGCCAAGCGCCGACGCGTGCTTTGTCGACAGGTGTGACCTCACGCAACTGCGATTGGAAAATCCGGCCTGGAGAGAGGCGGCGCTATCTCCGGTCGATGTTGTCGATAAATCGGGCGAACTGTCGATGATCACGGGTCGATCGGTCGACTATGTCATCGACTGGGGGGCAAGGCCCGAGCAGCCTGACTGCTCCGCGCGGCTCTTAGCGGCTGCTAGGGTCTTGAAGCCAGGCGGCGCGTTGCTCTTGCCCGTCCGTGACAGTCGATACAGCGGGACGTTTGCAGGTCAAAAGCGTCGGGATCCCGTAGTTTGCGACGAGGCGGTGTCTTCTTTCCCCTCCTTTATAATAGACGTCGTGAATGTTGCGCGCTCTTGCGAGGCTGTTCTCGCTATTGAGGTGCTGACGCGACATGGCGAACTCAATGTCGCGGTCCTTCGTCGTGTGAGCGACCTGTCGCTACACGCTCCGGCGATTGTTTCCTGTGGCTCACATGTCTACCTGATGGACGGACTGTATCTGCGTCACATCACCAGTCTAGGCGCGCTTGAGCGCCTGCGGTCGGCTCACCTGCCGATGTTTGAGATCGAAGCGGCCGAGAGGTCGCTATTCGCTGACGGGAGCCCTCTCCATGAAGGGGGGGTGTCGGCTCTTCTCGCCACAATGGGCACGAAACCATGAGCAACAAACTCGATCCCAAACACCATGTTGTGCTGGTTTCCGACTCTGGCCCGATCCCTTCTTATTACGTGCGGTTCCTCGACCCGATCGGACTGGTCACTCAGAATTACAATGTCATGCCGGTGTATGAGGCCGGTGCCGAGGTCGTTGCGGGCAGAGCGGACCTCCTCGTGGTGCAGCGTTGGCTTGGGGATTCTACCCTACGAATAGTCGAAGCTGCCAAGGAGCGTGGCGTTCCAATCGTATATGAGACGGACGATAATCTGCTCGATCTACCCAAGGCTTCGGGCATGGTCATGTCTGAAGGCCATATAAGAAATATCGAGTCTGTACTGTCCATGGCAGATTTAGTTGTTTGTTCGACGAATTCCTTATCTAAGGAGATGATCGATAGAAACGAAAACATCGTTGTTATAGGCAACTATGGGCTCGATAAGCCGGCGGTCAACGTTGGGGGCGATCCGCATCTTGCCGTAGTAAATACGGATTATTTTAAGCTCGGAGATTCTAAGGCCTCATTCTTCAAGGCTTTGTCTCAAGCTATTGAAGATTTGAAATACAAAATTACGTTTTTCGGCAGTGTTGATGCCGAGATGACGGCCATGCATGCTCGCTTCCCTGAGGCGGTCAGCATTGTTGATGGCTTTATCGATAATCGTTCTGCATTTTTGGATTTGCTAGCAGCGCGTGGCGTAAATGTTGCCGCTGTTCCATTAGACGACACTGATCAGCATCTCATAAAATCGGATATAAAATTCTTAGATTTTGCCTCTCTTGGCGTGCCGGCTATATTCAACAATAGCCGAGTGTACGCGAGTGTCCGCCATGAGGTGGATGGGTATCTTACGGAAGACAGTCAAGCTGGATGGTTTGAGGGTCTTGAGTATTTCGCTCATCAAGCAAACAGGAAGCGCTGTGGTGCGGCGGCTCGCAAGGTAGTCGTGGAGACGCGAGGTATATCCCAGTACGCTGATCGGCTATCTGAAGCGTACGCTCGTGTGCTCGATAAAAAGATGGGTAAAAGCGCGTTGCCGCCTATAGACCGAGATCGATCAGGGCTTTTCTGGCAGGCTGGCCATCTCGTGCTTTTGCATGATGGCGTGAAGCGCCACGTAACAACCAAGCCGTTGATTGCTGATCTAGTTGACGCAGGTTTTGGTTTTGTCGACCCTCGTCCTGAGGAATATCTGCTTCAGATGGCCTCGAAGCCTCTGAGCAATCCAGCTCAAGTTAGGGCCTTGCCGCCTCTTGCGCGCCGAACCTCGTCACGGATGCCGATCTCGCCAGCATCGGGTCGACCTTTGACGATATCGTGGATTGTGCCGGGTCTTATCATCGGTGGTGGTGGGCATAGAAATATTATTCGATGTGCCTATCACTTAGAAAAATTGGGTCATCGAGTCAGTCTTCACTTCATCGACTCCGCCGATAGCGGAGAGGTCGTTAGGGAGCAGGTTCGAGAGCATTTTTATCCTTTCGATGGGCACGTTGGTCTGCTCGGCGAGGACTTGCCTCCTAGCGATATTGTGTTCGCTACGCACTGGACGACCGTGGCTCATGCCGAGAGGTTTTCTGACCGCATAGGTGAGATTGTTTATTTCGTTCAGGACTTTGAACCATATTTTTACTCTATGGGCTCAGAGTATGTCATGGCCGAAAATACTTATCGGAAGGGTTATTACGCCGTAACATCAGGTATATGGTGCGAGCATTTCCTTAGGAATGCCTACGGCGGAGAGGCTGATCATTTCCAATTTCCCATTGATAGGGAGATTTACTTCAATCGAAGTGCTGTGCGGCGGAAAGATCGGGTTATATTCTTTGCGAAGCCGGAAATGCCGCGTCGGTGCTACGAGCTTGGCGTGCAGGCGCTCCGGGCGCTCCACAAGCTCCGTCCCGACATCGAAATCGTCTTCTTCGGCTCATCCCATCAACGCCCTGTGGACTTCCCGGTCCTGCAACTGGGGATGCTGCCCGGTCCACACGATCTTGCGAAGCTCTACAATGAGGCGACGGTTGGTCTGGCCTTCTCGACGACCAACCCCAGCCTAGTGCCCTACGAAATGATGGCGTGTGGGCTGCCCGTAGTCGATCTCGCCCGGCCGGGGAATGAGACGAACTATGATAACGGCTTTGATCTCGCTCGCCTGGTTGATCCCGATCCTCTGAAAATGGCGCAGGAGATAGCGGCGTTCATTTCAGATTCTGACGATCTCAAGGGACGGTCGGAACGTGGGCTGGCCTTTGCCGCGACCTTCCCTGAAGAGGAAGGGGTTGGGCGTCGTATCGAGGGGTTGTTGATGAAACGGGTGCAAGCTTGGGACGATCACGCTCTTCGTCGCGCGACAAGCGCGCCGCCGGCGATCGCCAGCTGAATATTCAACGACCCGCTCATCGTCGGTGATGCGGGTGGACGGTTAAACGGACGACAGACAAGTCATGGCACCCTTCAAAAAGCGCGTTAGGTCGCGCCCTTCGGCCGATGTTCTGCGGGCTCGTATCATCCGGGAAAGCAAGCTGTTCGACGCTTCCTGGTACCTGAAGCGATATCATGATGTCCTCCAGGCTGGCGCCGACCCGGCGCTGCACTACCTTCGGCATGGGGGAGGGGAAGGTCGCGATCCGGGCCCCGATTTCAGCACGCGCTATTATCTGACGAGCAACCCGGACGTGGCGGCAAGCGGTATGAATGCGCTGCTCCACTATATCGAGCATGGCGAACGTGAGGGGCGCAAACCCAGCCCGTCTGCGAGCGGTCAGGCGAGTGCTATCGATACACTGGCGATTTCCGGCCTATTCGCGGGAAGCAAATTTGAAGAGTTGTCCATCGTGGATCCGGGCGAGATTGCCCGTTTCCTCATGCGCTCGGCTACGCCTGCAGAAAAGCTGGCTCGGGTGGATGAGGCGCGCTTTTCGCCAAAAATTTCGATCGTCATCCCCATTTACAATACGCCGCCGCGTTTCTTCCGCGAAATGCTGCAGTCTGTCTTTGCCCAGACCTATGTGAACTGGGAGATCTGCATGGCGGATGATGGCTCGTCATCTCCGGCCACGATCGCCATATTTGACGAGGTGGCGCGGTCTCACGACCCGCGCATCAAGGCTGTCCGTCTTGAAAAGAACGTTGGAATCGCTGGTGCTTCGGACGCAGCTTTGGCGCTGGCGACCGGCGAGTTTGTCAGCTTCCTCGATCATGATGACCTGCTGACCCCGAATGCGCTGTCGGAAGTCGTGCACTGCCTGCGGGATGATAAAGGTCTCGACTTCATCTATACTGACCATGTCATGGTTGATGAGGACGGTTATCCGAAGCACTTTACTCACAAGCCGGAATGGTCGCCGGAGTTCTTGCTGTCCACAAACTATGTTGTCCACTTCAAGGTCGTGAGAACGAGCCTGCTCCGCTCGCTCGGCGGGCTAAAGAATGAAATAAACAACGTACAAGATCTTGGGGTTACCTGCACATTGGCTGCGGCGGGCGCGCGGGTGAAATATCTGCCGAAGCCGGTCTATCTCTGGCGGGCGCATCGCACCTCGGTGGCGCTTAGTACTGAAGCCAAGCAGGGTATCGAAGGCTTGTTGATGCAGGTCTACGATCGTCACCTTGGACAAATCGGGGTTGAGGCCAAGCAGACTTGGCCGGTTAGGTACAGGAGCTCCCGCACGGGGGTGTTCCAGATCGAGTTCACCGGGCCGTCGCCTAGCGTGGCGCTAGTCCTTATCGAACGAGGGGTTGGCGACGATGAGGCGAGCATACGCGCGCGATTCGAGCCGCTGCTGGGCCCGTCGGTCGAGTTGCATGTTGTGTCGTTGGCGAAGGCGGGGCCTGGCACAGTCGGCGTAGCCATCGAGAGCGACGCCGCCATGCTGGACTTTGTGCGCTCCTTGACTGCTGAGGTTGTCGCGTTTTCGACCACGACGGCCCAGTATATGGGCATCGACTGGGTGTCCCGTCTTGCGGGCTACACTGTAATGGACGACGCAATCGGCGCCGCTGGCGGAAAGGTTCTGGATCCCTGGCTTCAGGTCGTGAGCGGCGGAATGTTTGTCGACGCGGCGGGCGAGTATGCGACGATTGCCGGCGGGCGTTTCGATAGCGAGCCTGCGCACTGGTTCGTTGGACAGGTCGCGTCGAACGTTGACGCCATATCATCCCAGATGATGGCGACGCGGCGCCTTACTTTGATCGAGGCGGGCGGCATCAAATTCCACACCTTCGGCGACGCGGCTGGCGCGGCCTACAGTGCCGAACTGGTGCTGAAAGGGTATCGCATCGTCTATGATCCCCATTCACGCCATTGCGATAGCGGGCGGGTTTCTGCGCCACCTGCGGCTTGGCCTCGTCTGCGTGAACTAAGCCGCAAGGCTGCTAAGATGCGTCGCTATCGAAAGTTGGGAGCGTGATCGCTATGCGTCGACATGTAATTACTGGTGGCGCGGGCTTCATCGCCGTCACACTCGCTCGGCGCTTGTTGGCTGCGGGGGACACAGTTGTCGCACTCGACGATTTGTCTCGTGGACGGCGAGAGGCGATCGCGGAATTCGAGAGCGATCCTAGCTTTGCCTTTCATGTAATCGACTGCAGCGACAGCGGCGCCATGATCGCTCTGTTCGGTCAGTTGGGCACCATAACCGACGTTTGGCATCTCGCGGCCAATTCGGACATTCCGGCTGGTATCGAAGACCCAACGATTGATCTCGAGCGAACCTTCTTGACGACTGTCGCTACCTTGGCGGCGATGAAGGCGCACAATGTGCCGTCGCTGCACTTTGCGTCGAGTTCGGCAATTTATGGCGACCTCGGCGATCGGGAGATTTTTGAGGACATTGGTCCTCTCCATCCGATCTCCAATTATGGCGCGATGAAACTTGCATCCGAGGTGCAGATCCGGGCGGCTGTTGAAGCCTACCTGCCTCGCGCGGACATCTTCCGCTTTCCCAACGTGATCGGCGTGCCGGCGACGCACGGAGTGATCATGGATTTCATGATTAAGTTGCGAGAGACGCCCGGTAGCCTTGATGTCCTCGGGAACGGCACGCAGCAAAAGGCCTATCTTCATGTTGAGGATCTGATCGATGGGATGCTGCATATCGCCAATCTTGAGGGGCGCTACCTCGTCTACAATATCGGTCCTTCTGACGACGGGGTGACGGTCCGCTGGATCGCCGAGACGGTGCGCGACTACGTGGCTCCTGACGCGGCGATCCACTATGGCGAGGGCGCGCGCGGTTGGGTCGGCGACGTGCCGCGGTTCCGCTACTCGTGCGCTCGCCTTCAGTCGACGGGGTGGCGTCCTCGCCTTGGGTCGGAAGATGCGGTCCGTCGAGCTGTGATTGAGATCGCTGCACAGTTCGCAACTGAAACGCCGGTCGCGTAATGCAGGCGGTCATTCTCGCAGGGGGCAAGGGCACCCGGTTGGCTGAGCGCTTGGCCGGTAAACCCAAGCCTCTGGTGGAGGTGTGCGGAGTGCCGCTGCTCGAGCGCCAAGTGCGGATGCTTGAGGCCCACGGTGTCGATGACGTCGTCGTCCTAGTGAACCACGCAGCGGATCAGATTCGGGATTTTTTCTCGGCTAACGAGTTTTCGGCCAAGGTTCAGATCGTGGATGACGGCGAACCACGGGGAACCGCTGGAGCTGTTCTTGCCTGTCTCGATCTTCTGCAGCCGAGATCGCTAATCATCTATGGCGACACCCTGTTCGATATCGACGTGTCACATATGGTCGCTGCTCACGTCGCCGCTGGCGCGGAAGCCACCCTGTTGTTGCACCCCAATGACCACCCCGCTGACTCGGACCTGGTCGCGCTCGACGCCGACGGATTTGTGAGCGCCTTCCATGCTCACCCGCACCCGATCGACGCATACCGTCGCAACCTCGTAAACGCCGCCTTCTATGTGGTGGAGCGTGAGGCGCTTCTTCGCTGGCGGGACATACGGGTTCCCAGCGATTTCGGGCACGATCTGTTTCCGGTGATGATCGAGGCGGGCCAGCGCCTCCTGGGCTATGTCAGCGCGGAATACATCAAGGATCTCGGCACGCCGACCCGTCTGGACAAGGTGGAGCGGCATCTCTTGTCGGGACTGGTCGAGGGGGCGAGCCGGCGTCGACCGCAACGCGCTGTATTTATCGACCGCGACGGGACCCTGAATCAGCCTGCCGGACATATAGCCACGCCGGAAGCTATCGAGTTGATACCGGGGACTGCTGCAGCCTTGCGCCGTCTAAACGATACGGGCGCGCGCACCGTCCTGATTACGAACCAGCCCGTTATTGCACGGGGGGAATGTGATCTAGCGACGCTCGACAGAATCCACGGACGACTGGAGGCGTTGCTTTCTGAGGCCGGGGCCTACCTGGACCGCATATTCGTCTGCCCGCACCATCCCGATGGAGGCTATCCGGGCGAGGTCGCCGCACTCAAGATTGCCTGCGACTGTAGAAAGCCGGAGCCGGGGATGGTCGAGGCGGCGATCGCCGAGGTCAATATTGACCGGCATCGCAGCTGGATGGTGGGGGACAGCAGCAGAGACATGAGTATGGCTCGGCGGGCCGGTCTTCTGTCCGTGTTGGTGCAGACCGGTGAAGGCGGGCGTGACGGGGAAGAGGGAGGCGATTTCGACGTCGAGGTGGCTGATTTTGCCGACGCTGCTGATTTCATTGTCGATCGATATCCGTCCCTGGCCCGTGCTGCGGCTGCGTATGTGGCAAGCATTCGGCCAGGCGATATCCTCCTCGTGGACGAGACCGAAGCCGTTGGGCTGGCTGCAGTGCTTCGAAATGAACTGCAGTCATCCGGTCAGCTTGCTGTCACTCCCATGACAGGGCGGAAGCGCGGTCTTGAGCCTTCGCTTGCAGGGCGACTGGAGACGCTGGATGGTCCCGACGCCGGTGTGATTTTCATCCTGCATTGGCCTGCAGACATGCCGCCGCCTAATACTCAACGGCGCATCCAGCGGATTCGTCTGACAGACATGACAGAAAGCCTTCCCTCGTGATTATCAGTAGAACGCCCCTACGTATGAGTTTCGTCGGCGGCGGAAGTGATCTTCCGAGCTACTATCGTCGTCACGGGGGAGCAGTGCTTAGCACTGCGATCAATAAGTACATCTACGTCAGCGTTAATCAGAAATTCGATGGCGGAATTCGACTTGCTTACTCGAAGGTCGAGGAAGTCGATAATCTGGCTCAGGTCGAGCACCGCCTGGTGCACGCCACCTTTGAAATGCTGGGCTTGAATGGCGGTGTCGAGGTCACGACGACCGCTGATATTCCTGCTCGTGGCACGGGCCTCGGATCGTCGAGTTCTTTCACGGTGGGTCTGATCCAAGCCGTGTCGGCCTACCAGGGCAACCATACGTCCGCTGATGAGCTTGGGCGGCGTAGCTGCGAAGTCGAAATTGATCGGTGCGGTGAACCGATCGGCAAGCAGGATCAGTATGCTGCGGCTTTCGGGGGGTTGAACCTCATCGAATTCAACGAGGACGACAGCGTCCGAGTGTCCCCAATCATCATGAAGCGTGAGGATCGCGACATGATCGAACGACGCATCATCGTCTTCTATACGGGCATCACCCGAAGCGCGTCGGGGATATTGCAGAAGCAGTCCGAAGAGGCTGAAAGCGACGTACGAAAGCAGGCTGTGCTTAAGCGGATGGTGGATTTGACCTATCATCTCCGAGACGAGTTTGCTCGTGGACAGATCGATTCACTCGGCGAGATCCTGCACGAGAACTGGATTCTCAAGAAGTCTCTTACAGAGAGCATCAGTTCGGAGCAGATCGACGGCTGGTACGATGCGGCGATCAAGGCTGGCGCCTTGGGCGGTAAGCTTCTGGGCGCCGGAGCTGGTGGTTTCCTGATGTTCTATGCGCCCGTTGATCGTCACGAAGCGATCGCGCGGGCGGTCGGGTTAAGGCAGATCGATTTCGGTTTCGAGCCGCTCGGAAGCAGGATCCTATTTTATAATCCGGGATGAAGGCTGACGACCTTTGCGTTGACGCCATGTGTCTCGGTTGACTAGGCTCACGCTAAGTTGTGGCGTTGGGTTTTGTTTGGCTGCTTGGGGTGAAACTATGAATCTTCCAGAACGCGTACTTTCCGTAATCGCGGCTTACGATGCAGCCTCGGGCTGCTATCGGCGAGAAGATGGGTCTCTTGATCCTTGTCACACCGAAGTCGAAACGCTCGAGATGTGGAATGGCTTGCTCAAGTGTATAAAGCCAAAAACTGTCGTTGAGACGGGTGTATATTTCGGTCTGTCAACTTGTTACATAGCGGCCGCCCTGAGGGACTCGGGCGTGCAGGATGCTAAGGTCTATTCGATAGACCCGTGGGACCTAGATCACTACTGGCGTGAGTCTGACCTGGAGCAATATATTGAATTCTTGCAGATGACGACTCAGGAGGCTGCTCCCAAGTTGGCTGGCCTTGAGATCGATGTCCTCTGTATAGATTCAATCCATACCTATGAGCAGTCGAGTTGGGAGCTGGCGACGCTAGAACCCCAGGTCCGAGAGGGAGGGTATATTATCATGCACGATAGCCTCTTTTTCGACGGCGTAGGCCGGACGGCCAAGCATCTCTACGATAGCCCGCGTTTTGAGGTGATGACCTTCGAAACGCCTCGAACCAGCAGAGTTCCAACCGTCGATTCGCCGGTGCCTATGGGGTGCACCATAGCAAGGAAGATCCGGAACGGCGCTCCCTTCACGCGTGATCCTGCATGGCTACCTGTGCCGGAGGGCCTGCCGGCGGGCCCGCTTCCTCTTTTGCGTCTTGATGCCTTGATGCGATCTGGGGTGTAAAAAAAGGGGCCGCGAGGCCCCTTTTCCGTCTTCCGGTCAGGCATCGCCAGCGGTTCTATCCGTTAGAGATGATGCCCCGAAGATACGCGCCATATGCGCTCTTTCCTAGCTTGTCGGCCAGTTCTTCGAGTTTAGCGGCGTTGATGAAGCCCTTCTGGAAGGCGACTTCCTCGGGGCAGGCGATTTTGAAACCTTGGCGCTTTTCAAGAACGCGAACGAACTCCGCCGCCTCCAGGAGGCTATCCGGCGTGCCAGTATCGAGCCAGGCGTAGCCGCGGCCCATGATCTCAACCGATAGCTTGCCGCGCTCAAGGTAGATGCGGTTGATGTCTGTGATCTCCAGTTCACCGCGCGGCGATGGTTTGAGATCGCGAGCAATTTCGACAACGTCGGAATCGTAAAAGTAGAGGCCTGTGACGGCCCAATTCGACTGCGGCTTCGCTGGCTTCTCTTCGATGGAGACGGCGCGCATCCGCTCATCGAAAGCGACTACGCCGTATCGTTCGGGATCATTGACGTGATAGGCGAATACCGTTGCGCTGTCCGGTCGGCTCATGGCGCTGGTGAACAGGTCGGTGATGCCGTGGCCATAATAGATGTTGTCGCCGAGGATCAGGGCTGACGGATTGTCCCCCACGAAGTCCGCGCCGATGATGTAGGCCTGAGCCAAGCCGTCGGGGCTGGGCTGGACAGCGTACTGTATCTCCATGCCCCACTGCGAGCCGTCTCCCAGAAGCGCTTGGAAGCTGGGCACGTCGCGCGGTGTTGAGATGATCAGCACCTCGCGGATGCCGGCCAGCATCAGCGTCGATAGCGGATAGTAGATCATCGGTTTGTCGTAAACCGGCATCAGCTGTTTCGACGTGACCAGTGTCATGGGATGCAGGCGCGTGCCGGACCCTCCGGCCAGGATGATGCCCTTCATGCGGGGGTCCCTTCAGCGTGCAGTTCGGTGATGATTTCGGAGACAGCCATCTGCCAAGGGCGGGGTGCGATCGCATAATCGCGGGTCAGTTTCTCGGTGGACAGGCGAGAGTTCGACGGACGCTGCGCTGGCGTTGGGTAGTCGACTGAAGGGATGCCCTCCACGGTGGCGGACGGGCCGCCAGTTGCGGCGCTAAAAGTGAAGATCTGCTGCGCCAGTCCGGCCCAACTGGTCTCGCCGGCATTGACGAAATGATAGATGCCGGTTGGCGCGTCGGTGTCCGCGATCATCTTCAAGGTGATGGTCTTCAAAGTCTCTGCGATGTCGCGTGCCGAGGTGGGGCAGCCATGCTGGTCCTCGACGACGCGCAGGGTCGGGCGATCGGCGGCGAGACGAAGCATGGTCTTCAGGAAGTTGGACCGGTGGACGCTCAGGACCCAGGCCGTGCGCAGAACGACTGAACGCGGATTGCCGCTGCGGACTGCGAGTTCCCCGGCCAGTTTCGAGGCGCCATAGACGCCCAGCGGGCCGACGGGATCGTCCTCAATGTAGAGTGTCTCCTTCGCCCCATCGAACACATAGTCGGTGGAGACCTGGATCAGCGGGACGCCGGCCTTGCGGGTCACCTCAGCCAGGACGGCGGGGCCTATGGCGTTGGCGGAGAAGGCGGTCGCGATCTCATCTTCGGCCTTGTCCACGGCGGTGTAGGCACCCGAGTTGATTACGGCGGCGAAGGGCGTTTGGGCGAAGGCGGCCTTGACCGAGGTGATGTCGCCAAGATCCATCTCCGCCCGCGTCGGGGCATGGATCACGACGTCCTCGGGCCAATTGGCGGCCTGCAACTCCAGCCCGACCTGGCCGGCCCCGCCTGTGATCAAGATGTGAACTGGCTCAGCCATGGGCTACGCCCAGGCGCTGGGTCGAATAGCGGGCGTCGAGGATGTCCTGCCACCAATCCTGATTGTCCAGATACCAGGCGACCGTCTGTGCGATGCCCTCTTCGAAAGTCACCGACGGGGTCCAGTCCAGGTGGGTGCTGATCTTGGACGCATCGATGGCGTAGCGTTGGTCGTGGCCTGGTCGGTCGGTCACATAGGTGATTTGGTCGGCGTAGGCCTTGCCGTCGGCCTTTGGCCGCAGGCGATCCAGAATCGCGCAGATGGCCGTCACCACCTCTATGTTCTTGCGTTCGGCGTTGCCGCCGACGTTGTAGGTCTCGCCGGGCGTGCCGGTCTCAAACACGGCCTGTAGCGCGCGGGCGTGATCGTCGACGAACAGCCAGTCGCGTACGTTGGAGCCGTCGCCATAGACCGGCAGCGGCTCGCCGTTCAGGGCGCGAATGATGATCAGCGGGATCAGCTTCTCGGGGAAATGATAGGGGCCGTAGTTGTTGGAGCAGTTAGTCACCAAGACCGGCAGGCCATAGGTGTGACCCCAGGCGCGGACCAGGTGGTCCGATCCGGCCTTGGAGGCCGAATAGGGCGAACGGGGATCGTAGGCCGTTGTCTCGGTGAAGAAGCCGTCTTCGCCCAAAGACCCAAAGACTTCGTCAGTCGAGATGTGGTGGAAGCGGAAGGCGGCCTTCTGCGCCTCAGGCAGGCTTTGCCAGTAGCCCAAGGTCTGGTTCAGCATGACGAAGGTGCCGACCATGTTCGTCTGGATGAAGGCGCCGGGCCCGTCGATCGAACGGTCGACATGGCTCTCGGCTGCGAGGTGAGCGACGACTTCTGGCTTGAACTCGTGCAGGGCGCGAGACACGGCGTCGGCGTCGCAGATGTCAGCCTGAACGAAGCTGTACCGGCGATCTTGCGCCACCGGCTCCAATGAACTCAGTACGCCGGCATAGGTAAGCTTGTCGAAGACCAGTACTTCATGGTCGGTGTGTTCAATCAGACGTCGCACCAGAGCCGAGCCGATGAAGCCGGCGCCGCCGGTAACCAGGATACGCATCGGGTTTCTCTCAGTCAGAGTGCAGCCAGCGGCTCAAGGGGCTGGCCATCATATTCAAAGGGGCTGTCGAACTCGGCCAGGGTCGGCAGGATCTTGTCCTTGTCGGACAGGACGGCCCCTGAGGCTGGTAGAGGCCAGTCGATATTGATGGTCTGATCGTTCCAGACGATGCCGCCGTCGCAGTCCGGCGCATAAACATCGGTCACCTTGTAGGCGACTTCCACGTCTGGCTCGAGAGTGATGAAGGCGTGTCCGAAGCCGACGGGCACGAAGAGTTGTTCTCCCCCCTCAGCAGTCAGCTTGGCCCCTACCCACTTGCCATAGGTAGGCGAGCCGCGCCGCAGATCGACCGCATAGTCCATAATGGAGCCACGCACGCACCTTACCAGCTTGGCCTGTGCGTGCGGGGGGCGCTGGAAGTGGAGCCCCCGAATGGTTCCTGTATTCGCCGAGAATGATTGATTGTCTTGCACGAAGTGGACATCGAAGCCGGCGGCCCGACCGCGAGCCTCGGAATAGGTTTCCATAAACCAACCGCGAGCGTCTCCGAAGCGCGGCGCGCGAAGAAGGGCAGGAGTGGAGTTTTTCATGCCGGGGATCACGATCGAAATATTGTTTTGATGAGCGTGGGATGCCTAGGGGATGTCTTTCCATGGTATGAGAAATGAAATCAACACATCGGCGCTATTCTTCGTGAGTCTTTTGCATAAGCTGAAGGGGAGCCTGCTTGAGGCGCGGCGAGAGAGAATGCGTCGACGCTTTGGTGCGGCAGCGGGTGATGAAGCTCGACGTTTCAATCGGCTGAATGAGGCCATTGCAGCGTACGAATCCTATCTGAAAAAGGCGCCGCAGGATTTGGGCATCCAGCTTCGTTTGGCAGGCGTGCTGCGCGAAGCAGGGCGTTCGGAGGATGCTGCTGTTCGGCTGATGGCCTTGGCCGCAAATCGGCCCGACAAGGTGAAGGTCAAGCTTGCCTTGGCGGACACGTTGGATGAGATCGGATCGATCGACAGGGCCCAAGTCACCTATTCCAGTATCCTGGATGATGATCCGTCGAATGTGCTAGCGCAGGAGGCTTTGACGAAGATCGGCCATGCGGCCATGGCTGACTTGGTCCCGTCTGCGCCCAGGTCCGCGAGACCCGGCGTGAAGTATGTCAACCTCCGGATCGCAGCGGCGGGAGCGTCCGCCGCATCTGTGCTGGCGACCGTCCGGTCAGCCCGATGTGCGTCGAACGTGGCGTGGTTTGTGTCGGTTCTGGATTTCGAGGGGGAGCTTCGTAACAAGGATGACTTCGCCTTAGACCATGGCGAGGCCAATGAGGCTGAAAGGGCCGTTGTCGATCTCCATGTCGAGGCTGGCGTGGTTCTAAAGGCCGGCGCTCTGGACTGGCTTCTCTGGGCGATCGACCAGGGGGCGACGGCCGCCTACGCTGATCATGAAGAACTCAGCGGCAAGGTCGTTCTTCAGTCGGCGCCTAACCGTTTTGATCTCGCGACAAACCCCGCCCCACCGCCCCTCGCCATCTTCGCGAAGACAATGTGCGCATCGAGCAGGCACATCTATGATTGGCTTGGCGAGGCCCTCGTGGCGGGCGTGGTTATGCACATACCCTTGGTGTTGTCGCGCTTGAGCGAGTCGCGCCCCACACCGCCCGCGATAGGCTTCGAGAAGGGCGCCGAAGATCAGGTGCTCGTTGTGATCCCGACGCGAGATGCGGTGGATGAGCTCGTGGTGATGGTTCGAAGTCTCGTCAACTTGGCCGAGCATCCGAAAGCGCTCGAAATCGTCGTCGTCGATAATGGGAGTCGGCCAAGGATACTCCCGGAAGTGTTCGGAGATGTGCGCGGCGCTGAGGTCAGCGTCGTCCGCATCGATGAACCTTTCAACTGGTCAAGACTGAACAATCAGGCTTGTGAGGGACGTGCTCAGCCGATCATCGTTTTCGCCAATAACGACATGGAAATGCGGGCGCCCGGATGGGATGATCACCTTAGATCGCTTCTGAATATGGAGGGTGTCGGCGTCGTCGGCGCGCGACTGCTCTACCCCAACGGTCTGTTGCAGCATGGCGGTATCGTCATGGGGGCGCTCAACGGTGAACCGCTGCATGACGGCTGGCGCGCCAAAGGCGACGACGCCGGCCCCCTTGATCGGTGGACGCGACGGCGACCGGCGACGGCGGTGACCGGAGGGTTCATGGCGATCCGCCGCGCCCTTTTTGAAGCAGTGGGCGGCTTTGACGAGGTGGATTTGCCGATCTCCTGCAGTGACGTGGATCTCTGTTTAAAGGTGGGGGCACGGGGCTGGGCGGTGTTGTACGCGCCTGAAATCGAACTACGGCACCATGAGTCGCTAACACGCGGTCACGCTCAGGACGGCGCGCAGCGGCGTCGCGCCGAAGCGGAAATGGCCATCTTGCTGACGCGATGGGGCGCGCGAGCCGCCTATGATCCGACCAGGAACCCTCAATGGGAGGCAAGGGGTGCTCGCCTCTATGCCGGGCTGCGGCCTCTGACGACGGATCAGGCGGCTGATTGGGCGCTAAAGACCGCCAGCCGTCCCGCGACCCTGTCCTAGGCAGATACGCCCACTTTGGCGTAGAGATCGCGGAGCCTGTCCTGGTAGGCTGCCTGGCTAAACTTCGCCGCCTGGACGCGACCTCGGACCGAGGCGTCAGCTCGCCAGTCAGTGTCGGCGTCCAACTTCCGTATGCCTTGGCTGATGGCTCGCACGTCATAGGGATCGATCTGAAGGGCGGCGTCGCCCGCGACCTCCGGCAGCGACCCCTGATCGGAAGTCAGCACGGGCGCCCCAAGGCTCATGGCTTCGAGAACCGGCAGTCCGAAGCCTTCGTAGAGGGAGGGAAACAGGACGCCCTTGGTCCCTCGGATCAGGCTGATCAGCATTGCGTAGGACATGTACTCGTACTGATGGATACGGCTGGCGGCGCCGTGCACCCGCTGCGCCTGTTTCAGGAGCGCCGTCTCAGGATCAGACATCCAGCCCGGTCCGCCGACAACCACCAGGGGAGTTGAAACGCCTGACGCCAGATAGGCCTCGACTACCCGGCCCAAATTCTTCTTGGGCTCGACGGCGCCGAAGTGCAGGAAGTAGGAGCCCCATTCCAATCCGAACGCGGCTTCCAGCTCGGTTTCTACTTCAATTTGGGGGCGATCCATCAGGGCCGGGGGGAGGCTGACGGACTGATAGGTGTTGGTGACCCGGTCCTCCGGTACGCCCAACATACGGATGACATCTTGTCGCGTGGCCTCGGAGACCACGGCGATATGATCAGCTCGCCGCGCCACTTCACGGCACATGTCGAGAAACAGCGGCTTGTTGTTCAAAGTCGTGTGCGGCAGACGCAACGGGATCAGGTCGTGAATGGTGTAGATGTTCGGCGCGTTTCGCGCATGAACTGGCATCAGAGTCGTCCAGTGAGCTACAGCCGGCGCAGCCGAATGCCTGTCGTCAAAGGTCACTGGCGTGCCTTGCCCGTGCAGTTTGAAGGCACGGTGCGCGCGTTGAAACAGGTCGCGCGCCACCCAGCACTGATCTACCGGAGGCCGGGTGGCGTCGCCGCCGGGCCAGATGACGTCGTCCGAAACCTGAATAGCGCGAAGCATGCGGCCTGCGGGACTGAGGCGGGTGCTCAGATCACGTGCAATACGCTGTTTCAGGCGTAGAGAGGTCGCGGGGCGCTCGGGGTCCAGGAGAGCGACTGTCTCAAACCCCCTTAGCGCGTCGGTCGACAGGGCGGGACCGAATATGGCGCTGGTCCCGAAGCCGAGCGAGCGCGCAGTATACAAGAGGTTCCGGCTATAGGTGGCGATGCCGGTGCCCTGTGGGCGCACAAGGTTGAAGCCGTCGATGCAGATGGCGCTCGTCATGATCAAGCTCTCGGGTAGCGGACGTGGCGAGGGCCGCGATGGCGTTGAAGGTCAGAAGGATGCGGATGGCCAGCCACCCGCTCGGCTCAGTGCGCTGAGCCGGGGCTTGTCGATCCGCTCGCCGATCCAGCGGGCGGCCGCGATCAGTTGGTCGAGGTTGTAGCCGGTCGAGAAGCCGGCGCGCTCCAGCATGTAGACGAGATCTTCGGTGGCGATGTTGCCGGTGGCGCCGGGCGCGAAGGGGCAGCCCCCAATGCCGCCGACAGAGGCGTCGAGGATGTCCACACCGGCTTCGACCCCGGCGTAGGCGTTGGCCAGGCCGGTGTTGCGGGTGTCGTGGAAATGCAGGCGCAGGGTGGCGTCGGGGGCGGCCTTGCGGGCGGCCTCGACCTTTTTCGTCACGCTCCAGGGATCGCCGACGCCGATGGTGTCGGCCAGAGCGATTTCCTCGACGCCCAGGGCCGCGATGCGGGCCACCAGTTCGCTGACCTGCTCGACCGACACCTCGCCGTCGAAGGGGCAGCCCCAGACGCAGGACAAGGTGGCCGTCAGCTTCGGCGCTGCTCCAGGCGCGCCCTCGGCATTGCGACGGCCCGCCATGATGTCGGCCAGCATCTGCACCTGCTGATCGACGTTCAGACCCTGGTTCTTCAGGCCAAAACCGTCGGTGGCGGACATGGCGACATTGACCTCGTCCACCGCCGTGCCCAGCGCGCGATCATAGCCCTTGCCGTTCAAAACGAGGCCGATGCGGCTGTGACCCTCAGAGTGGGGCAGGGCGGTCATGACCTCTTCGGCCCCCGCCATCTGTGGCACGTATTTGGGGTGGACGAAGCTGACGGCCTCGATGCGCTTGGCGCCTGCGGCTTCGAGGCGGCGTACGAACTCGGCGCGGAGGGCCGGTTCAAGCACCGCCTTTTCGTTCTGAAGGCCGTCACGGGGGCCGACCTCGACAATCTGGATGAAGCGTCCCATCAGCGGGCGCTCCGCTCGCCGGCCCCTGCGGGGGCGTAGACGGTCAGGCGCACGTCGTCGCCCGAGGAGTAGTTGTGGCCGCTGACTACGCCCACGGCCCGTCCGGCAGCGCCGAGATCGGCCAGAGCGCGGCGGAAGGCCTCGTCGTCACGAGCCTCGACGATGGCGGGGCGGCCCTCGGCCAGGGCCCGGGCGGCGCCAGGGCCGTCGGTCAACTGGGTGTCGCGGCCGGTCAGGAAGACGAAGCTGGGCTCATGGAAGGTGGTGATGGCCACGGGGCCCGGATAGCGGCCCTGGGCTGGGCTCAGCTCGGCCGATTCCAGCGTCTTCACCAGGCGCGGCGCGATGGACAGGGGGCGCAACTGGCGGATGGTCCCGGCTAGGCCGGCATGGGCGATAACGCCGCACAGAATGGCGGCCAGAACCCCGGTAATCGCGGCGCGGTTGACCAGCAGGAAGCCGCCGACCGCCGCCGCCATGACGGCGAAGACGATGGTCATGGTGGCCCAGGTCTGGGCCGTCGAGCGCCCGAACTCGGTCAGGCCATAGACGGTGATGGCGCAGATGACGACGGCGGCGAACAGGCCGAGCAGGGCGCCGGAAATGCGCGACACCTTGCCGATCGGCTGGGTCAGGGCGGCGGCGGCCAGCAGGGCGATCGCGCCGAAGGTGGGCAGGGTGTAGTGCCACAGCTTGGTCGGGGCGATCTCGAACATCAGCCAGGCGGGGATCAGCCAGCAGACGGCGAAGCGGATGGCCGGCTCGGCGCGTCGATGCCAGCCGGTCGACAGGGCGGCCGGCAGCATCAGGGTTACGGGGAAGAGCAGCAGTGGCGACAGCAGAACGTACATGCCGATGAAGCCGCCGTGGCTTTCGTGGGCGCCGGCCAGCTTGGGCGCCAGATCGCCGCCGATGGCTTCGCGCCAGAAGCCGCCGTCGGTGGCGATGGTGATGGCTATGGCCCAGGGCCCGACCAGCAGGGCCACAAGTGGGAGGCCCCAGCCCCAGCCCAGCTTGCCCAGCCACCTGATGTTCCGGTCCCACACCGACAGGGCGATGATCGACAGGGCCACGACCAGAAGGCCGATCGGTCCCTTGATCAAGATCGACAGACCGATGCCCAGCCAGAACAGGAGCTTATGCCAGCGCACCGGCTTTTCGCCCGCCCGCGTGGCCATATAGATCCGCGCCAGGGCCGCCATCGACAAGGTGGTCAGACCGCACAGCATGGCGTCGGTCTTGGCGATGCCCGCCTCGGTCGACAGGAGGAAGGTGGCGCCCAGCATGGCGCCGGCCAGGAAGCCCGCGCGATTGCCGAACAGGGCGGCGCCCGCCCAGGCGACGGCCCAGGCGGCCAGCATGGCCCCGAACAGCGACGGCAGGCGATAGGGCTGGATGTTGCGGTTTTCGACGTCTGAAGTCAGGCCGACGGCGACGGCCTGCATCCAGTAGATGCCGACCGGCTTCTTCCAGCGCGGTTCGTCCTGAAAGCGAATGTCGACGTAATCGCCGCTTTCCAGCATCTGCGCGGTCGCCTGGGCGAATCGGCTCTCGTCGCGATCCAGCGGCGGCAGCAGCATCAGGCTGGGCAGGCCCGCGATCAGGGTCAGCAGGGCCGCCAGAACGGGGCCGCGCCAGCCGGCGATGAGGTGATCCAGGTTCGGGCGGTTCATGGCGCTGTCGTATCACGCCGACGCCGCCCCCCGGAAGCTTCAGCTTTGCATCGGTCGCGCGGCTCCCGTTTTCCTCGGCCTCGTCGATGCGCTACAGAGCGACAAATGATCGACAGTTCCGCCTCAACGCCCGAAATCTCCGTCCCCGATATTTCGGTGGTCGTGCCGGTCCACGATGAATCCGGCGCGGCCGTGCCTCTGGCGCGAGAGATCGCCGAGGCCTTCGCCGGTCGATCCTACGAGATGATCTTCGTCAACGACGCCAGCCGGGACACGACCCTGGCCGAGCTTCAGGCGGCGATGGCGGAACTGCCGGCCCTCCGGGTGCTGTCGCACGCGACCAACGCCGGCCAGAGCCGCGCGGTGCGCACCGGCGTTCTGGCCGCGCGCGCTCCGATCGTCGTCACCCTGGACGGCGACGGTCAGAACCCGCCCGCCGACGCTCCGCGGCTGGCCGACGCCCTCATCGCCGCGCCGCCCAGCGTCGCTCTGGTGGGCGGGGTACGCGCCAAGCGTCAGGACACCAACGCCAAGCGTCAGGCCTCTATCTGGGCCAACCGCATCCGCCGCAAGCTTCTGTCTGACGACGCGGATGATACGGGCTGCGGGCTCAAGGCCTTCCGCCGCGACGTCTTTCTGCGCCTGCCCTACTTCGATCACATCCATCGCTACCTGCCGGCGCTGACGATCCGCGAGGGCTATGAGAACCGCTACCTCGAGGTGGATCACCGTCACCGCGAAACCGGCCGCTCGAAGTACACCAACTGGGGACGGTTGCGGGCCTCCTTCTCGGACCTTCTGGGCGTGATGTGGCTGAAGTCACGCTCGCGTCGTCCCGGCGCGATCAGCGAGTTCTAGGGCCGTCCGGCCAATATGGCGGCCAACCCGAAACAGGGTTAAGCAGGGCGATCTGGAGGGGCCGTCCATGCTGATCGCCATACCGCTGCTGGTCGTTCCGGTGGTGATTTACAATCTGGTTGTTCTGCTGGGCGGAAACGCCGCTGACGCAGCCCTGGGCCAAGGCTCGGTGCTGGGCGAGGTGCTGTTCCGCGTGCCCATGACCTCGGGCGTGGTCTGGAGCATCAGCGTCGGGGACCTGATCCTCTTCCTGTCGCTGCTTCTGCTGTTTGTCGAACTGTTGAAGTCGACCTCCAGTCAGCGGGTCGCCATCGTCAATCACGCCCTGTCGATGGTCCTGTTCGTGGTCTGTCTGGTCGAGTTCCTGCTGCTGCCCGGTTTTGCGGGATCAGTCTTCTTCCTGATCCTGACCATGGTGCTGCTGGATGTGCTGGCGGGCTTCATCGTCACCATCATCGCCTCGCGGCGCGACTTCGACATGAACCCGCGTTGAGGCGCGAGCCCTAGCTGAAGGCGACGAAGACGAGAGCGACCACGGTCACGTCGAACAAGCGGGCGGCGAGATTGAGGACGGCCATGGGCGAAACTCCGGTCGAAGACCTCGGAGCCATCGCAAGCGGCGTGCCATGGAGTGGCGCGCCCTAAACCTCGGTCTGTTTCGCCTTGCCCGCGCGGGGGCGTCGGTCGCGCTTGCCCGAATATTCCGCTCCCAGATAGGTCGAGCGCGCGGCGTCCAGCACTGGCGGCCCGCCTTTCAATCCACGCTTCTGCCCCTTCTGACCCAGCACTTGGGCGGCGAACAGGGCGGGCGGCGCGAGGGGCGACACGGCAGGCTTTGCCGGGGAGGCGGCATGATCGACCCGCTCGCCCGCCGGCACGACGGCGCGCGACGCCTTTTCGGCCTGGGTGGCCGCGCGACGATCGCGCTCACGCCGATCACCCTCGCGTCGTTCCTGCACCGTCGGGCCTTCCAGCGGGCCGATCGGGCGGACGCCGTCGGTCACTTGCCGACGCCGGCCAGACGGTCGATCTGGGCGCGCATTTCATCCATCTGACGCCGCATTTCGTCCAGGGCCGGATCAGCCTTGGCGGAGGCGGACGCGGGCTCCGCCGCCTTCTCAACCTCGGCCTCGGGACGTGCGTAGGCGGTCATGCCGGGGAACATCTTCATGGCGCGTTCGAACATGGCCATGTTCTGACGCACGGCTTCTTCCATCAGGCCGCCGCCCGGCGTGCCGGCGAAGGCACGGGTGAACTGGCTGCGCAGTTGCTCCTGCTGACGGGTGAAGCTGTCCAGCGACATCTCCAGATACGACGGCAGGACCGATTGCATGGAGTTGCCGTAGAAGCCGATCAGTTGACGCAGGAACTGCACCGGCAGCAGGGCCTCGCCCCGGCTTTCCTCTTCGAAGATGATCTGGGTCAGGATCTGACGCGTCAGCTCGTCATTGGTCTTGGCGTCGTAGACAACGAATTCGACCCCCTCGCGCACCATCTGCGCCAAGTCTTCCAGCGTCACATAGGCGCTGGTGGCGGTGTTGTAGAGCCGCCGGTTCGCATACTTCTTGATGACGACGACGCCGTCATGGGTTTTTCCGCCCTCGGATTTTTTATCGGCCACGCTTGTTCTCGCGTTGTTGCAGCGCCGCACTATCACGCGTTGCGGCCGCGAAGGCGAGTCCTGCTGTCCATGCGCGGCAAGAAGACTGCAGCCGCCGCAAAATCCCGCTTGCGGCGAGCGGACGCATTGTAGGAAGGAGGCGAACGGCGCGCGGCCGGCTTGCGGTTCGATCTCAGGAGGCGGCCATCTCTCGTGGTGCGATATTGGTGGCCGGCGGTGCTGGGTATATCGGCTCGCACGTCTGCAAGGCCCTTGCGACCGAGGGCTACCTGCCGGTGACTCTCGACGACCTCTCCAGCGGTCACGCCGGCGCGGTTCGCTGGGGCCCCCTGGTTCAGGCCGATATCGCTGACGCCGCCGCGGTCGCCCACGCCGTGCAGACGCACAATGTCGTTGGTGCGCTGCATTTCGCGGCCAAGAGTCTTGTCGGCGAGTCCGTGCGGGATCCTTTGAAGTATTACCGCGAGAATGTGGGCAAGGGCGTCGCCCTGCTTGAGGTTCTGCAAGCCACGGGCGTCGACGCCATCCTGTTTTCCTCGACGGCTGCGGTCTACGGCAGTCCCGCCGCGCCGGCGCCGATCAGGGAGGACGACCCGACCCGGCCGATCAATCCCTATGGGGCCAGCAAGCTGGCGTTCGAGGACGCGTTGCGCAGCAGCGCGCGCGCGTCAGGCGGGCGTTGCGCTGTCCTGCGCTATTTCAACGCGGCTGGCGCCGACAGCGACGGCGAACTGGGCGAGGACCACGATCCCGAAACCCATCTGATCCCGCTGATCGTCAGGGCCTCGCGCGGGGAGACCCCGCCTCTGACGGTCTTCGGCGACGACTATGACACGCGCGACGGCACGCCGATTCGGGATTACGTGCACGTTGAGGATCTGGCTGCGGCGCATCTTCTGGTGCTCGACCAACTGTTTCAGGGGCAGACCGATCTGGTGTTGAACGCAGGAGCCGGGGAAGGCGTCTCCGTGCGCGAAGTGCTTCAGGCCGCAGAGACCTGCCTTGGGGGTCCAACCCCGGCGGTGATCGGCGCGCGCCGCGAGGGCGATCCGCCGATGCTGGTCGCCGACACGAGCCGTTTGACCGCCCTGGGATGGGCGCCGCGCAAATCCCTTCAGGACATGATCAGCAGCACGGCCGCCTGGCGTGAGAAGACGGGGCCGATCGCTTCCGCCTAGGAGCCGACCAGAACGACGCCTACGAGGATCGCCGCCCAGTGGACGCCGGCGCCGGCCACGACGAAGCCATGCCAGATGGCGCGACGGAACTTCACGCGCTGGCTGATGAAGACAAAAACGCCCGAGGTATAGATCAGCCCGCCGGCGACCAGCAGGCCAAGGGCCAGCGGGTGAACCGTCTCAATCATCGGCTTCAGTGCGAAGATCGCCACCCACCCGAACAGGACGTAGACTGCGCTCCAGAACGCATCCGAGATGCGCGGTGCGAACATCTTCACCGCCACGCCGGTCAGGGCCATGGCCCAGACCGCTATGCTGAAGCTGATGGCCCAGCCGCCTTCGAACCTTTGGGTGGTGAAGGGGGTGTAGCTGCCTGCGATCATCAGAAAGATGGCGGCCTCGTCCAGCCGTCGCAAAACGGGTCGGGCGGCGCAGGGGCGAGCGAGATTATAGATGGTCGATGCCGTCAGCATGGCCACCAGACACAGGGCATAGATGGCTGTGGCCACGACCGCGCCGACGCCGACATAGACGGCCGCCAGCACCGCCAGCACCACCCCGCCAACCGCCGCCAGGGCCAGGCCCACGGCGTGGACCCAGAGATCGGCCAAGCGTTCCGCACGCGTCTGATAATGCTCGATCATGTCGAGTTCATCGGGCGTACAGACCCGCGTCGCCAAGGATTTCAGCCGCACCAGCATCAGCCCAAAAAGGCGCGTGCGTCGCGAAATGTTCCCTGCGAAATCTTTGTCGCAGCGCGAAAAATGAACTTCGCACTTGCGAGACGTGACGCAGGGTGCGGAATACGGCACAACCTCCCGCAAAATAATTCCTCTTGGAGTGAATATCGTGACTGATGTAGTGATCGTCGCCGCCGCGCGGACCCCGGTCGGTTCGTTCCTGGGCGCCCTGTCCAGTCTACCTGCCTCCAAGCTGGGCGAGGTCGCCATCAAGGCGGCGTTGGAACGCGCCGGTGTGGCGGCCGCCGACGTCGACGAGGTCATCCTGGGTCAGGTCTTGCAGGCCGGCGCAGGGCAGGGCCCGGCGCGTCAGGCCGCCATCGGCGCCGGTCTTCCTGTCGAGACCCCGGCCTGGAGCTTGAACCAGCTGTGCGGCTCGGGCCTGCGGGCTGTGGCTCTGGCCTATCAGCAGATTCGCGAAGGCGATGCGAAGATCGTCGTCGCCGGCGGACAGGAAAGCATGAGCCAGGCGCCGCACGCCCAGCAACTCCGCTCAGGCCAGAAGATGGGCGATCTCGCCTTCGTCGACACCATG
Organism: Brevundimonas sp. UBA4553; assembly: GCF_002387245.1. Classification (GTDB taxonomy): domain Bacteria; phylum Pseudomonadota; class Alphaproteobacteria; order Caulobacterales; family Caulobacteraceae; genus Brevundimonas. The sequence continues at coordinate 52,344 of NZ_DGLD01000012.1, forward strand.
ATCAAGGACGGCCTGACGGACGCCTTCCACGGCTATCACATGGGCCAGACGGCCGAGAACATCGCGAACAAGTGGTCGATCGACCGCGCCGCTCAGGACGCTTTTGCCGTCGCCTCGCAGAACAAGGCCGAAGCCGCCCAGAAGGCCGGCAAGTTCGTTGACGAGATCGCGCCTGTCACCATCTCGGGCCGCAAGGGCGACGTGACCGTGGATCAGGACGAATACATCCGCCACGGCGCGACCATCGAGGCGATGGAGAAGCTGCGTCCCGCCTTCGTCAAGGACGGCTCCGTGACCGCCGCCAACGCCTCGGGTCTGAACGACGGCGCCGCCGCTCTGGTGTTGATGTCGGCGGAGGAAGCCAAGGCGCGGGGGCTAGAGCCCCTGGCCCGCATCGCGTCCTGGGCCACGGCGGGGGTCGATCCGTCGATCATGGGCACCGGCCCGATCCCGGCCTCCAGGAAGGCGCTGGAGAAGGCGGGCTGGACCGTCGCCGACCTGGACCTGATCGAATCGAACGAAGCCTTCGCCGCCCAGTCGCTGTGCGTGGTCAAGGAGCTGGGTCTGGATACGGCCAAGGTGAACGTCAACGGCGGCGCCATCGCCATCGGCCACCCTATCGGCACCTCGGGCGCCCGCATCCTGACCACCCTGTTGCACGAGATGAAGCGCTCGGGCGCGAAGAAGGGACTGGCCACCCTGTGCATTGGCGGCGGCATGGGTGTGGCGCTGTGCGTCGAGCGCGGCTGACGTCAAACCTAAAGGCTGAAATGCAAAAGGCCGGCGGAGCGATCCGCCGGCCTTTCCCATGCTTGCATCAGAGGATCAGAAGCCGCGTCGCCAGCTGCCCAGGAGGGCGTAGCCGGTCGGGGCGCCCGCCCGATGTTGTTCGTCGCGGCTGGCGACGGCCTCCAGTTGCAGCGCCGAGCCGCCGGGCAGGAGGTGCAGGCTGCGGAGGCTGAAGTCGATCTGACGTCCGGACGGGCTGGCCGAGAAGCGTCGCTCCGAGAAGGTGACCGGGTCGAAATAGTCCAGCGGCACATCGGCGAGGAAGGCGCTGAAGGTGCCGCTTTCGATCCGTAACGGTTGCGAGACTTCCCAGGTCAGGCGGCTGCACCCGAGCGCCCAGGACGGGCAGTCCGACTGCAGGGCCATGCGCCAGGTCGAGCTGACGGCGGCGCTCGACAGGTTGAGGAAACGACCCTCGATCTCGGTGCGGCCGAAGCCGGCCTCGCCGCTCAGCACCAGGCCATGGCCCAGAGACAGATCGCCGCCGAAAGCCGCAAACCGCGTGCGCGACGGCAGGGCGAAGTCCGAGCGCGTCGGCATGTAGGCGCCCAGCGGCCCCATCTTCTCGTCCAGCGCGCCCATGCTGAAGGACAGGCCGCCGTGCGCGCCGCGCCAGTCAAGGGCCGCGCGGGCGTATGAGGAAACGTCCTGCTCGACCGAGCGCAATGGGGCGCGGCGGTCGCCCGCGCCGGTCTCGGCGCTGAGCGTCAGGGGACCGAAGCCCAGACCATTGAGGGCCATGGCGCCGCGCACCGCGTGGTCGGCCTGGGCCAGGGCGGCGAAGCCGTCTCCCGAGCCGGTGCGGAAGGGTGAGCGGGAGCCGCCCTTGCCCTGCCAGGCCGCGAAGGACATCCGTCCGGCGGTGACGTCGAACAGGGCCTCCTGCCTGATCTCGTCGCCCAGCCAGGGCGCGTCGAAGGGGGTGTAGCGGTTCAGAATCGGTTCCGGTGTCTCGACCGGCACGGTGGCGACCAGCGACAGGCGCGCTCCGCCGGGACCGTCCATGATGACCTGCGACTGGCGCATGGGCGTGGGGTTTTCCGGTTGATAGCTGCGCCGCGGCGCGGTGCGGTAGGCGGCGCCCATGTCGATGCGGAACAGGCGCTGATACGCGTCATAACCGATCGTGCTCAGGGCGTCTGTGCGGCCCATGGCGTCGCCGAACGGGCCGCCGACATAGGCGCCAGGTTCGATGGCGACCCGCACGGCCGAACCCGTCGCCTGGGGTGAAGAGGTGGCGCCTACCGGCTGGAAGGCCCTGGCGATATCCAGCAGACCACGACCGTAGATGACGTCGGTTCCCGTATCGCCGGCTTCCCGCCCCGTTCGAAGCAGGATTTCGACGGCTTGCCGGCCGGTCAGATTGGGGAAGGCTTCCAGCAGCAGGGCCAGGGCGCCGGCGACGGCGGGAGAGGCGAAGGAGGTGCCGTTGACGCGCCAGCAACTCGTATCCTCACAATCCACAATAACCTCGACCCCAGGCGCCGACAGGAACCAGGACTGGGACACCCCCGCGCGGTTGGAGAAGCTCGCGATCTGGTTGGCGGCGTCATGGGCGCCGGTGACGATGATCCCCCCCTGGAAGCGCGGATCGCTGGCGTACCGCCCGGGCCATTCGGGATTGGCGCCGGCCTCGTTGCCTGACGCGATGGCGAAGACCACGCCCGTATTGATCGCCCGCTGCAGAGCGGCCTCGAAGGTTGATCCCAGCGCGCCCTCGCCGCCCAGCGATAGGTTGATGACCTTGGCGCCGTTCGCCACTGCATAGTCCAGGGCGTTGGCGAGATCGGAGCCGCGGAAGCAGACCGTATTGTCCGGGTCCCGGCAGTCGCTGATGTCGGCGCGGATCGACAGGATGGTCGCGTTGAAGGCGACGCCGACGGTGCCGAAGCCGTTGAAAGGCGCGGCGATGATGCTGGAGACGCGGGTACCGTGGCGGTCTTCTCCCTGGGGCTGGCCACGTCCGGTGATGATGTCGGTCGAGCGCGGCGAAATGTTCACCGCCAGATCCTGGTGGTCCAGCTTGATGCCGCTGTCGACCACGCCGACGGTGACGCCTCTGCCCGTGGCGCCCGTCTGCCAGGCGGCGATGGCTCCGGCGTTCACCACGCCATAGTTGCGCAGATACTCGGACGAGTTCGCCGAAGGAACAGCCGGGGGAGGGGGTGGTGGAGGAGGAGGAGGAGGAGGAGGTGGAGGAGGGGGCGGTGGTGGTGGCGGAGGGGGCGTCACCACGCCGCCGCCTGTCCCCCCGCCTCCTCCACCGCCGCCGCACGCAGCCAGGGGCAGGGTCAAAAGCGCGAGAACGCCGACCGAAACCGCTACTTTACGCAACCCCTTGAACGCCAACGCCGCCTCCCGAAACTCAAGGCGCCATTAGGCCATAGTTGACGGCCTTGGCGAGCCTGTTTCTGGGGCGCGCGGAGCAAATGCGCGCCGGCAGTCCCCTCAGTCGCGCAGCAGCTCGTTAACCCCTGTCTTGGCGCGGGTCTGGGCGTCGACGCGCTTGACGATGACGGCGCAGTAGAGCGACGGGCCGCCGTTCTTGTCGGGCAGGGCGCCGGGGACCACGACGGAATAGGCCGGAACCTCGCCACGGAAGATCTCGCCGGTGGCGCGGTCGACGATCTTGGTCGAGCCCGACAGATAGACGCCCATGGCCAGGACCGCGCCTTCGCGCACGATGACGCCCTCGGCCACCTCGGCGCGGGCGCCGATGAAGCAGCCGTCCTCGATGATGGTCGGGTTGGCCTGCAGCGGTTCCAGCACGCCGCCGATGCCGGCCCCGCCGGACAGGTGGACGTTCTTGCCGATCTGGGCGCAGGAACCGACCGTGGCCCAGGCGTCGACCATCGAGCCTTCGTCGACGAAGGCGCCGATGTTCACAAACGACGGCATCAGGACGACGTTCTTGGCGATATGCGCGCCGCGACGGACGACGGCGCCGGGCACCGAGCGGAAACCGGCGGCCTGATAGTCGGCGGCGCTCCAGTCACCGAACTTGTTGGGCACCTTGTCCCAGAAGGGGCCGACAGCGGCGGGGTGATCGGCCGACAACGGCAGGGTCGGGGCGTGACCCGCGCGCATGATGACGTTGTCATTCAGGCGGAAGGACAGCAGCACCGCCTTCTTCAGCCATTGATGCGTGGTCCAGACGCCGTCGGCGCCGCGCGTGGCGACGCGGGCCTGACCGGCGTCCAGCAAGGCCAAAGCGGTGTCGACGGCGTCACGGACCTCGCCGCGCGTCGCGGCGGAAACCTCGGCGCGGGCCTCCCAGGCGGCTTCGATCACGGATTCCAGATGGGTCAGGTCGGTCATTGCGGATCTCCGTCCAGCATGGCGGTGGTCAAGAAGGGACCGACGGTCGCGGCCCTGTGTTGGATGTGGTCGCCTTCAGCCGTGAAGGCCTTGGGACCGACCAGAACCGTGGTCATGCCGATGGCGTGCGCCGGCTCCAGGTTCCTGGGCGTGTCCTCGAAGAAGCAGGCGGTGGTCGGATCGACGCCGAACCGGGTCAGCATTTTCTGGAAGGTGCGTGGATCCGGCTTGGGGATCAGGTCGGCGTCCTCCAGGGCGAAGACCCCGTCGAAGAAGCGCGTCAGATCCAGCTTCTCCATCACCCGGCGAGCGTGGCCGATGGAGCCGTTGGTGAAGATCAGGCGCGGGCCTTGCAGACGCTCCAGCGCGGCGTGCAGGCCGGGATCGGGTTTCAGCACGTCCAGCGGCACGTCGTGGACCTCGGCCAGGAAGTCGTGCGGGTCGATCTGGTAATGCATCATCAGCCCGGCCAGAGAGGTGCCGTAGTCGTGCAGATAGCCGCGCTGCACGGCCAGGGCCTCGGCCGACTCCAGCCCCGAGGTGCGCACCACATAGTCGTTGATGCGCTGCTCGACCTGTTTCAGGAACAGGCTTTCCGGCGGGTAGAGGGTGTTGTCGAGGTCGAACACCCAGGATCGGATGTGGCGCAGATCGGCGCCGATCTCGGTGGCGGCCGTGACCGGCGAAGCCGTCATTTCGCTCGTCACCGCGCCTTCACCAGCGTGCCCGCCCCGAATTCAGTGAACAACTCCACCAACATGGCGTGGGGACGACGCCCGTCCAGGATGACCACGGCCTCGACGCCCGCGCGGACGGCGGCCATGGCCGTCTCAAGTTTCGGGATCATGCCGCCGTTGGCGACGCCGGTGTCGATCAGGTGTTGAGCCTCTTCCAGATTCATCTGGCGAATGATCTCGCCGTCCGCGCCCTTCACGCCCGCCACGTCGGTCAGCAGCAGCATCCGCTTGGCGCCCAGCGACCCCGCCACGGCGCCGGCGACCGTGTCGGCGTTGACGTTGTAGGTCATGCCGTCCTCGGCCACGCCGATGGGCGCGATGACCGGGACCCAGTCCTCGGTCTCGGAGGCGATCAGGCCCTTGATCAGCTTGGGATCGACCTTGGTCGGCTCGCCGACGAAGCCCAGGTCGACCTCGTGCTCGATCATGCTGTCGGGGTCGCGCTTGGTACGCTTGGTCTTTTCAACCGTCAGCAGGCCGGCGTCTTTACCGGACAGGCCGACGCCGCGCACGTCGGCTTCCTTGCCGGCCACGGTGATCCAGTGGGCGATTTCTTTGTTCACGGCGCCGGACAGAACCATCTCGGCCACCTGCATGGTGTCCTTGTCCGTCACGCGCAGACCGTCGACAAAGGCGGACTTCACGCCCGCCTTGTCCAGCATGGCGCTGATCTGCGGCCCGCCGCCGTGGACCACCACGGGGTTCACGCCCATCAGCTTCAGCAGCACCACGTCGGCGGCGAACTGCTTGGCCACGGCGCTCTCGCCCATGGCGTGGCCGCCGTATTTGATGACTACGGTCTCGCGGTCATAAACCTGGATATAGGGCAGCGCCTCGGCGAGCGTCTTCGCCGTTTCCCAGCTGCGTTCTTCGGATTGCCGTTCGGTCTCTTTCATAATGGCCGCTCGATAGCGTCGAAGGCCGCGCGAGTCACGATGAAAGGGGCGAAGGTTCGATTCCCTGTGACCTACCGTAGATAAAACATAGCTTTCATTTGTTTCGAAACAGTCTAACCAAGCTCGTATGAAGCTCTATCCTGTAATCATGTGCGGTGGTGCAGGCTCCCGTCTGTGGCCGGCTTCGAGACCCTCGCGCCCCAAGCAGTTTATCCCCCTGGCGGGAAACCGGTCGTTGTTTCATGAGACGGTGGTTCGGGTGGCTCCACTCGCTTCCAATGGCGGACGGCTGATCGTCGTCGGAGGAGCGGATCACCGTGCGTGGATATTGAACCAACTCCATGAGGCAGGCGTCGATGCGCAGGTGCTTCTGGAACCCGAAGCCCGAGATTCTGCTGCAGCCATGGCCGCTGCCGCCACTTGGACGGCGGGGCAGGATCCCGATGGCGTCAACATCTTTGTGGCGTCGGATCATCATATCCCGAACCACGAAGCTTTTCGTTCTTTGGCCGTGAAGGCGGCAGAAGAAGCGCGAACAGGACGAGTTATTACCTTAGGCGTGAAGCCGACCGAACCATCGGACGCTTATGGATATATTCGGCCGGCCGGACAGGGCCTGTCCCGGGTGGAGAGCTTTGTAGAGAAGCCTGATCGCGCAAAGGCGCAGCGCTACATTGACGATGGCTATCTCTGGAACAGCGGCAACTTCATCGTATCGGCCAAGACCTTTCTGGCGGAACTGGCTTCAAGAGCGCCTTTGATCGAACGTGCGGCCAAGGCTTCCGTTGCCCAGGGGAGTGGTCACGCCGTCATGATGCTGGGCGATGCTTTCAGGCAGGCGCCCAAGGTTTCCGTTGACTATGCGGTCATGGAGAAGACCGATCTTGCGTCGGTGCTGGAAGTCGATTTCGGGTGGTCCGATCTGGGGGCCTGGGAATCTATAGCGGCCAGCGGCGAAGGCGAGATCGGCGGTCACATCTTCGAGGATGCCGAAGGGTGTCTGGCGCGAGCGCCGGACGGCATCCTGGTCGCGGCGATCGGCGTTCGGAACCTGGCCATTATTGTCGAGCCTGACGCCGTGCTTGTCTGTGATCTGGCGCGCTCCCAGGAAGTGAAGAAGGTGGTCGAGCGCATCCGGACGGTGTCCCCCCAGCACGCCGATTTCCCCTCTCGTCCGCCCGAGGCACTCGCCGCGGGCGCCACCCGATTCCGGGATTGGCTGAGAGCCCGGGCCTTGCCGCTTTGGTCTACCCTTGGGCAGCGCGACGACGGCGCGTTCGCAGAAGTCCTGGCGCTTGACGGTCGGCGGGTCGACGCTGCCCGACGGGCGCGCGTGCAAGCGCGCCAGATCTATGTTTTCGCCCGCGCCGGCCTGATGGGGTGGGAGGGGCCCTGGAAGCGAATCGTAGTGGCCGGGCTGGAAAATCTGGAAGCAGACTTTGTTCGTGCCGACGGCCAGATGCGGACCCGATTGACGCCGGACGGCTCGCCGTTGGATGAGACGGCCATGGTCTACGATCAGGCCTTCCTTCTGTTGGCCTTGGCGGCGGCTCTCAAGGCCGGGGTGGGCGGGGCGGATGTTGAGACGAGGGGCCAGGCCTTGCTTCGCCTGCTTCTGGAGCGCTCTGGCGAAAACGGAGCGCTGCGCGAAGAAGGGACGCACCCTTTCCAGTCCAACGCTCATATGCATTTGCTGGAGGCCGCTCTCGCCTGGGAGGAGGTCAGCGACGCTCCCGTATGGACGCAGGCGTCGGATCGAATCGTAGAGCTAGCCTGCACCACCTTCATCGACCCGAAAACCGGGCGCTTGCGGGAGTTCTTTGACGCGACTTGGGCCCCGGCCGCCGGCGAGGATGGTCGTCTGGTGGAGCCGGGACATCAGTTCGAGTGGGCCTGGCTGTTGGCGCGGTACGCGTCCGCCCGACGCAATGCAGAGGTCTTGGCGGTCGCGCAACGCTTGCACGCCCGAGGGCGCGAGGGCGTGTGCGTACGTCGACGGGTAGCTGTGAACGCGTTGAATGACGATGGGGAGATGCGTACTATGCGAGCGCGCCTCTGGCCGCAGAGCGATTGGTTGAAGAGTGCTCTAATCCTGGCTGAGGGGGCGCCCGAGCAGGGGCGAACCGCCTACTTGGAGGATGCGGCGGAAGCGCTGCGAGCCCTGTGGCTTTACCTGACGCCGGATGGCCTTTGGCGAGACACCCTGCTCGAGAACGGCAAGTTCATCGAGGAACCGTCGCCAGCGAGTTCGCTCTATCACATCGTGGCTGCCTTTGCGCAGTTGGCGGACACGGTGCCGGTCCACGGCGGCATATGGTCGAGTACGACGGCGCTTCGTTAATAAAACGCAGACCGCTGTTAGCTATTTGTAGCCCTCCGGCCACGGTTAAGTTGCAACCTGTGGTAAATCAGGCGTTTCCTGCTCGACCGCCCACGGCAACGCTGATAGGAGTGAGGTAGGCGGCGTATCCGTCGTCTACACACAACTGATCTCGGAGGGCCGCATCAATGCGCGTCAAGAGTTTGATCCTGGCATCTAGCGCGGCGGCGGCTCTGGCCCTGTCGGCAGGCGCCGCTTCGGCTGAGCCGGACGGCTGG
>NZ_DGLD01000011.1 GCF_002387245.1 Brevundimonas sp. UBA4553
ATCCACCGCCGCCAGCCACTCGCTGGCCCAGGAGGCCGACGTCCTGGCCGCCTCGGTGTCGCGCTTCCGCACCGGCCAGGCCGCTCCCGTCGCGGCCGCCCCGAAACCCGCCCCGGCCCCCGTCCGCGCCCCGCAACCCGTGGCCCAGACCGTCGCCGCGCTGCGCAGCGGCTCCGGCGGCGCGCGCAAACCGGCCCTGGCCCTGGTGTCGGACGGCTGGGAGGAGTTCTGAATCGGCCAAGGCGAAAGCGGGGGCTGACACGGCCCTCGCTTTCGCCTATATGACCGCTCACATCGTTAGACCGGCGTCCAACGGCGTCGTTTCAAGCGGCGGCCCGGACGGACCGCCGCTTTTGTATTTGGACCTGACCCTTGCGCGCCAAGACCGCTGAAGACCGCGCCCTGCTGGAGATGATCGACCCCGTGGCCGAGAGCCTGGGGTTGGCCGTCGTGCGCGTGCGCCTGATGGGCGGCACCCTGCGGCGTCGCCTGCAGATCATGGCCGAGCGCGTCAGCGACAACGACATCTCGGTCGAGGAATGCGCCCGTCTGTCGCGCGCCGTGTCGGAAGTGTTCGACGCCGCCGACCCGATCAGCGGCGAGTATCTGCTGGAAGTGTCGTCGCCGGGCGTCGACCGCCCGTTGACCCGCCTGCTGGACTTCCAGCTGTTCGAAGGCTTCGAGGCGCGCCTGGAGACCGACCGGATGGTCGAGGGCCGCAAGCGCTTCAAGGGAATCCTGGCCGGGACCGAGGGCGACAACGTCGCCATCGATCTGGACGGCGAGGAGGACACGGCCCTGATCCCGTTCGAATGGGTCGCGGACGCCAAGCTGGTGCTCACCGACGAGTTGCTGAAGCGGGGCGCGGCCCTGCGTGCGGCGCGCGGCGAACCCGAAGACGACGGCCTGCCGGAAGGCGAGGCTGAAACTGAAGACAACACTCCGACCTCGACCAAGGACAACGCCTGATGGCCGTCACCGGTATTTCCGCCAACCGTCTCGAACTGCTCTCGATCGCCGACGCCGTCGCGCGTGAGAAGAACATCGACAAGGAAATCGTCATCGAGGCGATCGAGGAGGCGATCCAGAAGGGCGCCAAGTCGCGCTATGGCGCCCACCACGACATCCGCGCCAAGATCGACCACAAGACCGGCGAGCTGTCGCTGACGCGTCACGTCACCATCGTCCCCGACGACTGGCAGCCGGAAGACGAACTGGAAGAATTCAACGACAGCGCCATGGTGCGCCTGAACGACGCCTCCAAGCGCGATCCGGAAGCCGAGGTCGGCAAGGAGTACATCGAGGTTCTGCCGCCGTTCGAGTTCGGCCGCGTCCAGACCCAGATGGCCCGCCAGGTCGTGACCGGAAAGGTCCGCGAGGCCGAGCGCGCCAACCAGTACGAAGAGTTCAAGGACCGCGTCGGCGAGATCGTCAACGGCACGGTCAAGCGCGTCGAATACGGCAACACGATCGTCGACCTGGGTCGTGGCGAAGGCATCATGCGCCGCGATCAGTCGATCCCGCGCGAGGTGTTCAACGTCGGCGACCGCGTCCGCACCTACATCTACGACGTCCGTCCCGAGGCCAAGGGCCCGCAGGTCATGCTGAGCCGCGCCCACCCGGGCTTCATGGCCAAGCTGTTCGCCCAGGAAGTGCCGGAAGTCTACGACGGCGTGATCGAGATCCGCGCCGCCGCCCGCGACGCCGGTTCGCGCGCCAAGATGGCCGTTCTGTCGAACGACAGCTCGATCGACCCCGTCGGCGCCTGCGTCGGCATGCGCGGCTCGCGCGTTCAGGCGGTCGTCGCCGAACTGCAGGGCGAGAAGATCGACATCATCCAGTGGAACGACGACGAGCCCACCTTCATCGTCAACGCCCTGGCCCCGGCCGAAGTGGCCAAGGTGGTCATGGACGAAGACGCCGACCGCGTTGAAGTCGTGGTGCCGGACGAACAGCTGTCGCTGGCCATCGGCCGTCGCGGCCAGAACGTGCGCCTGGCCTCGCAGCTGACCGGCTGGCAGATCGACATCATCACCGAGTCGCAGGATAGCGAGCGTCGCCAGAAGGAGTTCGCCGAGCGGACCGCCCTGTTCCAGGAAGCCCTGGATGTGGACGAGACGATCGCCCAGCTGCTGGTCACCGAAGGCTTCGCCACCATCGAGGACCTGGCCTTCGTGGAATCCTACGAAGTCGCCGAGATCGAAGGGTTCGACGAGGACACCGCCGAAGAGCTGCAGACCCGCGCCCGCGAATTCCTGGACCGCAAGGCCGCCGAGCTGGACGCCAAGCGCGTCGCCCTGGGCGTCGAAGACGCGGTTCTGGACGTTCCGGGCGTCACGGGCGCCATCGCCGTCGCCCTGGGCGAAGGCGGCGTGAAGACGGTCGAGGACCTGGCCGACCTGGCCACGGACGAAATCCGCGGCGGCTACGAGATCAAGAACGGCGAGCGTGTGAAGCTGACGGGCGTGCTGGAAAGCTTCAACCTGTCGCAGCAGGACGCCGAACTGCTGATCCTGCAGGCCCGCGTGGCCGCCGGCTGGATCGACGCTTCGGAACTGCCGCAGCCGGAGCCTGAGCCCGAGTATGAGGAAGAAATCTTCGCCGAAGCCGGTGAAGAGGGCGCCGAATACGAGGTCGAAGCCGTTGATGGTGATGCAGGGGCCCTCGATGAGGACCTCGAGCCGACCCAAGACGCGTGATGGGAGCCGCAGCCGTCCATGACCCCGAACGAGGCGCTGATCGATAGAGACCGTCAGGACCTGGTGACCCGCCAGGTTCTCGATGAATCTCGCCTGATCCGCTTCGTGCCGGCGCCGGACGGCTCGGTGGCCCCTGATCTCGCTCGCAAGCTGCCCGGCCGCGGCCTCTGGGTCGCCGCCGACCGCGCCTCGATCGAGGCGGCGGTGAAGAAGAACCTGTTCGCCCGCTCGGCCAAGGCGCCGCTGAAACCGGCGTCTGACCTGGCCGATCTGGTCGAGAAGCTGCTGGTGCGGCGCTGTCTGGACCAGCTGGGTCTTGCCCGGCGCGAAGGCGTGCTTATCTCTGGCTTCGAAAAGAGCGCCGCCGCCATCCGTGGCGGCCGGGCGGCCTGGGTCATCGAGGCGGCGGACGGGTCCGCCGACGGCCGGGGCAAGCTTCTGGCCCTTGCGAAACACCCGTCTCCGGCGCCCAAAATCTGCGGCGCTTTCACGGCGGACGATTTGAGTTTGGCCCTTGGGCTGGAAAATGCGATACACGCCGTCCTGCTGCAAGGCGGGCGAGCCGATCGCTGGACCATTGAGGTCGAGCGGCTGGCGGGATTTCGGCCTCTGCGTCCAGAGAGCTGGCGCCGGAATGGCTCCGGCGACGGCGCCGAGGACGACCGGGAAGAGATCCCGGAACGAGAGCCTGAGGCTTTTGGCGGGCGAGGACCTGTTTCCTGACCAGGGAGCGGGACCACGCCCGGCTATGGGTGTTTGACGAGACGACGGCGGAATTCTCCGCCCCGAGTAAAGCGACCGGATGAGCGACGAAAACGACAAGACCGAAGACGGCAAGACCACTGCAGACGCGCCTTCTCAAACGGGGCCGCGCGCTCCGCTGAGCCTGAAGCCGCGCGCCGCGGGATCGGTCTCGACCGGCACCGTGAAGCAGAGCTTCAGCCACGGCCGCTCCAAGACCGTGGTCGTCGAGACGAAGCGCCGCGCCGGCGCCGCCCCCGGACATCAGCGTCCGCAGGGCTTTGACGTCTCGCGTCCGCGCGCCGAACAGGGCGGCGCAGCCGCGCCGCGCTCCAACGCGCCTCGCGGCGGTCCCGCCGGCGGCGCGCTGTCGGTCGAGGAGCAGGAAGCTCGTCGTCGCGCCATCGCCCTGGCCACCCAGGCCCAGGCCGAGCGTGAACGCGCCGCCGTGGCCGAGAAGGCCGCCCGCGAAGCCGCCCAGCGCGACCAGGCCGCCGCCGCCGACAAGGCCGCCGCCGCCGCCCGCGCCGAAGCCGCCGCCGCCCAGGCCGCCGCTGACGCCGCCCGCGCCGAGGCCGCCAAGCTGACGGCCGCCGCGCCGCCGGCCGCCCCGGCCAAGCCGGTTCCGCCCAAGGTGACCCTGCCCAAGGTCGAGTTGCCGAAGCCGATCGTCGCCGCGCCGACGCCTGCCCCGACCCCCGCGCCTGCGGCCCCGGCTCCGCGCCCGGCCGCCCCGGCGCGCCCGGTGGTCAACTTCGGCCAGCGCACCCCCAAGATCCCGACCGGCCGCGCGCCGATCGAGCGTCCCGCCTTCGGCGGCCGCTCGGCGCGCGAACAGGCCATGGGCGAGGGCGACCGTCCCGCTTCGGACCGTCCCCAGGCCTCGGATCGTCCGCAGGGCGCCCGTCCCCAGGGTGATCGTCCGCAGGGCGGCCGCCCGGCCGCCAGCCAGACCGTTCGCTATTCCGCGCTGAATCCCAAGCCCGCCCCCGGCGCCGCCCGTCCGGGCGCGTCGCGCACGGGTCCCGGCGGCCGTCCGGCCCCGAACGCCCCGCCGGCCACGCCCGACGTGGCGCGCCCCAGCCGCGCGCCGACGACCGGCTTCGGTCGCCCGATCCGTCCCGAGGACGACCGCGACAAGCGTTTCTCCGACGCCGGCAAGGCCGTGTCGCGCACCCGTGGCGAGCCCAAGCGCCGCGAAGGCCGCCTGACCATCCAGTCGGTCGCCGGCGACGGCGACACCGCCGAGCGCATGCGCTCGCTGGCCTCGGTTCGCCGGGCCCGCGAACGCGAGAAGGAAAAGCGCAAGGGCGGTTCCACCGATGCGCCGAACCGGCCGCGTGAGGTGGTCATTCCCGACGTCATCACCGTGCAGGAGCTGTCCAACCGGATGGCCGTCCGCGGCGTCGACATCATCAAGTTCCTGATGCGTCAGGGCATGATGATGAAGATCAACGACGTGATCGACTCCGACACCGCCGAACTGGTGGCCGAAGAGTTCGGCATGGCCGTCAAGCGCGTGTCGGAATCCGACGTCGAAGAAGGCTTCATCGCCGAGGCCGACGACGAGGGCGCCACCACCCTGCGCGCTCCGGTCGTGGCCATCATGGGCCACGTCGACCACGGCAAGACCTCGCTGCTCGACGCCCTGCGCACGACTGACGTCGCAGGCGGCGAAGCCGGCGGCATCACCCAGCACATCGGCGCCTATCAGGTGCGACTGGAAGACGGCCAACGCGTCACCTTCCTCGACACCCCGGGCCACGCCGCCTTCTCGGCGATGCGGGCGCGCGGCGCCAATGTCACCGACATCGTGGTGCTGGTCGTGGCCGCCGACGACGGCGTCATGCCGCAGACCATCGAAGCCATCCGTCACGCCAAGGCCGCCAACGCGCCCCTGATCGTCGCGGTCAACAAGATGGACAAGCCGGACGCCAACTCGCAGAAGATCGTCAACGAGCTGCTGCAGTATGAAGTCATCTCCGAAAGCCTGGGCGGCGACACCCAGATCATCGAGGTGTCGGCCAAGAACCGCACCAATCTCGACGGTCTGATCAACGCCATCCTGCTGCAGGCCGAGGTCATGGACCTGCGGGCCAACCCGGACCGTTCGGCTGAAGGCGTGGTCATCGAGGCCAAGCTGGACAAGGGCCGCGGCCCGGTCGCCACCGTCCTGGTCAAGCGCGGTACGCTGAAGCGTGGCGACATCGTCGTGGCCGGCTCCGCCTGGGGCAAGGCGCGCGCCCTGCTGGACGAACGCAACGCTCAACTGACCGAAGCCGGTCCCTCCGTTCCGGTCGAAATTCTCGGCCTGTCGGAAGCCCCCTCGCCGGGCGATGTCTTCGCCGTGGTCGAGAACGAGGGCCGCGCCCGCGAACTGACCGAGTATCGCGAGCGTGCGCGCCGCGAGAAGAACCAGGTTTCGGGCGGCTCGGTGTCTCTGGTCGACATGATGTCGAAGCTGCAGTCCAAGAAGGTCAACGAACTGCCGGTCGTCATCAAGGCGGACGTGCAGGGCTCGGCCGAAGCCATCGTCGGCTCGCTGGACAAGATGGGCAACGACGAGGTTCGCGCTCGCACCGTCTATTCGGGCGCCGGCGGCATCACCGAAAGCGACGTCAACCTGGCCAAGTCGGCCGGTGCGCCGATCCTCGGCTTCAACGTCCGCGCCTCCAAGCAGGCGCGCGACCTGGCAGAGCGCGAAGGCGTCGAGATCCGCTACTACTCGATCATCTACGACCTGCTGGACGACATGAAGGGCGTGCTTTCGGGCATGCTGGCGCCGCTTCAGCGCGAGACCTTCCTGGGCAACGCCAAGGTCCTGCAGGTCTTCGATATCTCGAAGATCGGCAAGATCGCGGGCTGCCGCGTCACCGAAGGCGTGGTGCGCAAGGGCGCTCGCGTCCGCATCATCCGCGACGACGTGGTTGTGCTGGAACTGGGCGTGCTCAACACGCTCAAGCGCTTCAAGGACGAGGTCAACGAGGTGCCCTCGGGCCAGGAGTGCGGCATGCAGTTCCAGGGCTTCCAGGACATCAAGGAAGGCGACTACATCGAGTGCTTCACCGTCGAAGAGGTCAAGCGCACCCTCGACTAGGGCTCGCTGGATTGACGAAAGCCTCAGGGCGCGGTCTCGCAAGGGACCGCGCCCTTTGTCTTTGATGCGACCGCAAGAAGGCTTCACCTTCGCGGAGGTCGGCTCTAGGGTCGCCCCGTCGCCGGGGGGCGTTCATCGAAGGGTCGCCATGCGCCGCCACATCCTGATCTCGGCCCTTGTCGCCGCCTCCGCCCTGGCGGGAACGGCCGCCGCCGACACCCGCTTCCTGGCCTTCGACGCGCGCGATCGCACGACCCAGGCCCTGACGCGCGGCGTGACGCTGGAAGTCGAGCGCGGCCTGTTCGGCGCCGTGGCGGTGCGCAACCTGTTCTCCAGCACCTCGCGCGGGTCGGCCCGCTTCGAGCGCGGCGGGCCGGACGCGGTGCGCCGCGCCCTGCCGGCGGGCGCGAGCGAAAGCGGCGTCTACGCCATCGTGCAGGAAGGCGACGGTCGCGGCCTGGCCCGCGCCCTGTGCCCCGGCGCGGACGAAAGCTGGGTGGTCATCGGCCGGGTCAAGGCCGGGCGGCCCATGACCATGCACGCCGTCGGCCGCTGGAGCGACGGCCAGTACCGTCACTGCGTCCAGCTCAACTACGACTATCGCGGCGAATGGGCGACGCAACAGGGGCCGGGGCCGGCCCGGGATGCGCCCATCTCCTACGGTCCCAACTGACCGGAATGCCGGGCCGGTTCCTGATCGCGGCCCTGATCGGTCTGGCGGCGGCCCTGTGGACCCTGACCCGGCCGGGCGACCCGGCCCTCTATCCGGCCCGGCCGGGCGAGGCGGCGGTGACGGTCCATCTGCTCGACAACGGCTTCCACACCGACCTGGCCGTGCCGCGCGCGGCCCTGATGGAGGGGGGCGGGGTCCTGGCCGAGGCGACGGCGTCGCTGGCGCCCGGCGGCTGGGTGCTGATCGGATGGGGCGATGCGACCTTCTACGTCGATCAGAGCCCGATCTCGGGCCGTCTGGCCGACGGCGCCCGCGCGTTTCTCAGACCCGGCAACGCCTCGGTCGTCATGCTGGACCCGCAGGCGCAAGACCCGACGCGCCGTTTTCGGCCCGAGGATCGTCGGGCGCTGCGGCTCTCCCCGGCGGGGATGAGGGCCTTGCGGGCGCGGGTGCAGGCCTCGCTGGCGACCGATCCGGCGGGCCGCCCTGTCCTGGCCGCGGCGCGGCCCGGCGACGACGCCCGCTTCTTCGCCAGTCGCGAGACCTTCTGGATCGGCCACCTGTGCAACCACTGGACGGCGGATCTGCTGTTGGCGGCCGGCCTGCCGATCCGGCCCTGGCGCGCCGTGACGTCGGGCGAGGTGATGCGGACCGCTGATCGCGCGGCCACGCTGGACTTGCAGACCGTCCGAGACTAGACCGCGCCCTTCGCTTTTTCAGCCGGCGTCCGATCCCCGGCGAGCGAACAAGGAGGCGCGCCATGAGCCGCAAACAGCATACCCGCAACGCCACTGGTCCGATGGGGCCTTCGCAGCGCCAGCTTCGCGCCGGCGAACTGATCCGCCACGCCCTGGTCGACGTGCTGCGCGAGCAGGAGATCCACGACGAGGCCCTGCTGGGCGTGTCGATCACCGTGACCGAGGTGCGCCTGTCGCCGGACCTCAAGCACGCCACCTGCTTTGTCGAGCCCCTGGGCGCGGGCGTCGAGGCGGCGGTCACCGCGGGCCACGAGAGCGAGATCATCAAGGCGCTGAACGCCCACGCCAAGTTCCTGCGCGGTCAGCTGGGCCGCCACATCGACATGAAGTTCACCCCCGACCTGCGCTTCCGCCACGACGAGAGCTTCGACGCGGCCAGCCATATCGACCGGCTGATGGACGATCCGCGCGTGCGCGCCGACGTGGCGGCTCCGGACAGCGACGAAGACGAAGGCCAGGCCTGATGGCCCGTCGCAAGAAGGGCGAGATCGTCAACGGCTGGGTCTGCCTGGACAAGCCCTTCGAGATGGGATCCACCGAGGCGGTGACCAAGGTCCGCCGCCTGTTCGACGCCCAGAAGGCCGGCCACGCCGGGACCCTGGATCCCCTGGCCTCGGGCATCCTGCCCATTGCTCTGGGTGAGGCGACCAAGACGGTGCCCTTCATGATGGACGCCGAGAAGGTCTATCGCTTCACCATCCACTGGGGCATCTCCACCGACAGCATCGACCGCGAGGGCGAGATCATCGCCCGGTCCGACGTGCGGCCGACGCTGGAGGCGGTGAAGGCGGCCCTGCCGTCGTTCGTGGGCGAGATCGATCAGGTCCCCCCTCAGTTCTCGGCCATCCGCGTCAACGGCGAGCGCGCCTATGACCTGGCGCGAGACGGCGCCGAGTTCGAACTGGACGCGCGCAAGGTCATGATCCACGAGGCGGCGGTGACCGACGCCCCGGACGCCGATCACGTCGAGATCACGATGCACACGGGCAAGGGCGTCTATGTCCGCTCCCTGGCCCGCGATCTGGCGGCCATGCTGGGCGCGGAAGGGCATGTTTCGGCCCTGCGGCGCGAGCGGGTGGGGCCGTTCTCGACCGCGAACGCCGTCACTCTGGATTTTCTCGTCGATCTGGCGCATAAGGGCGCCGCCTTGGAAGGCCTGCTGCCCGTTTCGACCGCTCTGGACGACATCCCGGATCTGGCCGTCACGGAACAGGACGCCTTCTCGCTGAGGCAGGGACGGCCGATCGTTCTGCTCCCCCGTCAGGTCGAGACCTTGAAGAGCCAGCTTTCCGCCGGTTCGCGCACGGTATCGGTCTTCGTGGGAGAGACCCTGGTCGCTCTCTGCACCCTGCGGGCCGGTCGGCTTGAACCCGACCGCGTTTTCAATCTCCCCTAGCGCTCGTTTTCGGACGGCGCGACAGGGCTCCAACATGGAGACTCTCGATGTCGATTACGGCTCAACGCAAGGGCGAAGTCATCGCTGACAACGCTCGTTCGGCTGGAGACACCGGCTCGGCCGAGGTTCAGGTCGCGATCCTTTCGGAACGCATCGCCAACCTGACCGAGCACTTCAAGACCCACAAGAAAGACAACCACTCGCGTCGCGGCCTTCTGAAGATGGTCTCGCAGCGTCGTCGTCTTCTGGACCACCTGACCAAGGTCGATCGCGAGCGTTACACCGCTCTGATCGCCAAGCTGGGCCTGCGTCGCTAAGGCGGCCGACCGGCAGCGGATAGATTTCTCGAGGCGCGGGCGGACACGTCCGCGCCTCGTTCCGCACCTAGGAGGCTTTTGTCGAAGCGGACGCGGTTCGCCTCGGGAAGGGCTCCAACCAACGAGCTTCCTGCGCGCCGCAGGTCTTTCAACGGCGCAGACGCGAGGGCCAGGACGGCCCTTGCTCCATCCCTCCGGACGCGATGGCGCGACCGGGTTTTCGGGGACCGAGGGACTGAACAGCCCAAGGCTCCACACACCCCCGTCGGGAATACGCCCGCGGGAGACGAAAGAAGAAAAATGTTCGATATCAAACGCAAGACGATCGAGTGGGCCGGCCGCCCGCTGACGCTGGAAACCGGCCGCATCGCCCGTCAGGCTGACGGCGCCGTTCTGGCGACCTACGGCGAGACCGTGGTCCTGGCCACCGTCGTCTATGGCCGCCAGCCCAAGCCGGGCCTGGATTTCTTCCCGCTGACCGTCAACTACCAAGAGAAGACGTTCGCCGCCGGCAAGATCCCGGGTGGCTACTTCAAGCGTGAAGGCCGTCCGTCGGAAAAAGAGACCCTGGTCTCGCGCCTGATCGACCGTCCGATCCGCCCCCTGTTCGTCAAGGGCTTCAAGAACGAGACCCAGGTCGTCATCACCGTGCTGCAGCACGACATGGAAAACGACCCGGACGTCCTGGGCATGGTCGCCGCCTCGGCCGCCCTGACCATCTCGGGCGTGCCCTTCATGGGTCCGATCGGCGCCGCACGCGTCGGCCTGATCGACGGCGAGCTGGTCCTGAACCCCGCCATCGACACCATGGGTGAAAGCGCGCTCGACCTGGTCGTCGCCGGCACCCAGGACGCCCTGATGATGGTCGAATCGGAAGCCAAGGAGCTGTCGGAAGAGAAGATGCTCGAGGCCCTGATGTTCGCGCACGCGGGCATGCAGCCGGTGATCGACGCCATCATCGAACTGGCTGAACACGCGGCCAAGGAGCCCTTCGACTTCCAGGCCGAAGACCACTCCGACGTCGTCGCCTCGATCAAGAAGCTGGTCGGCGAGGACATCAAGTCGGCCTACGCCCACCCGGGCAAGTATGAGCGCCGTTCGGGCGTCGACGTGGCCAAGAAGACCGCCGCCGCCGCCCTGGTGAAGACCGACGAGAACCCCGAGGGCGTCGACTCGTCCAAGTTCTCGGCCGCCTTCAAGGAATGCGAAGCCGAAGTCCTGCGTCGCGACATTATCGAGAACGCCCACCGCGTCGACGGCCGCGCCCTCGACAAGGTCCGCGCCATCGTTTCGGAAGTCGGCGTCCTGCCGCGCACCCACGGTTCGTCGCTGTTCACGCGCGGCGAAACCCAGGCCCTGGTCGTCGCCACGCTCGGCACCGGCGAGGACGAGCAGTACATCGACAGCCTGTCGGGCACCTACAAGGAGTCCTTCCTGCTGCACTACAACTTCCCCCCCTATTCGGTGGGTGAAGCCGGCCGCATGGGTTCGCCCGGCCGTCGCGAAATCGGTCACGGCAAGCTGGCCTGGCGCGCGATCCGTCCGATGCTGCCGACCAAGGAAGACTTCCCCTACACCATCCGTCTGGTCTCCGAGATCACCGAGTCCAACGGCTCGTCCTCGATGGCCACGGTCTGCGGTTCGTCGCTGGCCCTGATGGACGCCGGCGTGCCGCTGGTCCGTCCGGTCTCGGGCATCGCCATGGGTCTGATCCTGGAGCCGTCCGGCGAGTTCGCCATCCTGTCGGACATCCTGGGTGACGAAGATCACCTGGGCGACATGGACTTCAAGGTCGCGGGCACCTCGGAAGGCATCACCAGCCTTCAGATGGACATCAAGGTCGCCGGCATCACCAAGGAGATCATGGAGCAGGCCCTGACGCAGGCTTCGGCCGGTCGTCTGCACATCCTCGACGAAATGTCGAAGGCCATGGACGCCCCGCGCGCCGAGCTGGGCGAACACGCTCCGAAGATCGAAACGATCAAGATCCCGGTCGACAAGATCCGTGAAGTGATCGGTTCGGGCGGCAAGGTCATCCGCGAGATCGTCGAGAAGACCGGCGCCAAGATCGACATCGGCGATGACGGCACCATCAAGGTCGCCGCCAACGACCAGGAGAAGATCGACGCCGCCAAGAACTGGATCAACTCCATCGCCGCCGAGCCGGAAATGGGCGCGATCTACACCGGCAAGGTGGTCAAGGTCGTCGACTTCGGCGCCTTCGTGAACTTCTTCGGCGCCAAGGACGGTCTGGTCCACGTGTCCCAGATCGCTCTGGAACGCGTCGCCAACCCGGCCGACGTCCTGTCGGAAGGCCAGGAGGTCAAGGTCAAGTTCCTGGGCTTCGACGATCGCGGCAAGACCAAGCTGTCGATGAAGGTCGTGGATCAGGCCACGGGCGAGGACATCACCGACAAGATCAACGCCGAGCGCGCTGAACGCGGTGAAGCCCCGCTGTCGGAAGACACCGGCGGCCGTCCGAAGCGCGAAGGCGGTGATCGCGGTGGCGATCGCGGCCGTCGCCGTCGCGACTAAGCGACAGCCTCACGGTTGAAATGAAGAGCCCCGGCGGATCGCTCCGCCGGGGCTTTTTTCTTGGCTGGCTGCTTGAGCGCGGGTTCTCCCTCCCCCTCATGGGGAAGGAGAGGCGGCGTCCCGGCCTAGGCCGCGCACTCCTTCGGCTTCTGCTCGTCCGGGCCGTACATGGCGCAGGCGCGGTCGATCTCGCCCTGGATCAGGGCGCAGGGGTTGGCGGTGTTGCACGGCGGGCGAGTGGCGGGGCTGACGGCGATGCAGCGCGTCACCAGGCTTTTCGCCCGGGCCTCGCCGATCTCGGCCAGACAGGAGCCCGGCTCGCCGACGGGGGTGACGGCCTGCGTCTCGGCTTCGGGCGTGGCGGCTTCCGGCGCGGGTTCGGTCTTGGGCTTGGGCGGGGCGACCGGAGCGGGCGGCGGCGCCTCCTTGATCGGTACGGCGTCGATCGGTTCCTGCGACAGCCGGGTGTCGACGCCTGCGGGCGGCGCCTCGGCGGGATCAGTCTGCGGCTGACCGCATCCGGTCAGCAGGGCGGCCGTCAGGGCCAGAAGAGAGGCGGCGAGGGCGGGGCGCATGAGCAGGTCTCCGTTCGCAGAAGACTGCACCATGCCCCGATCGGCCCTCGCGGCCTAGTCCTCGATATTACCGACCCAGAGCTGCGCGCTGCAGGGCGAACAGTTCGCCGCAGCCGATGCCGGCCAGCTCGAACAGGCGGTCGAACTCGGGACGGCTGAAGCCGCGCTTCTCGCCCGTGGCCTGAATTTCGACGATGCCGCCGGCGCCGGTCAGGACGAAGTTGCTGTCGGCCTCGGCGGTGGAGTCTTCCTCATAGTCGAGGTCCAGCACCGGCAGGTCGTTGAAGATGCCGCAGGACACGGCGGCGACCTGATCGATGATCGGGTCGGCCTTCAGCACGCCCTCGTCCTTGAGGTAGTTGAGGGCCGTGGCCATGGCCACCCAGGCGCCGGTGATCGAGGCGGTGCGGGTGCCGCCGTCGGCCTGGATGACGTCGCAGTCGATCAGGACCTGACGCTCGCCCAGGGCCTTCAGGTCGACCACGGCGCGCAGGGAGCGGCCGATCAGGCGCTGGATTTCCTGGGTGCGGCCCGACTGCTTGCCGGCGGCGGCTTCACGACGACCGCGCGTGTGGGTGGCGCGGGGCAGCATCCCGTATTCGGCGGTGACCCAGCCCTGGCCGGTGTTGCGCATCCAGCCCGGGACCTTTTCCTCGATCGAGGCGGTGCAAAGCACCTTGGTGTGGCCGAACGAAACCAGGCACGAGCCCTCGGCGTAGCGGTTGACGCCGGTTTCCAGCGTGACGGTGCGGAGTTGTTCGGGGGTGCGTTCGGACGGGCGCATGGGATTTCCTTGGAACCTGAGTGGGGCGTGCTTATCCTGAAAGCGTGAGCCTGTATGCCCCCCATCCGTCGCCGTTCGGAAGCGCCCCCGCTGGTCTGGGGACGCTGGACGCGCGCGCGCGGGACATCTTCCGCCGCATCGTCGAGACCTATCTGGAGACGGGCGAGCCGGTGGGGTCGCGCACCATCTCGCGCGGCGGCCTGGCCCTGTCGCCGGCCTCGATCCGCAACACCATGCAGGACCTGACGCTGGCCGGCCTGCTGGCCTCGCCGCACACCTCGGCGGGGCGGGTGCCGACCCATGCGGGCCTGCGCCTGTTCGTCGACGGTCTGCTGGAGGTAGGCGACATCGGTCAGGACGAACGGCGCGAGATCGACGCCCGGCTGGCCGGAAAGGGGCGCAACTTCGAAGAGGCGCTGGACGCCGCCACCAACCTCCTGTCCGGTCTGGCCGGCGGGGCGGGCATTGTCGCCAGTCCGGTGCGCGACGCGGGGGTCAAGCACGTCGAATTCGTGGCCCTGGGCCATGATCAGGCCTTGGCGGTCCTGGTCGGCGACGACGGCACGGTCGAGAACCGGCTGATGCCCCTGTCGGCGGGGGTGACGCCCTCGACCCTGACCGAGGCTTCCAACTTCCTCAACGCCCGGCTGAAGGGTCGCCCCCTGGCCGAGGCGCGCACCGAGATGAACGCCGAACTGACGGCCGCCCGACGCGAGCTGGACGCCGCCGCCGCCCGTCTGGTCGAGGACGGTCTGGCCGCCTGGTCCGGCGGGGGCGAGCGCGACCGGGCTTTGATCGTGCGTGGGCGCGCCAACCTGTTGCAGGACGCCCGGGCCGTCGAGGATCTGGAGCGGGTGCGCGTCCTGTTCGACGATCTGGAGCAGAAGGAACAGCTGATCGGCCTGCTGGACGGGGTTGGCGCGGCCCAGGGCGTGCGCATCTTCATCGGCGCGGAAACGCGCTTGTTTTCGCTTTCGGGTTCCGCCGTGATCGCGGCGCCCTATATGACGGGTCGGCAGCGGATGCTGGGCGCCATCGGCGTCATCGGCCCTGCAAGACTGAACTATGCCCGTGTCATACCGTTGGTGGATTACACCGCCCGGGTGCTGGGCCGGATTCTGGACGGACAAGAGACGTGAACGACATCAACGACGAGACCCGGGACCAACTCGAGCAGGACATGGGCGAGGCCGCCGTCGACGCCGCAGCGGAAGGCGCGGGCGACGGCGACATGGCCGTGGTCGACGCCCTGATCGCCGAGCGCGACCAGTGGAAGGACCGCGCCCTGCGCGCCGTGGCCGACGCCGAGAACACCAAGCGCCGCGCCGAGAGCCAGGCCAACGACGCCCGCGCCTACGCCATCCAGCGCTTCGCCAAGGATCTGCTGAGCGTGGCCGATACGCTGGAGCGCGGCCTGCAGTCGGCGCCCAAGGACGCTGAAGGACCCGCCGCCGCCATGGTCACCGGCCTGGAGCTGACGCAGAAGTCGCTGCTGTCGGCGTTCGAATCCAACGGCCTGACCCGCGTCGCGCCCAAGCCGGGCGAGGCCTTCGATCCGCACCTGCACCAGGCCGTGATGGAGCAGCCGTCGGACAGCGTGCCGGGCGGCACGGTGATCCAGACCCTGCAACCGGGCTACGCCCTGTTCGGCCGCACCGTGCGCGCGGCCATGGTGGCGGTCGCGGCCAAGGGCTCCGGCCCGGCCGGCGGCGCCTATTCGGAAGCCAACACCACCGGCGGGAATTTCGACGCCAAGGCGTGAGCCTCGGCCGAGTGAGAACGAGAAAGGCCCGGGCGGACGCTCCGGGCCTTTTTTGTCAGCGGGTCAGTGTTTCAGCCGCGCCTCGAACAGGGCCAGCAGCCGCCGCCAGCCGTCTTTCGCATCCGCCTCGCGGTAGCTGGTCCGATAGTCGGCGTGGAAGCCGTGCGGGGCGTCGTCGTAGAGGATGATCTCGCTGTCCGCCTTGCCCGCTGCGGCCAGGGCGTCGTTCATCGCCTTGACCGTGTCGTTGGGAATTCCGCCGTCCTGCCCGCCATAGAGGCCCAGCACAGGAGCCTTCAGGTCGGCCGCCAGATCGATCGGCCAGGGACGGCCCGCCGTCTTCTGCTCATCGGTGGCCGTGGCGGCGGGGGCCAGGCGGCCGTACCAGGCCACCCCGGCGTCGAGGGCGTCGAAGCGGGCGCAGGCCTGCCACACCACCTTGCCGCCCCAGCAGAAGCCGGTGATCCCGACCTTGTCGGCCCTGGCCCAGGCCTGCTGACCCAGCCATGTCAGGGTGGCCTCGATGTCGCCCATCACCTGTTCGTAACCGGCCTTGGCGACGATCTGCTGGATGCGCGCCATGTCGCTGAGAGGCGCAGGGTCTTCCTCGCGCACGAAGAAGGCCGGGGCGACGGCGGCGTAGCCGGCCTTGGCCAGCCTGCGGCAGAGGTCGCGGATGTATTCGTGCACGCCGAAGATCTCGGACACCACGATGACCACGGGGAAGGGCCCGTCGCCTTCGGGCCGGGCGACATAGGCGGGCAGATCGAAACCGTCGGCGGAGCGGTAGGAGACGGTCGCGGTCGTCAGGCCGGCGCTGTCGGTCGTGACGGGGCTGGCGGACTGGCTCAGGGCGGCGGGAGCGTAGGCGGCGAAGGCCACGCCGCCCAGGGCGGCCACGCCCAGGCTGCGGCGGCTGGGGGCGATCTGGTCGGGGCTCAGGCCTTCGGGCCGGGTGATCAGGGTCATCGCGGGTCTCCGGTGCGGCGTCACAAGTGAGGACGGGACTGTGGCCCGGCTTTGACGTCCCCGTCGAGTCCCGATCAGCGCGCCCGTCTCAGCGTCAGATTGATCCGCCCGCCGCCGGGGACCAGCCGGGACGATCCCGCCAGCAACCGGTCGATCCCGTGCCGCGCCAGCCGGGCCGGTCCCGTCAGGGCGCAGACGTCGCCCGAGGCCAGCTTGAGGCTGTGGGTCCTGCCGCCCTCGGCGGGGCCGATGCGGAACACCGCCGTATCGCCCAGCGACACCGACAGGACCGGCGCGGTCAGGTCGGCTTCGTCGCGGTCCTGATGCAGGCCCATCTTCGCCTCGCCCCGATAGAGGTTGACCAGACAGGCGTCGGGCGGGACAGGCCAGCCGGTCAGGGCGTCCCACAGGTCGAGCAGGCTCTGCGGCATGGCCGGCCAGGGCTGGCCGGTGACGGGGTGGGTCGTTTGATAGCGATAGCCCGCGCGGTCCGAGACCCAGGCCAGCGGCCCCAGCCCGGTCATCTCCACCGAAAACGGCCGCCCGCCCGGTGTCACCGGGCGATAGAAGGGCGCCGCCTCCGCCGCCGCCAGGACCTCGTTCAACAGGGCTTGTTGCGCGCCTGCGTCCAGCGCGCCCGGCCACAGGCGAAAGCCGGGCAGGCCGGTCGGGGTTTCGCGGAAAGACGGGCGGTTCATGCGTCAAATGTAGGCCGTCGGACCGCGACCGTCACGAAACGCCACCGAATCCGGCTCGAACCGCACGAAACCCTTGCAGCCCCTGCGGTCTTTCCCATATCCGGGCCAGTCTGGAAGAAACCCCGTAATTCTTGGGGCTTTCGACCGAAACCATTCAACCCGCCCGACCGGACGTCCGGAACGGCTTTCAGCCCAACTGGGGGCGGTCACGCGCGGCGCTTTTCGAAGGCCGCCGCATCGCCCGCCGCAAGGAGTGAAAAGACAAGCTCATGGCCAAGATCATCGGCATCGACCTCGGCACGACCAACTCGTGCGTCGCCGTCATGGACGGCAAGAACCCCAAGGTCATCGAAAACGCCGAAGGCAACCGCACGACCCCGTCGGTCGTGGCGATCCAGGACAGCGGCGAAGTGCTCGTCGGCCAGCCTGCGCGTCGTCAGGCGGTCACGAACCCGACCAACACCTTCTTCGCCATCAAGCGCCTGATCGGCCGCAATTTCGATGACCCGGTGGTGGCCAAGGACAAGGGCATGGTGCCCTACGAGATCGTCAAGGGTCCGACGGGCGACGCCTGGGTGCGCGCCCACGGCAAGGACTATTCCCCGCAACAGGTTTCGGCCTTCACCCTCGGCAAGATGAAGGAGGCCGCGGAGGCCTATCTCGGCGAGACCGTGACCCAGGCCGTCATCACCGTTCCGGCCTACTTCAACGACGCCCAGCGTCAGGCGACCAAGGACGCCGGCAAGATCGCCGGTCTGGAAGTCCTGCGCATCATCAACGAGCCGACCGCCGCTGCTCTGGCCTATGGCCTTGAGAAGCATGACGGCCAGAAGATCGCCGTCTACGACCTGGGCGGCGGCACCTTCGACGTCTCGATCCTCGAGATCGGCGACGGCGTCTTCGAGGTGAAGTCCACCAACGGCGACACCTTCCTGGGCGGCGAGGACTTCGACCTGCGTCTGGTCGACTACCTGGCCGACGAGTTCAAGAAGGAGCAGGGCGTCGATCTTCGGACCGACAAGCTGGCCCTGCAGCGCCTGAAGGAAGAGGCCGAGAAGGCCAAGAAGGAGCTGTCCTCGACCACCCAGTACGAGGTCAACCTGCCGTTCATCACCATGAACGCCTCGGGCCCGCTGCACCTGAACATCAAGCTGTCGCGCGCCAAGCTGGAAGCCCTGGTCGACGACCTGATCCAGCGCACGATCGAGCCCTGCAAGAAGGCCCTGGCCGACGCCGGTCTGAAGGCCGGCGACATCGACGAGGTCGTTCTGGTCGGCGGCATGACCCGCATGCCCAAGGTCGTGGAAGCCGTGAAGGCCTTCTTCGGCAAGGAGCCGCACAAGGGTGTGAACCCTGACGAAGTCGTCGCCCTGGGCGCCGCCGTTCAGGCCGGCGTGCTGCAAGGCGACGTCAAGGACGTGCTGCTGCTGGACGTGACCCCGCTGACCCTGGGCATCGAAACCCTTGGCGGCGTCTTCACCCCGCTGATCGAGCGCAACACCACCATCCCGACCAAGAAGAGCCAGGTCTTCTCGACCGCCGACGACAACCAGTCGGCCGTGACGATCCGGGTCTTCCAGGGCGAGCGCCCGATGGCGTCGGACAACAAGGTCCTGGGTCAGTTCGACCTGATGGGCATTCCGCCGGCGCCGCGCGGCATGCCGCAGATCGAGGTCGCCTTCGACATCGACGCCAACGGCATCGTCCACGTGACCGCCAAGGACAAGGCGACCAACAAGGAGCAGTCGATCCGCATCCAGGCCAACGGCGGCCTGTCGGACGCCGACATCGAGAAGATGGTCAAGGAAGCCGAGGCCAACGCCGCGGCCGACAAGACCCGCAAGGAACTGGTCGAGGCCCAGAACGGCGCCGACAGCCTGATCCACTCGACCGAGAAGGCCCTGTCGGAACACGGCGACAAGGTCGACGACGCGACCAAGGCGGCCATCCAGTCCGCCCTGGACGACTTGAAGTCGGCCAAGGACGGTTCGGACCCGGAAGCCATCCGCGAGAAGACCAACACCCTGGCCCAGGCCTCGATGAAGCTGGGCGAGGCCATGTATGCGGCCCAGCAGGGCGCCGGTGAAGACGGCGCGTCGGAAGCTCCGGCCGACGACGGCGTGGTCGACGCCGAGTTCGAGGAAGTGTCCGACGCGGACGACGACAAGAAGAACGCGTAACGAAACGCGGCCTATGACGACCGGCCCCGCTTGCCAGACGGCAGGCGGGGCCGTTTCATAAAACTTGCATCATTCGACCGGGCGCCCATGTCAGCAGGCGTGATCTCCCGGTCATCCGCGATCGCACGATCCGAGGCTCAACACGGACGGCGGACACGGCGGGACAGTAAGAGGACGAACGCCTGATGGCGCAGCGTGACTATTACGAAATTCTGGGGGTCGAGCGGACCATCGACGCGGCGGGCCTGAAATCGGCCTATCGCAAGCTGGCCATGGTTCACCACCCCGACCGCAACGGCGGCTCGGAAGAATCCCTCGCCCAGTTCAAGGAGATCTCCGAGGCCTATACGGTCCTGTCGGACGATCAGAAGCGCGCGGCCTATGACCGGTTCGGCCATGCGGGCGTGAACGGCGGCGGCGGCGGCGGCGACCCGTTCGGACGCGGCGGCGGACAGGGCTTCCACGACATCAACGACATCTTCTCCCAGGTCTTCGGCGACGCCTTCGGGGACGCCTTCGGCGGCCGGGGCGGCGGGCGCCAGCAGCAGGCGGGACCGCGTCGCGGCTCGGACCTGCGCTATGATCTCGAGATCACCCTGGAGCAGGCCTACAAGGGCGCCGAGGTCGAGATCGCGGTCCCCACCACCATGACCTGCGAGGTCTGCGACGGTTCGGGCGCCAAGGCCGGGACCAAGCCGACGATCTGCTCCACCTGCGGCGGCGCCGGGCGCGTGCGCCAGGCCAACGGCTTCTTCCAGGTCGAGCGCACCTGCCCCCGCTGCGGCGGCTCGGGCGAGATGATCGCCGACCCCTGCGGGACCTGCCATGGCCATGGCCAGGTCCGCAAGAACCGCCAGCTCAGCCTCAAGGTGCCGGCCGGCGTCGACGATGGCTCGCGCATCCGCCTGTCGGGCGAGGGCGAGGCTGGTCAGCGCGGCGGTCCGCGCGGCGACCTCTATGTCTTCCTGTCGGTGCACGACCACGAACTGTTCGAGCGCGACAACCTGGACCTGCTGGTCACGGTGCCCGTGCCGATGACGGTGGCGGCGCTGGGCGGGGTCGTCGACGCCCCCTGCCTGGTGTCGGACGCCTGCGACGGCAAGTGCAAGGCCACGGTGGAGGTGCCGGCCGGCGCCCAGACCGGCAAGACCGTCCGCATCAAGGGCAAGGGCATGCCCCACCTGAACGGCCGCCAGCGCGGCGATCTGGTGGTCGAGCTGTTCGTCGAGACCCCGACCGACCTGACCCCGCGTCAGAAGGAACTGATGCAGGAGCTTGCGGCCTCGTTCGGAGAGAGCCAGAATCCGCGCAACTCCAGTTTCGCCGGCAAGGCCAAGCGGTTCTGGGCCGATATTCTGGGCGGCGACGCTGACAATCCGAAAGAGACTGCGTGAGCGACATCTTCCACGCCGGCATCTCCGGCGCCCGGGGCCGTATGGGCCGCGCCGTTTCGCAGGTTCTGGACGCCCGTGAGGACGTGGTGGTCGCCACCCGGTTCGATCGCGGCGAGACGCCCGACCTGAACCTGTGCGACGTGGTCATCGACTTCTCGACGCCTGAAGCCTCGGTCGAGCTGGCCGGGGCCTGCGCCGAGCGCGGCGGGCCGGCCCTGGTCATCGGCTCCACCGGCCTGTCGCCGGAACAGGACGCCCTGATCGAGGCGGCGGCGGAAAAGATCGCCATCGTGCGCAGCGGCAACTTCTCGCTGGGCCTCAACATCCTGATCGGCCTGGTCGAGCACGCGGCCCAGCGTCTGGACGGTCGCGACTGGGACATCGAGGTGCTGGAGACCCATCATCGGCGCAAGGTGGACGCCCCTTCGGGCACCGCTCTGATGCTGGGCGAGGCCGCCGCCAACGGCCGGGGCCGCGATCTGGAAGACCTGAAGACCGCCCCCTATGACGGCATCACCGGCCCGCGCGAGCCGGGCAAGATCGGCTTCGCCTCCCTGCGCGCCGGCGGCGTCATCGGCGAGCATACTGTGCTGTTCGGTTCGGACGACGAACTGCTGACCCTGTCGCACTCGGCCATCGACCGGTCGCTGTTCGCCAAGGGCGCCGTGGCCGCCGCCGCCTGGGTGCGCAACCGCCGCCCGGGCCTCTATGACATGCAGGACGTGCTCGGCTTCCGCCAGGCCTGAGGCGGATGATCCGGCACGGCGCCAGCTATGGCATGACGCTGCGGCTCGCCTCGGCCCTCAGCTTCTCCCTGATGTACGCCCTGATGAAGTGGGGGGCGACGCTCGAGCCGGTCTCGGCCGGGGAGATGGTCTTCTATCGCTCTCTGTTCGGCCTGCCGATCGTGCTGATCTGGATCCTGAGCAGCCGGGGGGGACTGGCCGCGATCTCGACGCGCCGGCCCATGGTCCACGTCTGGCGGTGCGGCCTGGGCGTGACGGGCATCCTGCTGATCTTCCAGGGCTTGCGGCTGCTACCCCTGGCCGACGCCACCACCATCGGCTTCACCGCCCCCATCTTCGCCACCCTGCTGTCCATCCTCTTCCTCAAGGAGAAGGTCGGGCCGCACCGCTGGACGGCGGTGGCCCTGGGCTTCCTCGGGGTCCTGATCATGGTGCGGCCCGGCGCCGAGGGCGCGCCGCCGCTGGCTGGTCTGCTGTTCGCCCTGGGCGGAGCCTTCGTCGCCGCCTCGGTCACCGTGACCCTGCGTCAGCTGGGCAGGACGGAGAAGGCCACCGCCATCGTCTTCTGGTTCTTCGTCGCCTGCGCCACCGTGGGCGGGGCTCTCGCCCTGATCGACGGCCATAGTCACAGCTGGCGGGTGATCGCCATCCTGGCGGCGGGCGGCCTCGCGGGCGGATTGGCCCAGCTGCTGATGACCACCTCGCTGCAGCACGCCCCGGTCTCGACCCTGGCGCCCCTCGACTACCTGCAGATGGTCGGCGCCGTGATCCTGGGCTGGCTTCTGCTCAGCGACGTGCCGACGACCGCGACCTTGGCGGGCGCCGCCCTGATCGTGGGCAGCGGCCTCTACACCGCCTGGCGCGAGCGCGTGCTGAGCCGCGAGATCACGCCGCCGTCGGGTTCGGCGGTCTGAGCCTCAGCGGCCGGTCGAGCCGAAGCCGCCCGCGCCGCGCGCAGTCTCGTCCAGGGCCTCGACCTCGGCCATGACGGCCTGGGCGTAGGGCGCAATCACCATCTGGGCGATGCGTTCGCCGCGCTGAATCTCGAAGGGGATCTGGCCGTGGTTGATCAGGATGACCCCGACCTCGCCGCGATAGTCGCTGTCGATGGTGCCGGGGGCGTTCAGGCAGGTGACGCCGTGCTTCAGGGCCAGGCCCGAGCGAGGCCGCACCTGGGCCTCATAGCCCGGCTCCAGCGCGATCTTCAGGCCGGTGGGGATCAGCCGGCGCTCGCCCGGCGCCAGGACCACCGGTTCGAACTCGGGCAGGGCGGCGCGCAGGTCCATGCCCGCCGATCCCGTCGTCTC
Organism: Brevundimonas sp. UBA4553; assembly: GCF_002387245.1. Taxonomy (GTDB): domain Bacteria; phylum Pseudomonadota; class Alphaproteobacteria; order Caulobacterales; family Caulobacteraceae; genus Brevundimonas. Next base: position 22,632 of record NZ_DGLD01000011.1, read on the forward strand.
ATAGGCGGGCAGGGCCAGGCCCTCGGCGTGGGGCAGGCGTTCGACGCGGACGGTGGTCATCAGGAAAGTCTCTCAGGCCTTGAAGTGATCGGCGATGCGTTGGGCGATCTTCCTCGCCACCTCGCCCTTGGACTGGCGCGGCCAGGGCTCGGCGCCGTCGCGGGTGAACAGGGTCACGGTGTTGCCGTCCGAGCCGAAGACGTCGTCGGAGACGTCGTTGCCGACGATCCAGTCGCAGCCCTTCTTCGACAGCTTGGCGCGGGCGTTGGCCTCCAGATCGCTCGTCTCGGCGGCGAAGCCGACCACCAGCCCGGGCCGCTTCGGTCCGGGCGCGGAGACGCCGGCCAGGATGTCGGGGTTCTCGATCAGGGCCAGGGACGGCGGGCCGCCCGGCTTCTTCTTGATCTTGCCGGAGGCGACGCCGTCCACGCGCCAGTCGGCGACGGCGGCGCTCATCACGGCGATATCGGCAGGCAGATGGGCCTCGACGGCGGCCTTCATCTCGGTCGCGGCCTCGACCCACAGGCGGGTGACGCCGACGGGGGCTTCCAGGGCCACGGGGCCGGAGATCAGGGTCACCTCGGCGCCCAGCTCGGCCAGGGCGGCGGCCACCGCATAGCCCTGCTTGCCGCTGGAGCGGTTGGTCAGGCCCCGCACCGGATCGATGGGCTCGAAGGTCGGCCCGGCGGTGACGACGGCGGTCTTGCCGGTCAGCGGGCGGCCGTCCGGGCCGGCCAGCAAACGGGCGATCTCGTCGAGGATGACGGCCGGCTCGGCCATCCGGCCGGGGCCGAACTCGCCGCAGGCCATCTCGCCCTCGTCGGGTCCGACCACGGCCACGCCGTGGAAGCCGTCAAAGCTCTTCAGCCGCTCGACATTGGCCTGAACCGCCGGGTGCAGCCACATGCGCACGTTCATGGCCGGAGCCAGCAGCACCTTCTTGTCGGTGGCCAGCAGGGTGGTCGAGGCCAAGTCGTCGGCCAGGCCGTTGGCGGCCTTGGCGATCAGGCCCGCCGTCGCCGGCGCCACCACCACCAGATCGGCCCAGCGCGACAGCTCGATATGGCCCATGGCCGTCTCGTCCTCGGGCATGAACAGGGCCTGGCGCACGGGATGGCCGGTCAGGGCCGCCAGCGACATGGGGGTGACGAACTCGGCCCCGGCGGGGGTCAGCAGGCTCATCACCTCGGCCCCGGCCTTCTTCAGCAGGCGCGTCAGCTCCAATGCCTTGTAGCCGGCGATGCCGCCGCCGACGATCAGCAGGACCTTGCGGCCGGAAAGCGAGGATGCGGTCATGAGGAATCTCTAGCGGGACCGCATGACGCCGTCGAGACAGCCGGACATCCCGACATAAATGTCAGTAGGAACATTGCGGGAACGATCGGACTGTGCATACCTGCGTTCACCGGGTTCTTCAGGGAGGGTGACCCATGCGATTTCAGATGATAGCGGGCGTCTGTGCGGCGCTGGCTCTGGCCGGGTGCGACAGCGGCGGCTCGGCGGTCGAGACGCGCGACCGGTCGGCGGCCGAGCCGGTGACCCTCATCTCGGCGGCGGCGCCCGACGCCGAGGCGGAGGCGGCGCCCGAAGCCAGGCCGTCAGTCACGGCCAACCGGCGCGAAACCGCCGACGCCAAGATCCAGCGTCTGTATGAACGCAACGGCGCGGCATTCGGGGCGAAGTCGGCGGACGACTATCTGAGGAAGGTGCTGGCCTTCACCGAGGCGACGCCCAAGGGGACCGAAACGGTCAAGCGCCCGAACGGCGACACCCGCTATTATCAGGCCTCGACCAACACCTTCGCCGTGGTGGACCGCGACGGGGTGCCGCGCACCATGTTCAAGCCCGACGACGGTCCGGCCTACTGGGCGCAGCAGAAGGAGCGGGCCCCGACCTTCGGTCAGCGCCGCTCAGGCGCGCGCGCCGAGGAATAGGCTCAGCGCCTGGACGACGGAAGCAGACCCGGCGAATGTCCGGCAAGGGTGGGAAGCAGACCGAGACTACCGGGGCCTAGCGGCGTCACCCCGCCTCCGTGTAGGTCCGCAACGGGTCGAAAGCGGCCGTTAGACCAGCCAGACTGTTGGGATGAGATGGAAACCTGATGACCTTGGGGTTTGACTGACCAAAATGATGCCTTGCGATTTCACTGATCTAAACGGGCAACAGTCCATCCTCGATCTCGACGCGGTGATCGACGTGGTCGATGGCTGGAGTGGGCGGAGGGAGGGGTGGCAGGCTTTTGTGATTTACGAACCAAACACAAAACGCTTGGTCGAACTTCAAAGCACGGTGCCGGATGTGCGAGGCAACTCCGCCGATGAAGCCAACGAAGTCACAGACCGGTATGTAATCGACACCTTCGGTTTGACTGAAGGTCAGCTTGCACGGTTGCGGCGTAGCCCTGAACAATGGACGTTCATTCGCCGTCGTATCTGACACTCGAGCGGACCTGCCAAACGTCCCCTATGGGTCGACTTGCGAAATAGGCGCCCGGCCTGAAAGCAGACATTCCGCTGATCGCCAGAAAACGGACATCGCCAGCTTCAGCTAGGGGTGGGAAGCGGACAGCATCCCGCTATTACTTGGGATGCAGGCTAGGATCTGCCCCTAGATCGGGAGAACTAATGCGCACGCCTATTTTCAAGGCTCTCACAGGGCCAAGACTCGCCATCTGCGCTAGCATCGGTGTCCTAGCCTTATGGCTCGCGGACTATTTCAGCCTGTTGCCAAAAGCCGCCTCCGAAGTCCTGTCACTGGCATTTGGAGTTCTGTTTTTCGCCTACATTCTGATCCTGTTCGATCAACGACTTAGGGCTAGAGGCAAGAATGGTTGGTGGCTGATTTTGTTTTTCGGGCCCGCAGTGACTTCCATATTTGCAATGTCGTTTATTCCGCTCAGCAACCAAAAGGCCTTGCTACTCTCGGTTATACTCACCTTCTGTTTTTGCTCTCCGTTCGCCTTGTGGGGCGTTTTCGAGATCGGCGCCAAGTCGCGATCCGACGAACGTGTTCCCCGCTAAGCAGATTTGAGCGTCCGCAACGAGTCGCGAAGCGGAAATAGGCGCGCCGCCATCCAAGCGTCCTTGGCGGCGATTTCGTCGGCTTTGTCTGGTGGTCGCGACCTGCCCCGAGTCCGAAGCTCGCCTCCAGGGGCGGTCATCTTTGGATCAGGTCCGAGGCGGGCGGCGAGCGGGGGGCTTGCGTCTGGCGAAGCGACGACCCCGAATGCGCGCCATATTCTTTTCACCGACGCCTTCAACCTAGCCGCAGCGGGCGTTTGCGCCGTGAAACCCCGCTTGAACGCGCCGCAGTTCAGCGCGCTGCTAGGATGCGCTCTGGTCTTTGACAGAGTCTGGCGTTGGCGGGAGGAGGTCGAACGGATCGACAAGGACCGCCCGATCTCCGCTTCGGCCCTATTGCACGAGTTGCACTGTTTTTTTCACGCCACGGTGCAATCGGCCCCCCGTCGGCTCAGGCGGCGTCGAAGGTCAGGGGCGCGCCCCAGAACTGGGCCACCAGGTCAGACTGCGGACCGGGCGTCCCGGTGGTCAGGAAGTCGCGGCGGGCCGAGGTCCCCAGGTCGTATTCCGGGTGGCGGGCGAAATAGCGTTCCAGCGAGTCGGCCACGGCGGCGGGCTGGCTGATCACCTGGACCCCGGCGGGCAGGGCGGCGGCGAACAGGTCGGCGACGATCTCATAGTGGGTGCAGCCCAGAATGGCCTTGTCCGGGTGGCGGCCGATGCGGCGGCGCAGGGCGTCGACGTGGTCGTCGACCACCACCTTCAGTTCTTCGGCAGGGGCGCCCAGTTCGATCAGGCCGGCCAGCCCGGGGCAGGGCTCGGTGAAGACGGCCAGGTCCTCTCGGCGCTTGTCGATCTCGATCTCGTAGACGCGGCTCATGGCCGTGGCGGCGGTGCAGAAGACGCCGGTGATGTCGATCGCCTCCTTCTTCTGGCCTTCCATCCGCCCGTTGCGTTCGGCCTCGTAGGACCAGGGCAGGCCGGTGGCCGCCTCGATGGTGGGGACGATGATGCCCAGGACGTTGACCGGACGGCCCAGCTTCTCGCGCATACCCGGGATCCAGGTCTGCTGCAGACGGCGCAGGGCGATGGCCGAGGCGGTGTTGCAGGCCAGGACCACGACCGAGGCGCCCGCCTCGAACAGGCGCTCGCAACCCGCGCGCGTCAGCTCGACGATGTCCTCGCCGCCGCGACCGCCATAGGGGGCGTGTCCCTGGTCGCCCAGGTAGATGAAGTCCCGCGTCGGAAAGCGGGTCACAAGTTCGCGGTGGACCGTCAGTCCGCCCACGCCGGAGTCGAAAACGCCTATCGCCATAACGCGGCCTTTAGACCCGTGGGGTTCCGTCGTCCAATGGTTAGGATTACATCAGGCGCATACGACGGTCCGGGCGAAGGTTCCGGGGATGTCAGAACCGCTATGGTTGGGAGACCTGGATGCACAGACGCCATCTTCTCATCGGGGGCGCGAGCCTCTTCGCCCTGACGGGTTGCGCCTCCGCCGGCGCCATGGAGAACGGAATGACGGGACCGACCGCCGCTTCCCTGTCGACCGCTGACGAAGCGCGCATCGCCCGCGCCGTCCTGCCCGCCGCCACGCCGCGCGCCGAGCTGCTGCAGGTCTGGACCGGCCCCTATGAAGGCGTCCCCCCCTGGGACAAGGTGACCGCGCCCAAGATGCGCGAAGCCATCCTGGAAGGCATCGAGCTGCAACGCGCCGACATCGCCGCCATCGCCAACAACCCTGACGCCCCGACCTTCGCCAACACCCTGGTGGCGATGGAGCTGGTCGGCGAGCCGCTGGACCGGGCCATGAACGTGTTCAGCGTCATGACCTCGAACATCGGCGGCGACCAGTGGGACGCCCTCGAGACCGAGCTGTCGCCCATCCTCTCGGCCGCCTCGGACGAGATCACCTTCAACGAGAAGCTGTTCGCCCGCATCAAGGCCGTGGCCGACGGCGCCGCCGCCGCTGGCCTGAACGCCCAGCAGACCCGTCTGGCCGAGCGCAGCCGCGACGCCTTCGTCCGCAACGGCGCCGCCCTGGACGCCGCCGGCAAGGCCGAGCTGGGCCGCATCAACACCGCCCTGTCGAACGCCTTCACCGGTTTCGGCCAGAAGGTTGTGGCCGACGAGAACACCTGGACCGTCATCTCGAACGAAGCCGGCCTGAAGGGCCTGCCCGCCTCGAACAAGGCCGCCGCCGCCGCCGCCGCGCGCACGCGCAACGTCCAAGGCTGGGCCATCGTCAACACCCGCTCCAGCGTCGACCCCTTCCTGACCTTCGCCGACGACCGGGCCCTGCGCGAGCAGGTGTGGAAGAAGTTCGTCAAGCGCGGCGACAACGGCGACGCCAACGACACCAAGTCGACCATCGCCCAGATCGTGGCCCTGCGTCAGCAGCGCGCCCGGCTGCTCGGCTTCGGCAACCATGCCGACTGGCGCATGCAGGACACCATGGCCAAGACCCCGGCCGCGGCGTCCGAGCTGATGATGCGCGTCTGGGCCCCGGCCAAGGCCCGCGTGGCCGAGGAGGTCGCCGACATGAAGGCGATCGCCGGCTTCGACATCGAGCCCTGGGACTACCTCTACTTCGCCGAGAAGGTCCGCAAGGCCAAGTATGACCTCGATCAGAACGAGCTGAAGCCCTACTTCGAACTGCACGCCGTCCGCGCGGCGTCGTTCTACATGGCCGAGCGCCTGTACGGCTTCGTCTTCAAGCCGCTGGCCAAGGGGACGGTCTCGACCTTCGAGCCCGACGTGACCACCTATGAGGTAACCGACAAGGCCACCGGCAAGCTGATCGGTCTCTACTACGCCGACGACTTCGCCCGTCCGGGCAAGCGTTCGGGCGCCTGGATGACCACCTACCGGTCCTTCTCGACCCTGACCGGCGCAAAGCCGATCCTGGCCTCGAACAACAACAACTTCGTCAAGGCCGAGGAAGGTCAGCCCCTGCTGATCTCGCTCGACGACGCCGAGACCCTGTTCCACGAGTTCGGCCACGCCCTGCACTACTTCTCGTCGGTGGTGACCTATCCGTCGTTCGGCAACACGCCGCGCGACTTCGTGGAATACCCGTCGCAGGTGCATGAGCACTGGGTGCTGAGCCGCCCGATCCTCGACGGCTACATGAAGCACGTCGAGACCAAGCAGCCGATGCCGCAGGCGCTGGTGGACAAGATCGAGGCCTCGTCGACCTTCAACCAGGGCTACGCCACGGTCAGCTACCTGTCCTCGGCCCTGGTCGACATGGACCTGCACACCCAGGCGACGCCGCCGACCGATATCGCGGCCTTCGAGAAGGCCTCGCTGGACCGTCTGGGCATGCCCAAGGAGATCGTGATGCGGCACCGCCTGCCGCAGTTCAACCACCTCTTCACCTCGGACGCCTACTCGGCCGGCTACTACTCCTACCTGTGGTCGGAAGTGATGGACGCCGACACCTGGGCCTACTTCGAGGAGTCCGGCGACGTCTTCAATCCAGAGATCGGCGGCCGCTTCAAGTCGATCATCCTGGCGCCGGGCAACACCACGGACCGCGGCGACGCCTATCGCCAGTTCCGCGGTCGCAACCCCGACGTGGCCGCCCTGCTGAAGGTGCGCGGGTTCCCTGTTTCGTAAGAAGTGGGCCTACCGCCCTTCGGGCTACTTGAGGCCCGTTAGGCGCTAAAATCGGAAAGGCCTGGCAGAGCAATCCGCCGGGCCTTTTCTATTTCTGTTGAGGTGGCGTAAGCCTTGGCCGTGTCACGGGCCGCGTCGGGTCGAGAAGGCGGAGCCTTCTGACCGCGGCCCAACAGGAATGAGGTTCGGATGTCGGTCGTCGCCTCCTATGTCTACAAGGACGGCAAACGCGTGCGGGAGGCGCCGCTGACAGACGCAGGGCTGCGCCTCAAGCCGGGCGAGTATCTGTGGATCGGCCTCTACGAACCGACGGACGAGGAGTTCGAGGGGCTGGTGCGGCGCTTCCGCCTGCATCCTCTTGCGGTCGAGGACGCCCTGTCGGCGCATCAGATGCCCAAGATCGAGGTCTATGGCGGCGAGCTGTTCATCGTCGCCCGCACGGCCCAGAAGGTCGATGACGCCATCCTCTACGGCGAGACCCACGTCTTTGTCGGGGCGCGCTACGTCATCACCATCCGCCATGGTTCGGCCCGCGCCCATACCCAGCTGCGCGCCCAGCTGGAGGCCTCGCCGCTGCAACTGAGGCACGGCGCCGACTTCATCCTGCACGGAGTGCTGGACTTCATCGTCGACGGCTATGTGCCCATCGTCGATGACATCGAGGACAGCGTGCTGGAGATGGAACAGCGTGCGCTGGACAGCTTCCTGTCGCGCGCCGACATCAAGCGGCTGTTCCAGCTTCGCCGTGAGCTGTTGAAGTTCAGTCGCGTTCTGGGGCCGATGGAGGAGGTGGCCAACAGGCTGCAGTCCTTGGACCTGCCCTGCATCGACCGCGAGGTCCGTCCCTATTTCCGTGACGTGGCCGACCATGTGCGGCGCGTCTCCAGCCGGGCGGCGGCGCTGCGCGACATCCTGTCCTCGGTGTTCGAGGTCTCCAACCTGCTGGAGCAGCAGCGACAGGGCGTCATCACCCGCAAGCTGGCCGCCTGGGCCGCCATCCTGGCCACGCCGACGGCCGTGGCCGGCATCTACGGCATGAATTTCGACCACATGCCGGAGTTGCGCTGGACCTATGGCTATCCGGCGGTGATGGGGCTGATCGTCGCCATCTGCCTGGGCCTCTACGTGACCTTCAAGCGGACCAAATGGCTGTGATCAGCCGCTGTTCCGGAGGCCCGCGGCCACGCCGTTGATGGCCAGCAGGATGCCGTTGCGCACGCGCGGATCGTCGTCGCCGGCGCGGCGGCGGCGGATCAGTTCGATCTGGACGTGGTTCAGCGGCTCGACGTAGGGCATGCGCTGGCGGATCAACCGGTCCAGCTCTGGCTGGCCGCCCAGCAGGTCGTCGTGACCGGTGATCGACAGAACGGCGGCCCTGGTGCGGTTCCACTCCTCAAGAATGGCGCCATAGATGCACTCGGCCAGGGCTGAGTCTGGGACCAGTCCGGCGTAGCGCCGGGCGATGGCCATGTCGGCCTTGGCCATCACCATCTCCATGTTCTGGACTACGGTGCGGAAGAAGGGCCAGGCGGCGGCCATGTCGCGCAGCTCGTCGGGGTTTTCGCCCTGAACCGCCGAGCCGAAGCCGTACCAGCCGGGCAGCATGACCCGCGACTGCGACCAACTGAACACCCAGGGAATGGCGCGCAGGTCTTCGATGGCGGTCGAGGTCGAGCGTGAGGCCGGGCGCGACCCGATCTTCAAGTCGGCGATCTCGGCGATGGGCGTGGCGGCGCGGAAATAGTCGACGAAGCCCGGCGTCTCATAGACCAGGGCGCGGTAGGCCTTCATCGAGGCCGCCGACAGGCGCGCCGCGGTTGCGCCGTGTTCGGCGCTGTAGCCGCCATCCGTCTGCGGTCCCAGCGAGGCCAGCAGGGTCCCGCACGTCAGGGCGTCGAGGTTGCGCTGCGCCACCTCGGGCTCGCCGTACTTGTTGGCGATGACCTCGCCCTGTTCGGTGACGCGGATGCGGCCCGCCACGGTTCCGGCGGGCTGGCCCAACACCGCCGAGAAGCTGGACCCGCCGCCGCGTCCGACGGCGCCGCCGCGACCGTGGAACAGCTGGAGCCGGACGCCCGCCGCGCGGGTCACCTCCAGCAGGGCGCGCGAGGCCTCGTGCAACTCCCAGCCCGACGTCAGGTAGGAGCCGTCCTTGTTCGAGTCCGAATAGCCAATCATGACCTCCTGCACGCCGCGCGCGGTGGCCACGGCGCGGGCGGAGGGTTCGGCCAGCACCCGCTCCAGCGTCGGTTGCGAGGCGCGAAGGTCGTCGATGGTCTCGAACAGGGGGGCGGCCTGGATGGGGCAGGCGGCGGGATCGGCCGGGTCGTAGAGGCCGACTTCCTTGAGCAGCAGATAGACCTCCAGCATGTCCGAGGCCGCGTCGGTCTTGGAGACGATGTGGGTGCGGATGGCCTGGGGGCCGAAGGCGGCCAGGGCCTGAGCCGCCGCCTGAAGGATGGCGCGTTCCTTCAGGGTCTCGGGATCATAGGGGGCGTAAGGCGAAAACAGGAGGCGGGGGCTTTCGAGCTCGCGCGCCAGCAAGGCCAGCCGCCTCTCTTCGTCCAGGGCGGCGTAGTCGGGACAGACGCCGGCCACCTTCAGCAGATCGGCCACGACCCGCTCGTGCACGTCCGAGTTCTGACGTAGGTCCAGGGTCGCCATGTGGAAGCCGAAGACGTCGGCGGCCGTGATCAGCCGCGCCAAACGGTCGTCGGCGAAAACCGCGCCGTGGGTGCGGACCAGGCTGTCGTGCAGCACGGCCAGATCGGCGCGGAAGGCGTCGGGACCCTCGTAGGCGGGGGCCTCGAATGAGGCGGGCAAGGGGGCGGGGCCGCCGGTCAGGGCCAGATGGGTCGCCGACAGCCGGGCGTAGATGCGGCTGAGCGCCCGGCGATAGGGCTCGTCCGCGCGCTGGATCGAGGCGTCGGCCGAGCTCTCGGCCAGGGCTGTCAGTTCGGGGGTGACCGTGGTCAGGTCAGCGGACAGGCTGAGCTCTTCGCCCAGCGCGTTCACCTCCTCCAGATAGAAGCGCAGCACGGCGCGCGACTGGGTGCGGAAGGCGGCGGCCAGCACCTCGGCGTCGACATTGGGATTGCCGTCGCGGTCCCCGCCGACCCAGGTGCCGATGCGCAGGAAGGGCGGCAGGTCGGGCGCGTCCAGCAGGGCGCGCCACTCGGCCAACTGGGCCGGGGCGACGTGCAGGAAGATGCGTTGCAGCCAGTCGGTGACGGTGTTGATCTCGTCCTGCACCACCAGACCCGAGGCGCGGGTCAGCCGCGTGGCCCACAGGATGACGATCTGGCGCCGCAGCCCCGCCTTCAGCGCCGTCGGCGAACAGGCGACGCCGTCGCGGTCGCAGCCGTCGAGCAGGGCGCCGACGGCGCCGATGCGATCTATGACGCTCTTTCTGCGCACCTCGGACGGATGGGCGGTCAGGACGGGCGAGATCAGGGCCTGGCTCAGCAGGTCGCGCACAGCCGCCCGGTCCACGCCGGCTGCGTCCAGCCGCTTCAGCGCCCCTTCGGGAGTGTCGGCGCGTTCGCCGGCCACAGCCTGATCGCGAGCCCGACGTTTGCCCGCCCGATCCTCGGCGACATTGGCCAGCAAGGAGAAGGCGGCGAAACCGTGGGTCAGGCCGATGGCCTGATCCAGCGACAGATCCTTGAGCAGGGCTTCCAGCTGCGAAGCGTCGTGCGAGGCCGGGTCGCGGTGATAGGCCACCGAGGCCTGACGCACCGCCTCGATCCGGTCGTAGAGTTCCTGGCCGCCTTCGTCGCGGATCACCTCGCCAAGCAGGGCGCCCAGCAGGCGAACCTCGTCGCGCAGTCGGTCGTCGGCGGCCTGAATCATCGCATTGTCCTTCAGCGGGGAGGCTGGAAGCGGAACCGTATCAGCGGAATCCGAGCCGCCTAGTCCCCATGGTCAACGCTGAAACCCTTTGTGTGGTTGTCGCGACGCCGATGCGGGAGTCGACATTTGCCTGTGGATGCTCCATAAGCCGCGGCTTCCGGCGCAATTGAACCTGCGCCTCCTCCATCACGACCCCCGCTCGATCGGGACGAGGATGGCGAGGACCCTCTGCCGACGTGATCGTCGCCAGAGGTCGTTTCTCTATGGAGGTCAGGGTTCGCGCATGAAAGGTTTTGAATGTTCGAGGCTCTGAACGAGCGGCTGACAGGCGTATTCGACCGGATCACCGGCCGCGGCGCCCTGTCCGAAAAGGATGTCGAGGAAGCGCTGCGCGAAGTCCGCGTCGCCCTGCTCGAGGCCGACGTCGCCCTGCCGGTGGTCAAGGACTTCATCAGCCGCGCCAAGGAACAGGCGACGGGCGAAGAGGTCATCCGTTCGGTCAAGCCGGCCGATCAGGTGGTCAAGATCGTCTATGACGGTCTGGTCGAGATGCTGGGCGGCGAAGAGCCGGTTCCGCTGAACACCAACGCCACGCCGCCCGCCGTGATCCTGATGGCCGGCCTGCAAGGCTCGGGCAAGACTACGACCTCAGCCAAGCTGGCGCTGCGCCTGACCAAGTTCGATCGCAAGAAGGTCATGATGGCCTCGCTGGACACGCGTCGTCCGGCGGCCATGGAGCAGCTGGCGACCCTGGGTCAGCAGATCGAGGTCGCGACCCTGCCCATCGTGGCGGGCCAGTCGGCGGTCGAGATCGCCAAGCGCGCGCTGCAATCCGCCAAACTCCAGGGCTTCGACGTCCTGATCCTCGACACCGCCGGCCGCATCACGCTGGACGAGGCCCTGATGGCCGAGGTGGCCGAGGTCGCTCGCGTCGCCAACCCGGTCGAGACCCTGCTGGTCGCCGACAGCCTGACGGGTCAGGACGCGGTTCGCACCGCCGCGGCCTTCCACGAGCGCCTGCCGCTGACCGGCCTGGTGCTGACCCGCGCCGACGGCGACGGTCGCGGCGGCGCCATGCTGTCGATGCGCGCCGTCACCGGCCTGCCGATCAAGTATCTGGGCGCTGGTGAAAAGGTCGACGCCCTCGACGTCTTCGACGCCCGCCGTGTAGCCGGCCGCATCCTGGGTCAGGGCGATATCGTCGCCCTGGTCGAAAAGGCTGCGGGCGAGCTGGACCAGGCCAAGGCCGAGAAGATGGCCCGCAAGCTGGCCAAGGGTCAGTTTGATCTGGACGATCTGGCCGCCCAGCTGCAGCAGATGAAGAAGATGGGCGGGCTTCAGGGCATCATGGGCATGCTGCCCGGCGTGGCCAAGCTGAAGGCCCAGATGGCCGACAGCAACGTCAACGATAAGATGATCGCCCGTCAGGAAGCCATCATCAGCTCCATGACCAAGGCCGAGCGCAAGAAGCCCGACCTGCTCAACGCCAGCCGCAAGAAGCGCGTCGCCGCTGGCGCTGGCGTCGAGGTTCAGGACATCAACCGCCTGCTGAAACAGCACCGGCAGATGGCCGACATGGTCAAGTCGCTGTCCAAGGGCGGCGGCAAGAACCTGCAGAAGATGGCCGCCATGATGGGCGGTCTTGGCGGAGGCGGCGGCGGAATGCCGGGTCTTCCCGGCATGGGCGGCGGTCCCGACATGGCTCGCCTGAAGGCCCTGGGCGGCGGCAAGATGGCCGAACCCAGCGCCGACGAAATGAAAGCCATTCAGGACCGGCTCGCCGGACTGGGCGGCGGACAACTTCCGGGAGGCCTTCCGGGCCTGCCGGGCTTCCCGAAAAAGAACTGATTTCGACTTTCTAGAAAGAGACTGAAAATGCTGAAGATTCGTCTGGCCCGCGGCGGCGCCAAGAAGCGCCCCTATTACTACATCGTCGTGGCTGACTCGCACGCTCCGCGCGACGGCAAGTTCATCGAGCGCGTCGGCAGCTACAACCCGATGCTGCCCAAAGATAGCGCCACGCCGCGCGTCGTCCTGAAGGCCGACCGCATCTCGGAATGGCTGGCCAAGGGCGCCCAGCCGACCGACCGCGTCGCGCGCTTCATCAGCCAGTCGCAAGACGAAGTCCTGGTCGGCAAGGTGACCTGGACCCAGTCGAACAACCCGAACAAGGGCGCCCCGGGCAAGAAGGCCCAGGAACGCGCCGCCGAGCGCGCCCAGCGCGAGGCTGACCGTCTGGAAGCTGAAGCCGCCGCCAAGGTCGAGGCTGCTGAAGCCGCCGCCCGCGCCAAGGAAGAAGCCGCTGCCGCTGCCGAAGCCGCCAAGAACGCCCCGGCTGCTGAAGAAGCTCCGGCTGAAGCTGCTGCTGAGGAAGCCGCCGCTGAAGCACCGGCTGCTGAAGCGACCGAAGACAAGGCTGAAGGCTAAGGCCTTTGGTTTCCCGGTTCCGGCCGGGATGCGGAAATGGAAAGCAGCGCCCGATCCCGGGCGCTGCTTTTCTGCTATCTGGCGCGTGGAAATGCGAAACGGAGCCTGTCGATGAGCGACGAAAACAAGATGATCCTCGTCGCCCAGATCGGCGGCGCTTTCGGCGTGAAGGGCGAGGTGCGCATCACCGCCTTCACCGCCGATCCCATGGCCCTGATGGCCTATCAGCCCCTGCTGAAGGCCGACGGAACGCCGGCCCTGACATTGCTCTCGGCGCGACCGGACAAGGCGGGCGTGGTGGCCAGGGTCAAGGAGATCGCCACCAAGGAACAGGCTGACGCCATGCGCGGCCAGAAGCTGTTCGTGCCGCGCGACCGTCTGCCCGAACCGGAAGAAGACGAGTTCTACCTGACCGATCTGGTGGGACTTGAAGCCCGCGATCTGGACGACGTGGCGGTCGGCACGATCAAGTCTGTGCAGAATTTCGGCGCTTCGGACATGCTGGAGATCGCCCCGAAGGAGGGCGGTCCGACCTGGTATCTGCCCTTCACCCGCGAGGCGGCGCCGGACCTGCGCATCGCCGACGGCTGGCTGCGCATCGTGCGTCCGACCGAGGTGGACGAGCGCGACGAGGCCTGATCGACCGCCACCGCGCCGGTGGCTATTGCGACGCGCGGTCGGGCTTCCAACATGGAAGACTCAACCCGCCCGGAGCGCCCCATGGCCGACCTGTCCGCATTCCCGATCACCCGCCAGTATCCAGCCCAACATCCGGACCGGCTGCAGCTCTATTCCTTGCCGACCCCGAACGGGGTCAAGGTCTCGATCCTGCTGGAAGAGCTGGGTCTGAGCTATGAGCCGCATCTGGTCGACATCACAAAGAACGAGACCTGGACGCCCGACTATCTGTCGCTGAACCCCAACGGCAAGATCCCTGCCATCATTGATCCGGACGGCCCGGCCGGGAAGCCCCTGGCCCTGTTCGAATCCGGGGCCATCCTGGTCTATCTGGCGGAGAAGACCGGGCGCTTCCTGCCCGCTGATGCGGCGGCGCGTTACGAGGCCCTGCAATGGGTCTTCTTCCAGATGGCGGCGATCGGCCCGATGTTCGGGCAGGTCGGCTTCTTCCACAAGTTCGCCGGGCGTGAGTATGAGGACAAGCGTCCGCGGGACCGCTATGTCGCGGAATCGCGTCGTCTGCTGGGGGTTCTGGAAGGGCGTTTGGCCAATGAGAGTGGAGCGCCGCGCGACTGGATCATGGGCGACGACTACACCATCGCCGACATCGCCAGCCTGGGCTGGGTGCGCAATCTGATCGGCTTCTATGAGGCGGGCGATCTGGTCGGGTTCGCCGACTTCCCGCACCTGGCGGCATGGCTGGAGCGGGGTCTGGCCCGTCCGGCGGTGCAGCGGGGGCTGAACATCCCGGCGCGGCCGTAAGACGAGACAGCGGGGGCGGGCGAAGGCGCCGCGCCCCCGCAGAACTCAGACTTCTTCGGTCGGGGCGTCGCCGACATGCTTCTTGATCGACTCGATCGCGCGCTTGGCGCCCGACTTGTCGGAATAGCCCTCGGTCGAGAAGATGATCTCGGAATTGTACTTGAACCGGACGCGGAACTCGCCGGCCTTGTCCTGATAGACTTCGAACTTGTGCGCCATGGTCGCCTCGCTGTTCAGGCCGGGGAGCGGCCTATGGTCAAGCTGCCACAGGCAGGCTGGCGGTCAATCGTGATCAGAACACAGGCGTGTGAACGGAGCCGCTGGCACGCCGGCTCGTTACGGCTTCATGTCCTCCACCGTCATCCGCCTCTACAGCTATGACGAGACCGCGCGCAGGCTAAGGTAAGTTTCGTGTCCGGCGCGGTCTATGACTACGACGACGTGCCGCTCGAACTGGTCGAAGAACTGGCTGAGGCCGAGTCCAAGGGGCGGTTCTTCGGGGCTCATATCCGGGACCACTTCCGCTATCGCAGGGTGATCAGCGCGGCCGGATCCAGCGGCGCGCGGCCAGGGCCGTAAAGCCTGCCGCAAGGCCCCAGAAAGCGGAGCCGACCCCGAACAAGGCGACGCCCGAAGCCGTGGCGGCGAAGGTCAGCACCGCCGCCTCGCGGTCCTCGGTCACGCTCATCATGCTGGTCAACGAACCGGTGAGAGGCGCGATGAGGGCTAGGCCGGTGATTACCGCTAGCGCGCCGGTCGGCATGGCGATGAAGAGCCCGGCCAGCGGCGCAGCGAACAGGGCGACCACCAGGTAGATCAGGCCGTAGATAACGCCGACGGTCCAGCGCTGGTCCTGATCGGGATGAGCCTCGGGACCAGTGCATATGGCGGCGGTGATGGCGGCGAGATTGACCCCGTGGGCGCCGAAGGGGGCCAGAAGCGTGCTGGTCAGACCGCCCCAGAAGATCAGCTTGCCGGCGGGCGGGGCGTAATCCGCCGCCCTCAGCACCACCAGGCCCGGCAGGTTCTGCGAGGCCAGGGTCACCAGATAGAGCGGCAGGGCCAGGCTGATCGCGGCCTTCCAGTCAAAGGCGGGTATCACCGGCGACAGTTCGCCGAACAGGCCGGTTCCGGCGGGCAGGCCGACCTGACCGCGCAGGGCCAGAACGGCGAAGGCCGCGACCAGAACCGCGGGCAGGGCCCAAGCGGGGGCGACCCGGCGCATGATCAGGAAGACGGCCAGCAGGCCCGCCGCCAGCGCCATGTCTGTCGGGAAGACGAGGAACAGCTTCAGACAGAAGGGCAGCAGGACGCCCGCCAGCATGGCCGAGGCGATGGCGGCGGGGATGCGCTCGGCCAGCCGCCCCAGCGCCGGGATCAGCCCGGTTAGCACCATCAGCAGCCCGGCGATGACGAAGGCGCCGACGGCGGTTGACCAGCCGAGGCCCAACGTCGAGGCCGCCAGCAGGGCTGCGCCCGGCGTGGACCAGGCCAGGACGACCGGCATCTTCAGCCGCCAGCTCAGCACCGCGCCAGGCAGGCCGATGCCGAGGCAGAGCGCCGTGACCATGGAGATGATCTGGGCGGGCGAGGCCCCCAGCGTCTGCCCCGCCTGCACGACCAGGGCCACTGTGCCGCCGAAACCGATGACGGTCGCCACGGCGGCGGCGGAGAAGCTGGCGAGGGGCGGCAGGCGCAAGGAACTCATGGCTGGACGTTAAGCGGAGCGTCCGCGTATCGCAAAGAAGGAACCGGCTGCGCGTGTTTCCGTTTGCCGGTCATGCTGGATCACACTGGAATCGTCGTCTCGGATCTGAAGGTTGCTCGCCGCTTTTATGATGCTGTGGCGGGCGCTCTGAAATTGCAGACGAAGAGCAACTCGCCGGAGTCGTTCCTGTTCGGCCACAGCGCCGGGCAGCCGATCCCCTATCTGTGGATTGGAACCCTGCGGCCTTCCTATTGGGTGGAAGGATCGCGCGCCGGGTTGAATCAGATGCACGTCGCCTTCGTCGCCGAGGACAAGGCGATGGTGGACGGCTTCTATCAGGCGGCGCTGGCGGCCGGCGGCCGCGACAACGGCGCGCCCGGCCCCCGTGAAGGGGCCGGGGACTACTACGGGGCTTTCGTGCTGGACCCGGACGGCAACAATATCGAAGCCTGCTGCCGGGGCTCAGCGGCCGGTTGAAGACTTAGCCTTCGACGTCGTCCGGCAGGCCGACGGCGTGGAAGCCGGCGTCGACGTGGACGACTTCACCCGTGGTCGAGCGGCCGAGGTCCGAGCACAGCCACAGGGCGGCGCCGGCGACGCCTTCCATCGAGGTCTCTTCCTTGATCAGCGAGAACTGCGCCGACTTGGAGTGCAGGCCGCGTCCGCCCGAGATGCCGGCCAGCGACAGGGTGCGCATGGCGCCCGCCGAGATGGCGTTGACGCGGATGTTCTTCGGACCCAGGTCGCGGGCGATATAGCGGGTCGCGGCTTCCAGGGCGGCCTTGGCCACGCCCATGGTGTTGTAGTTGGGGATGACCCGTTCCGAACCCAGGTAGGTCAGGGTGATCATCGATCCGCCGTTGGGCATCAGCCTGGCCGAACGCTTGGCCACATCGACGAAGCTGAACGCCGAGATGTTCATGGCCAGCAGGAAGCTGTCGCGGGTGGTGTTGTCGACGAAGGAGCCCTTCAGCTCGTCCTTGTTGGCGAAGGCCACCGAGTGGACGACGAAGTCGATCGTGCCGAACTCCTTTTCCAGCTCCTCGAAAGCCTTGTCCATCGAGGCGTCGTCGGTGACGTCGGCCTGGATCAGCAGCTTGGCGCCGACGCTTTCGGCCAGGGGGCGCACGCGACGCTCAAGCCCCTCGCCGAGGTAGGTGAAGGCCAGCTCGGCGCCCTGGGCGGCCAGCTGCGAGGCGATGCCCCAGGCGATGGAACTGGAGTTGGCCACTCCCATGATCAGGCCCTTCTTGCCCTTCATCAGGTCGCCGGTGGGCATATCCCAGCCTTCGCTCGTCGCCATGGGTCGTCTCCGTATCTGAACTTGATCCGCCTTTTGGACGCGTGGCGGGCAGGTGACAAGTCGCGGCGCCGCTGGCGTTCGGCGCGGGCCGCCTTAAGTTGAAGGACGATGAGTCTTGATCCGCACAGTTCAGACGCCCCGCAAGCCGGTCCGGTCTTCTTTGATCGGCAGGAGTTGGGGCTGGTGTTGCGGGTCTATGGCCGCATGGTCGCCGCTGGCGAATGGCGCGACTACGCCATGATCGGCCACAAGGAGGTGGCGGAGTTCGCCATCTTCCGCCGCTCGGGCGACGCGCCGCTTTACCGGATCGAAAAGCGTCCGGCGCTGCGGTTGAAGCAGGGTCAGTGGGCCGTGATCGGCGAGGGCGGCCACGTGCTGAAGCGTGGGCGAGACCTGGCCCAGGTGCTGCGGGTGTTCGACAGCCGCAAGTTCAGCGTGGTGGAATAGAGAAAGCCCCGACGTTTCCGCCGGGGCTTTCGATCTTTTGGGCCTATCGCGCTTGCGCGCTACCTGAGGCCTATTCCCGGCTGCCGCCCATGAAGGCCAGCAGGAACTGGAACAGGTTCACGAAGTTGATGAACAGGCTCAGGGCGCCGAAGCCCGTGGCCACGCCCATGGCTTCCTGGTTACCGCCGAGCGCGTAGTAGGTCATCTTCAGGCGCTGGGTGTCATAGGCGATCAGGCCCGAGAAGATCAGGACGCCGAGCGCCGAGATGATCAGGTACAGCGCGCCCGACTGCATGAACATATTGACGATCGAGGCGATGATCAGGCCGATCACGCCCATGATCAGGAAGCTGCCCATGGCGGTCAGGTCCTTCTTGGTCGTGTAGCCGACCAGGCTGAGGCCGGCGAAGGCCGCTGCCGTGACGAAGAAGGTCGAGGCCAGCGAACCGCCGGTGTAGCGCAGGAACAGGACGCCCAGACCCGCGCCGATGGTCGAAACCACGGCCCAGTAGAGCAGGTTCACGCCCTTGGCCGTCGGGTTCTTCATGAAGAACATCGAGCCGAACAGCAGGACCAGCGGCGAGAACTGTATGATCATGCCCAGCAGGGTCAGGCCGATGCGGCCGTCGTCGGTGCGGGCGAACAGCAGTTGTTGCACGGCCGGCACGTTGCCGGTGACGTAGGCGAGGACGCCCGCGACCACGAGGCCGAGGGCCAGCTTGTTGTAGACGCCGAGCATGAAGGCGCGCAGACCGGCGTCGACGGACATGTCCGCCGACTGCGGAAGCGGGCGCGCATAACCGTTGTTGAAGTCGCTCATCGCGAAAGTAGTCTCCCAAGTGGACGGCAAATGCCGACCTTGACCGGAAATATCGGGACGGACGCTCCGCCTTGCAAGGAAAACCCGTCTTCCGAACGGTCGTTCCGCCCGCTACCAAGGGTCGCATGCTGCGTCTGTTCACCGCCATCTCGATCCCCGAAGACGTCGCCGAGACGCTTCAACGCCGTCAGTCCGGCCTGCCGGGCGCGCGCTGGCGGCCGCTGGACGCCCTGCATGTGACCCTGGCCTTCTATGGCGAGGCGTCCGAGCGCACGGCGGATGACCTGGCCTCGGAACTGAGCCGAGCCGAGGGCGGCGGGGCATTCGAGATCACCCTGAACGGCGTCGGGGCTTTCGGCGACGCCCACCGCACCCATACCCTGTGGGCCGGTCTGGAACGCTCGGAGCCGTTGAATGTCCTGGCCGGGCGCTGCCGCTCGGCCGGCGAGAGGGCGGGCGTGCCGCCGGAGAAACGCGAATACCGGCCCCATGTGACGCTGGCCTATCTGAAGCCCCAGGCGAACCCGGATCGCATCGGGGCCTGGATCGCGGGCCACAACCTGCTGCATTCGCCGCCGATCCGGGTGGACCGCTTCGGCCTCTATTCCAGCGTCCTGACCGGCGACGGCAGCGTCTATTCTCTGGAACGGGAGTACCTGCTGTGATCGAGCGTCCGACCTCTTCTCTGGGACCGACGCTGGAGACTGAGCGCCTGTTCCTGCGTCCGCCGACGCTGGAGGATTTCCCGCGCTGGGCCGACTTCATGAGCGATCCCGAAACGACCCGCTTCATCGGCGGGGTGCAGTCGAAGCACGAGGTCTGGCGCGGCATGGCGGCGGTGGCGGGCATGTGGGCCCTGCACGGCGAAGGGATGTTCTCGCTGATCGAGAAGGCGACGGGGAACTGGATGGGCCGGATCGGACCGCTTCATCCCTATGACTGGCCGGGTCGCGAGGTGGGGTGGAGCCTGCACCGCGACGCCACGGGCAGGGGCTATGCTGTCGAGGCTGCGGCGGCGACCATGGACTACGCCTTCGACATGTTGGGCTGGACGGACGTGATCCATTGCATCGACCCGGATAATCGCGGCTCGGAAAAGGTGGCGCGGCGGCTGGGTTCGACCAATCGCGGTCCTGGAACCATGCCGCCGCCGTTCCAGCATCACCCTGTCAATCTGTGGGGCCAGACGCGGGAAGCGTGGCGCGAGAACCGGCAGCGCTTGCGATAGGAACATAGGCGGAACATAAAGGCGACATGGCCGCCTCCGCGCTTCATCTCGAACTGGTCTTCAGCCGCCCTGAGACCACCCTGTCGGTGACGCGGGGCGCGGCGCGATTGATGCTGGACATGGGCTACGCGCCCCTGCTGGAGGTCTGTCTGCCCAACGGCAGGCGCGCCGACGTCATGGCTCTGGGGCCGAAAGGCGACATCGTCATCTGCGAGGTGAAGTCGGGCGTCGACGACTATCGCGTCGACCGCAAATGGCAGGAATACGGACCCTATTGCGACGCCTTCTACTTCGCCGTGGCGCCGGAGTTTCCGCAAACGGTACTGCCCGACGAACCCGGTCTGATCGTGGCTGACGGCTTCGGCGGGGCGGTGGTGCGTGAGGCGCCCGTCACGCCGCTGGCCCCGGCACGCAGGAAGGCGCTGACTCTGGCCTTCGCGCGGCTAGGCGCGCTCAGGACGATGCGGGACTAGGGCCTTACCGAGTTCTCAATAGCGCAGAAGGCCCCTCAGCCGCCGAAATGGCGCGCTCTATCGAGGCGCGCGCTTGGCCAAAATCCGTTGCAGGGTCCGGCGGTGCATGCCCAGGCGGCGGGCGGTTTCCGAGACATTGTGGTCGCACAGCTCATAGACCCGCTGGATGTGCTCCCAGCGCACCCGGTCGGCGCTCATCGGGTTTTCGGGCGGCTCGGGGGCTTCGCCGACCGAGAGCAGGGCCTTGACCACGTCGTCAGCGTCGGCGGGCTTCTGCATATAGTCGACGGCGCCGGCCTTGACCGCCGCGACCGCCGTGGCGATGGCGCCGTATCCGGTCAGCATGACGATGCGAGCGTCCTCGCGGCGTTCGCGAATGGCCTCGACCACCTTGAGGCCGTTGCCGTCCTCCAGCCGCATGTCCAGCACGGCGAAGGCAGGGACCGAGACGCGCAGGGCGTCGCTGGCCTCGGCCACCGACCCCGAGAGGTTCACGTCGAAGCCGCGCGCCTCCAGCGCCCGGCCCAGCCGGGTGCGCAGCGCCGCGTCGTCGTCGAGCAGCAGCAGGGTCTTGTCGGGCAGGGTGGCGATACGGGCTTCGAGTTCGGACATTCAGTTCTCCTGACCTTCAGGTCGTGCGTCCGCGCGGCATGGTCAAGGTTTTAGCTCCCGACTGCGACATCAGGTTCCACCTGGGACCCCGGCGCCTGAAGATCGGGCTCGGCGACTTCCAGCGCCTGTCGCGGCCAGCGGACGGTGACGCGGGCCCCCCTCGGCTGGCCCTTCTCGCCGTCTCCCGCGCCGACCGAGACCTTGCCGCCGCTGCGTTCGAGCAAGGTGCGGGCGATGAAGAAGCCCAGTCCCATGCCGCCCTGGCTGGGGGCGATGGGGGCGGTGATCGGGGGCGGTGCGGCGGCCCTGCGGCCGGCCTTGCGCGGGGTGTCCGAGGCGGCGGCGATCTGGGCCGCCAACGCGCGGCGGGCCTTGGCCTGGGGGCGGCTGGTCACATAGGGCTCGCCCAGACGGGGCAGGATTTCGGACGAAAAGCCGGGACCGTCGTCGAGAATGTCGATCTCGATCCAGCCCGCGTCGACGATTGCCGTGACGCGCACCCGGCTGTTGGCGAAGTCGGCGGCGTTTTCGATCAGGGTGGACAGGCCGTGGATGACCTCGGGCAGGCGGTGGACGCGGGGCAGGGGCTGGCCGGGCGGGACCTTCACGGCAGTCTGGAAGTCCAGATCAAAGCCGCGGTGCGGTTCGACCACCTCTTCCAGCAGGGCCTTGAGGTCGACGTCGGCGTAGAGGGCGTCGCCCTCCTCGGGCTGGGCTGACAGCTGTTTCAGGATGTCACGGCAACGCTCGGCCTGCTGCAGCATCAGGGCGGCGTCCTCGGCCACGGGGCTGTCGGGCGGCGAGGCGCGCAACAGTTCCTTGGCCACCACCTGGATGGTCGCCAGCGGCGTGCCCAGTTCGTGGGCGGCGGCGGCGGCCAGGCCGCCCAAAGCCGCCAGCCTCTGCTCGCGTTGCAGCACGTCCTGGGTGGTGGCCAGGGCCAGTTCAAGCTTCTCGGCGTCGGCGGCGACCTTCCAGGCATAGCCCGAGGTGAAGAGGACGCCGGTGGCGAGCGCCAGCCCCATGCCGAAGCGATAGAGGGGTGGCAGGACCAGATGCTCGTGCAGGCGCCAAGGCAGGGGCAGGGACCAGGAGAAGAGGACCGCCAAAGCGATCAGGGCCATGACGCCCAGGACCAGTGCCTGACGCGACGGGAGCGAGGCCGCGGCGATGGTCACCGGCGCGACCAGCAGCAGGCAGAAGGGATTGTCCAGGCCCCCGGTCAGGGCCAGCAAGGTCGCTAGCTGCAGGATGTCGAAACCCAGTTGGGCCGCGGTCTGCGGCCCGTTGGGCAGGCTGCCGTCGATGCGCCGCGCCCGCGCCATGGTCGCCAGGTTCATCACCACCCCGGCGCCGATGGTCAGCAGGCACTCCCATAGAGGTAGAGGGAAGTGCAGGGCGAAATAGGCGGTCAGGATGGCGCAGGTCTGGCCGAATACGGCCAGCCAGCGCAGCACGATCAGGGTGCGCAGCGACAGACCGCGCCCGCGTCGCGGCCGCTCGCGCAGGGCCTCCATGGCGCCGGGGCGGCCCGCGACCTTCACGGCCTGCGACAGGGAGGGGGCTTCTGTGCTGTTCACGCCTCTTCTATAGACCGTCAAGCTGACGGCCGCATCCTCGCCGTCCGAGGAGAAGTCGATGCCGCGTCGTCCTGTCATTCTGTTCGCCGCCGCCTGTGCGGTCATCGCCTTGGCCCTGGGCCTGATCACCATGGTCGTGGTCAAGGGCCGCGAACAATCGGCCCAGGTGGCCGAGAGCGGAACCGGCCAGCCGAGCGTCGGCGGTCCCTTCACCCTGACCAATCAGGACGGGCAGGTCGTCGACCAGTCGATCCTGAACGGCAAGTGGACCCTGGTCTTCTTTGGCTTCACCTACTGCCCCGACTACTGCCCGACCACGCTGGGCGTTCTGAATGCGGTGCAGGAGCGCATGGGCGACAAGGCCAAGGATCTGCAGATCGTCTTCGTCAGCATCGACCCCGAGCGGGACACGCCCCAGTTGCTGAAGGACTATCTGTCGTCGGACGGCTTCCCCACGGGCGTCGTCGGCCTGACCGGCACACCGGAACAGACGGCCCAGGTCGCCAAGGAATACCGCGCCTTCTACCAGAAGGTCGGCGAGGGCGAGACCTATACGATGAACCACAGCCTGACCGTCTACCTGATGGGACCGGATGGCCAGTTCCGCAGCGCTGTGGCGCACGACCTGGGGCCGGACCGCACCGTCAGGCTGATCGAAAACGCCATGGAGCGCGGCTGATCACCTTTCCCTGATCGAGGGCGACCTTGGTCTGTTTTGCGTCGAGATGCGTTATATGCTGCACTGCCGCATCGGCGGGGGCCGCATCGGGGTTTCATGCTCTACGCATTTCACGAACTCGCCTACCATTCGGCGACGCCGTTCCGGATCGGAGCCCAGATGGCCCGGCAGTTCTGGACGTCGCCCTTCAATCCCGCCTCCGACACGGCCATCGGCCGCACGGCCTACGCCTCGGCCGAGGTGTTCGAGAGCCTGACGCGGCGCTACGGCAAGCCGGCCTGGGGGCTGGAGACGCTGGACGTCGACGGTCACGCGGTGCGCACGACCGAGCAGGTGGTCTGGTCCTCGCCCTGGTGCCGGCTGGTCCGCTTCAGGCGGGATCCTGGTGATCTGAAACGGGCGGGCAAGCCTGTTGACGCGCCCGCCGTCCTGATCGTGGCGCCGCTGTCGGGCCACTACGCCACCCTGCTGCGCGGCACGGTCGAGGGCTTCCTGCAGGACCATGACGTCTGTGTCAGCGACTGGGAGAACGCCCGGCAGGTGCCGGTTCTGGAAGGCCGATTCGACTTCAACGACTACATCGACCACGTCCGGGCCATGCTGACCGCCATCGGGTCGCGCGCTCATGTCGTCGGCGTCTGCCAGCCGGGACCGCCGGTTCTGGCGGCCTGCGCGGTCATGGCGGCCGAGAACGACCCGAACCGGCCCGCCTCCATGACCTTCATGGGCTCGCCCATCGACGCCCGCCTGTCGCCGACGGTGACCAATCAACTGGCTGAGGAAAAGCCCTTCACCTGGTTCAAGTCGAACATGATCCACACGGTGCCCTGGCCCTATCCGGGCTTTGGACGGCGGGTCTATCCGGGCTTCGTCCAGCTCTACAGCTTCATGTCGATGAACGAGGACAAGCACATCGACGCCCATCGTCGCTACTTCGAAAGCCTGGTCGACGGCGACGGCGACGGGGTCGAGAAGCACGAGCAGTTCTACGACGAGTATCTGTCGGTGCTGGACCTGACCGAGGAGTTCTATCTCCAGACCATCGACATCGTTTTCCAGCAGCACCTGCTGGCGCGGGGCCTTCTGGAGCATGGGGGCAAGCGCGTGGACCTGTCGGCCGTCACCGACATCGGCCTGGCCACGGTCGAGGGCGAGAAGGACGATATCTCCGGCGTGGGTCAGACCCAGGCCGCGCACGGTCTGACGCCGAACATCCCTGACGAGCGACGCCTGCTCTACGTCCAGCCGGGCGTGGGCCACTACGGCGTCTTCAACGGCCGCCGCTTCCGCGACGAAATCTATCCGCGCGTGCGCGACTTCATCGCCCAGAACGAGAGCCTGAGTGCAGTATCGGAACGGCCAGCGGCTGCCGCTTGAGGGCGGAGGCGCCCTTCGCCTGTCGGTGAATCCCCGCGCACGCAGGCTGTCCATCCGGATCGACGCCCGCGCCGGCGAAGCCGTGGCCGTGGCTCCGTCCGAGCGACGGCTGACCGAGGTCGTGGCCTTTGCGCGCACCAAGTCGGACTGGATCAGGGATCGCCTGGCCGCGAGGGTCGTGGGCGCCCCCTTGGAGCCCGGCGGCGAGGTGTCATGGCTGGGGCGGATCGTGCGGCTGGAAGCGGTCGGCGGGGCCGGGGCGGCGCGTCTGGTCGAGACGCCGGAGGGGCCGGTGATCCGCTCGGGCGGTGAAGGCGAGGCCTTCTCACGCCGGGTCGAGAACTGGTTCAAGCGCGCGGCGCGTGAGTTTCTGGTCGCGCGCACCGAGGTGCACCTGAAATCGCTGGGTCAGAAACCGGTCAAGGTGTCGATCGTCGACACCCGTTCGCGCTGGGGCTCGTGCAGCCCGCACAACCGTTCGATCCGCTATTCGTGGCGCGTGATCATGGCCCCGTCAGAGGTGGCTGACTATCTGGCCGCGCACGAGGTCGCCCACCTGGTCCACGCCGACCACAGCCCGGCCTATTGGGCGGTGGTGCATAGACTGGTCGGCGACCATCGGCCCTTCCGCCAATGGCTGCGCGACCACGGCGCGGCGCTGCACGCCGTGGGGCGCTAGGGCGATCCTCTAGAAGAAGACGGCTTCCGGCCTGTTTTCGCCCCGGGGGCTTTCCTTGGGCGCCGGCTGGGGGGAGGTGGGCCGCACCACCGGCTGATCATTGGGCAGGGGCGCGGGGGTCGGGATCGGCTGCCCATCGACGATGGCCGGGCCCGGCTCGCTGTCCACGGGTTGAGCGTACGGGTCCTGGACCTGGCCCATCATGTCGCCGATCGGGTCGGGCGCGACCCAGCCCTCGGGCAGGGGCGGGCCGTTGGGGATGGGCTGGACCGCCAGCTTGGGCAGGGCCGCCTCCATGAAGCCCCGCCAGATGGCGGCGGGGGACGAGCCGCCGGTCACGCCGCGCATGGCCTTGTTGTCGTCTTTGCCGACCCAGACGGCGGCGACGAAGCCGCCGGTGTAGCCGACGAACCAGGCGTCCTTGTAGTCCGAGGTCGTGCCGGTCTTGCCGGCGATGTCGCGCCCGCCGATGGCGGCCGAGCGACCGCTGCCCGAGGTGATCACACCGCGCAGCATCTGGTTCATGTAGTAGAGCGACGGATTGTTGATCGCCTGACCGTTCTCGCCGGCGCCGTGGCTGTAGATGACGCGACCCGACGGCGTGCGGATGCGGCTGATGCCATAGGCCCGGACCCGCTTGCCGCCGTTGGCGAAGGCGTCATAGGCCTGGGCCATCTCCAGCGGGCTGACCTCGACGGCGCCCAGGGCCATGGAGGGTTGCAGGCCGATCTCGCTGGTGACGCCCAGGCGGCGCGCGGCGCGGGCCACGCTGTCGCGGCCGACCTGATCGGCGACATAGGCGGCGACCGTGTTGGTGGATTGGGCCACGGCCTGGGCCAGGGTCATCTGGCCTGAGAAGTTTCCGGAATAGTTGCGCGGCGACCAGCCGCCGATGGTCACGGGCTGGTCCACGACCGGCGTGGTCGGGGTGTAGCCGGCCTCGACCGCCGCCAGATAGACGAAAGGCTTCCACGCCGAACCGGCCTGACGACGGGCGTCGGTGGCGCGGTTGAACTGGCTGTCGGCGTAGGAACCGCCGCCGATCATGGCGCGGACCCGGCCTTCGCCGTCCAGCGCGACCAAAGCGGCCTGTTCGACTCCCCGGCCCTTGTCACGGTCCAGGGTGCGGCGCACGGCGCGCTCTGCGTCGGTCTGCAGGGTCAGGTCCAGAGTGGTTTCGACCACCATGTCCTCGGTCGGTTCGCCGACCAGGCCGCGGATCTGCTTGTCCAGCCAGTCGATGAAATACTGGGCGTGCTGGCTGGCCAGGGTGCGCGAGACGCGGACAGGCTCGGCCACGGCCGCCTCGCGTTGCGCGGGGGTGATGGCGCCGACCTCGACCATTTCATTCAGCACAACATTGGCGCGGGTGGCGGCGCGCTCGCTTTCCGACACCGGGGAGTAGCGCGAGGGCGCTTTGAGCAGGCCGGCCAGCAGGGCGGCTTCGCCCACCGTCAGCTTGTCGGCGCTCTTGTCGAAGTAGCGCTGAGAAGCGGCCTCGATGCCGTAGGCGCCGGCGCCGAAGTAGACCCGGTTCAGGTAGAGGGCGAGGATTTCCTTCTTGGTGAACTTCATCTCCAGCCAGACGGCCAGCATCAGTTCCTGAACCTTGCGCTTCATGTTCTGATCGGGCGTCAGGAACAGGTTCTTGGCCAGCTGCTGGGTGATGGTGGAGCCGCCCTGCACCACGCGACCGGCCTTGAGGTTCAGCGCCATGGCGCGGCTCATGCCGATCGGGTCGAAACCGGGGTGGTGGTAGAAGCGCCGATCCTCGATGGCCACGAAGGCGGCTGGGACATAGTCGGGCAGGGCGTCCAGATCGACCGGCGGAGCCATCTGGGTGCCGCGCACCGCGATCAGGGCGCCGGAGCGGTCCAGGTAGGTGATCGAGGGCTGGCGCTCGACGTCGTAAAGGGTCGAGGTGTCCGGCAGATCGCGCGCGAAAATGGCGAAGAAGACGACCGCGAAGATCAGGCCCCAAACCGCCAGCACGGCGCCCCAGTAGAGCAGGTTGCCGAGGAAGGACCGACGCTTCTTGCCGCCGCCTTGCTCATTGCGGTCAGGTCCGCCGTCTTTACGCGCCATGAAAGTCCCTCTTGCAGCGACGAGACCCTAGCCGGTCACGCGGCCGCAGAAAACGCCCCGCTTGAGTTCACATGAGCGTGAGCATCTATTTCGCCGAAAGAATGGCGCGCCGGGCCAGCCAGACGCCTTGAGCCCCGCTGTTCTCGACGGTCAATCCAGCCCCGGTCAGCACGAGGCGATAGACCTCAGGCGCCAGGCTGCCGTGATAGAGCGGCTCTCCGCACCACTCGCCGATCGCCTCGCCGTGGGCGGGGCCGGCTGTGAACATCAGCTGCCCGCCCTCGCCCACGCGGGCGGCGAGCGCGGGCAATACGTGAACCTGCGCCTCCGGCGTCAGGTGAAACAGGCTGTGCCAGGCCAGCACGCCGTGGAAGTCGCCCTCTGGCAGGCCGTCGCGCATGTCGCCGAGGCGCCAGTCGCCTGCTGGCAGGGTCCGGCGGGCATGGTCGATCAGGCCGGGCGAGGCGTCCAGGCCGATCACGTCGAAGCCGCGCCTCAGCAGGGCCGCGCCCATGGGCCATCCGGAGCCGCAGCCGACGTCCAGAACGCGCCCGCCGGACGGCCAACCCGCCGTGAAGCGATCCAGCCAAGCGACCTCGTCCCAGTCTCCCTCGTGCTGACGCAGGACGGCGCCCCGGTCACGGATCCAGTCTGCGGCCTTGTCCTGATACAGACCGACGATCCGATCTGCGGCGGGATGGGTCACTTCGTCAGGAAGGCGTCGAGGTCGGTGTAGAAGGCCTGAGGCTGATCCAGCATGATGAAGTGGGCGCTGTCGTCGATGCGCTTCAGCTGGGCGCCCGGCAGGGTCGCGAACGACATCTGATAGATGGTGTCGGTGATGGCGTCGGTCATGCGCGGGTCGTTGAACTTGACATACAGCACCTCGACCGGGGCGGTGATCTTGGACAGTTCCGGGCGCAGATCGGTGACGATCAGTTCACGGAAGGCGGCGGCGGAAACCTGCTGGTCGCTGGTCTCGGCGTCCTGCAAGGGACCGGCGCGGGCGGCCTCGGTATTGATCATGCCGGTGACGGCGGCTTTGGCCTGGGTCAGATACTGGTCGCGCGGTGCGGTCGACTGGGCGGTGAAGATCTGGTCAGCGATGGGCGCGACGCCTTCCGCCGTGGTTCCGGGCGGACCGAACATGGCGCCCATGAAGGGGACCATGTCCACGACCATCAGCTTGCCGACCAGATCGGGATGCCGCGCGGCCAGCATCATGCCCATGGTGCCGCCCATGGAGTGGCCGACGACGGCGGGCTTGTTCAGCCCCTGCTCCCGGATGTAGCGGGCGATCTCCTCGGCCACGGGAGCGGCGACCGCACCACTGGCGTTGCCCTTGGCCGGCGCGCCGGCGAAGCCCTGAACATGGACGCGGTGGACGCGGTAGGCGCCGTTCAGATGGTCGACCGTTCCCTGCCACACGGCGGGCGAGGAGCTGAGGCCGGGGATGAAGATGACGTCCGGGCCTTGGCCCTCGACGGCGACGTGGATACGGTCGGAGGCGAAGGGGGCGTGGGCGTGGCCGTGAGCGGCATGGTTCACATGGCCATCTTGAGCGAGCGCGGCCGGGGCCGAGGCGAGAACCAGAAGGGCGGCGGCGAAGGCGGTGCGATGTTTCATGGCGTGGCTCCCCGAGTGATGACTTCCGATATAGATACGATACTTTGTAATGTAAAGTTCTTTTTGTGATCCCTTATCGACGCCGACGACAGGGGCGGTGTCTCTTGATAGAGAGGCGGTATGAAGCCAGTCGTCGCCGAACCCGTTCCGTCCACCGCTTCCGCTGCGCCCGAAGCCAAGGCCCCCCCGACCGCCTTTGGCAAGGGCTTCGTGCGCGACGCCTGGTATTTCGTCGCCCTGGCGCGCGACGTGCCGGTGGCCAGCCTGAAACGCTATGAGGTGATGGACGAGCCGGTGCTGATCGGCCGGACGCGTGCGGGCGAGGTCTACGCCATGCGCGACATCTGCCCCCACCGCGCCGCGCCGCTGTCGGCCGGGCGTCTGGTCGAGAAGCCGGGCGAGGGGGAGACGATCGAGTGCCCCTATCACGGATGGCGCTTCCGCCCCGACGGCGTCTGCGCCGCCATTCCGTCCCTGGTCGAGGATCAGGCCTTTGAGGCCAATCGAATCCGGGTGCGATCCTATCCGGTGCGCGAGAGCCAGGGCCTGGTCTTTGTCTGGATGGCGTCGGACGCGCGCAACCCGTCCGAACCGGACCACGAGCCGCCGCTCTTCCCCGGCGCCGAGGGCGAGGCCAAGCTGGTCGAGGCCATGGATTTCGACAGTCATATCGACCACGCGGTCGTCGGCCTGATGGATCCGGCCCACGGCCCCTTTGTCCACCAGCAGTGGTGGTGGCGGTCG
This sequence comes from Brevundimonas sp. UBA4553, assembly GCF_002387245.1. Classification (GTDB taxonomy): domain Bacteria; phylum Pseudomonadota; class Alphaproteobacteria; order Caulobacterales; family Caulobacteraceae; genus Brevundimonas. The sequence continues at coordinate 52,353 of NZ_DGLD01000011.1, forward strand.
GAACATTCGATGCACGAGAAGGCCAAGACCTTTGCGCCGCGTGACTATGGCTGGGCCATGGTGCGTCACGCGCCGTCGTCGAACAGCCGCCTCTATAAAATCCTGGGCGGGGCTCCGGCGACCGAGATCACCTTCCGTCTGCCGGGCTATCGCTGGGAGCATATCCAGGTGGGCGCCAAGCAGGTGCTGGCCCTGACCTGCCTGACGCCGGTGACGGAAAACAAGACCCGCATCACCCAGATATTCTGGTCCGACCACTGGGTGTTCAACGTGGCCAAGCCCTTCCTGCGCATGGGCGTCGTCGCCTTTCTGAAGCAGGACGGCGGGATGGTGAACCTGCAGAACGAGGGGTTGAAATACGATCCGGCCCTGATCTGGATCGACGACGCCGACAAGCAGGCCAAGTGGTATCAGCAGCTGAAGCGTGAGTGGATCAAAAGCCGCGCCGAGGGCCGCGGTTTCATCAATCCCATCAAAGAAGTGGTTCTGCGCTGGAAGAGCTGAACGCGGGGCTGGCCACAGTCAGCCGGCTCCGTGTCCGGGGCTAAGAAAAAGGCCTCTCCCCGCGTTGGGGAGAGGCCTTTTTGTTCAGCAGTCCGGGGCCGCGTCAGCCCCTAGCGGCTATTGGCGCGCGAGCTGGCTGGACAGGATCAGGTCCAGTTGCTTGCGGATTTGCGGCGTCAGTTCCTCAATGCCCCAGTTGTCGTAGGCGGCGTAGCGGAAGTTGGCGATGAAGACGTCCCAGATCATGCGGCCCATGACCATCTGATCCAGATCCTGACGCAACTCGCCGTCGCGGATGCCGCCCTGCAGCACGGCGACGATGGCCTGGACGATCGGCTTGACGAACATGCGCGAGCGCTCGTCGGCGGCGGCTGGCTGGAACCACGAGCGGGCGATCATCGCCTGCATCAGCGGCAGGTGCTCCAGCGAGCGGTGGTAGCCGGCGGTCAGGCCCTCGGCCAGACGGTCGGCCACGCGACCCTCGTGACCGGCGGCGGTCTGGATGTCCTGCAGCAGGCCAGCCATTTCCTCGGCGAAGACGCACTCGAACAGTTCGGCCTTGTCCTGGAAGTTGGCGAAGACCGCGCCGGTCGACATTCCGGCGCCCTTGGCGATGTCGCGGATGGTGGCGGCGTCGTACCCGCGCTCGGCGAAGAGAGCGCGGGCGGCGTCCAGCACCTTCTGACGGGTGCGGATCTTGGCCGCCTGACGGCGATTCATCCGGGGTTGGCCCTCGGTCTCGACAGTCTCGGGGGCGGGCTGGGTGATGTCGCGCATTCGTAAATTACTCTGGCTCGGGAAGGGCATGACGCCCGCCGGTCTGGTGGAACGAAGGCCGTGTCAGGCCAGGTCTGCGCCGCCTCGGCGTGAACCTCGCACAAGACGACAACCGACGTCCCTGGGGGGAAGACGAACTTTCATCACCGAACATTGACCAAAATGGGTCACGAACCGATGCGAAATCTTGCTGAAGCTTGGCCGTAACGTCAATGAACATAAGGATTATTACGTAGATTTTGTTGGTGTCGGGCGCGGTCCGGATGCTGATCGGGCGGTGCGGAAGGCGCGGGTCGGGCGGGCGCCTCGGCCGTCGGGCGCGGCCGCCTGAAACACCTTGCGAAATCCGTCCCGGCGCTCGTGGATCGAGGCCAGAACCAGTCCCATGGGCACGCCCAGATCGACCAGGGTGTTCTCGGCTAGCTGCAGGCTGGCTTCGGTGGTCTCTGGCACGGCGTCGGTGACGCCCAGGGCATAGAGGCGAGCGGCGTGGCGATCGTCGCGGGCGCGGGCGATCAGGATCAGTTCGGGGCGCAGCGCGCGGGCCGCTCTCACCACCTCATCGACTTTAGTCGGACTATCCATGGTGACGATAAGCGCCCGCGCGGATCCCAGGCCGCAGGCGTTGAGCATTTCCGGTCTGGCGGCGTCGCCGTAGTAAACCTCGAAGCCCTCGGCGCGGCCCGCGCGGACCGATGCCGGATCAGCGTCCAGGGCGATGAACCTCTGCCCATGCTCGGCCAGCAACTCTCCCACCAGCCGGCCGACGCGGCCGAAGCCGACGATGAGCACGGCTTCTTCCGACAAGGCTGCGGCGTCGGGCGCCAAGGCTTTGATCTCGGCGTCCACGGTGGGTGTGACGCGGCGGGTCAGGAACCGGGCCAAAACCGCCAGCAGCGGCACGGCGAACATGCTGAGGGTGGCGGCTAGCATGGCCTTTCGTGTCAGTTCCGGCGTGGCCAGACCTTCGACCAGTCCTGTAGACAGAATGACGAAGGCGAACTCCCCTGCCGGCCCCAGTACAAGGGCGGTTTCGATCGCCGACCGTCCGGCCAGGCCCCAGGCGCGGGCCAGAAGATAGATGATCAGGGCCTTGAGCAGGATCAGGCCTCCGGCCAGACCCAGCACCGTCGCCGGGTCGGCCGCGACTGCGTCCAGATCCAGACCGATGCCGACGCCGATGAAGAAGACGCCCAGCAACAGGCCCTTGAACGGATCGATGGCGACCTCGACCTCGCGCCGGAACTCGGTCTCGGCCAGCAGGACGCCGGCGACGAGGGCGCCCAGGCTCATCGACAGACCGACCGCCTGGGCGCCGAGGCCGGCGACGACCACGACCAGCAGGGAGGCGGCGACGAAGAGCTCACGGCCCTCGCCCCGGTGCTGGGCGCGGGCGACCGAGCGGAACATGGGACGAAGCACCAGCCGCCCCAGCAGGACCATCAGAAAGAGACCGCCCGCTGCGGGGGCCAGGGTGAACAGGGCGCGGCCCAGTTCCGCAGGTTCGATCGCAGATCCGCTCTGGGCCAGGGTGGTCATGACGGTGACGGTGATCAGGATGGGCGCAACGGCGACATCCTGAGCCAGAAGGACCGCAAAGGTGGCGCGTCCGGTCTCGCTGTTGACGCGTCCCTGGGCGGCCAGCACCGGCATGACTACGGCGGTCGAGGACAGGGCCAGGCCCATGCCGAGCACGGCCGCCCCCGCCAAGGGCTGACCCAGGGCCATGAAGACGATGGCGATGGCCACGGCGCAGACCGCCACCTGGAGCATGCCCAGGCCGAACACCAGCCGGCGCATGGCCTTCAGCCGTTCCCACGACAGCTCCAGTCCGATCATGAACAGAAGGAAGGCGACGCCCAGTTCCGACAGCTGGCGGATCTGGGCCTGATCGCCGATGGTCAGCCAGGCGAGCCAGCCGTCCGGTTGGGCGAACCGCCCCAGGCCGTCGGGGCCCAGCAGCACGCCGGCGGCCAGAAACCCCAACACGGGGCTGATCTTGAGGCGATTGAACAGAGGCACCACGACCCCGGCCGCCGCCAGAAAGACCACAAGGTCGCGATACTCGCCGCCGTGCGCCTGATCCATGGATCCTCCGTAACGCTGCACCTTGAACCAGGTGATCACGATCTGGCGATACGGCTCGCGTCTTTCATGAACTTTTTTTAAGACGCGGCGGCGCTCACGGCGGGATTAGGGTCCGCGCCGAACCTGAGCACGGGTTAGTCGAGGGAATGCTTATGAAGAAAATGCTGATCGGGGCCGCAGTCGGCGCCCTGTTGTTGCCTGCAAGCGTCGCCATGGCGCAGGACGGTCATGACCACGCCTGCGTGGATGAAGCCTGCACGGTGGTGGAGCTGTTCCACGGCGCTTCGGCGCCTGAAGGCGGTGCGGCGCCGGCCGGCTGGGTCGGCACGGATGCGCCCAAGTACGGAACCTGGGGCTTTGACCTCTCGGGCCGCGACACCTCGGTGGCGCCGGGCGACAGCTTCTTCCGCTACGCCAACGGCGCGGCGTTCGACAAGCTGGAGATCCCTTCGGACCGCACCTCCTACGGCTCCTTCCCGCTGCTGCGCGAACTGTCCGACAACCGGATGAAGGCTCTGATCCAGGGTCTGGTCGCGCGCACGGACCTGGCCCCCGGTTCGGATGAGGCCAAGATCGCCGACGCCTATCGTTCCTACATCGACGAGGCGCGCATTGAACAGCTGGACGCCCAGCCGCTGCAGCCCTTCCTGGCCGCCATCCGCGCCGCCGACACGCACGAGAAGATCGCCGCCTACATGGGCCAGACCCAGGGCCGCGTCGGGTCGTCCTTCTTCGGCACCGGCATCACCATCGATCAGAAGAACCCGACCCGTTACGCCGTGACCACCGGCCAGTCGGGCATCGGCCTGCCGAACCGCGACTACTATCTGGACGCCCGCTTCGCCGACAAGAAGGAGAAGTATCAGGCCTATGTCGCCCGTATGCTGACCAATATCGGCTGGGCTGATCCGGCCGGTCACGCCGCCGCCATCGTGGCGCTGGAAACCAAGATCGCCGAGGCCCACTGGACCCCGATCGAAAACCGCAACCGCGACAAGACCTATAACGAGTACACCATCCAGACCCTGGCCGCCGAGGCACCTGGTTTCGACTGGACCGGCTATTTCAACGCCGCCGGCCTGGGGTCGATCGACCGCCTGATCGTGCGTCAGAACACGGCCATGCCCAAGATCGCCGCCATCTTCGCTGAAGCGCCGATCGACACCCTGCAGGCGTGGCAGGCCTTCCACACGACCGACGACGCCGCATCGACCCTGTCGAAGCGCTTCTCGGACGCCCAGTGGGAGTTCCGCTCGCGCGACCTCTCGGGCCAGCCCGAGCAGCGCTCGCGCGAGAAGCGCGCCATCAGCTTCGCTGAAGGCTCGCTGGGCGAGGCGGCTGGTCGTCTCTATGTCGCGGAATACTTCCCGGCCGAGTCCAAGGCCAAGATGGAAGAACTGGTCGCCAATCTGCGCATCGCCCTGTCGCACCGCATCGACAATCTGACGTGGATGGGGACCGAGACCAAGGCGGCGGCGCAGGAGAAGCTGCGCAAGTTCACCGTCAAGATCGGCTATCCGGACAAGTGGCGCGACTATTCCGCGCTGGACGTCCGCGCCGATGACCTGTTCGGCAACAGCCAGCGTCTGGGCCAGTTCCAGTGGAACTACCAGCTGAACCGCCTGAACAAACCGGTGGACAAGGCCGAGTGGGGCATGACGCCCCAGACGGTCAACGCCTACTACAACTCGGCCAATAATGAGATCGTCTTCCCGGCCGCCATCCTGCAGCCGCCCTTCTTTGATCCGAACGCGGATCCGGCCGTCAACTACGGCGGCATCGGCGGCGTGATCGGTCACGAGATCGGTCACGGCTTCGACGACCAGGGCTCGAAGTCCGACGGCGATGGTGTGTTGCGCAACTGGTGGACCGATCAGGACAAGGCCAATTTCGAGGGCCTGACCAAGCGACTGGGCGCCCAGTACGACAGCTATGAGCCTCTGCCGGGCTTCCACGTCCAGGGCGGCCTGACCATGGGCGAGAACATCGGCGACGCGGCCGGCACGGCGGTGGGCCTGGACGCCTATCACCTGTCGCTGAAGGGGCAGCCGGCGCCGGTGATCGACGGTACGACGGGCGATCAGCGCTTCTTCTACGGCTGGGCCCAGGTCTGGCAGTCGAAGTACCGCGAGGATGCGCTGAAGAACCAGATCGCCACCGATCCGCACAGCCCGGCCGAATTCCGCGTGATCGGCCCGGTGCGCAACGTGGACGCATGGTACGAAGCCTTCGACGTCCAGCCGGGCTCGAAATACTATCTCGCGCCGGAAGACCGCGTCCGCATCTGGTAAGCGCCGCATCTGAAATTGGAGAAGGGCCGGAGCGGATGCTCCGGCCCTTTTTCATGAGCGCGCCAATTTATCGAAGGCCATTCGAGTAGTTCGGCGCGCGGGTGGCTGTCTGTGGGCTGAATATCGCGATTTCAGGCATGAAAAAGCCCGCTGCGGGGGATACATCGCAGCGGGCTTTCACGCTCTCTAAGGAGCGGACGTTTCCTCCCCGAAACGCCTCCAAGATGTCGCTGCGGTTGACCGCTGCGCCTCTCGAGTGAGACCAATTGACGCGAACCCGGGGGGCAAGTCAATCGCATCCATGCCAAAAGAAGGGTCTTTCATGACTGAACGTCGATAATACACATTCAGTCGGCCAGTTACTCGAAGCCTATTCGATAATGGCGCGGACCGTTGCGACCAGCTCGCTGCGAGCCACCTTCTGCTGGCCGGGGCGTTCCGCTTTCCAGGCCTCGTTGTCGGCGATAGCGGCGGCGCGGGCGCGACCGGCGTCGAGATCCTTGATGGTGACTTCCCCGGCGGCCAGCTCGTCGCCGCCCAGGATGACCACGGCGGGGGAGCCGCGACGGTCGGCGTACTTCATCTGCGCCTTCATGCCGGCGCGCCCCAGATAGAGCTCAGCAGCGATCCCGGCTGCGCGCAGCTCCGACACGGCGTCGAGGTAGTGCTGCATGTCGTCTTCGGAGAAGACGATGACCACGACCGGGCCGCGCGTGGCGTCGTCGGCGCCGCGACCGGCGGCGCGCAGGGCCGAGGCCAGACGCGACACCCCGAACGAGAAGCCGGTGGCCGGAACCGACTGTCCGGTGAAGCGCGCCACCAGATCGTCATAACGACCGCCGCCGCCGATCGAGCCGAAGCGCACGGCGCGCCCCTTGTCGTCCTTGGTGTCCAGCAGCAGCTCGGCCTCGAAAACGGCGCCGGTATAGTATTCCAGCCCGCGCACGATGGTCGGGTCGAACTTCACCTCGGCCTCGCCGACCCGCATGGCGGTCAGGGCGCGGTCGATAGCGGACAGTTCGGACAGCGCCGCTTCGCCCGCCGCGCCCAGCGAGGCGCCGGCCTTGGCCACGGCGTCCAGCACGCCCGCACGGCTGAGGCCCGGCGTCTCGGCGGACACAAGGAAGGCTTCGACCGCGCCGATCACGGCCGAGGGCAGGCGGGCGCCCTTGGTGTAGTCGCCGGACTCGTCCAGGCGGCCCTCGCCCAGCAGGGCGCGCACGCCCTCCAGGCCCAGGCGGTCATACTTGTCGACGGCGCGCAGGGCGGTCAGGCGCTGGACCGCGTCGGTCACGCCGCCGGCGTCGAACAGGCCGTCGAACAGCTTGCGGTTGGAGACGCGGATGACCGACTGGCCGTCGCCGAGACCGGCGGCGCGCAGGCCCTCGCAGCCCATGGCGATGATCTCGGCGTCCGCCTCTGGTCGGTCGGATCCGACGGTGTCGGCGTCGCATTGCCAGAACTCGCGGAAGCGGCCGGGGCCGGGCTTCTCGTTGCGCCAGACCGGGCCGTAGGCGTAGCGACGGAAGGGTTTTGGCAGGGTCTCCCAATTCTGGGCGGCGAAGCGGGCCAGGGGCGCGGTGTGGTCATAGCGCAGGGCCATCCACTCGCCCGGCTCGTCCGAACCGGCGTCGTCCTGCATGGCGAAGACGCCCTCGTTGGGGCGGTCAGCGTCGGGCAGGAACTTGCCCAGGGCGTCGGCGTACTCAAACGCCGGGGTCTCCAGCGGCTCGAAGCCCCAACGCTCATAGACCTCGGACACGCGCGCGACGATGCGACGCTCGGCGGTCAGGTCGCGGCCACGACGGTCGGCGAACCCCCTGGGCGCTCTAGCTTCGGGGGCGCGGGCTTCGGGGCGGATAGGGGCTTCGTCGGTCATGCCGCGCGATTAAGCCATCGGCGGACCGGCTGCAACTTGCCGTCCGGCTTAGGGGTCAGGTCTGACGGCGCAACGGCAGGTCGTGGCCATAGCTGAGGCGGCGCCACAGCCATTCCAGCGGCCCAATGCGGAAGCGGCTCAGCCACAACGGCGACCAGATCAACTGTAGCGCCCAGACGGCGACGACGATGGCCCACTGGCCCGGATAGTCGACCTGTCCCATCAGTCGCGGCCCCCAAGGCATGTAGAAGAGGCTCGACATGATCAGGGTCTGGGTCAGGTAGTTGGTGAAGGCCATCTGGCCGACCGGCGCAAAGACACGGCGCACCCAGCCGACCCCGCGCGAGGTCAGCAGGATCAGCCCGCTGGCGTAGGCCAGGGTGACAAAGATCGGAAAGGAGGCGATCGCATCGGCCCAGCCCTTGGTGGCCTGGACGCCCGGACCAGCCATGATCTCCAACCACTCAAGCACGCCCAGCAGCGCCAGGAGGGCGGCGCCGGTCGCGATCAGGATCAGGTAGATCCGGGTGGGCAGACGGCCGTGGAAGAAGCCCGCCTTGAACAGGCCCAGGCCCAGCATCATCAGCGAGACAGTGGCGAAGACATAGCCGAACAGGCTCATGGCCTGAAGCAGTCCCCAGGCCTTCAGGTTCTCGATCAGACCGGCCGGCCAACCGCTGCGATAGGCGGCGATGCTGGCGGCGACGGCGTTCTCCGCGACCCCCATGGAGCTGTCGTTCATGGCTTCGGGTGTCCAGGCCGTCATAAGCATCAATGCGGCCTGCCCCGTGGCCAGGACCAGCGTGGCGCCGAGGCCGAACTGGATCAGCGGTCGGGCCGGCATCGACCGCATCAGCATCATGAACAGGCCGGACCAGGCGTAGAGCAACAGGATGTCGCCGTACCAGAAGGCTGCGCCGTGGATCACGCCGAACAGGGCCAGCCACATCAGGCGGCGGCGCAGCACCCGCCCGCGCGCCTCGTCTCCGCGTTGACCGCCGACGAGGAAGATCGACACGCCGAATAGCATGGAAAACAGGGTGACGAATTTCTGATGGAAGAAGACCTCGCCCACCCAGTGAGCGACGGCGTTGGCGCCGATCAGGGGGAAGGGCGATTGCTCCGGTGCGAACTCGACGGCCATCGGCAGGGCGAAGGCGGCGGCGTTGACCGCCAAGATGCCCAGCACGGCCACGCCGCGCAGGACATCCAGGGTCTGGATACGGGCGCCGGCGGCCACTGGCAGCGGCCCATTCGATGGAACGGTCTGATCAGTCATGGCGTCGGTCCTTCCCCAGCGAGCCGACCGGTCATGCGGGCTGCGCGCGGCGGGGACACCTTAAATCGCGGTAAGGTCAGGCAGGACCGTTCGGCATCAGGCCCATGCGGTTCTTGACCACGGGCGCGGGCGTGAAGGCGATGAAGGCCACGCACAGACCGGCCCACAGAGCGTAGCTGACCCCCACCAGCACCGCCAGCGGCAGGCCGGCGACGCCGAAGATCAGCAGGGTTGTTTCCAGCGCCCCAAGACCCTGGACCAGGCTTTGCGAGGCGATGACGGACAGCAGGGACATGACCACGGCGATCAGGGTCTGGACGGCGGCCGCCAGCAGGCCGCCGAAGACCATGAAGCGACAGACCACGCCCAGACGGGTGGAGGGGCGTCCGACCCGGGCATGGGTCTGGCGCAGCAGCCAAAGGCCCACGGGGGCGGCGATCAGGCCCAACACCAGCAGCACCAGCCGCCAGTCGGTATCGACGCCCGAGGCCCAGTTCTCGGGCGGCCATTTGATCAGGGTGATGATCAGCGGGGGCCAGGCGGCGGCGGCCAGGGCCGCTAGCACGAACCGCTGCGTCGATGGGCGGGGCGCGACACGCCTGAGGCCCGGCAGGTCCTCGATCCGGTCCAGACGCAGCATCAGCGGGTCGGGACCGGCGCGGCGCCGGAATAGTCATAGAAGCCGCGGCCGCTCTTCTTGCCCAGCCAGCCGGCCTCGACATACTTCACCAGCAGCGGGCAGGGGCGGTACTTGCTGTCGGCCAGGCCGTCGTAGAGCACGTTCATGATGGCCAGAACCACGTCCAGCCCCATGAAGTCGGCCAATTCAAGCGGCCCCATCGGGTGGTTGGCGCCCAGCTTGAGCGCCTTGTCGATCGAGGCGACGTTGCCGACGCCTTCGTACAGGACATAGATCGCCTCGTTCATCATCGGCACCAGGATGCGATTGACGATGAAGGCGGGGAAGTCCTCGGACTCGGTGGTGATCTTGCCCAGGCTCTCGGCGAAGGCGACGGCGGCCTCATAGGTGGCGGCCGAGGTGGCGATGCCGCGCACGATCTCGACCAACTTCATCGTCGGCGCCGGCTTCATGAAGTGCAGGCCGATGAAGCGGTCGGGCCGGTCGCTGACCGAGGCCAGACGGGTGATCGAAATCGACGAGGTGTTGGAGGCCAGCAGGGTGTCCGGCCCCAAATGCGGCAACAGGTCGACAAAGACGGACTTCTTGACCGCTTCATCCTCGGACGCGGCCTCGATGATCAGGTCGGCCTGGGCCGCCTCCGCCAGGGTGGCGACAGGCTGTATGCGGGCGAGAGCGGCGTCCGCCTCGGCCGGGGTGGTCAGGCCGCGCGCGGCGCGACGCGCCAGACTGGCTGCAATTTCCCCCTGAGCCAGCGGGATCCGCTCGGCCGAGAGGTCAAACAGCCGCACGTCATAGCCGCCGGCCGCCACCGCCTGAGCGATGCCCGAACCCATTTGCCCGGCGCCGATAATGGCGACTGTCCTGATCGTGGTCATGAATACGCGCAATCTGCGGCCCCGAAGGGACCAATCGCGGGCACCTTAGGAGCCCGCCCGCCGCGCGCAAGGGGCGGAATGAGGCGCGATTAAGATTCCTGACGGCCGTGTCCGCGCCTCAACGCTTGCCGCCTCGCCGGACGCCTCAGTAGGCGCCGACGAGGCCCAGGGCCGCGACGTGCAGCGGCGGCAGCAGATAGGCCTGCACGCCCTGGATGATCAGCAGAGCCACGATCGGCGTCAGGTCCATGCCGCCCAGTGGCGGGATGATCCGGCGCAGCGGCGCCAGCACGGGGCTGGTGAACCGGTCCAGGAACTCGGCCACCTGAGCGACGAAGCGGTTGCGGTAGTTGATGACGTCGAAGGCGAACAGCCAGCTCAGGATCGCATTGGCGATGATGGCGAACAGCAGCAGCTGCAGCAGCGCCCCAATCAGAAAGAAGATGAAGCCGATGACGCCGACGCCGATGCCCATGCGGAAATTCCCTTGAAACTGGTACGCTTCTAGCGGCGCCGTCGCCGAACGCCAAGGATTCCTCCGCGACCCGTTGACACCCCCCCGACGCCCCGCTTATCTCCGCCCCTGCCTGTCGGTCGGGGCCGTAGCTCAGTTGGTAGAGCGCGTCGTTCGCAATGACGAGGTCAGGGGTTCGACTCCCCTCGGCTCCACCAAAT
>NZ_DGLD01000023.1 GCF_002387245.1 Brevundimonas sp. UBA4553
CCTCTCCCCTCGGCTCCACCAGGGCGGTTTCCAAGCAATTCGGCGACAGCGATGAGGCGGTGCGCGCCCGCGCGTCAGTTCTCGCGGTAGAAGTTGCAGTACCAGTCGACGAAATGGCCGACGCCCTCTTCGACGGGGGTCGAGGGGGCGTAGTCGAGGGCGGTCAGGGTGTCGGCGACGTCGGCCTCGGTATTGGCCACGTCGCCGTCTTGCATGGGCATGAGGTTTAGTTTCGCCTTGCGACCCAGTTTTTCCTCCAGCACCTCGATGTAGCGCATCAGGGCGACCGGACGGCCGGCGCCCAGGTTGAGGATGCGCCAGGGGGCGACGCCGCTGGTGGCGGGGTTGGGGGCCTTGGCGTCCCAGGTCGGGTCGATCGCGGCGGGGCGGTCCAGCGCCGCGACCACGCCGGTGACGATGTCGTCGACATAGGTGAAGTCGCGCGACATCCTGCCTTCACCGTAAACGTCGATGGGCTCGTCCTTGAGGATGGCGCGGGTGAATTTGAACAGGGCCATGTCCGGGCGGCCCCACGGTCCATAGACGGTAAAGAAGCGCAGCCCCGTGGCCGGGAAACCGAACAGGTGGGCGTAGGAGTGGGCCATGGCCTCATTGGCCAGCTTGGTCGCCGCATAGACGGTCAGCGGATGGTCGGCGGGGTCGCGCACCGAAAACGGCAGAGCGGCGTTGGCGCCGAAGACCGAGCTGGTTGAGGCGAAGACGAGGTTGGTCGCCTTCACCGCGCGGCACCCCTCGAGGATGCTGAGGAAGCCGACGACGTTGGAATCCACATAGGTCTCGGGCGCTTCGAGGCTGTAGCGAACCCCGGCCTGGGCGGCGAGGTGGACGACGCGGCGCGGTTGGCGCTCGGCGAACAGGGCGGCGACGCCGGTGCGGTCGGCCAGGTCGAGCGTGTGGTGACGATAGGCGGGGTAGGCCTGAAGCTGGGCCAGACGGGCGTGCTTGAGCGCCGGGTCGTAATAGGCGTTGAGGTTGTCCAGACCGATGACCGTCTCGCCGCGCTCCAGCAACCGCCGGGCGGTGTGGAAGCCGATGAAGCCGGCGGAGCCGGTGACGAGAACGGGATCGTGGGACATGGGGCTGCGATAGACGGTTGGACGCGGTTTCGCCAGCGGGCGGCGTTTACGGCAGGGCCTCGGCCACGGCGGGGGTCGGCTCGGCGAAGCGGGCGGCGAGGCTGAAACCGCAGGCTAGAACCAGACAGGCGGCGGCGCCGATCAGCACGGGACGGACGGCGCCGACCGGCGGGCTGAGCGGACGCAGGAAGAGCAGGGCGAGCAGGCCGATCAGGGCCAGGGCGCCGGGCAGGTCCATGCCGATGCCGAGGAAGACGAAATGGCCCAGACCCATCAGCCAGGCGCCGCCGAGAACGCCTGCGACGGCGGACGGGATCAGGCCGGCGGGACGCGTCAGGCCGGGGCTGATCAGGGCCGCGAGGGCGGCGGCGATCGCGGCCAGCAGGGCGGGCCAGACGAACAGCAGGGCGGCTTCGGGCGCGGCGCCCTGGACGATGCAGCCAAATAGGAAGACGAGGGCGATGAGGCCCACCCAGCCGCCCCAGGTCGAGGTCGGCGCCTTGACCGGCCACAGCGACAGGGCGGCGGCGATGACGCCTGCGCCGAGCAGGACGGGGCTGAAGCCGCCGACCAGCAGGACCAGAGCGGTCAGGGCAGCGGTGATCCCGGCCACCGTGCGCGGTCGAGACCGGCGCGCTCCCGTCAGGAACAGCAGGGCCAGGGCTAGGATGGTCAGGACGGCGCCCGCCTCCATCCAGGGCAGGCGGCGCAGCAGGACGTAGTAGGTTTCGGATGAGGCGGCGCGGCTCGACATGGGCCCGGCCAGCAGACGCACCGCCTGGGCCAGCACCAGTCCGGCGGAGAGAAACCACAGGCCGTCCAGCAGGCCGCGACCGACCTGTCCGGCGCTCAGACCCGTCGCGCGACGCGCGCGCCAGGCGGCGAAACCGCCGAGCAGGGCGGTCAGGCCGAGCAGCACCCAGCCCGTCGCCGCCGAATGGCTGAGCATCAGGCGGCCGAAGACGTCGGCATAGACGGTGTTCGGCCCCTTGGCGGGTAGGGCGGGGGCGCGCAGCAGGGCGTCGGCGGCTTCCAGCGCTTGGGAGCCGAGGTGCTGCAATCCGCCCTTGTCGAGATTTTCGGGGGTGGCGTCGGCGGAATGATACTGGGCCGGACGGCCGATGAAGGCGAAGTTCAGCCCACCGACGCCCCGATCCTTGGGGATGGTGAAGTCGGTGCCGTTGGGCATCTGCTCGTACATGAAGACGGCCAGCGAGGTGGCGGTGGTCCCACCGTCGGCGCGCATGGCCGCGCGGCGGAACAGGTCGACGGTCGGGCCGGCCTCGCGTCCGGTCTCGAACATGGCGGCGCGGCCGCCGCCGCCGCGCGCCTCCAGATTGACCACGGCGCCGATGCGGTCGCGCAGTGGATGCCCGCCGAAGAAAATGCGGGCGCCGTCCAGGTTCAGCTCCTCCGCATCGGTCAGCAGAACCACCAGATCGCGTTCGATCGGCCCACGAGCCTTGATGGCGCGGACGGCCTCCAGAATGGCGCCGACCCCGGTGGAATCGTCAGCCGCGCCGGGCGACCCGACCACGGTGTCGTAGTGGGCCATCAGCATGACGGCGGGCTGGCTGCGGTCCTTGCCGGGCAAGACGCCGACCAGATTGATCGCCTGATTGTTCGCCGCGTCGGGATCGCCACCCGCCTTTTTCAGGCGCTGGATCGAACCGGGCGACAGCGGCCCGGTCTGTTCCTGCGGCGACAGTCCGAGTTGGGTCATGCGGGCGGTCAGATAGGTGCGGACCCGGGCGTGTTCGGTCGAGCCGACGGGATGCGGGGCGCGGGCGATCTGCTCGACGTCGGTCATGGCGCGCGCGGCCGAGAAGGCGGCGGCGGGGGCCTCGAGGGGACGGGGCTTGGGGACCTGGGTGGTCAGGACCGCCAGCGCGAAGGCGAGCGTCAGCGTTCCGAACAGCAGGGCCAGCCGCATGTGAAAGATCCTCCCCGATCCGGGAGGCAGTAGGGGGGCACAGCGCCCGGATGGCAAGAGGGCGGCGGCAGGTCTCCCCGCCGCCGCCCTCCGATGCCGTCGGCCGTGAAGGCTTAGAAGCGCTTCGACAGCTCCACGCCGTACATGCGCGGCTCGTTGACGAAGGCCGTCAGGTTGTTGAAGTCGATGGCGCCGATGACATTGGCCTCGTCCGTGATGTTGCGGACATAGGCGGCGGCTTCCAGGCCGCGGTTCAGGTCGCGCCAGCCCGCCCGCAGGCCGCCCTCGAACGCCGTGTCCTGCATGAACTCGACCGATTCATAGAGGAAGAGGTTGAAGTCCTTCTGCATGACCCAGTCGGTCGAGGCGAACAGCTCCTGGGCGTCGCCGATGGGGCGGACGTAGGAGAGGGTCAGGTTGGCTGTGTATTCGGGCGCCTGGGGGAAGGGGTTGCCGTCCACGTTGGCGCGGCGGGCCGTGCCGACCATGACGGTCGGATCGGTGACGGTGCAGTTGGCGCCGCAGACGGCGACCAGAAGGTTGCTGTCCTTGATCTCCGTGTGGTTCCAGGCGAAGCCGGCGGCCAGGCTGAAGCCCGCGCCGAGATAGACGTCGCCGTCCAGTTCCACGCCGTAGCCTTCGCCCTTGTCGGCGTTGATCAGACGGTTGGAGTTGTCGGCGCCGCCGATGGCGGTGAACTGCATGTCGCTGACTTCATACAGGTAGGCCGTTGCGTTCAGGCGCGCACGACCGTTCCACAGGCGCGACTTGAGGCCGGCCTCGTAGGACATGACGGTCTCGGAATCGGCGGTGGTCAGGACCGGCAGGTTGCGGCCCTGGATCGACGGACCGCGATAGCCCTTGGCCACGCGGGCGAAGAGGTTGAGGCTGTCGTTGACCTCATAGAGGGCGCTGACGTCCCAGCTGACCTGTTCGTCGCCGACCGAGACCTGACCCTGGGCGTTGGCCGGCGTGCCGATGACCACCCGACCCTGATAGTCGCGGCTGTCGTCGGTGTAGCGCACGCCGCCGGTCACCTTGAAGGCGTCGGTGACCTGATAGTTGGCCTGACCGAAGACGGACCACGAATCCGACTTCTGGGTGATGTCGGTCGCCTTGGTCGGGATCAGACCGCCCACGCCGTCGAAGGTGCCGGACACCAGGTTGATGCGCTCGTCCCAATAGAAGGCGCCGACCTGCCAAGCGAGGCGGTTGTCGCCGTTCGAGGACAGGCGCAGTTCATAGGTGTTCTGCTTCAGATCGCTGGACAGGGTGCCGCTTTCCGAACGGAAGGGGATGGCGCCGCTGTTGACGGGATCGTTCAGCACGCCGCCGTCGATGTCGCCGTCGCCCTGGCTGGAGCCCTGGTAGGCGCCGACCACGCCGGTCAGGGTGGCGGGACCGAAGTCGTAGGCCACCTGCAGCGACTGAGAGGTGGTCTGCTGCTTCTGGAAGTTGTTGCGGCCGCCGTCGTAATAGACCGTGTCGCGGTCGAAGCGGTCGTTCAGCTTGTTCGAGCCCTTGGTCAGGACGTTGGCGCGGTTCATCGTGCCGGTGCCCTCGTAGTCGCGGGCCTGCAGGGTCAGCAGGGTCGACAGGCGCTCGGTGGGGGTCCAGGCGACGTGGACGCGGCCGGCGATGTCGTCGAAGTTGCCGAGGTCCTTGCCGTCCGTCTTGGCGAAGGGCGCGTCATAGGCGTTGTTGACGTAGTCGTCGCGGTGGTTCCACAGGCCGGAGACGCGCATCGACAGGGTTTCGGTCAGCGGCATGGTCACGCCGCCCTCGGCGCGGCTGGAGCCGTAGTTGCCATAGGTCAGCGAGCCGAAACCGCTGAAGTCCTGGCCAGGCTTAGTGGTGTCGATCTTGATCACGCCGGCTGGGGTGTTACGGCCGAACAGGGTGCCCTGCGGGCCGCGCAGCACTTCAAGCTGCTTCACGTCGAACAGGGGGAAGCCCTTCAGATAGACGCTTTCCAGAACAATCTCGTCCATCACCACCGACACCGGCTGCGACGCGGTGAAGTCGAAGTCCACGTTGCCGAGGCCGCGGATGTAGAAGCGCGGGGCGTAGCGGCCGTTCGAGCTTTCGACCTGCAGGCTGGGGACGCGGCCCGACAGGCTAAGGATGTCGGCGCCGCCAGCCGAGATGGCGGTCAGGGTCTCGGGGCTCATCGCCGTGACGGCGAAGGGAACGTCGCGAATGTTCTCGCTGCGGCGCTGGGCGGTGACGACGATTTCGTCGACGCTGACCGCCTGCTCGGCGGCGTCAGCGGTCTGGGCCATGGCGGGCACGGCGACAAGCAGGGCCAGGCCGCTGGCGGTGGCGGCGAGGGCGGTAAGGCGAGGGGACATGGGGGAGGGTCCTCATTGAAACTGGCGAGGGCCTAGGTCCACGGCGCCGCTTTTTCCAGCCTCGACGAGGCTTGGCCGATGAAGCTTTCGCGACACGGACACGGTCGGCGAAAACTCGCGCAGGGAAGCCGGTTTGACGGCCGTCGTGCTATTGTGCGGCGCAATGTCTCATGCGAAACGGCGGGGCTGCGCCGCCTGTTTTCGGTGAGATGTCCCTGAACGCGCCGGGCGCGATACACAGGGACGCCCCATGACGATCACCCCTCTCCATCGCCGCCGTCTGTTCCAGCTGTTGACCGCCGCCGCCGTCACGCCCGGCCTGGCCGCCCTGGTCCCGGCGCCGGAGGCGGGCGTTCTGGGTCGGGTGCTGGCCATGTCTGACCTGCACTCCGCCTATGAGCGGACCGGCCAGCTGCTCGCAGCGCTGGAGGCGGAGATCACCGGGGTCGAGGCGCCGCATCTGATCGTGATCGACGGCGACATCTTCGAACACGGCAACGTCGTGTCGGTGCGTTCGGCAGGCGCGATCGACTGGGCATTCCTGGGCGAGTTGCCCAGGCTGGCGCCGACGGTGGTCAATCTGGGCAACCACGACAACGATCTGACACCGGACCTGCACGAGGTGGTGGCGCGGATGCGATCATTGGGCATCCTGGTGATCAGCAACATCGTCGACGCCCGAACGGGCCAGCCCTACGCCGAGTCCGCCGTGACCGTGCCGCTGGGACAGCGCTCGCTGCGCGTCGTGGGGGCGGGGACGAACGCGCTGAACACCTATCCCAAGGCCAGCCGCGACTGGCTGTCGATCCCAGAGCCCGGAGCCTGGGCGCAGGCGAACCTGAGCCGCCTTCTGGACGGCGCCGACCTGATGCTGGTGGTGAGCCATGCGGGGGTGGCCGGGGATCGCGACATCCTGCCCCTTTTGCCCGACGGCGCCCTGATGATCGGCGGGCACAACCATCTGCTGTTCCAGCATGAGCAGGGCCGCAGCGCCTACGCCCACACCGGTTCATGGAGCAACGCCTATACGACCGCGACCCTGTTCGACGACGGGCGGATCACCGTCGGGTCGACAGCGGTGGACCGCGCCGCCGCGCCGTCGCCGCGCCTGGCGGATCTGATCGAAACGACTCTGGCCGCCCATCTTACGGACGATGAGAAGCGGGTTCTGGGCGTCAGCCCGCGCGCCCTGACGCTGGGCGAGACCGGCCGGGCGGTCGCGGCCGTCATGGCCAAGGCGGCGGGCGTCGACGCCGGTTTCATCGGCCACACGACCATGGGCACCGGTTTGCCGGCAGGCCCGGTGACGCGCTACGCCTTCGACGCAGTGGTGCGGTTCGATGGCAAGCTGATGGTGACGGAGGTTTCGCCCGAGCGGCTGGCGGGCATCATGGCGCGCGCCAATCAGGACCGGCCCATGCCTCTGGCCGAGCGCAGCGGCGACTTCCTCTATGGTGCAGCGAACGATCCTTCCGACGACGCCGTGGTGCGTCTGGTCACGACCGACTGGTGCGCCCTGAACCAAGCCGAGTATTTCGGCGCGACCGACCTCGTCTTCAGCGAGGTTCCCGGGTTGCGGGTCAAGACGACCGCCGCCGCAGGCCTGCTAGGCGGCGCGACTTAGGGCCGATGGAGCCTTCACATAAAGCCCCTTGCGACCGGCGACGGGCCGGAAGGCGACGCTGTCGCTGTCAGGTCGTTCGTCGAGGCCGAGGAAGAGGCAGCCGTCGTCCACCAGCCGACGCTCCAGCCGGTCCAGCACCTGGGCGCGGCGCGCGGGCTCCAGATCGCTCAGCACGTGGCGGCAGAAGATGACGTCGAACTGGCGATCGTCGGCCGGCTCATCGAGCAGATTGGCGCGTTCGAACTTCACCGTGCTGCGCAGTTCCGGGCGGGCGCGCCACTGTTCGTCGGCCTGTTCAAACCAGCGCAGCATGCTGCGGGCCGACAGGCCCCGTTGAATCTCGAACGAGGTGTAAAGGCCGGCTTGAGCCTTCTCGATCGACTGGCGCGACAGGTCCGTGGCGACGATCTCGACGTCGGCGCTGTTCTCCAGCGCGGCGATGGCCAGGGAATAGGCCTCCTGTCCGGTCGATGCGCCGGCGGACCACAGACGGACCTTGCCGCCAGGACGGGCGGCGGTGAGGGCGGGCATCAGCTCACGGGCGAAGACGTCAAAGACTGCACGGTCGCGGCGGAACCAGGTCTCGCTGTTCAGCAGGGCCTCGATCACCGACCAGCCGAGCGAAGCGACCGGCTTGTTCCACAGGCTGGCCAGCATGGCTTCGACGTTGTGATAGCCCTCGCGGCGCGCCACGGGTCCCAGTCGGTGTTCGGCCAGGTGCATCCGATCCCGCGTCAGCCGGAAGCCGGCGCGGGTCGCCAGCAAGGTCTGAAGGCGATCGAAATCCTCCGGCGTCATGACGGTGACTGAACAGCTCCCACTTCGGCGAGTTTGGAATAGAGGATCTCGCCGTCGAAGGGCTTCATAACATAATCGTCGGCTCCTGCGGACAGGGCTTCTGCAATCCGGTCGGCGCGGGTCTCGATCGTGCAGAACAACACCTTGGGCGTCCGCCCGCCTGGCAACTCCCGTAGTCGTCGCAGGAAGGTCAGGCCGTCCATCACCGGCATCTGCCAATCCAGAAGCACCACATAGGGCATGGCGCCCATGCAGTAGGTCAGGGCCTCGACGCCGTCGGCCGCCTCATCCACTTCAAAGCCGAGAGCCTCGACGATGCGACGCGCGACCTTGCGGATGATCCGGCTGTCATCGACGATCAAACAGGTCTTGGGGTCCAACGGCTCTATCCGGTTGCGCGCGAAGCAGAAGCGCGCCTCGCATCATGATCGTTCCTGGGGGTTAACGGACGATGGGCGCCGTTGAAATCAGGCCCCGGTCCGGGCGATCAGACCGACCCGGCCCTCGTCGCTGGCGACATCCAGGCGCCCGCCCGTGTCGTTGACCGCCAGCCACAGCCAGTAGGGCTGGATCCATTGGCCGGCTAGACCTTCGGTTAGCCGTTCGCCTTTCAGGCCGATCAGGGCTTCGGGCTTGAGTCTGGCGCGAGCGCCTTCAGCCGACCCGATCAGCAGCAGGCGGTCGCCCTCCCGTCGCGCAGTGATGGTGGCGACCCCGCCCGTCGGAAGAGCGCTCAGGGTCATCCAGGCCAGGTTGATCAGGATGCGGGACTGGGCCTTAGTGAAGGACTCGCCGTCCGCAATGCGCCAGTCCAGGGTCGCGCGCCCGCCCTCAGACAGGCCGGCGACCAGACCGCGCAACTCGGCCGACGCGAACTGCTCGCTGGTCGTGGCGGCTCCGAAGGCGACGCGGGCGAAGTGGACGTGGGCCACCATCTTCTTCGCGCTCTGACGGATCAGGTTCATGGCGTCGTCGCGCATGTCCTGGGCGGTTGGATCCTCCAGCAGGTCCAGGCCTGACATAATGGCGCCCGCCGGGCTGATGAAATCGTGGCACAGCTTGCCTGCGATGAAGGCGGCCAGTTCGGCGCCGTCGATGGGCAGGTCGGCAGCGGCGAGTTCAGCCGAGGGCGAGGAAGGGTCAGGGAAGGTCATCGTTCGGGCGGTCTGCTGGCGGGAATGGTCAAGGCTGACCTGATTTGCCGGTTCATGAAACCGCGCGCTTGGGCTATCGAAGCGATGACATGACGCACGCCCTCGAGATCGACCTCGCCTCCGGCGCCCTCGCCGAAATCATCGCCGACATCGCCGAGGAGGCTGCGCGTCTCATCCTGCCCTACTGGCGCAGCAACACCGCTGTTGAAACGAAGGCCGACGCCAGCCCGGTGACCGAGGCCGACCGCGCCGCCGAGGCTCTGATCCTCAAGCGGCTGCGAGAGCATTGGCCCGAGGTCGAGGCGGTGGCGGAAGAGGCTGCGGCCGCGGACGGCGTGCCGGCTGCGGTCGGGGACTGGTTCTGGCTGATCGACCCGCTGGACGGGACCCGGGGCTTTGTCCAGGGGCGGGAGAGCTTCACCGTGAATATCGCGTTGATCCACGGCGTCGCGCCAGTGGCCGGCGTGGTGACGGCCCCGGCCCTAGGCGTCACCTGGGCGTCGACGGCCCCCGGCAAGGGCGCCGTCAGACGGGCGCTTGGAGAAGCCTGGCGATCCATCCAGGTTCGCGATCGCCCCGAGGACGGGATCGCCCTCGTTAGCCACAGCATCAGCGACGAAGAGGCGCAGCGCCTGGCCGCCCGTCAGGGGTGCAACCGGTGGCAAGGCACGGACTCGTCGCTCAAATTCTGCATGATCGCCGAGGGGCGCTTCGACGCCTACCCTCGCCTTGGCCCGACGAACGAGTGGGATACGGCGGCGGGGCAGGCGGTGCTGGAGGCCGCAGGCGGGCGGGTGTTGGGCGCCGATGGCTTGCGGTTGGCCTATCGCAAGCCCGGCTTCCTAAACGGCGCCTTTACGGCGCTGGGCGGCTGAGGCTGTCCTCAGGCGGCGGCTGAACCGACGCGCGCCATCTCGATCTGGGCCGACAGACCGGGCGGCAGGTCGCGTTCCGGCACGACGGCGAGGGCTTCCATCCGTTCCGGATTGACCGCGCTGACCATGACGCTGGCGATGGCCGGGTCTGTCAGGGTGAAGGCCAGGCAGATGGATTCCGCGTTCCAGTTCGGAGTCTGATGCAGGAAAGCGAACGATCCCGCATTGGCCAGGCCCGGATCGGTGTTCTTGGCACCAAAGCCGAAGAGACCCTTCTTCCTGGGCGCTGTTCCCGCGCCAGCGGCCTTGCGCTCGGTGGACAGGCTTTCCGGGAAGTAGTCGTAGGTGAAGATGGCCATGTCGCGCTCGCGCGCGGCCCGCATCCGTGACCGGATGCGCCACTCCACATTGGCGTGGAAGGGCGTGTAGAGGACGTCGAACGCTCCCGTCGACACGTAGACGTCCATGACCGGCGCGTCGCCGGACACGCCGAGCAGCCGGACGTGGCCGGCCTTGCGCTGAGCCTTGAGCACGATCAGCGAGGCCTGGGGCAGTTCGTCGTCGGCGGGTTCGTCCAGCACGGCGACGTCGAACCAGCCCAACCCCGAAGCGTGCAGCGCCTGGTCGATGGACCCGCTCAGGCCCTCGGCCGAAAAGTCGCGAAATCCCTTTCTGCGTCCGTCGCCGACGCCGAGGGTCAGGCCGACGCAGACCAGTCGCCGCTCGACGTGGCCCAGGGCCTCGCCGACGATTTCGGCCAAAACGGGGTCGGCGTTCTCGAGGTGGTAGCTGTTCACCCCGGCTTCGAGCGCGGTGAAGATCAGTTCGCTGACGGCGGCGCGGCCGCGCCCGAGCGCCTCGGTTCCCAGGCAGAGGGTGAGGTTCGAGACCGCCGCGCCGGATGTGCCGAACGGACGATAGCGCACGGTCAGCCCGCCTCGACGGGAGCCGAGGTCTCCAGCGCCAGGGCGTGAAGCTCACCGCCCATCTGCCCCTTCAGCGCGCCGTAAACCAGCTGATGCTGTCGCACGCGCGGCAGCCCCCTGAAGGCGGTCGAAACGATCCGTGCGCGATAGTGGTCGCCGTCGCCGGCCAGATCCTCGATGGCGATGTCCGCATCGGGGAAGGCCTCCACCAGATGGGCGCGCAGGACGTCGGCGGACATAGGCATGGGGAACTCTCGAAGAAACGCTCGGGGACTGTGAACTGTAAATCTTAATGAGGGCTGCGGTCGCTGTCAGCCCGCCTGCGCTCGGGGCCGTTGATACAGGGTGACGAGGGAGCCCTTGTAGTCGGCTTCGGCGTAGGGGTTATAGCCGACGCGCCCGGCCAACCTGACGGAGGGCGTGTTGTCAGGCGAGATCATGCAGACGGTGCGCCCTTCCGGCCTGTGGGCGTCGGCCCAGGCCAGGGCGGCCTGCAAAGCCTCGAGCGCCAGGCCCTGACCCTGGAAGGCAGGGGCGACGCCCCAGCCCAGTTCCGGGGCGTCGAAGGCCGGCGTCATCTCGCGGCGATAGTCCAGCACCCCGACGCTGCCGACATAGGCGCCCGTGTTGATCTCGCGGATCGACCAGTTGCCATAGCCCTTGGCCTGCCAGTGACCGAGATCGCGCAGCAGACGGAACCAGACCTCCTCCTCAGACAGACCGCGTCCCATGATATGGTGGGTGAAGTCGGCGTCGGCCCACAGGGCGATCAGGTCGTCCAGGTCGCTGACCGCGACGGGCGTCAGGGTCAGGCGGGCGGTGGTCAGAACAGTCACATCAAACCCAGTTGCTTGAAGCTGGCCACGCCTTCGCGGCCGACGATGAGGTGGTCGTGAACCTGAAGGCTGAGCGAGCGCGCGGCCTCGATCACCTGCCTAGTCATGTCGATGTCGGCGCGGCTGGGGGTCGGGTCGCCCGACGGGTGATTGTGGACGATGATCATGGCGCTGGCCGACAGCTCCAGCGCGCGACGTACTACCTCGCGCGGATAGACCGGGGCGTGATCGACGGTGCCCCGGTTCTGGATCTCGTCGAGGATCAGCTGGTTCTTCTTGTCGAGATAGAGGACGCGGAACTGCTCGCGCGGTTCGTGCTGGAGGCTGAGCCGGACGTAGGCCAGCAGGGCGGTCCAGGAGGAGATGACGGTGCGCTTGTTGGCCTCCTCCTTGGCCACACGACGCGAGACCTCGTGCAGGGCGGCCAGGTCCAGGGCGGTCTCGGCGCCGACCCCCTTGGAACGACCACGGGAATCCTCGGACCGGACCGTCATCAGGTCCTCGACCGAGGCGGCCAGGACGGCGGCCAGCGAGCCGAACCGGGTCAGCAGGGCCTTGGCGATCGGCTTGACGTCGCCCTGCGGCTGATTGCGGAACAGAAACAGCTCCAGCAGTTCGTAGTCAGGCAGGTGATGGAGGCCGGCCGTTCGCGCACGTTCGCGCAGCCGCTCGCGATGACCGGCGTGGTGCGGTTTGGCCTTCGGCGTTTCCGGCGGTTGATCGAGCATCAGCCTCCCCCGAGAGGGAGACTAGCTCAGAATTTCGGGCGGAACAGGCCCTTCGGCGAGGCCGAGAAGATTTCCAGTCCGTCCTCGGTCACCCCGATGGTGTGCTCGCATTGGGACGACAGCGACTTGTCGCGGGTCACGGCGGTCCAGCCGTCGGACAGGACCTTCACCGCCGGCTTGCCCAGGTTCACCATCGGTTCGACGGTGAAGAACATCCCCGGCTTCAGCACGGCCCCCTCGCCGCGCCGGCCGTAGTGCAGGACATTGGGGCTGTCGTGGAAGACGCGGCCGATGCCGTGGCCGCAGAAGTCGCGGACCACGCTCATGCGCTGGGCTTCCACGAACTTCTGGATGGCGTAGCCGATGTCGCCGAAGGTGTTGCCCGGCTTGACCTGGGCCAGGCCCAGTTCAAGCGAGTCATAGGTGACCTCGATCAGCTTCCTGGCGCGAGCATTGACTTCGCCGACCGGATACATCCGGCTTGAGTCGCCGTGCCAGCCGTCGACGATGACCGTGTGGTCGATGTTGACGATGTCGCCTTCCTTCAGGACCTTGTCGCCGGGAATGCCGTGACAGACGACGTGGTTGATCGAGGTGCAGACGGTCTTGGTGTAGCCCTTGTAGCCGAGGCAGGCGGGGATGCCGCCGCGGGCCAGGGTGAATTCGCGCACGAGGTCGTCGAGCTCGCCGGTGGTGACGCCGGGCTTCACGTGCTCGCCGATCATGTCCAGCGCCTCGGCCACCAGACGGCCGGCCTTGCGCATGCCCTCGAAGGCGGCCGCGTCGTGGATGCGGATCTCGTGGCTGCGGACGAAGGCGTCGTTATCCAGGTCGGGGGTCTCGTACATGATCTGCTTTCGGGCGCGCCGCTGGAGAAAGGGGGGCGGCAGGGCTGCTTCTTGGGGGTCAGATGGCGAGACTAGCACAAAACCTCAACCCCGTCAGGCGGCGCCGATGACGCGGGGTAAGGCGGCGCCTATCTGGGGAGGATGACCGATCACCCCGCCCCCACCGCCGCCGTCCTGATCATCGGGGACGAGATCCTGTCCGGCCGGACCCAGGACGTGAACCTGAACGCCATCGCCCGGTTTCTGGCGCCGCTGGGGATCGACCTGATGGAGGCGCGCACGGTCGGTGACCGGCAGGATCAGATCGTGGCGGCGCTGAACGCCCTGCGGAGCGCCCATGACCATGTCTTCACCACCGGGGGCATAGGCCCTACCCACGACGACATCACCGCCGACGCCGTGGGGGCGGCCTTCGGCGTGGCGGTGAGCGAACACCCGGAAGCCCTGGCTATCCTGGAGCGGCGCTACGGGCCGGGCGAGTTCACCGCGGCGCGGCGGCGCATGGCCCGCATCCCCGAGGGAGGAAGCCTGATCGCCAACCCGGTGACCGACGCGCCGGGCTTCCAGATCGGCAATGTCTTCGTCATGGCGGGCGTGCCCAGGATCATGGAGGCCATGCTGCAGGACGTGGCCCCGCGGCTGGCCGCCGGGACAGTGGTCCATAGCCGCGCCATCCGCGTCGTGGGGGTGGGCGAAAGCGCCATCGCGGACGTCCTGAGAGCCGCCGCCGAGGGGCGGCCCGACCTGTCCTTCGGCTCCTATCCCTTTGGCTTCGGCGGCGACCAAACGGTGGGAACCCAGCTGGTGATTCGTGGCCGTGACGGCCGGAAAGTTGACGCGGCGGAACATGATCTTTCTCAAGAACTGCGTTCTTTGGGCATTGATATTGCCGTAACGTAACCTCACCAAGGTGTGAAATTGTGCGACTTCGCCGCCACGGTTTCGCCGATTTGCGGTCCGACAGGGGCCTTGGGCGCAACGCTTTCACGACATAGGCGCTGTGGCTGCTAGCGTCGCCTCCCTCCCCGAACAACGACCCGTCGCATCAGTAAGGACGGGCGGTCCCACATAGGTGAAACAGTATGACTCCCAGGAACATGGTTCGCATCAGCGGCCTCGCGGTCCTTATGGCCTCCGTGGCCGCGCCGGCGTTTGCCGGATCCTTCTATCTGCAGGAACAGTCGGTGCGCGGCGCCGGTCGCGCCTTCTCGGGTGAAGCCGCCGACCGCGGCACGGGCTCGATGTGGTGGAACCCCGCCGCCATCGCCCGCAGCGGCCGCGAGCTGTCGTTCGGCATGCACGCCATCCGCATCGGCTCCGAGGTGAAGAACAACGGCTCCTACGTCACCTATCCGGGCGGCGCCAATGTGCCGGTGGTCAACCCGCGCAACACCGAAGTCGATCCGATCGAAAGCGGCCTGGTGCCGAACTTCGCCTTCTCCACTCCGATCGGCGACCGCTTCGCCGTCGGCGTTTCGGTGGCCGCCCCCTATAATTTCACCACGAAGTACGAGCCGGGTTCGTTCGCCCGCTACGACGCCCTGACCTCGGAGCTTCGCTCGGGCGACGCCAGCCTGACCGTGGCCTATCAGGTCAACGACTGGCTGGACGTCGGCGCCGGCGTGAACGCCCAGTACGTCAAGGCCAAGCTGACCTCGGCCATGCCGTCGGTCTCGCCCCTTCTGCCCGACGGCTCGTCCTCGCTGGAAGGCGACGGCTGGGACTTCGGCTGGAACGTCGGCGCCCAGGTGCACAAGGGCCCGTGGGACTTCGGCCTGTCCTATCGCTCGGCCATCGAGCATGAACTGGACGGCGACGTGAACATCGTCCTGACCGGCCCCCTGGCGCCCAACAGCGTCTCGACCGGCGGCATGGCCAGCTTCAACACCCCGTGGTTCGCCTCGGCCTCGGTCCGTTACGCCGTCAACGACAAGCTGACCCTGAACGCCCAGGTCAACCGCATCGGCTGGTCCGAGTTCGACGCCATCAACGTCGAGTACCCGAACGGCGGCGACTCGATCCATCAGGACTACAAGGACGTCACCACGGGCGCGATCGGCCTGGACTACGCCTTCAGCGACAAGACCACCCTGCGCGCCGGCGTCGGCTATGATCCGACCCCGACCCGCGACAGCCTGCGCACGGCCCGTATCCCGGACGCTGACCGCTGGCTGTTCTCGGTCGGCGGTTCGACCGAGGTGACCGAGGGCGTGACCTTCGACGCCGGCCTGACCTACATCGCCTTCAGCGACTCGGAGATCTACGACGACCGCACCTTCTATGCGGGCACGCCGGCGGCGGTGACCTCGCATCTGCGCGGGACGGCCGAGGGTTCGGCCCTGGTCGCCTCGCTGGGAGCGCGCTGGGCCTTCTGATCCGGCGACATCGCGAACCGGAATGCGGCGGCTCTCTTGCGGGGGCCGCCGTTTTTCATGAGCGGGATTGCACGGCGCCGCGAAAAAAACAGTGCAATTGGTGCAAGGGACGCCGACGGGAAGGTCGGCCCGGGCGGGGGCCAGAGGTGAGGTCGCGCGGCGAAAGCTGCGAAGCGGGGCGTCTGGGCGGTCATGCATGCAGTCTAGGCGCGGGTTGAACCTCGGCGCGCAAAATGGATGAAAGCGGGGCTAGGGCGTTGTTTTCACAGAAGGTGGACTGCGAGGTCTGGAGCGGATGGCGCTCGAGAAATCTTCTCCCATCGGGAGAGGGTGGACGGGGACGGTGAAATTGAAAACGCCGGGCTCTCGAGGAGAGCCCGGCGTTTCAGTCCGGTCGCTGAGCGATGGATCAGCCCTGCGAGCCGTAGCCCTTGCCGCCGTTCGACGGGCGGCGACGGGGGCGGCGCTTCATTTCGCCGACCGGCTTGGGCTCGGCCGAGGGATTGGCGCGCGGCGACGACTTGGGACGCTCGGCCGCCATCGGGTCGTAGACCGCGGCCGGACGTTCGGCGTGGTGGGTGCGGTCACGGTTGGCGCCGCCCTTGCGCTGACGGTGCGGCTGACCGCCGCCCTCCGGCTTGACGCCGTCGCGACGCGGGTTGCGGGCGCGGCCTTCGCCGCCCTCGCCGCCACGTCCGCCGCGACCGCCACGGCCTTCACGTTCGGGCAGGGTGGCCTTCTGCTTGACGCCGGCCGCCATGATCGAGGCGTCCAACTGGGCCAAGGCCTTGTCGTTGCGGCGATCGACGGCCGGGATCTTCTGGCGCGTGACCTTCTCGATGTCCTTGAGCAGCTTCATCTCGTCGCCGGCGACGAAGCTGATGGCCGTGCCGTCGGCGCCCGCGCGGGCCGTACGGCCGATGCGGTGGACGTAGGCTTCCGGCACATAGGGCAGCTCGAAGTTCACCACGTGGGTGACCTTGTCCACGTCGATGCCGCGGGCGGCGATGTCGGTGGCGACCAGAACGCGCAGCTTGCCCTGCTTGAAGGCTTCCAGGGCGCGTTCGCGTTGCGACTGGCTCTTGTTGCCGTGGATGGCGCCGGCTTCGACGCCGCCGGCCTCCAGGTAGGCCGCGACCTTGTCAGCGCCGTGCTTGGTCTTGGTGAAGACCAGGCAGCGCGTATAGGCGGGATCGGAGAAGAGTTCGGTCAGCAGGGCGCGCTTGCGGCCCTGTTCAATGTGGATGACCGACTGCTTGATGCGCTCGACCGTGGTCGACTGCGGCGTGACCTGGACCTTGACCGGGTCCTTCAGCAACTCGCCGGCCAGCTTGCCGATCTCCGACG
Organism: Brevundimonas sp. UBA4553; assembly: GCF_002387245.1. Lineage (GTDB taxonomy): Bacteria > Pseudomonadota > Alphaproteobacteria > Caulobacterales > Caulobacteraceae > Brevundimonas. Next base: position 16,893 of record NZ_DGLD01000023.1, read on the forward strand.
GCATGGTGGCCGAGAAGAAGAGGTTCTGACGTTTGGCGGGGATGCGGCTGACGATCTGACGGATGGGCTTGATGAAGCCCAGGTCCAGCATCTGGTCGGCTTCGTCGAGGACGAAGATTTCCGTCGACGACAGGTCCAGCGTCTTCTGTTGCAGGTGGTCCAGCAGGCGGCCGGGCGCGGCGACCAGGACGTCGAGGCCCTGTTGCAGGGCGCGTTCCTGCGGGCCGTATTTCACGCCGCCGAAGATGACGGCGACTCGGAAGCCCAGATGGGCGCCGTACTGCTTGAAGCTGTCGGCGATCTGGGTGGCCAGTTCGCGGGTCGGCGACAGGATCAGGGCGCGCGTGGTGCGCGGCTGGGGCGCGATGCGGTTCTCGGCCAGGCGATGCAGGATCGGCAGGGCGAAGGCCGCGGTCTTGCCGGTGCCGGTCTGGGCGATGCCCAGCAGGTCCTTGCCCGCCATGACGTCGGGGATGGCCTTGGCCTGGATCGGCGTCGGCTTTTCGTAGCCGGTCGAAGCCAGCGCCTGGAGAAGGGCCTTGTTCAGGCCCATGGATTCAAAAGTGGTGTTGCTCACGTAGCGTCTTTCGCTTGCGGCGAAGCGTGTCCCCGCGTGCGTCGCGTCGAGAAGGCGGATGCCTTCTGACCGCACGCAACAACAAAGAGACGCACCGCCAGTCCCGATAGAGCTTCGGAATGAAGCCGTCGGGGTGGATCGGGGCGCCGCCCCGCGTGTCCGGACGACGTAATGACTCTGAGGTCTTGCCGGCTGCGTCTGCAATCAGGTCTTCGGGGAGGAAGACCCACACGCGTTGCAGGAAGCCGGCCATCGCATGATGCGATGCAGCGCAGATGGGCCTCAATAAGGGCCAAGTCAAGGCGGCTTGATCGCCGCCTAGACGGTTCGACGTCAGGCGTGGCCGTTCAGGGCGGCGTAGATCTCGTCGTAGCGCCCGTCGATCTCGGCGCGGCGCAAGGGTTTGACCCGCTCGACCAGGACCTCGCCACGGGGGGTGTCGCCGCGTTCGATCAGGCCGATCACCTCGGCCGTATAGTCGGCCAGGGGCATGGAGGCGGGGTTCCGGGCGTGGCCGGGCATGAGGTCGGTGGCAACGGCCGGCGGCGCCAGTTCCAGCACCTCGACCGAGCTTTCGGCCAGCTGGGTGCGCAGGGACTGGGTCCAGGAATGCATGGCCGCCTTGGTGGCGTTGTAGGTCGGGGTGGCGACCAGAGGGATGAAGGCGAGGCCGGAGGTGACCGTGACCACGGTCGAGGCCGGGCGGTGGCGCAGGTGCGGAAGGAGGGCCATGGTCAACCGGATCGGACCCAGCAGGTTGGTGGCGATGGTGGTCTCGGCCGTCTCCAGCGAGAAGGGCTCGGCGGTCAGGTCCTCGGACTGCATGATCCCGGCGTTGTTGACGACGACGTTCAGATCGGGATGCTCCAGTACGACCCGGGCGGCGAAGGCGCGGATAGCGGCGGCGTCCTCCATGTCGAGCGTCGCCCAGGCCATGCCGGGGTGGGCGGCGGCGACGGCCCGCAACGGCGCTTCGCGACGTCCGGTGACGATGACGCGATTGCCGCGCGCGTGCAGGCTCTCGGCCAGGGCGCGGCCGATGCCGCTGCCGCCGCCGGTGATCAGGATGGTGTTGCCGGTGATCTTCATGTCGGGCTCCTTCAACGTGCGCATTCACGCCGAGGCTCAGCTATGGTCTATGCTCTCCTTTAGAAAGTAGGCACCAGAAGCCGCCATACTTACCGGCTGGGAAGATTTGGACATGACGCACTATCCGCCTGCGAGAATTTCGTCGCCTCACAGCGATGACCCGGTCGATCCGCGCGTGGAGGCCCTGGTCAACGAGGTGATCGGCCGGGTGGCGGACAAGTGGACCATGCTGATCCTGGAGGTGCTGGAGCAGCACGGGGAGCAGCGCTTCACCCGCCTGGGCGAACGGGTCGGCGGCATCAGCCAGAAGATGCTGACCCAGACCTTGCGGCAGATGGAACGCGACGGCCTGGTGGTGCGGACCGTGCATCCGGTCATCCCGCCACGCGTCGAATACCGCCTGACCGACCTGGGCGTGACCCTGGCCGAAGCCTTCTGCGGGGTCTGGACCTGGGCGGAGGCGAATCTGGATCGGATCGACGCCGCGCGTCAGGCCTTCGACGCGCGCAAGGCGGCGGGCTAGCCCAGCAGGCTCACCGCCATATTCACCGCCAGGGCCAGGATCACGGTGTTGAACAGGAAGGCCACCAGGCTGTGCAGGGTGGCGATGCGGCGCAGGGTCCGACTGGAGATCTGGATGTCGGCGGTCTGGCTGGCGACGCCGATGATCAGGGCGAAGTGCAGGAAGTCCCAGTAGTCGGGGTCGTCCTCGCCCGGGAAGATCAGGCCCTGACGGTCGCCGCCCGCCTCGGCCGGGGCATAGAACTCGTGCGCGTAGTGCAGGGTGAAGATGACGTGCACGAACAGCCAGGACAGGGCGATGACGCCCATGGAGAAGAAAGCCGAGGCGGCGGACGGCGGGCCGCCCCCCGCCGCCTCCATGACGATGATGAAGACGCTGGCCGCCGCCGCCAGCAGGCTGAGCGGCAGGACCGCGCCGCCAGCCTGATCCAGTTCGGCGGCGCGCTGACGGATGGCCTCGACCGAGCGGGCGCGCATCAGGCGGATGAAGGTCAGGGCCAGGAAGGCCGCGGCGCCAGCGCCCCAGCCCGCCGCCAGCCGCGTCGGCCAGTCGCGGACGCCCGATCCGAGGGCGATGACCGCGACCAGAACCGCCAGCCCCAGCCACAGGGCGGCGTGCAGACGGAACAGGCGGGCGATCCAACTCATGCAGCGGAGCATGCCGCGCTTCTTGATGGCGAGCCAGAGGGCGGTGGTGGAGGTGGTCGAAGGGCTGAACGAATCGGCGCTCGGTCCGTTGAAACGGGCTGGAGGACCGGATCATGGCTGCGCGACCGACCTGGCAGGGGCATCTGAAGCTGTCGCTGGTGACCTGTCCGGTCGCCCTCTACACCGCGACCAGCAGCGTGAACGACGTGCGCTTTCATCTGATCAATCCGGCCACCAACAACCGCATCCGCATGGTGACGACGGACCCGGACACGGGGCCGGTCGAGCGGTCCGATCTGGTCAAGGGGTATGAGGTCTCCAAGGACGAGTACGTCCTGTTCGACGAGGCCGACTTCGACAAGGTGAAGCTGGAAAGCACCAGGACCATCGCCATCGACCAGTTCGTGGACGAGGCCGACATCGACCGGCTTTACTGGGACGACCCCTTCTATGTCGTGCCGGAAAAGGGGGTGGGGGTCGAAGCCTTCGCCGTGATCCGCGAGGCGATGAAGACGGCGGGCAAGATCGCGCTCGGTCAGCTGGTGCTGCGCGGCAAGGAGCGGCAGCTGGCGCTGGAGGTGCATGGCAAGGGGTTGGTGGCCTACACCCTGCGCGCCCACGACGAGGTGAAGTCGGCCGACGACTTCTTCGACGACATCCCGACGGTCAAGGCGGACAAGGACATGGTCGAGATCGCCGCCCGCATCATCGGCCAGAAGGAGGCGGACTTTGATCCGACCCGCTTCCATGACGGCTATGACGAGGCGCTGAGGGAGATGATCAAGGCCAAGCAGAAGGGCGGCAAGGGCGTGGTGGCGGTGGCCGAACCCGACGACACCAACGTCATCGACCTGATGGCGGCGCTGAAGGCCAGTCTGAAGGGGCCGGCTTCGAAGACGGCCCCGGCCAAGCCCGCCGCGAAGAAGGCCGCGCCGAAGAAGAAGGCCGGCTGATCAGCGCTTCTTGCCCAGCTCGGCGGCGATGTCCTTGGTCATGCGGCCGACCTTGCGGTGGGCGGCGGTGATCTGATCGCGGGTCACGCCCCAGCGCTTCATCCAGTATTCGACGGCCTGCCGCTCGGACAGGTCCAGCCGGTCCTTGTCGATAAAGCCACGCTTGTCCTTGAGGCCCGCCATGAGGATGTCCCTTGATCCGCAAAGACAAAGCCTAGCATCAAAGCGGCGAACCGGCCCCTTCGTCGCGTGAAAAAGGGGCCGGGTTTCCTAGCAGCGGGCGGATGCGGGCGCCGTGGTCGTGCGGGTCTCGCGTCGGACCAGCAGCAGGACCAGGAGCAGCCCCGACGCCGCCATGGCCGCTCCGGCCAGGGCGACGGCCGGATAGCCGAGGTTCAGGCCGATGACCGCGCCCCCTAAGGCCGCGCCGATGGCGTTGCCCAGGTTGAAGGCCCCGATGTTCATGGCCGAGGCGAGGTTGGGGGCGTCGCTGGCGGCGGTCATGACCCGCATCTGCAGCGGCGGCACCAGGGCGAAGCTGGCCACGCCCCACAGGAAGATGACCGCGGCGGCGGGCGCCTGCCACGGCATGACGACGGCGAACAGGACCAGCAGGGCGGCGAGGGCGCCGAGGGTGACGATCAGAGTGCGGTCCACAGACCTGTCGGCGAAGCGGCCGCCCAGCCAGTTGCCCACGGTCAGGCCGACGCCATAGACGACCAGCATGGCGGTGACGAAGGCGCTGGAGGCCAGGGTCTGCTCCTTCAGGATCGGGGCGATGTAGGTGAAGACGGTGAACATGGCGCTGGAGCCGATGACGGTCAGGGCCAGGGCGGCCAGGACGGGGCCGCGTTTCAGCACCGCCAGTTCGGCCTTCATGGCGCCGCCGTCGGCCGAGGCCTCGACCGGGCCATGCGGCAGGGTCAGGCGCAGGGCGATCATGGCGAGGGCGCCCAGCCCCGCAATGCCCCAGAAGGAGGCGCGCCAGCCCAGGGTCTCGCCGGCCCAGGCGGCCAGGGGAACGCCCGTGATGTTGGCGATGGTCAGGCCCATGAACATGGCCGCCACCGCGCCCGCGCGCCGGTTCGGCGCCACCACGCTGGCAGCGACGATGGAGCCGACGCCGAAGAAGGCCCCGTGGTTGAACGAGGTCACGACCCGCGCCGCCATCAGGCTCCAGTATTCGGGGGCGACGGCCGACAGCAGGTTGCCCAGGGTGAAGATTCCCATCAGGCCGATCAGCAGGGTCCGGCGCGGCACGCGGCCGGTGGTCAGGGTCATCAGCGGCGCGCCGATCAGCACCCCGAAGGCGTAGGCGCTGACCAGCAGACCCGCCGCCGGGATGGAGACGCCCAGGTCGCCGGCGATGACCGGCAGCATGCCCATGGGGGCGAACTCGGTGACGCCGATGCCGAAGGCGCCGACCGCCAGGGCCAGAAGGGGAGGGTTGAGCTTCATGGAGAGGGGCCTGTCTTGTTTCGAGCGAACAGGTGGCGCAGGCGGAGTGCAGGGAGTAGGGCTGAGTTGAGCCAAACATCTATGCGCTGGAGGCACGAATGAGCGGAATCGCGGTCAATCGCGCGGGCGAGCTGGCGGTGTTCGAGGCGGCGGCGCGCACGGGCGGCTTCTCGGCTGCGGCGCGGGAGCTGAACCTGACGCCCTCGGCGGTCAGCCGCACCGTGGCGCGGACCGAGGCGCGGCTGGGGGTGCGGCTGATGATCCGCACCACCCGTCGTCTGACCCTAACGGCGGAAGGCGAGGCCTATCTGCAGGCCGCGCGACGCATCCTGACCGATCTGGACGACGCCGAGCAGGCCATCGCCGACCAGGGCGCGCCGCGCGGGCGGTTGAGGGTCAGCGTGTCCCAGTCGCACGGGCGACTGCACGTCGTGCCTCTGCTGGGCGACTTCACCGCGCGCTATCCGCACATCCTGGTCGACATCAACCTGACCGATGCGGTGGTCGACATCGCCGCCGGGCAGGCGGACGTCGGCGTGCGCTCGGGTCCGCTGGACGACAGCGGCCTGACGGCGCGCAAGATCGGCGAGACGCGGCGCGTCATCGTGGCCTCGCCCGACTATCTGGCGCGCCGGGGGACGCCAGGGGTTCCCGAAGACCTGCACGGCCATAACTGCCTGAACTTCAACTTTCGTCGGGCGGAGCCTGTCTGGCCCTTCGTGCGCGACGGGCAGGAGTTCCGTCTGACGGTGCAGGGCGGCATCGAGGCCAACAACGGCGAGACTTTGGGCCAGTTGGCGGCGGACGGGGTGGGGATCACCCGGGTCGGAGCCTTCAGCGTGGCCGACGCCATCGCCGCCGGTCGGCTGGTTCCGCTGCTGGAGGATTTCAATCCCGGCGACGTGGAGAACACCCACGCGGTGTTTGTCGGCGGCGCCAACACCCCTGCGCGGGTGCGGGTCTTCGTCGACTTTCTGGCCGAGCGCCTCAGGGCCTAGCCCAGCTTGCGGATCGCCGGCTTGAGCGAGGCGGCCGAGGCGCGAAAATCCGTCCACGGATCGGGCGTCTGCAGCAGGTCGGCGGCGACGTGCAGGTTAAAGGCCCCGGGATCGAGGCCCGGCTTCACCTGATCCCACGACAGGGGAAAGGCGATGCCCGCGCCGGGGCGAGCGCGCGGCGACCAGGGGGCGACGGCGGTGGCCATGCGGCCGTTGCGCAGATAGTCGAGGAAGATCTTTCCGCCCCGCGCCTTCTTGGCCAGGGTGGTGGTGAAGCGGTCGGGGTGGTCGGCCTTCATCGCCTCGGACACCGCCTTGGCGAAGGCCTTGGCCGCATCCCATTCGACCCGGCTGCGGGCGTCGGCCTTGATAGGGACCACGACATGCAGGCCCTTGCCGCCGGTGGTCTTGACGAAGGGCGTCAGGCCGAGGCCTTCAAGGCGAGGTTTCAGCAGCAGGGCGGCGGTGATCACGTCGTCGAAATCGAGGCCTTCATCGGGATCAAGATCGAAGGTGATCTGATCCGGCGTCTCGGGATCGCCGGGCTTGCAGCCCCAGGGGTGCAGTTCCAGCCCCCCGGACTGGCCGACGGCCACCAGTCCGCCGACGTCGACGACGGCGACATAGGGTTTGCGCTCATGGACGTCGATCAGCTGGAGCCGGGGGCTGTGACCGGCCATGGCGTGGCGCTGAAAGAAGGTCTGGCCGGCAATGCCGTCCGGCGCGCGAATGATGGAGACGGGACGGTCCTTGAGGTGCGGCAGGAGACGTTCGGCGGCGGCCTCGTAGTAGCGGACCAGGTCGCCCTTGGTGATCGGGGGGCGGCCGTCGACGCCGGGCCACAGCACCTTGTCAGGGTGGGAAATGGTCACCCCCGCCACGACCAGCTTGCCGGGTTTTGAGGCGGAAGGTCGGGCCGTCGTCGGCGCGCGGGGGGCGTCGGTCACGTCAGCGGGCGCCTTGTCCTCGCGCAGACCCTTGAAGGCGGCCTGACGCAGCGAGCCCGCCTCGGTGTAGCCGCCGTGCTCGATCTCGGCGACCAAGGCGGGCATGGTCCAGTGGATGTCCTTTGCGCCCTTGGGCGCGCCGGCGCCGACGAAGGGCGATCGGTCGGCGGCGACGGCTTTCAGCGCGGGCACGAGCGTCCTGGTCAGGGGCGCCGAATAGCCCGTGCCGACGCGGCCGAGATAACGCAGGCCGCCCTTCGTCCTGACCCCGACCAGCAGGGAGCGGAAGCGGCTGCCGCCCTCTGACGACCAGCCGCCGATGACCACCTCGTCGCGGCCGCGGCACTTGGACTTGACCCAGGAGGCCGAGCGGCCGGCGTGATAGGGGGCGTCGAGCTTCTTGGAGATGACCCCCTCCAGGTCCATGCGGCAGGCGCTCTCCAGAATGGTCTGGCCGCTGGCTCCGAAATGCTCGACGTAGCGCAGACGTCCGGCCGCCGCCCGCGGCGTGCGGTCGATCAGGGCCTGAAGCCGGGCCTTGCGGTGGGACAGCGGCAGCTTGCGCAGGTCTTCCGGGCCGTCGAACAGCAGGTCGAAGGCGAAATAGACCAGACGGTCGGTGGCGCCGTCCGAGATGGCGGTCTGCAAGGCCGAGAAATCGGGCATGTCGTGCGCGTCCAAAGCGCACAGTTCGCCGTCCAGCACGCCGTCGGGCCAGTGGGCGGCGTCGGCCGCCAGCTCGGGAAAGCGTTCGCTCCAGTCCAGACCCTTGCGGGTGCGCAGCGTCGCGCGGCCGTGGCCGGCGGCGACCTGGAGGCGATAGCCGTCGAACTTGATCTCATGCGCCCATCCGGGAGCGGAGGGCGGATGGTCGGCGACCTTGCAAAGCTGGATCGGGACGAAGGCGTGCGGCCGGGCGACGGGGCGAGCGGACAGGGCTGGCTTCGGCTTGGGCGGAGCCTTGCGGCCTGTGGGTTTGGCCGCGGTCCATTCCGCCGAGCCGTCGGCGATCTGGGCCAGGCTGCGGCCGGTGGTGATCGAGGCGTCGATTTCGGCCAGGGCGTCGCCTTCGCCGTCGACGGCGTGTTCGTCCTTTTCCTTGATCAGCAGCCAGTTGGCGCGCTTTGACGGCTTGCCACGGTCGGACTTGAGCCGGATCAGGGCCCAGCCGCCCTTCAGCCGTTCGCCGTCGAGGGTCAGCTTGACCACGCCCTTTTTGAAGGCCGCGTCCAGGTCGGCGTCCTGGGGCGTCCATTCGCCGACGTCCCACATCTGCACCGTCCCGGCGCCGTAGTTGCCGGCGGGGATGGTCCCCTCGAAGCCGCCGTAGTCGAGAGGGTGGTCCTCGACCTCGACCGCCAGACGCTTGACGTGTGGGTCGCGCGACGGGGCCTTGGTCACGGCCCACGACTTCAGCACGCCGTCGTGTTCGATGCGGAAGTCGTAGTGGAGGCGGGTCGCGGCGTGGCGCTGGATCAGATAGCGCAGGCCGCCCTGGCGTGGCTTGGCCTTGCGGCCTTTCGGCTCCGGCGTGACGCCGAAGTTCCGTTTGGCCTGATAGGTGTCCAGCTCGCCGCGTGCGTTCATTCAGCGTGAACGCAGAGGGGCGGGGAAGGCTTCACGCCTGCCCCGCCGGTCGCATCAGTGCAGGGCCTCGCCGTGCTGGCTGTAGTCGAGGCCCTCGATCTCGGCCTCCTTCTCGACGCGCAGGCCGACCGTGTATTTGCAGATCATCAGCACGACGAAGGTGCCGACGGCGCTCCAGACCATGGCGCCGCCCAGGCCGATGGCTTGTTTCAACACGGTGGCGCCTTCGGCGAGCGGGTTGATGGCGGCGTTGGCGAAGACCCCGGTCAGCAGGGCCCCGGCGATGCCGGCCACGCCGTGCACCCCGAAGGCGTCCAGGCTGTCGTCGTACTTGAGTTTGTGTTTCAGCCAGACCGCGCCGACATAGGCGACCGGGCCGGAAATCAGGCCGATGAAGAAGGCCCCCTTGGGGTCGACGAAGCCGGCGGCCGGGGTGATGGCGACCAGACCGGCGACCACGCCGGTCAGCAGACCCAGCAGGGTCGGCTTCTTCTTCAGCGTCCATTCGACCGCGATCCAGCCGACGGCGGCGGCGGCAGGGGCCAGCAGGGTGTTGAAGACGGCGACGGCGGCGATCTCATTGGCGCCGGCGGCCGAGCCGCCGTTGAAGCCCATCCAGCCGACGAACAGCAGACCGGTGCCGATGGCGGTGAAGGCCAGGTTGTGCGGGGCCATGTTGTCGCGGCCCCAGCCGTGGCGCGGGCCGAGCACGATGGCGCAGACCAGACCGGCCACGCCCGCATTGACGTGAACCACGGCGCCGCCCGCGAAGTCGAGCACGCCCAACTCGCCCATCCAGCCGCCGCCCCAGACCTGATGGCAGATCGGCGCATAGACGATCAGGTGCCACAGGGTGAAGAAGAGGACGCTGGCCGAGAACTTGATCCGCTCGGCGAAGGCGCCCGCGATCAGGGCCGGGGTGATGATGGCGAAGGTCAGCTGATAGCCGATCCACAGGAACTCGGGCAGGCCGGGGGTCAGGGCGTGGGCGGTCTTCACCCCGACGCCGTTGAGGAAGAGAGCCTGGGCGCTGCCGATGAAGCCGTTGGCGGGGCCGTCGATGGTGCCGAAGGACAGGGTGTAGCCGGCGACGAACCAGAGGACGGTGACGATGGCCATGGCCGCCGTGGAATGGGCGATGGTGGCGATCAGGTTCTTCTTTCTGACCATGCCGCCGTAGAAGAGGGCCAGACCCGGCAGGGTCATCATCAGCACCAGGGCCGTCGAGGTCAGGATCCAGGCCGTGCCGGCGCCGTCCAGCGCCAGCGGGACCTGATGCGCCAGCAGATCCGGCGGGGCGGCGGCGAAGGCGGGCGCCGCGAGCGCCATGGCGAAAAGGCCGCAACAGAATGCTGCGGCCCTGGAAATCGTCGGTGGTGTCATGAAGGTCTCGGGGAGAAGACGCGGGCGAAATGGGAAGGCGACGTCAGGCCGGTTGGGCCAGCCTGACGTCGGGTTCGGCGGCCTCGGCGGCGAGGACGGTCTTGGGCGCGATGCGGACGAAGCGGGGCGCGAACTGGGGCCAGTCGGCCAGCACGCGCCTGGCCAGGGGCGAGGCGGTGGCGGACGCGTGCGCCTCGATCAGGGCCTTCAGTCGCGCTTCAGCCTCGGCGTCGATGCGACCGACGCCGGCCATGTCTCCGTTCAGGGCCTGAGCCGCGCGACCATCGACGTCCAGCACGAACAGCTCGCCGCCGCTCATGCCCGCCGCCAGGTTCCAGCCGACCGATCCCAGGACAACGACACGACCGCCGGTCATGTATTCGCAGCCGTGCGCGCCCAGACCCTCGACCACGGCCTCGGCGCCGGAGTTGCGGACGGCGAAGCGTTCACCCGCCGCGCCGGCCACGAACAGACCGCCCGAGGTGGCGCCATAGAGGGTGGTGTTGCCGCAGACCTGCTGGTCGGCGCGCCACTCATGGGGGCGGACGTGGATATCGGCGCCGGACAGGCCCTTGCCGACGTAGTCGTTGACCTCGCCGGTGACGTCGAGGATCAGGCCCCTGGCCCCGAAGGCGCCGAAGCTCTGACCGGCGATGCCTTCCAGCTTCAGCTTCAGACGGCCCTGCGGACCCTCCGGACCGAAGCGGCGGACGATGGCGGAAGAGACGCCGGCGCCGGCTGTGCGCTGGGTGTTGTTCAGCGGATAGGACAGCTCCAGCGTCTGGCCGCGCTCCAGGAAGGGGGCGGCGTCCTTGAGCACCAGGGCGTCCAGGCTGTCGGCGATCGGGCGGCGGACCTTGTCGGCCCAGCGGCCGGGACGGTCGACGTCGACCTTCATCAGCAGGGGGTTGAGGTCCAGGTCGTCCAGATGCGAGCCGCCGCGCCGCGTCTGGCGCAGGAGGTCGGTCCGGCCGACGATTTCATCAATCGTGCGGGCGCCGATCGAGGCCAGGATTTCGCGGACCTCCTCGGCGATGAAGGTAAAGAGGTTGACCACCTTCTCCGGCGTGCCGGTGAACTTGGCGCGCAGGCGCTCGTCCTGCGAACAGACGCCGACCGGGCAGGTGTTGGAGTGGCACTGACGCACCATCAGACAGCCCATGGCGATCAGGCCCGAGGTGCCGATGCCGTATTCCTCGGCGCCCAGCAGGGCGGCCAGGACCACGTCGCGGCCGGTGCGGATGCCGCCGTCGGCGCGCAGGGACACCGACGAGCGCAGGTGGTTCAGACTGAGAACCTGATGCGCTTCGGCCAGACCGATCTCCCACGGCATGCCGGCGTGCTTGACCGAGGTCTGGGGCGAGGCGCCCGTGCCGCCGTTGTGGCCGGCGATCAGGATGGCGTCGGCCTTGGCCTTGGCCACGCCTGAAGCAATGGCGCCGATGCCGGTGGCCGAGACCAGTTTGACCGTGACCTTGGCGTCGGGGTTGATCGCCTTCAGGTCGTAGATCAGCTGGGCCAGATCCTCGATCGAATAGATGTCGTGGTGGGGCGGGGGGCTGATCAGCGTCGTGCCCGGAACGGCGTGACGCATCCGCCCGATGAACTCGGTGACCTTGAAGCCGGGCAGCTGGCCGCCCTCGCCGGGCTTGGCGCCCTGGGCCACCTTGATCTCGATCTCGCGGCACTGGTTCAGGTATTCGGCGGTGACGCCGAAGCGGCCCGAGGCCACCTGCTTGACCGCCGAGTTGGCGTTGTCGCCGTTCGGACGGGGGACGTAACGCGCCGGGTCCTCGCCGCCCTCGCCGGAGACGGCGCGCGCGCCCATCCGGTTCATGGCGATGTTCAGGGTCTCGTGGGCCTCAGGGCTGAGGGCGCCCAGCGACATGGCCTGCGACAGGAAGCGGCGGCGGATATCCGAGACGCTTTCGACCTCGTGCAACTGAACGGGGGTCAGGCCCTCCTTGAAATCCAGCAGGTCGCGCAGGGCCAGATCCGGCTGCTCGCGCACGGCCTCGGAGTATTGCTTGAAGCGCTTGTAGTCGCCGCGGTTCACCGCGTCCTGCAGCAGGTGGATGGTCTTCGCGTCATGGGCGTGGGCCTCGCCGCCCGCACGGATGCGGAAGAAGCCGCCCATCGACGGCGACGGCACGGCCGCGCCGAAGGCCACGGTGTGACGCTTGAGCGCCGCCTGCTCCAGACCGGCCAGGCCGATGCCCGAGATGCGCGAGGGCGCGCCGGGGAAGAACTCGGCGGCCAGAGCCCGCGACAGGCCCAGGACCTCGAACTCGCAGCCGCCGCGATAGGCGGAGATGATGCTGATGCCCTTGCGCGCCAGCACCTTCAGCAGGCCGGCTTCGATGCCGTGCTTGTAGTTGAGGCAGGCGTCGTGAAGCGTCAGGCCCGGATAGGCGCCGCGATCCAGACGCTCCTGGAACAGCTCCTGCGCCAGCCACGGATTGACGGCGGTGGCGCCCACCCCGACCAGAACGGCGAAGGCGTGCGGGTCCAGGGTCTCGGCCGACCGCACGACCAGCGAGCAATAGGTCCGCAGACCGGCTGCAATCAGGCGACCGTGGGTGCCGGCGGTGGCCAGGATCATGGGCGCGGCCAGACGCTCGGCCGAGGCGTGTTCGTCGGTCAGGACGATCAGGGTGGCGCCCTCGCGCGCGGCGGCCTCGGCCTCGTCGCGGATGCGGTCGAGCGCCTGACGCAGGCCCGCGCCGGAACGGTCGCCCTCGGCGGGGACCGGGTAGGTGCAGTCGATCACCGTCGTCGAGCCGTCGGCGATGACGCCCAGCAGGCGCTGGTACATGCCGGTGGTCAGGACCGGGCTGTCCAGCACGAAGACTTCGGTCTGGGCCTCGTCCTGGGCCAGGATGTTGCCCAGGTTCTTGAAGCGGGTCTTCAGGCTCATGGCCCCGGCTTCGCGCAAGGGGTCGATGGGCGGGTTGGTGACCTGGGAGAAGTTCTGGCGGAAGTAGTGGGCCAGGGGGCGCGGAAGACTGGACAGGACGGCGGGCGGGGCGTCGTCGCCCATGGAGCCGACCGCCTCCTTGCCGTCGCGGACCAGGGCGTCCAGCAGCAGGTCCAGATCCTCGCGGCTGAAGCCGGCGGCGATCTGGCGACGGATCAAGGCCTCGCCGGTGGCGGCGCGTGGCTCGGGTCCGGGGCCGATGATCGGCTCCAGATCGACCATGTTCTCCAGCCAGTCCGAATAGGGTTGGGCGGCGGCCAGTGCGTCGACGGCTTCGTGTTCGTCGTAGATGCGGCCGTGCTTCAGATCGACGGCGATCAGCTTGCCGGGACCGATGTGCAGGCGGCGCTTGACCCGGCCCTCGGGCAGGGGAACCAGACCGGCCTCGGAGCCCGCCAGCAGCAGGCCGTCCACGGTCTCCACGGCGCGCAAGGGGCGCAGGCCGTTGCGGTCCTTGCCCGCCACGACCCAGCGGCCGTCGACGGCGCACAGGGCGGCGGGGCCGTCCCACGGCTCCATCACGGCGTTGCAGTAGGCATAGAGGGCGCGGTGCTCGGGCTTCATCACCACGTCGTCCGAGGACCAGGCCTCGGGCACCAGCAGGGCCTTGGCGAGGGGGGCGGGACGCCCGGCGCGGACCAGGACTTCGAAGACATTGTCCAGGGCCGCCGAGTCCGAACCGCCCGGCTGGACCACCGGCTTGACCTCATGGTCGCGGTCGCCGAAGGCCGAGGCCGCCATGCGGATCTCGTGGGCGCGCATCCAGTTCAGGTTGCCCTGAAGCGTGTTGATCTCGCCGTTGTGGGCCAGCATGCGGAAGGGCTGGGCCAGCTTCCATTCGGGGAAGGTGTTGGTCGAATAGCGCTGGTGGAAGACGGCGTAGCCGGACTCGACGCTGGGGTCGTTCAGGTCGTGGTAGAGCTGACCCAGCAGCTCGGCGCGGACCATGCCCTTGTAGACGATGGAGCGGGCCGACAGAGAGCAGAGGTAGAAGCCGTTCAGGCCAGACGCCTGCACCGCCTTTTCGATGCGGCGGCGGCACAGGAAGAGTTCGCGCTCCAGCGCCTCGATCTCCATGCCTTCCGGGGCGGCCAGCATGATCTGTTCGATCTCGGGCCGGGTGGCGTCGGCGCGGACGCCGACCACCGACAGGTCCATCGGCGTCTGGCGCCAACCGTAGATGTAGAAGCCCGAGCGGATGGCCTCGGCCTCGACGATGGCGCGGGCGTGGTCCTGGGCGCCCAGGTCGGTGCGCGGCAGGAAGACCTGACCCACGGCGATGGGACCGGGGCGCAGGGTCTGCCCGACGGCGCGCACCTGGGCCGCGAAGAAGGCCTGGGGCAGTTCGATCATGATGCCGGCGCCGTCGCCCGACAGGCCGTCGGCGTCGACCGCGCCGCGGTGGGCCACGGCCTTCAGCGACTTGATGGCCATCTCGACGATCTCGCGGCGCGGCTTGCCGTCGATGGCGCAGACCAGGCCCACGCCGCAGGCGTCGCGTTCCGACGAAGCGTCATAGGCGCCGCCCTCGATCAGGCGGGCGCGGTTCTCTTCATACTGGGCCAGCCAGTTTTGTTGCGATGCGTCGGTCATGCGGCGGCTTCCTGGGTACGCGCGCGCAGGTAACGGTCGATCTCGGCCGCGGCGTCCTGGCCGTCGCGCACGGCCCAGACGACGAGGGAGGCGCCGCGCACGGCGTCTCCGGCGGCGAACACGCCGGGTAGGGTGGTGGCGAAACCGCCACGCGCCACCTGCAGGGTGTTCCACCTGGTCAGGCCGAGGTTGGCGTCGAGCTGTTCACCAAAGGCCTCGGGTTCGAAGCCCAGGGCCTCGATCACCAGGTCGGCGGGCAGGTCGAAGTCCGAGCCGGCCACCGGGGCGATGTCGCGACGCTGGCCGGGAGCGGCGTCGGTCAGGGCCATGCGCTGGGCGCGGACCGCGGTGACAGCCTCGCCCCTGGACATTAGGGCCTTGGGCGCGGCGAGCCACTCGAAGCGGACGCCTTCCTCCTCGGCGTTCTGCACCTCGCGGGCCGAACCCGGCATGTTGTCGCGGTCGCGGCGATAGAGGCAGACGACGCTGTTGGCGCCCTGGCGGATGGCGGTGCGCACGCAGTCCATGGCCGTGTCGCCGCCGCCGACGACGACCACGTCGCGGCCGGCCGCGTGGGGCGCGGACGCATCGGCGGCGTCGCCGCAGTCGACGCGATTCTGGGCGATCAGGAAGTCGAGCGCGGCGACGGTGTCGTTCGGACCGCGACCGGGCACGGCCAGGGTGCGGGCCTGATAGACTCCCATGGCCAGCAGGACGGCGTCATGGCTTGACCGCAGCTCGTCCATCGTGACGTCGACGCCGACACTGGTGTTCAGCACGAACTCGACCCCGCCCTCGATCAGACGGTCGATGCGGCGCTGAACGATGCGCTTCTCCAGCTTGAAGCCGGGAATGCCGTAGGTCAGCAGGCCGCCGGCGCGGTCGTGACGGTCATAGACCGTGACCTGATAGCCTTCGCTGCGCAGGCGGTCGGCGGCGGCCAGACCGGCGGGACCTGACCCGACGATGGCCACGCTCTGGCCGCGTTCGGCCAGGGGGCGGATGGGCTCGACCCAGCCGTTGTCGAAGGCAGTGTCGGCGATCCAGGCCTCGACCGAACCGATGGTGACGCCGTCCCAGCCGGACTGCTGCAGGGTGCAGGCGCCCTCGCACAGGCGGTCCTGCGGACAGATGCGCCCGCAGATTTCGGGCATGGTCGAGGTGGCCGAGGCGACGCGCCAGGCCTCGCGCAGGTCGCCGTCGGCCGACAGGGCCAGCCAGTCTGGGATGTTGTTCTGAAGCGGGCAGGCGTTCTGGCAGAAGGGCACGCCGCAGTCGGTGCAGCGCGACGCCTGGACCGTCCCGCTGTCGGCGGTCGGTTTGAGCGTGATCTCCGTGAAGGCGCGCACGCGCAGCGCGGCCGGCTGTTTTTCAAGCCGTCGCTGTTCAATCAGGAAACCGCCAGGGTTGGATCGTCCGCCTTTTTGCATCTGCTCATTAAGCGAAACATGTGGGGTTTGTGCAAATATTTTCCGTAGTCGGCGGCTAAAATCATGTTTCTGGGCATGAAGCGGCGTCTTAATCGAACATTGACGCACATTGCGACCGATTATCAGTGTGCGCCGCAGC
Organism: Brevundimonas sp. UBA4553; assembly: GCF_002387245.1. Taxonomy (GTDB): domain Bacteria; phylum Pseudomonadota; class Alphaproteobacteria; order Caulobacterales; family Caulobacteraceae; genus Brevundimonas. The sequence goes on from NZ_DGLD01000023.1 coordinate 33,194, forward strand.
ACGAATTTCTGCCGCCGCCCTGACTGCCGCGACCGTCCGTGCGCATTAAATTTTTGAAAGACTAGTTTCTGGCCGGGTAGCAGCGTTACGGTCCCGCCATCGCGACATCGCATTGGGGGACATCATGACTATCGCCGCACGCCGCTTGGCCCTGCTGGGCGGGGCCGCCGTCAGCCTGCTGGCCGCCGCCGCCCACGCTTCTCCGGCGCCTGCAGCAGCGCCCGCCGCCCAGAACCGGGCCGCCGCCGCCGCTCTGCCGGCCCTGCCCGACGTGGACATTCCCTTCACGAAAATGGTCCTGCCCAACGGCCTGACCCTGATCGTCCACGAGGACCACAAGGCGCCGATCGTGGCGGTGAATATCTGGTATCACGTCGGCTCCAAGAACGAGCCGGTGGGCCGTTCGGGCTTCGCTCACCTGTTCGAACACCTGATGTTCAACGGCTCCGAGAACTACAACAACGACTTCTTCAAGGGCACGGAGCTGCTCGGCGCGACCGACCAGAACGGCACCACCAACACCGACCGCACCAACTATTTCCAGAACGTGCCGACCTCGGCCCTGGACTCGATCCTGTGGCTGGAAAGCGATCGGATGGGCCACCTGCAGGGCGCCATCGACCAGGCGCGTCTGGATGAGCAGCGCGGCGTGGTTCAGAACGAGAAGCGTCAGGGCGAGAACCAGCCCTATGGCCGCGTCTGGGACGCCATCACCAACGCCACCTATCCGGCCGACCATCCCTACGGCCACACGGTCATCGGCTCGATGGACGACCTCAACGCGGCGGATCTGGACACCGTGAAGGCGTGGTTCCGCGACTATTACGGCGCGGCTAACGCCACCATCGTCCTGGCTGGCGACATCACGCCCGAGGAAGCCAGAGCCAAGGTCGAGCGCTACTTCGGCGACATCCCGTCGGGCCCGCCGGTGACCCACGCCAACCAGATGATCGCCAAGATGACCGGCGCTCAGAGCGAGACCATGTTCGACCGCGTCGGCCAGCCGCGCCTTTACAAGGTGTGGAACACGCCGCCGACCGGCACCCCGGAAGCCGACTACCTGGGCATGCTGGGTCAGGTGCTGTCGAACGGCCGCAACTCGCGTCTCTACAAGCGCCTGGTGTTCGACGATCAGATCGCCACCTCGGTCGGCGCCTTCAACTCGGAAGCCGAGATCGGCAGCCAGTTCATGGTCATGGTCACCGCCAAGCCCGGTCAGGACCTGGCGCGCATCGAGGCCATCGTCGATGAGGAGATGGCCAAGCTGCTGCGTGACGGCCCGACCGCCGACGAGCTGGAGCGCGCCCGCACCAACGTCGGCGCGGCCTTTATCCGCGGCTCCGAGCGCATCGGCGGCTTTGGCGGCAAGTCCGACATCCTGGCCGAGAGCCAAGTCTATCTGGGCGACCCCGGCGCCTGGAAGGCCAGCTATCAGCGTATCCTAGCGGCGCGTCCGGCGGATCTGACCGGGGCCGGCCGCGCCTGGCTGACCGACGGCAGCTACGCCCTGTCGGTTCTGCCCTTCCCCGAGTATTCGGTGACGGCGACGGATGTCGATCGTTCCAAGGGCGTGCCGACCCCGGGCGCCGTGCCGGCGGCTGACTTCCCCGATATCGAGCACGCCATCCTGTCGAATGGTCTGAAGGTGGTGCTGGCCTCGCGCGACGGCGTGCCCACGGTCAGCATGAACCTGATCGTCAACGCCGGTTCGGCGGCGGACGGCGCCGACAAGGCGGGCATCGCCCAGCTGACGCCGGCGGTCATGACCAACGGCACCAAGACCCTGGATGCGCTGCAGATCAGCGATCGCACCCAACTGCTGGGCGCTACGCTCGGCGCCGGCTCGGCGACCGACTACAGTTCGGTGTCGCTGACGGCCCTGACCTCGCGCCTGGCGCCGTCGCTGGACCTGTTCGCCGACATCATCGAGAACCCCGCGTTCCGCAACGATGACTTCGCCCGCGCCCAGGCGCAGCAGGTGTCCGGCATCCAGCAGGCCAATCGCAGCCCCGGCGCCATCGCCAACCGCATCCTGGCCGCCAACGTCTATGGGCCGCAAAGCCCCTATGGCCGCCCGACCTCGGGCACGGAACAATCGGTGGGCGGGCTGACCTCGGCGGACGCCCAGGCCTTCCATGACACCTGGTTCCGTCCCGACAACGCCACCCTGGTGGTCGTCGGCGACGTCAGCATGGCTGAGCTGAAGACCGAGCTGGAGCGGGCCCTGAGCGGCTGGCGCGCGCCCTCGACGCCGCTGCCGGTCAAGGCCCCGGTCGTGACCGCGACGGCGCCGGCCCAGCCGCGCGTGCTGATCGTGGACCGCGCCGGTCCGCAGTCGATCATCACCGCAGGCCGTCTGGCCCCGGCCTTCGATGCTGCGGCCCAGCCCTCGCAGGTGGCGTTCAACACCGCCCTCGGCGGCGCCTTCACCAGCCGGATCAACATGAACCTGCGTGAGGACAAGCACTGGTCCTATGGCGCCGGCGCCGGCGTGCGCACGGCCAACGGTCCGCGCATGTTCGCCGCGACGGCGGCGGTCCAGGCCGACAAGACGGCCGAGAGCGCAGCGGAAATCCGCCGTGAGCTCAGCGAGGTCGTGGGGTCGCGTCCGGTCACCGAGGCCGAACTGACCGCGGTCAAGGCCAACCTGATCCAGGGCATGGCTGGCGACTGGGAGACCAACGCTTCCGTCATGGGCGACCTGACCCAGATGGTCGTCTTCGGCTTGCCGGAGAACTACTACGACGGCTACGCCGCCGGCGTGAACGCCACCACGCCGCAGTCGGCCTCGGTCGCGGCGCGCGCTATCGTCGGCGACGGTCCGACGACCTGGGTCGTGGTCGGCGACCGCGCCGCCATCGAGCCCAAGATCCGCGCCCTCAACCTGGGCGAGGTTCAGGTGGTGGACACCGAGGGTCGCCCCGTCAACTGACGGACCGACAGGCTGGACCAGAAGAGGGCGGCGCTTCGGCGTCGCCCTTTTTCGTGGCCGCTTTTCCGCCGTTTTCGGAACGGCCGCGCCTTCGACGTGTTCAGCCATAGCCAAGCTGAACCCCGGAGTGAGTGCGACATGCCATCGATTGAACGCGGGCGCGGATTCGGAAGCGTCCTGGTGCGATTGCTCGGGGTGGTCATCGCCCTGATCGGATTGACGCTGACGATCGGCGGGGGGCAGCTGATCATGCTGGGCGGCTCGCCCTATTATCTGGTCGTCGGTCTGCTGATGATCCTGTCAGGGGGGCTGCTGGCCCTGCTGAGGGTCACCGGCGCTTGGCTCTATGTCCTCATCTTCCTCGGCACGGTCGTCTGGGCGGTGTGGGAGGTCGGGCTGAACGGCTGGGCCCTGGTGCCGCGCGTGATCGCGCCGCTGGTGCTGCTGATCCTCGTCGTTCTGTCCTTCCCGGCCCTGAAGCGCGAGGGCGGCGGTGGCAAGCTGGCGCTGGGCGGGATCGGCCTGATCCTGGTGCTGGGCCTGATCTCCGGCGTGGTGGTGGCCCAGGCCAACAAGGCGCGGGTCGAGAGCCCGGTCCCGGCGGCGGGGCAGGGCGGTATCGGCGACCCCGCCCTGATCCGGACGGGGGCCGACTGGCCGGCCTATGGCGGCGCCGACAGCGCCCAGCGCTATTCGCCGCTGACCCAGATCAACAAGGACAATGTGAAAGGCCTGCAACGCGCCTGGACCTTCCGCACCGGCGACCTGCCGGGCGAGCGGTTCGGAGCCGAGACCACGCCGCTGAAGATCGGCGATACCCTGTATCTGTGCTCGGGCCGCAACCGGCTGTTCGCCCTGGACGCGACGACCGGCAAACAGAAGTGGACCTATGACCCGCAGGTCGCCGACGACCAGATCCCCTATACTGCCGCCTGCCGGGGCGTGACCTATTTCGCCCAGCCCGGTGTCGAGGCGACCCAGCCCTGCGCCACGCGGATCATCGAGGGCACGCTGGACGGCCGACTGGTCGCTGTGGACGCGCGCACCGGTGCCCCGTGCGCGGGCTTTGGAACCAATGGCGCAGTCAGCATCAAGACCGGCATGGGCGATCCCTATCCGGGCATGGTGTCCATCACCTCGGCGCCGGTGATCGTGCGCGGGATCATCGTGACCGGACACCAGGTTCTGGACGGGCAGAAACGCTGGAACGCCTCGGGTGTGATCCAGGGCTTCGACGCCGTGACCGGCCAGCTGCGCTTCGCCTGGGACATGATGCGGCCCGACATCACCACCCTGCCGCCGGAAGGTCAGACCTATACGCCGGGGACGCCGAACATGTGGACCACGGCGACGGCGGACGAGGCTCTGGGCCTCGTCTTCCTGCCCATGGGGAACTCGGCGGCGGACTATTATTCCGGTCTGCGTCGTCCGGCCGAGAACGAATACTCAACCTCGCTGGTGGCGCTGGACGTGACGACGGGCAAGCCGCGCTGGCACTTCCAGACGGTGAGGAAGGATGTCTGGGACTATGACCTGGGCTCGCAGGCGACCCTGGTGGACATGCCGACGGCGGCGGGCGTCGTCCCGGCCGTGGTCTTGCCGTCCAAGCAGGGGGACCTCTACATTCTGGACCGCCGCACGGGCCAGCCGCTGCACAAGGTCGAGGAGCGCCGCGTGCCGCAGGGCGGCGTCGAGCCGGCGCAGCGCAGTCCGACCCAGCCCTTCTCGCTGTTCCACACCCTGCGCAAGCCGGACCTGACCGAGCGCGACATGTGGGGCATGTCACCCATCGACCAGATGTTCTGCCGTATCCAGTTCCGCCAGGCGGCCTATGACGGCTACTTCACGCCGCCGACGGCGGATCGGCCCTTCATCCAGTATCCGGGCTACAACGGCGGCTCTGATTGGGGCGGGGTGGCGGTCGATCCGGCGCGCGGCGTGATCGTGGCCAACTACAACGACATGCCCAACCACAACCGCCTGGTGCCGCGCGCCGAGGCTGACCGTCTGGGCTGGTTCCCGCGCGACGACCCCCGCTACATCGAGCGTGAAAAGGAGGCGGCGAACCGCGGCGGCAACCTGTCGAAGTCCAAGGCCGAGGGGGCCGGCGATCCGCAGATCGGCGTGCCCTACGCCATCGACGTCAACGCCGGCTGGCGGGTCAAGTTCACGGGCCTGCTGTGCAAGCAGCCCCCCTATGGCGGCATCCGCACCATCGATCTGAAGACCGGCCGCACCCTGTGGGATCGCCCGTTCGGCACGGCGCGCAAGAACGGGCCGTTCGGCGTCCCCTCCATGCTGCCGGTCGAGATCGGCACGCCGAACAACGGCGGATCGGCGGTGACGGCGGGCGGACTGATCTTCATCGCTGCAGCCACCGACGACCTGATCCGCGCCATCGACATCGAGACGGGCAAGACCGTCTGGTCCGACGTCCTGCCAGCAGGGGGGCAGGCCAATCCGATGATCTATGAGCAGAACGGCCGCCAGTATCTGGTGATCATGGCCGGCGGGCATCACTTCATGGAGACGCCGGAGGGGGATTACGTGATTGCTTACGCCCTGCCGGAAGGCAGGTCGTAAGCTTTCTTTTCGGGGGCCTATCGCCCTTCGGGCTACTTGAGGCCCGCGGGTAGGGACCTAGGTAGGAAACAGGGAAAGGTCGGGCCTTGGCTCCGGCCTTTTCCATTTCAGGGGCGGGTCTGGCCCTGGCCGCGCACCACGTATTTGTAGGTGGTCAGTTGCTCGGCGCCGACGGGGCCGCGCGCGTGGAGTTTTGAGGTCGAGATGCCGATCTCGCCGCCGAAGCCGAACTCGCCGCCGTCGGCGAACTGGGTCGAGGCGTTGATCAGGACGATGGCGCTGTCGACGCCGTTGGCGAAGCGTTCGGCGGCCTCGGGGTCGGTGGTGATGATGGCCTCGGTGTGGCCCGAGCCGTAAGCGCGGATGTGCTCGACCGCGCCCGCTACCCCGTCCACGACCCGGACCGACAGGATGGGGGCCAGATACTCGGTGGTCCAGTCGGCCTCATTCGCTGCGGTCGCCTGGGGGACCAGGGCGCGGGTCTCGGCGTCGCCGCGCAGTTCGCAGCCGGCGGCCATCAGGTCGGCGGCGACGGCGGGCAACAGGCGCTCGGCGGCGGCGCGATCGACCAGCAGGGTCTCGGTGGCGCCGCAGACCGAGACGCGGCGCATCTTGGCGTTGACGACGACGCGGCGGGCGACGTCGAGGTCGGCGGCGGCGTCCAGATAGGTGTGGCAAAGGCCCTCGAGGTGGCCCAGCACAGGCGCTTTCGCTTCCGCCTGAACACGCGCCACCAGGCTCTTGCCACCGCGCGGGATGATCAGGTCGATGGCGCCGTTGAGCCCAGACAGGATGGCGCCCACGGCCTCCCGCTCGGGAACGGGAACCAGCTGGACGGCGTCGGCGGGCAGGCCGGCTGCAGCCACCGCGCGGGTCACTACGGCCGCAATGGCGCGCGAGGAGTCCAGGCAGTCCGAGCCGCAGCGCAGGATGGCGGCGTTGCCCGAGCGCAGGCACAGGGCGGCCGCGTCGGCGGTGACGTTGGGCCGGCTCTCATAGATGACGCCCAGCACGCCGATGGGGGTGCGGACGCGGGCGATGTCGAGGCCGTTGGCGGGGGTCCAGCGGGCAATCTCGGCGCCGACCGGATCAGGCTGGGCGGCGATGGTCTCGACGGCGACCGCCATGCCCTCGACGCGGGCGGGGGTCAGGGCCAGGCGGTCGATCAGGGCTTCCGACAGGCCCGAGGCGCGCCCCCTGTCGATGTCACGGGCGTTGGCGGCCAGGATGTCGGCTTCGGCCGCGCGGAGTCCCTCAGCCAGGCGGTTCAAAGCCTCGGTGCGGGCGTCCGGCGTGGTGGCGCGAAGCGCGTAGGCGGCGTAGCGGGCGCGCCGGCCCATGTCGAGCATGAGGGCGTCAGTCATCGGGTCTCCAGCACCAGGTCGTCGCGATGGATCACGACCGAGGGGCCGCGGTAGCCGATCAGGCTCTCGATCTCGTCCGAATGGCGGCCCCGGATCAGGGCGATCTCGTCGGACGGATAGGCGGCGAGGCCGACGCCGACGATGGTCCCGGACAGATCCAGCAGGCGCAGGCTGTCGCCCTTCTCGAACACGCCGCTGACGGTGACGACGCCTGAGGGGAGCAGGCTCTTGCCTGCCGTCAGGGCGCGCACCGCGCCCTCGTCCAGCGTCAGGGCGCCAGCGGGAGCCATGCTGCCGGCGATCCACTGCTTCCAGGCGGCCAGGGGGGTGGCCGGGGCGGTGATGAGGGTGGCGCGGGCGCCGTCCGCTACGGCCTTCAGAGGATGCAGGGTCTGGCCCGAGGCGATGACGGTGGCGCAGCCCGCGGAGCGGGCGATCTGGGCCGCCGCCAGCTTGGTGGCCATGCCGCCGGTGCCGACCCCGGCCTCGGCGTTGGCGCCGCTGGCCATGTCGAGAATGTCCGGGCCGAGGCTCTCGACCAGGGCGAGGTGGCGGGCCGCGGGATCGCGCCGCGGGTCGGCGGTGTAGAGGCCGTCCACATCGGACAGCAGGACCAGCAGGTCGCCGCGCGCCAGCTGGGCCGCCCGGGCGGCGAGACGGTCGTTGTCGCCGTATCGGATTTCCTCGGTGGCGACGGTGTCGTTCTCGTTGACCACGGGGACGACGCCGTGGGCCAGAAGGGCCTCGACGGTGGCGCGGGCGTTGAGCCAGCGACGGCGGCGTTCGGTGTCGTCGCGGGTCAGCAGAACCTGGGCGGTGATCAGGCCGTGGGGGGCCAGGGCCTCTTCCCAGGCGTGCATCAGCAGGGTCTGGCCGACGGCGGCCGCCGCCTGCTTGTCCTGCAGCCGACCCGGCGAGGTCTTCAGCCGGCCTCGTCCCAGGGCGACGGCGCCGGAAGAGACGACGATGACTTCGCGGCCTTGCCGGCGCAGGTCGGCGATGTCCTGGGCCAGGGACGCCAGCCAGTCGCGGGCCACGGCGCGGGTGGCGGCGTCGACGAGCAGGGAGGAGCCGATCTTGACCACCACGCGGCGCGCGCGCGCCAGCGCCGTCGCAGGCGAGGCCTCGGCGGCGGTCTCGACGGCGAAAGAGGGCGCGGCGGGAGCGGTCACGGCCCTTCACTAGAGCATTGATCGGGCCGGGGTCACGTCTCTATGCGTGAAATCGTGCGACGCGGTCCAAAAGAAAGCGCCCGGCGAGGTTGAACCTGCCGGGCGCGTCCCTGGTGTCGATGAAGGTTTCGGAGATCAGACCTCGGGGTCCGGGGCCTCCGCCCAACCGCCGGCCAGCGCCTTGAAGAGGGCGATCTGGTTGGTCACGACCTGGGCTTCCGAAGCGGCCAGAGCGGCGTCAGCGGCGGCCAGGGCGCGTTCCGACACCAGCAGGGTGAGGAAGTTGTCGGCGCCGGCCTCGAAGCGAAGACGGGACAGACGCACCGCCGTGGCGGCCTGGTCGCGCGCATTGAGCAGGGCCGCACGGCGATCCAGCTCGTTGGCGTAGGCGCTGAGGGCGGTCTCGGTTTCCTGCAGGGCCACCAGCACCGTCTGGTCGAACGTCGCCAGGGCGGCGTCCGTCTGGGCGTCGGCCTGCTTGATGCGGGCGCGGGCCACGGCGATGTTGGGGAAGCTCCAGCTGATCAGCGGACCGACGCTGAAGCGGAAGTTGGCGTCCTCGCCCAGATCCGAGGCGTCCAGCGCAGTCGAGCCGAGCGAGCCCCCCAGGCTGATCGTCGGATAGAGGCTGGCCGTGGCTACGTTCACGCGGGCCGCAGCCGCGGCCAGACGAGCCTCGGCCTGACGCACGTCGGGGCGACGGGCCAGCAGGGCCGCGCCGTCGCCGATCGGGATCGGCTGGGACAGTTGCGGCGGAGCCTGGCAACCGCGCGCCGCTTCGCTGGCCTCGGCCGGGGTGCGGCCGGTCAGGGTGGCAAGGCGGAACAGGGCGCCGTCGCGCTGGGCGCGCAGGGGCGGCAGGGTGGCGCGCGTGGCCTCGAGGGTCGAGGCGGCGCCCGCCACGTCCAGACCGTTGCCGCCGCCGGCGTCGAGCAGTCGGCGGGTCAGGTCCAGGGTTCGGCCCTGCAGCTCGATCGTCCGTTCGGCGACGGCGATCTGGGCGTTGGCCGAGCAGGTGTCGGCATAGGCCCGGGCGGTTTCGGCGGCGACGGTGATCCGCACCACCTCCAGCGCTTCAGCGGCGGCGGCGGCGTCAGCACGGGCCGCCCGGATGGAGGACTCCACCCGGCCGAAAAGATCGACTTCGTAGGAGACGTCCAGGCCGACGCTGTAGGTGTCGACGTCGTCCAGCGTGGCGCCGTTGGCGGTCGGTGCGGTGACCGTCGAGGCGCGGCTGCGGTTGAAGGCGGCGTTGGCGTTGGTGGTGGGCAGGCGGCCGGCGCGCGCCTCGGACAGCGAGGCCCGGACGGCGCGCAGGTTGGCGGCCGCCGCCTCCAGCTCGTTGTTTTCGGTCAGGGCCTGCTGGATCAGACCATCGAGCGTGGCGTCGTTGTACAGCCGCCACCAGTCGGCGCGGGCCGCCTCGGTCGAAACCGAGGCGGATTGCGAGCCGATGAAGGCGCCTTGGCCCTGCGCCGGGACCACGGGGTCCGGCGCCTTGGGCCCGACCGCGCAGGCGGCGAGCAGAAGCGCGGCGCCGGAAGCGGTCAGGAGGGAAAGGGCTTTACGGTTCATCAGGCGTCTCCCAGGCGCGGGTTGGCCGTGGTGGGGGCGGCCGGCGCGGGGTCAGTAGGGTCGTACGGATCATGAGCCGGCGTGCCGTAGGTGGTCGGCAGATCGCGCGGCTTTTCGGGAGTCTTGGGCAACTTGCCCGAGACCCAGCGCATCATGACGTAGAAGACCGGGGTGAAGATCAGGCCGAAGAAGGTCACGCCCAGCATGCCGGAGAAGACCGACGTGCCCAGCGACTGGCGCATTTCGGCGCCCGGGCCGGTCGCCAGCATCAGCGGCACGACGCCGAAGATGAAGGCGAAGGACGTCATCAGGATCGGACGCAGGCGCACCTTGGCGGCGTAAACAGCCGCTTCGAAGCGATCCATGCCCTCTTCCTCTTCCGCCTGCTTGGCAAACTCGACGATCAGGATGGCATTCTTGGCCGCCAGCGCGATCAGAACGACGAGGCCGATCTGGACCAGGATGTTGTTGTCCAGACCGCGGATGTTCACCCCGATCATGGCCGCGAGCAGACACATGGGCACGATCAGCACCACCGCGAGCGGCAGGGTGAAGGCCTCGTATTGCGCCGCCAGAACCAGGAAGACGAAGACCACGGCCATGACGAAGATCATGGAAGCCCCGCCCGACGCCTGCTTCTCCTGCAGGGCCAGTTCGGTCCACTCGTAGCTGAAGCCTTGCGGCAGGGCCTGAGAGGCGAGTTGCTCCATCGTCGCGATGCCTTGGCCGGACGAGACGCCCGGCGCGGCCTGACCCTGAAGCTCGGAAGCCGGGAACAGGTTGTAGCGGACGACGCGAGCCGGACCGGAGTCCTCGCGCAGGTTGGCGATGGAGCCGATCGGAACCATGGCGCCGGTGGCGGAGCGGGTCTTCAGGTTGGCGATGTCGGCGATGTCGTCCCGCGACGAGGGTTCAGCCTGGGCGGTGACGCGGAAGGTGCGACCCAGCAGGTTGAAGTCGTTGATGTAGGACGAGCCGAGATAGACGCCGAGGGTGTCGAACACGGCCGAGGGCTGGACGCCCATCATCAGGGCCTTGTTGCGGTCGACGTCGGCGGCGATGCGGGGCGAGCCGGTGTTGTAGGTCGAGAAGACCTGCTGCACCTGATCGGGCATCTGGGCCGCGCCGCCCATCATGGCGAAGGTGGCGCCTTCCAGAGCGCGATAGCCTGCGCCCGAGCGGTCCTGGATCATCATCTTGAAGCCGTTGCCGTTGCCCAGGCCCTGAACGGCCGGGGGGGCGATGACGAAGATGTTGGCTTCCTCGATGCCGCCGGTGGCTCCGGTGATGGCGCCGGCCAGGGCCGTGGCCGCCTGTTCCTTGGTACGGTTCTCGAAGGCGTCGAGGCGCACGAAGATGGTCGCGGCGTTCGAACCGAACGAGAAGCTGGAGCCGTCGAGACCGGCGAAGGCCACGGTGCCGTCGACACCCTCGGTCTTCTGGATGATCTCGTTAGCGCGCTTCATCACCGCTTCGGTACGGTCCAGCGAAGCGCCGGCCGGAAGCTGGATGACGCCGATCAGGAAGCCCTGATCCTGTTCGGGAATGAAGCCCGAAGGCGTGTCCATCAGACGCCAGCCGGTGATGGCCAGCAGGCCCGCATAGATGATCAGGACGACCATCAGCGAACGCACCAGACGGGCGGTCAGGCGGCCGTACTTGTCCGACAGCCAGTCGAAGCCCTGGTTGAACTTGTCGCCGGCCCAGCGGACGTAATAGACGATCGCGCCCCACAGGCCCGGCTTGCGGACGTTGGCGTGGTCGACGTGCGGCTTGAGCAGCAGGGCGGCCATGGCCGGGGACAGGGTCAGCGACACCAGCAGCGAGATCAGCGCCGCCGAGGCGATGGTGACGGCGAACTGGCGATAGAAGATGCCGGGGATGCCGGGAACGAAGGCGGTCGGGACGAACACCGCCGTCAGCACCAGGCCGATGGCGATCAGGGCGCCCGAAACCTCCTGCATCGAGCGATAGGCGGCCTCCTTGGGCGTGAGGCCTTGCCGCAGGTATCGCTCGACGTTCTCGACCACGACGATGGCGTCATCGACGACGATGCCGACGGCGAGAACCAGGGCGAACAGCGACAGGGAGTTGATCGAATAGCCCAGCGCCAGCTGCACCGCGAAGGTGCCGACCAGGGCCACGGGGATGGCGACGATGGGGATGATGGCGGCGCGCCAGGTCTGCAGGAAGACCATGACGACGATCACGACGAGGACGACGGCTTCCAGCAGGGTGTGCTGCACCGCCTCGACCGAGGCGGCGACGAATTCCGTCGGGTTGTAGGGGATGGAGACGGCCATGCCGGCCGGCAGTTCGGCCTTCAGGGCCTCGACTTCGTCCAGAACACGATTGGCCGTGCCTAGGGCGTTGGCGCCCGGCTGCTGGACGACGGCGACGCCGACGCCACGCTGGCCGTCGAAGAAGCCGCGGATGCCGTAGTCCTGGGCGCCCAGCTCGACGCGGGCGACGTCACGGACGCGGGTCACGCGACCTTGGGCGTCGGTCTTGATGACGACGTCGGCGAACTGGTCGGGGTCGGACAGACGGCCCTGCACCTGCACCGGCAGCTGGAAGGCGGCGGCGTTGGTGGCGAAGGGCGGCTGGCCGATGGCGCCGGCGGCGGCCTGGACGTTCTGGGCGCGCAGGGCGGCGACGATGTCGGGGCCCGTCAGACCGCGCTCAGCCGCCTTGGCCGGGTCGATCCAGATGCGCATCGAGTAGTTGCCGCCGCCGAACACCTGCACCTGGCCCACGCCGTCGATCCGCAACAGGCGGTCGCGCAGCGTCGAGTTGGCGAAGTTGCCGACGTAGTCGTTATCCAGGCTGCCGTCGGGCGAGGTCAGGCCTACGATCATCAGGAAGCCGCTTTCGGCCTTGTTGACCGTCACGCCGATCTGGCGGACCTGCTCGGGAAGCTTGGGCTCGGCCAGGGCGACGCGGTTCTGCACCAGCACCTGCGCGGAATCGAGGTCCGTGCCGGGCTGGAAGGTCACCGTGATGGCCACGGCCCCGTCCGAGGTGGACGAGGAGGTCAGGTACAGCATCTTCTCGACGCCGTTGACCTCTTGCTCGATGGGGGCCGCCACGGTCTCGGCCAGGGTCTCGGCCGAGGCGCCCGGGTAGGCCGCGTTGATGGTGATCGTCGGGGGCGCGATCTCCGGATACTGCGACAGGGGCAGCAGCGGATAGGCGAACAGGCCGATCAGGGTGATGAACACCGATATCACGCCCGCGAAGATCGGGCGGTCGATGAAGAAGCGGGAGATATTCATTTAGGATCAGCCGGCGTTGGCGAAGGAGGCGCTGGAAGCCGGCGCCGCCTGGGTGACCGGAGCGCCGCCCGCCTGGGGCGCGACCGGAGCGATGGTGCCGTTCTTGGGCGCGACCTTCATGCCCGGCATCTGGATGCGCTGACCGCCGGCGATGATGACGCGGTCGGTCGGCTTCAGGCCGGAACGGATGACGCGCAGACCGTCGACGAGCGGGCCCGTCTGCACGGCGCGCGGCTCGGTCGTGCCGTCAGGCTTGACGACGATGACCACGCGGCGGGCGGCGTCGGTCGAGATGGCCGCGTCCGGAACCAGCAGGGCCTGATAGGCGCCGGCGCCGGCCAGTTGGGCCTGACCGAACATGCCCGGCTTCAGGAAGCCGTCGCCGTTCTGGACCACGGCGCGCAGACGGATGGTGCCCGAGGCGGCGTCGATCGCGTTGTCGGTGAAGTCCAGCGTTCCGGTGCGGTCGTAGCTGGTCTCATCCTGCAGGCGGATGCGGATCGGCGCGGCGCCGCCCGAGCGGACCTCGCGCTGATACTTCAGCGCCAGAGCTTCGGAGCCGTCGAAGACGAAGTAGATCGGCGAGGACGAGACGATGGTGGTCAGCACGTCGCCGGCCGAGGAGCCGCCGCCGACCAGGTTGCCCGGATCGACGCGGCGGTCGGAGACGCGGCCTGCGATGGGGGCGGTGACGCGCGTGAACTCGACGTCCAGCTGACGGGCGCGGATGGCGGCGTTGGCGGCCGAAACGGCGGCCTGGGCCTGGGCCACGGCGCCGCGCTTGGCGTCGACTTCGGCCTGGGACACGGCCTGCGAGGCCAGCAGGCCTTCGGAGCGCGAGAACTCGGTGCGGGCCAGGGTCAGCTGGGCCTGGGCCTGGGCCAGTTGGGCCTGGGCGGAGCCGAGCGCGGCTTGGGCCGGGCGGGCGTCGAGGGTGAAGAGTAACTGGCCCTGACGCACGAAGTCGCCGTCCTTGAAGTGGACGGCCTGGATGTAGCCGCCGACGCGCGCACGCACATCGACCGAGCGGGTGGCCTCGAAGCGACCCGTGACTTCATCCCAGTCCACGACCTGACGCGCCAGCGGCGTGGCGACGGTGACGGGGGGAGCCTGGGGTGCGGGGGCCTCGCCTCCCTTGGAACAGCCGTAGAGGGCGGCCGTCATCAGAACGGACGCGACCGCGATCTTAACCGTGCGCATCGGCGCATTCTCCTGTGGGAGGGGATTTCATACAGTAACAGACCAGCGCTCTTCGGGGGAGGAAGTCGCCAGTCAACGTTGGGTGACTTAATGATGATCGCGGTTCAGCTTGTCAACGCCTGATGACAAAGCCATATAGGGTTTAAGGTTTATTGGAGTGTGACCCTTTGGTCCTTTGCGACGCCCCCCGACCGCGTAACGCCAACGCGACCCGCCAGGCCATTCTGGAGGCGGCGCGGGAGCGCTTTTGTTCCGACAGTTACGACGACGTCGGCATGCGCGACGTCGCGCGCGACGTGGGCGTGGACGCCGCCTTGATCAGCCGCTACTTCGGCTCCAAGGAAGATCTGTTCGTCGCCGTTCTGGACAGCTGCAAGAACGGCCGCGACCTGATGGACGGCCCGCGCGAGGATTTCGGCGAGCGCCTGTCGCGGGAGATCGTCTACGGCGAGGTCATGCCGTGTCAGGACGACGGGGCGGGCGCCAAGATGCGCGGCCTGCTGATCCTGTTGCGCTCGGTCGGTTCGGCCAAGGCCATGGACGTCATGCAGCGGACCTCCAACAATCGCTTCTTTGACCCGCTGGCCGCGTGGATCGGCGGGCCGGACGCCCCGGTGCGGGCGCGCCTGGCGGCTGGGCTGATCATGGGCATGGCGATCGGGCGGGAGTTGTCGGACGGCTACGCCTCGCTGGATGAGACTCAGAAGGCGGAGCTGGCGCGGCGGATGGCCGTGGCCCTGCAAAGCCTGATCGACAGCTGAATGCAAAAAGGGCGGACCGCGAGGCCCGCCCTTTCTCTTTAATGACCAAGTGCGGACGCTCAGGCCCAGTGCATCGGCACGTGGCGGGCGGCGGCCCAGTGGATGGCGCGGATGGCGTCGACGATGGCGCGGGTGGCCTCGACCGTGCCCAGGGCCCCGCCCAGATCGGCGGTGACGGCGCCCGAAGCCAGAACCGCAGCGACGGCGGCCTCGATCGAATCCGCCTCGTCCTCCAGATCGAAGCTGTGACGCAGCATCATGGCCGCCGACAGCACCATGCCGACCGGGTTGGCCAGATCCTGCCCGGCGATGTCCGGCGCCGAGCCGTGGATCGGCTCGAACAGACCGGGGCCGTCGGCGCCCAGAGAGGCCGAGGGCAGCAGGCCGATGGAGCCGCCCAGCACGGAAATCTCGTCCGACAGGATGTCGCCGAACATGTTCTCGGTCAGGATGACGTCATAGTCGCGCGGCTTGCGGATCAGGTGCATGGCCATGGAGTCGACCAGGGCGTGCTCCAGGGTGATCTGCGGATACTCCTCGGCGTGGATGCGGGTCACGACCTCACGCCACAGGCGGCTGGTCTCCATGACATTGGCCTTGTCGACCGAGGTGACCTTGCCGCGACGCTGGCCGGCGGCCTGGAAGGCGGCGCGGGCGACGCGCTCGATCTCCTCGACCGTATAGACGCACAGGTCCGAGGCGCTGGTTTCGGTGCGGGTCTTCTCGCCGAAATAGACGCCGCTGGTCAGTTCGCGGAAGACGATCAGATCGACGCCCTCGACGATCTCCTTCTTCAGCGGCGAGCGGTGGGCCAGGACGGGCGAGACCTGCAGGGGGCGCAGGTTGGCGTACAGGCCCATGGCCTTGCGGATGGCCAGCAGCCCCTGTTCGGGACGGACCTTGGCGCCGTCCCACTTGGGACCGCCGACCGCGCCCAGCAGGACGGCGTCGGCGGCCAGACAGGCGGCTTTCGTTTCCTCGGGCAGGGCCTCGCCCGTCGCGTCGATGGCGGCGCCGCCGATCAGGTGCTCGGTGAACTCGAAGCGGTGGCCGTAGATGTCGCCGATGCAGGTCAGGACCCGCTCGGCGGCCAGGGCGACCTCAGATCCGACGCCGTCGCCGGGCAGGACCACGATGTTGAAGGTGCGGGTGTTGGGCATCAGATGGTCTCCGGTTCACGGACGCGTTCGTAGGTCTGGATGTCGGGCAGCCGGGCTTGCAGCCAGCCGAGGGTGTCGACGCCGTCGAGCAGGCACTGGCGGGCGAAGGCTTCGACCTTGAAGGGGACGGCCGGGGCGTTGCCGCGCCGGATCTCGTTCGCGTCCAGATCGATGGTCACCGGCTGCTCGGGATGGGCGGCCAGATCGTCCCAGACGGCCTGATCGACGACGATGGGCAGCAGGCCGTTCTTCAGGGCGTTGGAGGTGAAGATGTCGGCGATCTCGGTCGAGATCACCGCCCGGAAGCCGTAGTCCAGCAGGGCCCAGGGCGCATGCTCGCGCGACGAGCCGCAGGCGAAGTTGGGGCCGGCCAGCAGGATGCGCTGCTCGGTCGGGTCGATGCGGTTCAGCACCGCCTCAGGCCGGGCCGAGCCGTCCGCCTCATAGCGCCAGTCGTGGAAGGCGTGGGCGCCCAGACCTTCGCGCGTGGTGGTGGTCAGAAAGCGGGCCGGGATGATCTGGTCTGTGTCGATATTGGCCTGGCTCAGGGTCAGGGTCTTCGACGTCAAGGTCTTGAACGGTTCAGACATGATGTCTCTCCCCTACCGCCTCGCGCGCGGCGCTCGGCTGCATGAGGGGAGCCTCCAGATAGGCGCGCGGGTCGGTCAGGACGCCGGCGACGGCGCTGGCCGCCGCCGTGGCGGGGCTGGCCAGGATGGTGCGGGCGCCCTTGCCCTGGCGGCCCTCGAAATTGCGGTTGGAGGTCGACACGGCCAACTGGCCGGGGCCGACGAAGTCGCCGTTCATGGCGATGCACATGGAGCAGCCGGGGATGCGCCATTCGGCCCCCGCCTCGGTGAAGACCTTGTCCAGACCTTCAGCCTCGGCGTCGCGACGCACGGCCTCGGAGCCGGGGACCACCAGCATCCGCACGCCGGGCTGAACCTTGCGGCCGCGCAGGACGTCGGCGGCGGCGCGCAGGTCGGGCAGACGGCCGTTGGTGCAGCTGCCGATGAAGACCACGTCGACCTTGTGGCCGGTCGTGGCTTCGCCCGCCGTAAAGCCCATGTAGGCGATGGCCTTGCGGTCGGAGTCCGAGCGAGGCTGGGGTACGGGCGCGCCGACGGGAGCGCCCGCGTCGGGAGTGGTGCCCCATGTGGCCATGGGTCGGATGGCGGCGCCGTCCAGTACGACCTCCTTGTCGAACACCGCGCCGGGGTCGGTGGCCAGGCTCAGCCAGTCGGCGGCGGCGGCCTCGTAGTCGGCAGGGACGTGACGACGCCCGCGCAGCCAGTCGGTGGTGACGCGGTCGGGGGCGATCATGCCCGCGCGGGCTCCCGCCTCGATGGACATGTTGCACAGGGTCATGCGCCCTTCCATGTCCAGCGACCGCACGGCCTCGCCCGCGTATTCGATGACGTAGCCGGTGCCGCCGCCGAAGCCGATGGCGGCGATGACGGCCAGGGCCACATCCTTGCCTGAGACGCCGGGGCGCAGGGCGCCGTCAACCGTCACGCGCATGGATCTGGCGCGGCGTTGCAGCAGACATTGGGTGGCCAGGACGTGCCCGACCTCGGAGGTGCCGATACCGAAGGCCAGGGCGCCGAAAGCCCCGTGGGTGGCGGTGTGGCTGTCGCCGCAGACCACGGTCATGCCCGGCTGGGTCAGGCCCAGCTCAGGTCCCATGACGTGGACGACCCCGCGCTGGTCTGAGCCCCAGCCGGCCAGTTCGACGCCGTGACGGGCGCAGTTGGCCTCCAGGGTCTCGACCTGATTTCTGGCGGCGGCGGTGAAGTAGGGGCGCTGGCCATCTGGCCCGGCGGGCAGGGTGGGGGTCGAGTGATCCAGGGTGGCGAAGGTGCGGTCGGGGCGGCGGACCTTCAGTCCGCGCGCCTCGATTTCGGAAAAGGCTTGGGGCGAGGTGACTTCGTGGACCAGATGCAGGTCCACATACATGACGCCCGGTGTTTCGGCTGTTTCCGGCACGACGACGTGCCGGTTCCAGACCTTCTCGTACAGAGTCCTAGGCGGGCTCATGCACACGCTCCTTGGGCGAGGTCGAAGCCTCGCCGATGGGTTCCAGCCAGCCGAAGCGGTCCGGCGTCGTGCCGTCGAACAGGCCGCGGAAAGCCTTGTTGACCGCCTTGGTGATCGGGCCGGGGCCGGCGGCGCGCGTCGGGATGCCGTCGATGGAGCGGACGGGGGTGATCTCGGCGGCGGTGCCGGTCATGAAGACCTCGTCGGCGACATAGAGGGCCTCGCGCGGCAGGATCTGTTCGCGCGCCTCATAGCCCAGGCCGCGCGCCAGCTTCATCACGGTGTCGCGGGTGATGCCCTGCAGAATGGAGGCGGCGGCGGGCGGGGTCATCAGCACCCCGTCCTTGACCACGAACAGGTTTTCGCCAGCGCCTTCCGACAGGCGGCCGTCGACGCCCAGGGCGATGCCTTCGCCGAAGCCGCCGACGCGGGCTTCACGTCCGATCAGATAGCCAGACAGATAGTTGCCGCCTGCCTTGGCGCCCGCCGGGATGGTGTTGGGGGCGACGCGGTTCCAGCTGGAGATGCAGGCGTCGACGCCCTTCTCCAGAGCTTCCTCGCCCAGATAGGCGCCCCAGGGGAAGGCCGAGATCATGACGTCGGTGCGGATGGCGTCAGGCGACGGGGTCACGCCCATGCCGCACTCGCCCAGGAAGGCCAGAGGCCGCAAGTAGGCCGAACGCAGGCCCTCGGAACGGACCACGTCCTTGCAGGCCTGAACCAGCTCGTCCTCGGTGAAGGGCAGGGGGAAGTGATAGATGCGCGCGCTGTCGAACAGGCGGCGGATGTGGTCGGTCAGGCGAAAGCCGCACGGGCCGTTGGGGGTGTCATAGACACGGATGCCCTCGAACACCGAGGTGCCGTAGTGCAGGGCGTGGCTCATGACGTGAATCTTCGCGTCGGCCCAGGGCGTCAGGTCGCCGTTGATCCAGATATTCTTAGCCAGCGGCTGCATAGGTCTTGTCCATCTGTGCGAAGCCTGCCCCATTCGCCGTATTGGCTGTCACAGCCGCGATGATGGCGGTCAGCTCCGCGTCATTGATTTCGCCGATCTGGTCGGCGCGTTGCTTGAAGCCGGCGAAGACGTCGGCCAGGCGCTGGCCTTCCAGCACATGGCCCAGGGCCTCGGCCCGCTTGCCGACCGCATGGCGGCCGGAATGCTTGCCCAGCACGAAGTAGCTGCCCTCGAAACCGACGTCCTCGGGACGCATGATCTCGTAGGTGCGGGCGTCGGCCATCATGCCGTGCTGGTGGATCCCGGCCTCGTGGGCGAAGGCGTTCAGGCCGACGATGGCCTTGTTGCGGGCGATGACCGTCTCGGTCACTTCGCGCAGGGTTTCCGAGGCGCGCACCAGGTGGCGGCTCTCGGCGGATACGCTGACGCCATAGCGGTCCGCGCGGGTGCGCAGGGCCATGATGATCTCCTCGATGGATGCGTTGCCGGCCCGTTCGCCAATGCCGTTGATCGCGCCCTCGATCTGACGCGCGCCGCCCTCGACGGCGGCCAGGGAGTTGGCGACGGCCAGACCCAGGTCGTTGTGGGCGTGCGACGAGAAGATCACGTCGGAATGGCGCGGGCGGATGATCCCGTCCAGATAGGCAAACCTTTGGCGCGCTTCTTCCGGCGTGGCGTAACCGACAGTGTCGGGCACGTTCAGCGTCTGGGCCCCCGCGTCGGCGGCGGCCATCAGGGCCTCGGCCAGGAACTCCGGCTCGGTGCGGAAGGCGTCCTCGGCCGAGAACTCGACGTCGTCGAACATCGAGGCGGCGTATTCCACCGTGCGGGAAATCGTAGCCAGCACCTCGTTGGTGCTCATCCGCAGCTTGGCCGAGCGGTGGATCGGGCTGGTGGCCAGGAAGACGTGACAACGGCGATGCGATCTGGGCGCCGGCGACAGGGCCCGGAACGAGGCGTCGATGTCCTTCTCGTTGGCGCGCGACAGGGAAGCGAAGACCGGTCCCTCGATTTCGCCCGCCACACGGCGGATGCATTCCTCGTCGCCCGGCGAGGCGGCGGCGAAGCCGGCCTCGATCACGTCCACGCCCAGGTCGCGCAGGACATGGGCCATCTTCAGCTTGGCCTCGGCCGACATGGAGAAGCCGGGCGCCTGTTCGCCGTCGCGCAGGGTGGTGTCGAAGATGATGACGCGGTTGGGATCCGACGCCGCAATCTCGGCGGTTCTGGATACTCGTTCTACTCGGGACATTTTACGCGGCCTCGGACTGGTAGGCAGGGGCGGCGATGCGCGAGACGCCGAACAGGCGGTCGATCTGGCAGCCCAGGTTGTCGATGGAGCGCGCGGCGTCGCGGCCGCGCACGGTCAGGGCGATGCGGCGCGAGGGGCCTTCGTCCGCCATGCTCATGCCGTCGATGTGGAAGCCCCGGCGTTCCACCAGGCCGATGAGACGCTGAAGCGAGCCGTCGGCCCGGTCGATCTGGATGTGAATGGTGTCGCTCATGCTCATGCGCCTTCCATCATTTCAGCGTTGCTCTTGCCCGGCGGAACCAGAGGCCAGACGTTCTCTTTGGGGTTGATGACCACGTGGGCCAGGCAGGGGCCGTCGGCGGCCAGCAGCCGGGCGATGCCGTCCTCGACCTGATCGCGACGGTCGATGCGGAAAGCCTCGACGCCGAAGGCCTCGGCCACCTTCACGAAGTCCGGGTTGTCGGACAGATCGACTTCGGAATAGTTCTCCTCGAAGAACAGCTCCTGCCACTGGCGCACCAGGCCCAGGGAGGAGTTGTCCAGCAGGACAATCTTCAGCGCGACGCCGTAGCGCTTCAGCGTCGCCAGCTCCTGGATGTTCATCATGAAGCCGCCGTCGCCGGCGATGGTGACGACCGTGGCCGACGGGTCGGCCAGTTTGGCGCCCAGACCGGCCGGCAGGCCGAAGCCCATGGCGCCCAGACCGCCCGAGGTGATGTGGGCTTCCGGCTTGGAGAAGCGGCAGTGCTGGGCGGCCCACATCTGATGCTGGCCGACGTCGCAGGCGGCGACGAAGCGGTCGCCGGCGGCCTCGGACAGCTGCTTCAGCAGGGCGGGCGCATAGACGCCTTCGCCCGGCGCGTCATAGCGGGCGGCGTGGTGGGCGGCGGCCGAGGCGCAGCGGATGACCCAGGGGTCGATGGCCAGAGGAGCGGCGGCCAGACGCGCGGTCAGGGCCTCGACGCCAGGCTTCAGTTCGCCGGCGACCGCGACATGGGTCTCGCGCAGCTTGCCGATCTCGGAGGCGTCGACGTCGAAATGGACGACGCGGGCGTGGGGCGCAAACTCGGCCAGCTTGCCCGTGGCGCGGTCGTCGAAACGGGCGCCCAGGACGATCAGCAGGTCGGATGACTGGACCGCCTCGTTGGCGGCGCGCGTGCCGTGCATGCCCAGCATCCCCAGGAAGCCGGGCGCGTCGGTGGGAACCGTGCCCAGGGCGTTCAGGGTGGCGACGGTCGGGATGCCGGTGGCCTCGGCGAAGGCGCGGACGGCCTCGGTCGCACAGCCGATCTTCACCCCGCCGCCGATGTAGATCAGCGGCCGCTCTGCGGCGCGGATGAAGCTCTCGGCGTCGGCAATGGCGTCGTGGTCGACCTCAGCCGTTTCGTTGGGGATGTTGAAGCCGAAGGGAGCGGTCGCTGTGGCGAACTGGACGTCCTTGGGCAGGTCGACCAGGACCGGACCGGGGCGACCCGAGGCGGCGATGTGGAAGGCCTGTTCGACGGCGGCCGGGATCTCCGACGCGTCGCGCACCAGTATAGAGTGCTTCACGATCGGCAGGGTGACGCCCAGGATGTCGATCTCCTGGAAGGCGTCGGTGCCCATGACGCCTTGGGGGACGTTGCCGGTGATGCAGACCATGGGCACCGAATCCATCATGGCGTTGGCGATGCCGGTGATCAGATTGGTGGCGCCGGGGCCGGAGGTGGCCATGCAGACGCCGACCTTGCCCGAGGCGCGGGCATAGGCGTCTGCGGCGAAGGCCGCGCCCTGTTCGTGGCGGACCAGGATATGCTTCAGGCCCGTGCCGGTCAGGGCGTCGTAGATGGGCATGATGGCGCCGCCGGGGTAGCCGAAGACCACCTCCACGCCCATCCGCTCCAGGCTGGAGACGAGCAGGCGCGCGCCGGTGGCCGTGTCGTTCACGGTCGCCGGAGCGGAGGCGGTTTTCAGGGCGGGCGCGGCGGCGCTCATCGGGTCAGTCTCTCTTTATATATATGCGGGTCAGGCGGCTTCAGACTTGGGGGTCTGCAGCCAGGCCATGCGCTCGCGCAGACGGGCGCCCGTCTGTTCGATGTGGGATTGGCGATCGGCGTCCAGCCAGGCGTCGTACTGCGGCTTGCCGGCCTCGTTCTCGGCGATCCAGTTGCGCGCGAAGGTGCCGTCCTGGATCTCGGTCAGGACGGTCTTCATGCGGGCGCGGGTTTCATCGGTGATGACGCGCGGGCCCGAGGCGACGGCGCCCCACTTGGCGGTTTCCGAGATGAAGTGGTGCATCTTGGAGATGCCCCCCTCGTAGAACAGGTCCACGATCAGCTTCAGCTCGTGCAGGCACTCGAAGTAGGCGATCTCGGGCTGATAGCCGGCCTCGACCAGAGTGTTGAAACCCGAGATGACCAGCTCCTTGGCGCCGCCGCACAGGACGGCCTGTTCGCCGAACAGATCGGTTTCGGTTTCTTCGCGGAACGAGGTCTCCAGCAGGCCGCCGGTCGCGCCGCCGATGCCCTTGGCGTAGCCCATGGCCCGATCGCGCGCCTTGCCGGTCGCGTCCTTCTCGATGGCGAACAGGCTGGGGACGCCGCGACCGCGCGCGAACTCGCGGCGAACCAGATCGCCCGGACCCTTGGGCGCGACCAGGATGACGTCCATGTCGTCGCGCGGGGTGATGCGGTCGTAGATGATGGAGAAGCCGTGGGCGAACAGCAGGGCGGCGCCCGGCTTGGCGTTGGGTTCGATGATGTCGCGATAGACCTCGTTCTGGATCATGTCCGGGGTCAGGATGGCGATGATGTCGGCGCCGCGAACGGCCTCGGCCGGCTCGGCGGTGGGGACGCCGTCGGCGGTCGCGTGTTTCCAGCCCGTGCCGCCCTGACGCACGCCGACGACGACGTCATGACCCGAATCCTTCAGGTTCTGCGCGTGGGCGCGACCCTGCGAGCCGTAGCCGATGACGGCGATGCGCTGGCAGGCGATGGCGCCCGGCTTGATGTCGTCGTTGGTGTAGATGGTGATGGCCATGGGTCAGGCGTCCTCAGAAATCTGGTCGGTGGGGATGGCGGCGTTGGAATAGGTTTCGGCGGTTTGAGCCGGGGGCGGATTGGGGATGGTCACGGCCCCTTGCGAGGCGGAGGCGACGGCGGCGCGGTATTTCGCGAAAACGCCTTGCGCCGGGCGGACCTGGTTGGGGGCGAAGTCCGCCCGGCGCGCCTCCAGATCGACGAGCACATCGATCCGGCGGTTGGTGACATCGATGACGATCGGATCGCCATCGCGAATGAGAGCAATCGGGCCGCCGACCGCCGCTTCGGGCGAGACGTGGCCGGCGACGAAGCCGTAGCTGGCGCCCGAGAAGCGGCCGTCGGTCAGCAGGGCGACGTTCTCGACCTTGCGGCCCTTCAGGGCGGCGGTGACCTGCAGCATCTCGCGCATGCCGGGCCCGCCCTTGGGCCCTTCGTAGCGGATGATGATGACGTCGCCTTCGCCGACCGAGCCGTCCTGAACCGCGTGGAAGGCGTCTTCCTCGCAGTCGAAGACGGCGGCCGGGCCTTCGAAGCGGTCGACCTTGTGGCCGGTCAGCTTGATGACCGCGCCTTCCGGGGCGACGTCGCCATAGATGACCGCGTAGGAGCCGCGCGCCATGACGGGCGCGTCCATGCTGGTGACGACCTGCTGACCCGGGGTCTCCTCGGCCTCGGCGGCTTCGGCGAACAGGCTGCGGCCGCTGACGGTCGGGGTGTTGACGATCTTGCCGGCCTCGGCCAGGCGCTGGGCGACCAGGCGCGTGCCGCCCGCCGCGAACAGGTGCGAGGCCAGAAAGCGGCCGCCCGGCTTCAGGTCGCAGATGACTGGGGCCTCGACGCAGGCCTGGTGGCAGTCCTCGATGCCGAAGTCGACGCCGGCCTCGGCCGCGATGGCGGTCAGGTGCATGACGGCGTTGGTCGAGCCGCCCGAGGCCGAGACGGCGATGGCCGCGTTCTTCAGGCTGACCTTGGTGATGTATTTGCGGGCGGTGTCGCCGTCGAAGACCCGCTCGACGATCAGGCGGCCGCAACGCTCACCCTCGGCGCCCTTGCCGGAATCGACGGCGGGGACGTCGTTGGCGCCCATGGGGCTGACGCCCATGATCGACAGGGCCATGGCCATGGTGTTGGCGGTGAACTGACCGCCGCAGGCGCCGGCGCCGGGGCAGACCGCGCTCTCCACCGCCTTCAGGCCGTCGTCGGACAGGGCGCCGGCGCCGTGGGCGCCGATGGCCTCGAACACCTCCTGGACCGAGACCTCCTTCTCGCCGATCCGGCCGGGCAGGATGGTGCCGCCGTAGTAGACCAGGCCCGGGATATCCATCCGGGCCAGGGCCATGGCCGCGGCCGGGATGGTCTTGTCGCAGCCGACGATGCAGACGACGCCGTCCAGCTGATGGCCTTCGACCGCCAGCTCGATGGAATCGGCGACGACCTCGCGGCTGATCAGCGAGGCCTTCATCCCCGCCGTGCCCATGGAGATGCCGTCGGTGACGACGATGGTGTTGAAGTCGACGGGATAGCCGCCCGCCGCGATGATCCCGGCGCGGACGTCCTTGGCCAGACGGTCCAGGTGCATGTTGCACGGCGTGACCGTCGACCAGGTGTTGACGATGGCGATCATCGGCTTGTCGAAGTCGGCGTCCTGCATTCCGGCGGCGCGCAGATAGGACCGCGCCGCGGCCCGGTTCGGCCCCTGGGTGACGGCCGAACTGCGTGCGTTGGGTCGTTTTTTGCTGTCAGGCGAGTTGGTCATCGGATTTTTGGAAGGTCCTGCCTATCGGCTCTGTACTGGGCACATGAAAAACCCCGCTGCCGGGTGGGAGCGGGGTGAAGCGGGCGATCTTGACTGGGTTAGGTCAGGTCGCAGGCATCCACACCGCTCGGCTAAGCGGAATAAGAATTACCGAAAGAAGAAGGAGGCCGAGCGACAGCACGCGCAGATCGGCCGCCGCTTTCGCGGGGCTCAGGATCGCAGCAGTGGCGGCGCGGTGGGACAAGGGAAAACCTTTCAACTGGGCGCTCTTATGCCGTCATGGATGCTGCAGCGCAACCCAAATGAGTTCCTGAGTGGAATAAAAATGCGTTTGGACGTCAAAAGCGTCGATTTCACGCGATCGCTCCGCGCCAAATGTCGCTGGGCGCAACTTTTCACCGGAAGGGCGCGTGGCCGGCCAGGTCGCGGCTCGCGCAGTGCTATCGAGACGGGCGAGGCGTGCTGCATCGCGGCGGCGCGCCGGTTGCTGCGCGGGGCGCATAGGCATGATCTGCGGGCGACCCGTGCATAAAGCGCCTTTGACCGGGGTTCTGCGAGATAGTTTGCGCGATCGTCATTTGGCGGCTTGTGCGCCCGGGCGACCGTCCGTATAGACGCCGCTCGCTCGGAGACGGGCTGGCCCAGCGGCCTTGGAGACTGGTTCTTCGAGGTTCTGGCGGCAAAGAAGTTGAAAAACCTCTTGCCTCCGTAGGGCCGGTTCGCTAATCTCCGCGCTTCGATCGATTCGATGATTTGCCGCGGCGAGAGGCTTGCTTTTCGCGACGGTTTTCTTCGGTCTTGAGGGTTTCGGCTCTCGGGTTCGGGAAGTTTCAGAAGTCGGTTGACAAGGGGTTTGGCCTTCTTTAGATAG
>NZ_DGLD01000021.1 GCF_002387245.1 Brevundimonas sp. UBA4553
TTGCGACGGGACAGGGGAAGCATGGGGGATGTCGAGGGTGCGGCGAGGAAATGGGAGATGGCGCGGCGCAATCCCGCTGATTTTCAGGGATTGGACGGGCTGGATGTGAAGGCTGCGCCCTTTCACCGCTCATCCCGGCGAAGGCCGGGACCCAGTGAGAGCTTCATGCGTGGGGCTTGCAGCCAAAGGACTGGACCCCGGCGTCCGCCGGGGTGAGCGGGTTTTGGGGGACGCAGGGGCGGATGAGGGGGCAGCCATGGCTTCAAGGCGCAGCGAGACCCCTCATCCGCCCCTGACGGGCCACCTTCTCCCACAAGGGGAGAAGGGAGGTTTTAGCCGATCTTCACGCGCGTGGCGGCTTCCGGCAGGTCCTCGCCGAAGGCGCGCTGGTAGAACTCGGCGATGGTGGGGCGTTCCAGCTCGTCGCACTTGTTCAGGAAGGTCAGGCGGAAGCTGAGGGCCAGGTCGCCGCCGAAGATGATGGCGTTCTGGGCCCAGGTGATGACCGTGCGGGGCGACATGACGGTGGAGATGTCGCCGTTCATGAAGGCGTTGCGGGTCATGTCGGCGACGCGGACCATGGCGGCGATCCGGCGCTTGCCCTCGGCGTCGTGCCACTCGGGGATCTTGGCGGCGACGATCTCGGCCTCGACGTCGTGGTCGAGGTAGTTGAGCGTCGTCACGATGTTCCAGCGATCCATTTGACCCTGGTTGATCTGCTGGGTGCCGTGATAGAGGCCCGAGGTGTCGCCCAGGCCGATGGTGTTGGTGGTCGAGAACAGGCGGAACCAGCGGTTCGGGCGGATGACGCGGTTCTGGTCCAGCAGGGTCAGGCGGCCCTGGGCCTCCAACACGCGCTGGATCACGAACATGACGTCGGGACGGCCCGCGTCGTATTCGTCGAAGACCAGGGCGACCGGGCGTTGCAGCGACCAGGGCAGGATGCCCTCGCGGAACTCGGTGATCTGCTTGCCGTCCTTGAGGACGATGGCGTCCTTGCCGACCAGATCAATGCGGCTGATGTGGCTGTCCAGGTTCACGCGGACCAGGGGCCAGTTCAGGCGGGCGGCGACCTGTTCGATGTGGGTCGACTTGCCGGTGCCGTGGTAGCCCTGAACCATGACGCGGCGGTCGAAGGCGAAGCCGGCGCAGATGGCCAGGGTCGTCTGCGGATCGAAGCGATAGCTGTCGTCGATCTCAGGCACATGGCTGTCGCGGGTGTCGAAGGCAGGCACGACCATGTCGGAATCCACGCCGAACGCCTCCCTGACCGTCACCTTGCGGTGCGGCTCCAGCGTGACCAGGGGATCGGGCGAGGCGTCGAGGGGAGAGGTCATGGCTCCCCATCTAGCCCCCTCGCGCGCGCGGTCAACACGCGCGAGGGCGGTTGTGTCGCTTATTCCGCGGAAAGCGCCACGTCGACGTTGCCGCGCGTTGCGTTGGAGTAGGGGCAGACCTGATGCGCCTTGTGGATCAGGTCGTCGATCACCGCCTGATCAAGGCCATGGTCGGTGATCGTCAGCGAGACGTCGAGGTTGAAGCCCTCGCCGCGCGTGTTCTTGCCGAATCCTACGCCGGCCTTAACCTTGGTGTCGGGTCCGACCGGGGTTCCAGCCTTGCCCGAAACCAGGCGCAGGGCGCCGAGATAGCAGGCGGCGTAGCCGGTGGCGAAAAGCTGCTCGGGGTTGGTGCCGTCGCCGCCCTTGCCGCCCATTTCCGTCGGGACGGACAGGCGGACGTCGATCTTGCCGTCGTCGGTGGCGGAGCGGCCCTCGTCGCGGCCGCCTCCCGAGGCCGTGGCGTGGGCGCGGTACAAGACTTCCATGGGGCGACTCCTTTGAGGTTCGAAGACGTCGGATATGGGAGCCGGATGCTTCAGAAACAACGGTTCTGTGATTCGTGTAATCCACAAGTCCGTGTTAATAATTTGTCCATAACTTCCGTCGGGGAAGAGGGCCATGCATACGAACGTGCAGTACTTCTGCTATGTCTATGACGCGTCTGAGGGAACACCTCATATGTTCGCTCTGGATGCGGACAGTTGGCCGGAAGCCATCAGCGAAACAAGACGCATGATGCTGGACGACGCCGACAGCGCCTTTGCGGAAATCTGGGACGGAGCGGGCGAAAGCATGACGCGCATCGACGGCCCGCCCAAGCCGGGCGGCCTGCTGAGAAGCCTCAGGCGTGGCCGGCCTTCTTCAAGACTTTCCAGGCCTTGATGACGCTCTGAAGCTTGGCCTCTGCGCCGCGGTCGCCGCCGTTGGTGTCGGGGTGGAAGCGTTTGAGCATCTCGTGATAGCGGGCCTTGATCGCAGCCTTGTCCGCGCCCGGCTTCAGACCCAGATCGGTCAGGGCCGCGAGTTCGATCTTGCCGATGCGGTGAGCCTCGGCGCCGACGGGGCCGGTCTGCTCCTGGGTGCGACGACCGAACAGGCCGAAGCTGTCACGCCATGATCCCGCGCCCTGATTGTTGGCCGTGCCCATCTTGGCGGCGAAGGCGGCGGCTTCGCGGGTGTTCTTGCCGGCCTTCATCTCCCAGGTGGGACGGCCGCCGGTCATGGCCTCGTTTTCCTGGGCGGCGCGGATCTGACCCTCGCTCATGCCGGCGTAGAAGTTCCAGCCCTTGTTGTACTGACCGGCATGGGCCTGACAGAACTCGTAGAAGTCGGCGAGCTGCTCGCGCGACTTGGGCGCCTTCGCCGTCGCGGGACGGGTGCAGTCCGGCCACTCGCACGACTTCTCGCCCTTCTTCCGGTGCAGGACGTCGGCCTCGGCCTTCTCCTCATCGGGCTTGGGCGGCTTCACGCGGATGTCGGTGAAGCGAGGCTTGTATTCAAATGACGCGGACATCGCCCCGAGTGTAAGCTTGATTTGGACAGCTTCAAGGAACGACCGATGCCAGACGGCCCCATTGCCGCACTTATCCGCGAAAAACTGACGGCGGCCTTCAAGCCCGAGCGGATCGAGCTGGAGGACGACAGCTGGAAGCACGCGGGGCACCACCACGAGGGCGGCATGGATGCGAAGGACGGCGGCGAAAGCCATTTCCAGCTGACCATCGTGGCCGACGCCTTCGAGGGGCAGAGCCGGGTTGCGCGACAGCGGGCGATCAATGCGGTGCTGCGCGAGGAACTGGCTGGTCCGGTGCACGCCCTGGCCGTACGCGCCCTGACCAGCGGCGAAGCGAACCGCGGCTGAGTTACGGTTACGCTACGTAAACCAACGTATTCACTTCGTCTTAGAACCTTCAACCTAGCGTCCGCTCCCAGACTTATTTGCAAGGGCGGGGGCGTGCGAATGGTGGGTGACGGGATCAAGGGCTTAGACGGCCAGGCGCCGGGCGAGGCCGCGCAGGCGCTGACCGCGATCCTGCAGACTCATTACCTGCGCTATCTGATCATCGTCAGCTGGGCCATCGGCGTGGTCGTGACCGTGGGTTTGGTCCCGGGGCTGACGTGGTTTGTCGCGACCCTGGCCGCCGGCGCCCTGCGCGGCGAGGTTGAAAAGCGTGTCAGCCAGCGCGCCGGCGGGGGCTGGGGCATGGTCTTTCCCGCCGTGGCCACCGTCACCACGGCGGTCTGGGCGGTCGCGCCGCTTATGGCCTGGTTCTCGCCTTCGGCATTTGGTCATGAGCTGGCCATAGCCCTGCTGGTGTCGGGCTATGTGCTGGTCTTCGCCCAACTGCGCAGCTCGCCGCGTCAGGCCATCATGATTTCGTCGCCGTACGGCCTCGCCGCGGCGATCATCGCCATCAGCCTGGCGGGCGGCCCCCTGTTCTGGCCGTTTGTCGCTCTGGTGCCGTTCACCGCAGCCAGCCTGTTTGTCCTGGTCACCATGACCATGCTGCGCGAGGAGCGCATCCGGGTGTTTCAGGAGCACCAGGCGCACCTGATCGAGGAACTGGAAGCCGCGCGCGACAAGGCGGATGCCGCCAACGAGGCCAAGTCCAGCTTCCTGGGGGTGATCTCGCACGAACTGCGAACGCCGATGAACGGCGTTCTGGGGGCGGCCCAACTGCTGAGCGCGACCCGGCTGGAAGGCACGCAGCGCGAGTATCTGTCGATCATCCGCAATTCAGGCGACAACCTGCTGAGCCTGCTGAACGACATCCTGGACATGACCAAGATCGAGGCCGGCAAGATGAGCTTCGACGTGGTGGATATTCACGTCGATGACCTGCATCGTCGCATCACCGGCCCGTTCGAGGCCCAGGCCGAGGCCAAGGGGCTGACGCTGGTCTCGACCTTCGAGGGCGAGATGCCGGCCGTGGTGCGGGGCGATCCGCTGCGTGTGTGCCAGGTGGTGCAGAACCTGCTTTCGAATGCGGTCAAGTTCACGGACAAGGGCGAAATTCGCTACAAGGTTCGCGGCCGCCGGATCTCGGATCGTCGGGTCGGATTCGAGTTCTCGGTCACAGACAGCGGCTCGGGCATTTCACGCGAGGATCTGGAGCGTCTGTTCCAGCCCTTCACCCAGGTCGACAACTCCTCGACGCGCAAGTTCGGCGGAACGGGGCTGGGCCTGACCATTGCGCGGCGCATGGCCCATATCATGGGCGGCGACATCACGGTGACCTCAAGCCTCGGCGAAGGCTCGACCTTCACCCTGTCGATCGAGGGCGAGGTGGTGGAATGGAACCACGCCGAGGCCGCCACGGAAATCGACGCCGACGTCGAGGGCGGCGATCATCTGGACGTGCTCGTGGTCGAGGATCACCCGGTCAACCGCATGATCCTGGAAGCGTGGATGGGCTCCGCCGGGCACCGGACCAGCACGGCCGAGAATGGCCAGCTGGCGGTCGATCTGGCGAAGAACCAGAGGTTCGACCTGATCATCATGGACGTGAACATGCCCGTCATGGACGGGCTGACGGCCACGCGGATGATCCGCGAGGGCGCGGGCGTCAATGTCGATACGCCCATCGTCGTCCTGTCGGCGTCGGCGCGGAGCGAGGATCACGAGGCCGGGCTGACGGCCGGCGCTGACGCCTATTTGAACAAGCCGATCGATTTCCGCAGCCTGGCCGGGTTGATGGCCCAGGTGCCGGGCGGGCGTATCGCCCTGCATCAGGCCACGACGGTGGAGGCGGCGCAGGCCGCCTGATCGCCTGGGGCGTCGAAAGCGCCTGAATCTGTCGCGTCAGGACGCCGGCCGTCGAAGAAACCCTGACCGCCGGGCTTCCATTCGCGGGGGCAGACGCTAGACCCAAGGTCATGTCTTTCCTGCCCGAAACCCTGACGCAGACGGTCGCCGCCGGTGAAAAGCGGCTGACGGTCGATGCCGCCATTCTCGCCAAGCTGGCCGACATGGCCGGCGATCTGGCGATCAATCTGACGATCGCGACGCTGATCTTCGTCGTCACCCTGTTCGTCGCCCGCTGGGCCTCGGGGGTGACGCGGCGGGTGCTGGGGCGGCTGAGGGCCTTCCGCCATGACCAGACGGTGCTCAGCTTCGCCGCCCAGGTCGTTCGCGTGGTCGTCATCATCATCGGCCTGATCGCCGTGTTGCAACGGCTGGGCGTGCAGACGACCTCGATCATCGCGGTGCTGGGCGCGGCTTCTCTGGCGGTCGGTCTGGCTCTGCAAGGGACGCTGTCGAACGTCGCGGCGGGCGTCATGCTGCTGATGCTGCGGCCCTATCGCGTGGGCGAGGTGATCGACGTGGGCGGTGCTTCGGGCACGGTGCAGAAGCTGGACCTGTTCACGACCCAGCTGTCGAACGCCAACAACCACAAGATCGTCATTCCCAACTCCAAGGTCCTGAGCGACGTCATCATCAACCTGACCGGGCAACGGACCCGCCGGATCGAGATCAAGTTCACGGTCGGCTACGGCGAAAATCTGAAGGACGCTTGCGATCTTCTGGCGGGCGTCGCCGTCGCCCACGCCAAGGTGTTGAAGGATCCCGCGCCGTGGACCGGCGTGACGGGACTTCTGGACAGTTCGGTGCAGATCACGCTGCACGCCTGGGTCAAGGTCGATGACTGGTGGCAGTCGCAGGCCGACCTGATGCAGGGCGGCAAGGAAGCGCTGGACGCCGCCGGAATCGAGATACCTTTCCCGCATCAGGTCGAGGTCCCGGCCAAGGACGCCAAATTCGCCCGCGTCGTCATGGCGCCGGCACAACAGGAAGAGTGACGCGTGCGCTACGACTTCGGATCGGACAACACCGCCGGCATGGCGCCGGACGCCCTGAACGCCCTGGTCGCGGCCAATGGCGGGTTTGCCCGAGCCTATGGCGCTGACGAGACCACGGCGAGGGCTGCGGATATGATCCGTCAGCGCCTGGATGCGGACGCCGAGGTGCGTTTCGTATTCAGTGGCACGGCGGCGAACGCCATCGCCGTGTCCATGCTGGCCCAGCCGTATGAGGCGGTGCTGACGCACCATGCGGCCCACATCTGCACCGACGAGACCGGCGCGCCGGGCTTTTTCGGGCAGGGCGTCGGCCTGATCGGTCTGCCGGGCTATTCGGGCAAGATCGACACCCTGGCCCTGCACGCGGCACTGGATGAGCCGGTTGTCGGTCATCGTCAGCCGCCGGCCGCCCTGA
This sequence comes from Brevundimonas sp. UBA4553, assembly GCF_002387245.1. GTDB lineage: Bacteria > Pseudomonadota > Alphaproteobacteria > Caulobacterales > Caulobacteraceae > Brevundimonas. The sequence continues at coordinate 6,556 of NZ_DGLD01000021.1, forward strand.
GCGTGACGCAGGCGACGGAATATGGCGCCGTCTATTCGGAAGAAGAACTGCGTCACCTGATCGAACCCGCGAAACGCGCGGGTCTGGGCGTCCATATGGACGGAGCGCGACTGGCCAACGCCGCCGCAGCGGGATTTGACCTGAAGGACATACCGCGTCTGGGCGTTGACGTGCTGGTGTTCGGCGGAGCCAAGGCGGGCGCCAACTGCGCAGAAGCCCTGGTCATATTCGACAAGAGCCTGACGCGGCGCATCGACAATCGGTTGAAGCAGGCCGGGCAGACGGCGTCCAAGACACGCTTTCTGGCGGCGCCCATTCTGGGGCTGCTCGAATCCGGCGCCTGGGAGACGGGAGCGGCCCACGCCAATCTGATGGCCCAGCGTCTGGCCGACGGGATCGAGGAGGGATCGCCCTTCGTGCTGGCGCATCCGGTCGAGTCCAATGCGGTTTTCGTGCGGATGCCGGCTGAAGCCCATCAGCGCCTGAACGCCATGGGGTGGGCCTGCTACCAGTTCGACGACGGCTCTGTGCGCTTCGTCTGCTCGTGGGCGACGACCGAGGGCGCGGTGGACGAACTTCTGGAAGCGATTGCGAGCCTGAACTGAGTGCCGGTTTCGCTCCGGCGCGGCGCCGCCCATATGCTGGAGCATGACGATGCGCGGTGAACGATCGGGCCGGCGGGGCGACTCCACGGTCAAGGCCATGGCGGCGGGGCAGGAGCCTGCGAAGCAGGAGGCGCCGCCGACCTGGCAGGCGCTGGGCGATCTGTTGCGCGTGGTCGGCCGCTCGGGCGCGCCGCAACTGCCCTGGCGGGTCGCCGGGGCCATCGGCCTGACGCTGACGGGCAAGGGGCTGGGCGTGGCGGCCCCGCTGATTCTGGGCGCGGCGGTCAACCACCTGGCGGCCGGGCAGGGCGCAGCGGCGGCCGTGGGCTGGGGCTTCGCCGCCTTCGCCGTGGGCTGGGCCCTGGTGCGTTTCCTCTCGGCGGCGACGCCGCAGCTGTCGGATGTGGTGTTCGCGCCGGTGCGGGCCGCGGCGCAGCGCAGGACGGCGGCCGAGACGTTTGCGCACGCCCTGAGCCTGTCGCTGGACTTCCACCAGACCAAGCGCTCCGGCGCCCTGTCGCGGACCATGGATCGGGGCTCGCGGGCCGTCGACTTCCTGTTGCGCATTCTGGTGTTCAACCTCGGCCCGACCGTGGTCGAGCTGGTGCTGGCGGCGGCGGTGCTGAGCGGCAAGTACGACTGGCGTTTCGGCGCGGTGGCGATCGGCGTGGTGGCCGTCTATGCGGTGGCGACCTTCGCCATGGCCAACTGGCGGCTGGAGCACCGGCGCGCCATGAACGCCGCCGACAGCGAGGCGGCGGGCCTGTCGGTCGACGCCCTGCTGAACTACGAGACGGTCAAGTCATTCGGGGCCGAGGGCCGTGCGGCCGAGGCCTATGACCGTTCGCTGTCGACCTATGTGGATGCGGCGCTGAAGGCCAACACTTCGCTGGCGACGTTGAACCTGATCCAGGGTCTGATCATGAACATCGGCCTGGGGATCATGGCCGTCATGGCCGGGTTCGAGGCGGCGGCGGGAAGGATGGGGCCAGGCGACGTCACGGCGGCGGTGCTGATCATGATTTCGCTGTATGCGCCGCTGAACATTCTGGGCTTCGCCTATCGTGAAATCCGTCAGTCCTTCATAGACATGGAAGAGATGCTGAAGGTGACGCGCCAGGCGCCGCAGGTCGCCGACGCACCTGACGCCACGGACCTGGCGCGGCCCGTCGGCGGTTGCGGGGCCGAGATCGTGTTTGATCGGGTCGGCTTCCGTCATGACGCCCGGGCGGCGGGTCTGGACGACGTCAGCTTCGTCACTCCGGCGGGGACGACCACGGCTCTGGTCGGGCCGTCGGGGGCGGGCAAGTCCACCATCGTCAAGCTGGCCCTGCGTCTGCTCGATCCGCAGGAAGGGCGTGTGCTGATCGACGGCCGGGATGCGCGATCGGTGACGCAGGCCTCGCTGCGGGCCGCAGTGGCTCTGGTGCCGCAGGACGTGGCCCTGTTCAACGACAGCATCCGCGCCAACATCGCCTTTGCCCGACCCGACGCCGATGATGCGGCCATCTGGGCTGCGGCCGAGGCGGCGGAACTGGCCGACTTCATCCGCAACCTGCCCGAGGGCATGGAGACGCGGGTCGGCGAGCGGGGCTTGAAGCTGTCAGGCGGTGAGCGTCAGCGGGTGGGCATCGCCCGCGCGCTGCTGGCCGACCCCTGCGTCCTGATCCTGGACGAGGCGACCAGCGCCCTGGACAGCCGCACCGAAGCGGCGATCCAGAAGACGCTGCGGAAGGCGAGGGCGGGGCGCACGACCTTGGTGGTGGCGCACCGTCTCTCAACGGTGGCCGACGCCGAGCAGATTCTGGTGCTGAAGGCTGGGCGGATCGTCGAGCGCGGGGCGCATCATGAGCTGGTGGCGCGTCAGGGCGGCGAATACGCCAGCCTGTGGCGCAAGCAGACGCGGGGCGCGAAGAGCCTGGCTCAGTCCGACTGAGCCGCGCCGGGCGCCTTGGCTTTCAGCACGTCCTTGAGGCTGGCCAGGACCTGGGTGCGGGCCTCGACGGCGTCGGCCGGCAGGGTCAGCAGCAGGCGCAGGGCCTGGGCGTGGACCGTGACGATGCGCCAGTCGAAGGGCCTGTCCTCGGGCGCGGCGTCGATCAGGTCGCACAGATTGGCTGCCGCCGCGCACAGGTCCTTGAGGTCGAAGGGACCGGCGGCGTCGATGACCGCGCTGGAGTGATCGTAGGCCTGATCCAGAAGGCGTGAGGCTTCGTCCAGCGTCGCGGCGGGCCGCAGCGCCGCGAGGGCCGCGACCTGTTCCTCGATCACCGCGCGGCTGCGTTCGGCCATTTCCGCCAGATTGGCTTTGGCCTGGGCCAGGGCGGCGCCGGCGCTGACGCCGCCTGGCTGGTCGATCAGGGTCGACAGGCGCGAGCGACGGCGGTTGTGCGTGATGACGGTCATAGTTCGATCGACGCTTTACGTTGGGCTTCGAATTCAGCCTTGCGGATTTCCTCTGAACGACGCTCCAGACCCTCCCAGGGTTCCGAACGAAAGCGCCGGTCAGGGCCGAAATAGTCGCCGACCTCGAGGAAGGGGCGGGCGTCGCGGGCGACCCAGACGATGCGTTCCAGCAGGACGCCAGCGCTGAACGGCTTGGTGATCAGGAAGTTGGCGCCGCAGTCGCGCGCTTCGGACACCTTGGAGCGACGGACGTGGGCGGCGGTCATGATGACAGGGGCGAAGGCGTTGGGCTCCAGCCCTGAACGACGCAGCCACCGCACGAACTCATAACCGCTCATGCCCGGCATCTCGCAGTCGACCAGGATCAGATCGACGGGATGGTCCCGCAGCACGGAGATGGCCTCGGCGGCGCTGCTGCAGGCGTGACGCACCTTGATCCCGAAGCCGAGCACGGCTTGGGCGGTCAGTTCCAGCGCGAACGGCGAGTCGTCGATGACCATGGTCACCGCGCCGTTGAAGTTGAACACCGCGCTTTCGCGTAGCGACTCGCCGACCCCGTTCATGCCGCGCATGATGGGCCCCTGACGCGCAGAAAAGACGAGAAAGCGAATCGCATGGGGCCAGCTTCGACGGCGCAGGGCCGTCGTGCAACGTGCGGGATCAGCCCAGACGACCGATGGCGTAGAAGCGATCGGCGCGGGCCTTGCGGATTTGATCCGCCGACAGCGTGGACAGCGTCTTCAGTTCATCTTCCAGCACGTCGCCGACCGATTGAATGGCCGTCTCGCGGGCGGTGTGGGCGCCGCCAAGGGGTTCGGGAATGACGCGGTCGACGATCTTCATCGCCATCAGATCAGGGGCCGTGATCTTCATGGCCATGGCCGCGTCCCTGGCGCGGGCGCCGTCGCGCCACAGGATGCCGGCTGCGCCCTCGGGCGAGATGACCGAATAGATGGAGTGCTCCAGCATCAGCACGCGGCTGGCGGCGGCGATGGCGATGGCCCCGCCCGAACCGCCTTCGCCCGTCACCGTGGCGATGGAGGGGACGCCCAGGGTCAGGCCGCGCTCGGTCGAGCGGGCGATCGCCTCAGCCTGACCGCGCTCCTCGGCGCCCAGGCCTGGATAGGCGCCGGCGGTGTCGACGAAGGTCAGGACCGGCAGGCCGAACTGCTCGGCCATGTCCATCAGGCGGACGGCCTTGCGATAGCCCTCGGGGCGGGCCATGCCGAAGTTGTGGGTGATGCGAGTCTGGGTGTCATGACCCTTTTCGTGGCCCATGACCACGACCGGCTGGCCGCGGAAGCGGGCCAGACCGCCGATGATCGCCTGATCGTCGCCGAACTGACGGTCGCCGTGCAGTTCCACGAAATCGGTGAACAGACTGTCGAGGTAGTCGACGAGGTGGGGGCGTTGCGGGTGGCGCGCGACCTGGGTGCGCATCCACGGATCAAGATTGGCGTAGGTCTTCACCCGCAGGGCGTCGGCCTTCTTGCGCAGGGCGGCGATCTCGGTCTCGAACGAGCCGCTGGTCGGGGCCAGATGCGACAGCTCCGCGATCTTGGCTTCCAGCTCGGCGATGGGCTTTTCGAATTCGAGGTAGTGCGTGGCCATAAGGCGTCCGTGAGGAGAAGCGCGGTTGGCGCTACGGAAAGCGGCGGAAACTAGAGCGGTGAACGCTGCGGGGCAAGCCGGGTTCAGTCGTCCTTCGCCAAGGGGTGCCTGGAATGGACGACCTGGGCCAGGCGGTCGGTGGCGACGTGGGTGTAGATCTGGGTGGTCGAGATGTCGGCGTGGCCCAGCAGGGTCTGGACCACGCGCAGGTCGGCGCCGCCTTCCAGCAGGTGGGTGGCGAAGGCGTGGCGCAGGACGTGGGGGCTGACGCGGGCCGGGTCGATGTTGGCCGCCAGCGCCGCCTGATCCAGCAACTGGGCGAAGCGGCGGGGCGTCAGGTGGCCGGTCTTGCCATGCGACGGAAAGAGCCAGGCGCTGTCGGGCGTGTTCGGCTTGCGCGCGGCGTCGCGGGCGTCGAGCCAGGCCTTGATCGCCTGGCGGGCGGCGGCGTTGAGCGGCGCAAGCCTTTCCTTGCCGCCCTTGCCGCGCACGATGAGATAGGCGGGATCGCGGCGCACGGCCTCGACCCTGAGTCCGAGCAGCTCCGACACGCGCAAGCCGGAGGCATAAGCCATCTCGACCAAGGCCACGAGCCGAAGGCCCGCCGCGCTGTCGGCGGCGCCGGCGGCAACCAGCAGGGCCTCGATCTCTGCGCGGCTGAGGGTTTTGGGCAGGTTGCGGCCCTGTTTGGGGGCGTCGATGCGGCGGGACGGGTCGTCGGCTCGCCAGCCTTCGCCCAGGGCGAAGCGGTAGAACTGGCGCACGGAAGAACGCCGCCGCGCCGCCGTGGCCGCCGACAGGCCGCGTCGGGACAGGTCGGCGAACCAGGCCTCCAGCGCGCTTTCGTCGGCCCCCATCAGTCCGCCCGCATCGCCCAGCCAGACCTCGGCGTCGGTCAGGTCGCGGCCATAGGCGGACAGGGTGTGGGGCGAGGCGTCGCGCTCGACCGCCATCATTTCCAGAAAGGCCTCGATCTGGGGCGTCATGCGGCGCGCTCAACACAGGTGTGGAGCGAACGGCCGGGTCGTGTAGAGAATAGTGGAACCATGCCTGCCGACGCCTCGCCCGATTCCTCGCCCCTGTCGCCGTCCTTGACGCCCGACCGCACCATAACCCTGGTGGGGCTGATGGGCGTGGGAAAATCGACGGTGGGGCGCCGACTGGCGCAACGGCTGGGTCTGCCCTTCCACGACGGCGACCACGAGATCGAGGCGGCCGCCGGCATGAGCGTCAGCGAAATCTTCGCCAGCCGGGGCGAGGCCGAGTTCCGGGCGGGCGAAGCGCGAATCATGCGCCGCCTGCTGGAAGGCCCGCCCATCGTGCTGGCGACCGGCGGCGGGGCCATGATGAACCCCGAGACGCGCGCGCTGATGAAGAAGCATTCGGTCAGCGTCTGGATGCGCGCCGACCTGAAGGTGATCGCCGAACGGGTGCAGCGCCGCGACACCCGGCCCCTGTTGCGCGGCCGCGATCCGCTGGAGGCCCTGAGCCAGTTGGCCGAGGCCCGCTATCCCATCTACGCCGAGGCGGACGTGACCGTGGATGTCGGCGGCGGCTCGCACGGTCAGGCGGTCGAGGCGATCTACAAGGAACTGCGGCGCCACGCCCGCGAGGAGAGCAAGCGATGACGACGATCCGGGTCGGCGGCGAGGGTTTCGCCGCTTATGAGGTCGTGGTCGGGCGCGGCTTACTGAAAGAAGCGGGGGGTCGCGTCGCCGCCCTGAAGCCGACACGGGCCTTTATCGTCAGCGACGAGACGGTGGCGGCGATCCACGGCGAGACCGTGCGCGCATCGTTGCACGGCGCTGGCCTGGCGACCGGGATCGTCACGGTTCCGGCGGGCGAGGCGTCCAAATCGTTCGAACAGCTTGAAGCCGTGCTGGACGGCTTGTTGGCCGAAGGGCTGGACCGCAGGAGTCTTGTCGTGGCCCTGGGCGGCGGGGTCGTGGGCGATCTGGCCGGGCTGGCGGCGGCGCTGTTCATGCGCGGAATCGACTTCGTGCAGGTCCCGACGACCCTGCTGGCCCAGGTGGATTCCTCGGTCGGCGGCAAGACGGCCATCGACACGCCGCGCGGCAAGAACCTGATCGGCGCCTTCCATCAGCCGCGACTGGTGCTGGCCGATATCGAGGCCCTGGCCACCCTGCCGGTGCGTCAGGTGCGCTCGGGCTGGGCCGAGGTGCTGAAGCACGGGCTGATTTGCGACGCGGCCTTCTTCGACTGGTTGGGCGGGGAGGGGGCTGCGGGCGCCGAGGGCGATCCCGACGCGCTGGAACGGGCGGTGATCCGTTCGGTCGAGATCAAGGCCGAGATCGTCGGTGAGGATGAGAAGGAGGCGGGGCGGCGCGCCCTGCTGAACCTGGGCCACACCTTCGGGCACGCCCTGGAGGCTGAGTTGGGCTTTGGCGACGCCCTGACCCATGGCGAGGCGGTGGCCCTGGGTTGCGCCATGGCGTTTCGGTTCTCGGCCCGACAGGGGCTGTGTCCGGCGGCGGACGTCGAAAAGGCCGAGGCCGGGATCCGGGCGGCGGGCTTGCCGACGCGGCTGGCCGACGTGGATCAGGGCTTCCGCGCCGCGGCCCTGATCGGGCGGATGGCCGGAGACAAGAAGGCCGAGGGCGGGCGGCTGACGCTGATCCTGGCTCGGGCCATCGGCGACGCGTTTACGGACAAGAACGTGGATGCGGACGCGGTGCGGGCCTTCCTGATCGAGGAAGGTGCGGCGGCGTGAAGCTGAGCCCCGTCGTTCTGGAAGACCGTTTCGTTCGGCTGGAGTCGTTCAATGCGGGGCTGGAAGACGAAGTGAGGGCGGCGCTGGACTGCGATCCCGAGGCCTGGAACGGCATGGTCAGTGCGGCCTATGGCGAACATTTCGACAGCTGGTGGGCTGCAGCGCTGAAGGCGATGAGCGCCGGCTCGCGCATCGCCTACGCCGTGCGGCGGTTAAGCGATGCGGCGGTGGTCGGCACGACCAGCCTGTATGAAATCAGGCCCGAGCATCGGCGTTGCGAGGTGGGCTCCACCTTCTATCGCCCGGAAGCGCGCGGCGGGCCGGTCAATCCGGCGTGCAAGCGCCTGTTGCTGGGCCATGCGTTCGACGCGGGGGCGGTGCGGGTCGAGATCATCACCGACGCCCTGAACGCCGCCAGCGCCGCCGCCATCCGCAAGCTGGGGGTCAGGGACGAGGGGGTGTTGCGCAAGCACAAGATCACCTGGACCGGACGGATACGGGATACGGCTCAGTTCGTGGTGCTTGACGATGACTGGCCCGAGGTCCGGCGTCGCCTGGATGACCGGCTGGCGAGGTTCGGTTAGTCCACCGCCCGACATTCGGTCGGCTCGCGGCCGTCGGCGGTCCAGGTGGCCTGAACGCCCTTGCCGCGCAGCTCGTAGCCGCTGGCGCGATACCAGATGCCGTCTGCGGCGCGTTCCTGGAACAGGTCGACCGCTTCGCCCGAAGAGTTGCGCACGGTCGCCATCTGCCGCGGATTGTCGAAGTCGACCGACAGGCGTTCGCTGTTGTTGCAGAGATAGACGGTGCGGATGACCCGGTTGAGCGCCCGGTCCTGCACTTCAGCCCCGGTGCGACGGCGCGCGGTCTGGGCCTCGATTGCGCGTTCTCGCACCTCGTCGCCGTCGGTCGGCGCCTTGCGCGGCTCCTGGCCACAGCCCGACAGCAGGGCGACAATCAGGAGGGCCGGAGCGGCGCGAAGGATCAGGTGCGACAAGCGGAGCGCCTCCAAGGTCAAGCTTGGAAGTCAACGCCCGATGGCGGCGCGCGTTCCGCGTCGCGCCCGGAAGAAGGCGCGCAGGGTTTCGGCGGCCGGTTCGGCCATGACGCCGCCCTCGGTCGCGGGCCGCCAGTGGCAGGTCGGCTGGTCGAAGAACCGCCCGCCGTGGATGACCGCGCCGCCCTTGGGATCGTCCGCGCCCCAGACCACCCGGCCGATGCGGGCGTGGCTGATGGCGCCCGCGCACATGGCGCAGGGTTCCAGCGTGACATAGAGGGTCAGGTCGGTAAGGCGATAATTCTGCAACTTTGACGCGGCATCGCGCAAAGCCACGATCTCGGCATGAGCGGTCGGATCATGGGCTGTTATGGGGCCGTTTTGCCCACGGCCAAGCACTTCGCCGGTGTTTTCGTCGACAATTATCGCGCCGACGGGCACTTCGCCAGCTTGCGCCGCCGCTTGCGCCAAGTCGAGCGCCATGCTCATGAACCGCTCATCATGGATCGCCATCCCAAAGACAACGACAAGAAGCCCCGCTCCCGTCAAGACGACGGCCCGCGCGGTCCCCGTAAATTCGCCGACGCGCGCCCTGACAAGGGTGGCTTCGGTGACCGAAAAGGCCCGCCGCGCGCCGACCGCAAGGACGATCGCGGTGACAGGCCCTTTGTGAAGGGCGCCGGCAAGGGCGGCCCGAACGCGGCCAAGGAACCGGCGGCGCCGCTTCGCAGCGAGCGAATCGCCAAGGCCATGGCGCGCGCGGGCATCGCCTCGCGTCGCGAGGTCGAGCGTCTGATTGGTCTGGGCAAGGTGGCGGTCAACGGCCGCATCCTGGACACGCCGGCGACCCTGGTGACGCGCGACGACGTGATCACCGTCAACGGCAAGCCGATGGGCGCCGCCCAGGCGACGCGCGTCTGGCGCTATCACAAGCCGGCCGGTCTGATCACCAGCCACAACGACCCGGCGGGCCGCCCGACCGTGTTTGACGCTCTGCCCAGCGGCCTGCCGCGCGTGATCTCGGTCGGTCGCCTTGACCTGAACACCGAGGGCCTGCTGCTGCTGACCAACGACGGCGAACTGAGCCGGGCGCTGGAGATGCCGGACTCGGCCCTGGTGCGTCACTATCGGGCCCGCGCCCGTGGCCGCATCACCCAGGCCGAGTTGGACAAGCTGAAGACGGGCTGCACCGTCGACGGCGTCCACTACGGCCCGATGGAAGCGACCATCGACAAGGCCAAGGAAAAAGAGGACGGCGAGCGCAGCTCGGCCAACCTCTGGATCAGCGTCTCGATCACCGAGGGCAAGAACCGCGAGGTCCGCAAGGTCCTGGAGTCGGTCGGCCTGACCGTGAACCGGCTGATCCGTCTGGCCTATGGTCCGTTCCAGTTGGGCACCCTGCCGATCGGGGCGGTCGAGGAAATCGGCCCGCGCGTGATCCGCGAGATGCTGGCCGATCATATCCGTCCCGAGAACATGCCGACCGGCAACGCGGTCTCGACGCCGGCGCCGGTTCCGGGTCGCCGCACCTCGTCGCCGATCGTGACGGGCAAGTCGGGTTCGGCCCTGTCGGATCCGTCGCGCAAGCCCAGCCGCGTTCGCGCGGCCACGGCGGCGCAGGCTGACGCCGTCGACCGCCGAGAACGGCCCGCCAAGAAGGAAGGCTGGGCCAAGGCGACGCCAAGGTTCGAGCACACCAAGACCTTCAAGCCGCGCGCCCGGCCGGAAGCCGCCCAGGGCGGCGAGTGGTCCGACCGTCCGCGTCGGCCGTTCAACCGGTCGGAACCGCAACTGATTGATGACCGTCGCGCTCCACGCGACGGCGCCAAGGGCGGTTTCGGCGACCGACCCAAGCGCGACTTCCAGCCCCGCGACGGCGCCCGCTCCGGCGGCGATCGGCCGCAGCGTGATTTCAAACCGCGCGAGGGTGGTTTCAGCGACCGGCCCAAGCGGGACTTCAAGCCGCGTGAGGGCGGCTCGAGCGATCGTCCCCAGCGCGATTTCAAGCCGCGCGACGGCGCGCCGCGTTCGGGCGGCAAGCCCGGCGGGTTCGGCGGCAAGCCGGGCGGCTCGCGTCCCGGCGGCGGCAAACCCTTTGGCGGCAAGCCTTCGGGCGGGCGTGGCGGTCCCCGCGACCGCGGCTAGGGTCTGAACGGAGAGCTGACGATGGTCGAGGCCAAGGAGGACGCGCGTCTGGCGGGCCGGTGCCTGTGTGGAGCGGTGACCTTCACCGCCACGCCGCAGGGCGGCATGCATGCCTGCCACTGCGAGAGCTGTCGCCGGATTTCGGGCGGGGTCTCGCTGAGCGTCAACTGCGGCGACAGCCTCGAGGTCTCCGGCCCCGTCGCCACCTATGCCTCGTCGGAATGGGCCGAGCGTCAATTCTGCTCTACCTGCGGCGCGGGTCTGTTCTGGCGCCTGAAGGCGGGCGGCATGACCATGGTCTCGGTCCAGGCCTTCGACGACCCCGGCGCGTTTGCTTTCGAGGACGAGATCTACATCGACTCCAAGCCCGCCAACTATGACTTCGCCGGCGACCGTCCGCGCCTGACCGGCGCTGAGATCGAGGCCATGTACGCGCCGAGCGAGGACTGAGATGAGGATCGTCGCCGGCAGCCTGAAGGGCCGCGCCATTCTCGCGCCCGAGGGGCAGAACACGCGTCCAACCTCGGACCGCGCTCGCCAGGCCATTTTCAACGTGCTGGAACACGCGTCCTGGGGTGAAAGCCTGCAGGGAATGCGGGTTATCGACCTGTACGCCGGATCCGGCGCCCTGGGCTTTGAGGCCATTTCACGCGGGGCGAGCTTTGCCCTGTTCGTGGAGACCGACGACGGCGCGCGCGGCGTGATCCGCGAGAACATGGACGCCTATGGCCTATTCGGGCGAGGGCGAGTGCATCGGCGCAGCGCCACCGACCTGGGGCCGCGGCCCGGTTCCACCGGCGAGGCCTTCGATCTGGCCTTCCTCGATCCGCCCTACGCCAAGGGTCTGGGCGAACAGACGCTGGCGCGGCTGCTGGAGGGCGAGTGGCTGAAGCCGGGCGCGCTGGTCGTGTTCGAGCGCGGCTCGGACGAGCCGGACATCGACACGCCGGGCTACGAACGCCTGGACGTGCGGGACTATGGCGCCGCGCGCGTCTTCTTCCTCAGGGTCGCGTCGGCCGACTGATCTGGATAGGCTGGCCGTATGAGCCAGATTCATCGCCGCGCCTTTCTCGCCACGACCGCCGCCGCGGCGACCTTGCCCGGGCGTTCGTTCGCCGCCGAAAGCTGGACCGCCAAGGCCGCCATGCCCTGGGCGACCCAGGAGATCTATTGCGCCGCTCTGGACGGTCTGATCACCGTCGCCGGCGGACTTGTCCGCTCCGCCACAGGCGGCCTGCACATCAATGACCGCACCGCCGTCTATGACGTTGCGGCGGACGCGTGGACCGAGGGACCCCGTCTGCCGCAGCCGCGCCACCACCCGATGCTGGCGGCCGCCGCCGGACGGGTCTGGGCCTTCGGCGGCTATGACCGCCGCGACGCCGGCGAATGGACGGCCATGACGGATGTCTGGGCCATGGATAGAGGCGTCTGGGCGCAGGTGGGCCAGATGCCGGATCGTCTGTGCGAGACGGTGGGCCTGGCGCTGGGCGACCGGGTGCATCTGGTCACCGGTCGTTCGCCCAAGGGCGCGGCGAACGGTCAGTGGACCGATCAGGGCGACGTGGCGACCCATCTGGTCTTTGACGCCGCCGCGAACCGCTGGGACACGGCGCAGCCAGCCCCCATGGCCCGCAACAGCGCGGCGGGCGCCGTGCTGGACGGCAAGCTGTTCATCGCGGGCGGCCGCACGGTCGAGGGCGGCGGCACGGGGCGGCTGGACTGCTATGATCCCACGACCGACCGCTGGGACACGCTGGCGCCGATCCCGGTTTCGCCTGCGACCGGGAAACAGGTCGGCGGCGGCCTGGCCATGGCGGAAGCCGGCGGCCGGTTGGTCGCTTTCGGCGGTGAATGGTTCGAGGGGCGGGGCGGCGGCGTCTTTGCGGAAACCTGGATTTACGATCCCGCGCGTGACGTCTGGTCGGCGGGGCCGCCGATGCGCACGCCGCGCCATGGTCTGGCGGCGGCGGGCGTGAACGGGACGATCTACGCCATCGGCGGCGGCGAAGTGGCGTCCGGCGGCAAGGCCAGCAGCGTGGTCGAGGCGCTCAGGCTTTGAGGCTGCGAAGCGCGGCGGCGAGACCCTTCGCGCCGGCGGTGACATCCGTCCAGGTGACGTCGAAGCCGTCGTCGTCGCCGAAATAGGGATCGGCCACCGGTTGACCCTCGCGACCCTCGACGTGATCCAGCAGCAGGCTGAGGTCGGCGGTCGTATCCGGCGGGGCGAGACGGCGCAGGTTGGCGAGATTGTCCTCGTCCAGCGCGACGATGTGGGTGAAGCGGCGGAAGTCGGCGGGCTTCACCTGACGCCCGCGCAGGGCGGAGATGTCGACGCCGTTCCTGCGCGCCACGGCCTGAGCGCGCGGATCGGGCGGATCGCCGACGTGCCAGCCGCCGGTGCCGGCGGAATCGATAACGACGTCCAGCTTCAGGCGGCGGGCCTCTTCGCGGAAGGCGGCCTCGGCCAGCGGCGAGCGACAGATGTTGCCGAGGCAGACGAAGAGGACGCTGTATCCCATTGAACTATCTGCGCCCGAACAGCTTTTCGAGGTCGTTGAGCTTCAGCTCCACATAGGTCGGGCGGCCGTGGTTGCATTGGCCGGAGTGGGGCGTGGCCTCCATCTGGCGCAGCAGGGCGTTCATTTCGGGGGCGGAAAGGACGCGGCCGGCGCGGACGCTGCCGTGGCAGGCCATGGTGCCGCAGACCTCGGCCATGCGCTCCTTCAACGACAGGGCGGCGCCATGTTCCGAAAGGTCGTCGGCGATATCGCGGATCAGGCCCTGAACATCGGTGTCGCCGAGCAGGGCGGGGGTCTCGCGAACCAGAACCGCGCCGACGCCGAAAGCTTCGACGATCAAGCCCATCTCGGCCAGTTCCTCGGCCTTGGCCGCGACGCGCTCGGCTTCTGAAGGGTCGAGTTCGACCACCTCGGGCGTCAGCAGGGCCTGCCGGGTGACGGCGCCGGTGGCCATCTGGGTCTTCATCCGCTCATAGACGAGGCGCTCGTGGGCGGCGTGCTGATCGACGACGACCAGCCCGTCGCGGGTCTGGGCGACGATATAGGTGCCATGAAGTTGGGCCCGCGCGGCGCCGAGGGGGTAGTCGATCAGGTCGGCGGGCGCCTGGGCGCCGGGCGCGATCTGGCCGGCGTGCTCGGCCTGGATCTCGCCCAGGGTACGGAAGCTGGGGGCGGCGGCTTCACCGCTCCAGGTGTGCTCGACGCGGGCGGAGCGTTCGTTGAGGCCGGGCAGGTTCTGTGCGGCGGCGGCCGGTTGCGACCAACCCTGCCAGCCGCTCCAGCCCGGCGCGGCGTTCCCGAATGACTGGGCCGAGGCCGAGGTGGGGCTGTAGAGGGCCTCGCCCACGTGCGGGCGGAAACCGGACAGGGCGTCGGCGGCGACCGTGGTCGAAGCGCGGTGACCGGCGGCGTGCAGGGCATGGCGCAGGGCGCCGACGATCAGGCCGCGCACCAGGGCGGGGTCGCGGAAGCGGACCTCGGCCTTGGCAGGGTGGACGTTCACGTCGACGTAGAGCGGGTCGATGTCGAGGAAGAGCGCCGCCGCCGGATGCCGGTCGCGGGCCAGGAAGTCGGCATAGGCGCCGCGCAGGGCGCCCTGCAGCAGGCGGTCGCGCACCGGGCGGCCGTTGACGAACAGGAACTGGTGCGCCGCATTGCCGCGGGAATAGGTGGGCAGGCCCGCATAGCCGGACAGGCGCACGCCGTCGCGCTCCTGATCGATCAGCAGGGCGTTGGCTTCGAAGTCGCGACCCAAGAGGGCGCCGAGGCGCTTCAGGCGGCCCTCAAAGCCCGGATGTTCGGCGGGCAGGCGCAGCGTGACCTTGCCGTCCAGCGACAGGGTGAAGGCGACGGCTTCGTGGGCCATGGCCTGACGCTTGATCTCTTCCGAGATGGCCATGGCCTCGGACCGCTCGGACTTCATGAACTTGAGCCGGGCGGGGGTGGCGTAGAAGAGGTCGCGGACCTCGACCCGGGCGCCGTGCGGGCCTGGGAAGCCGGCGGGGGCGACCGGGCGCTGATCGCCGCCGTCCACGGTGACGGCCCAGGCGTCGGCCTCGTCGCGAGCGCGCGTCGTGATGGTCAGCCGCGCGACCGAGCCGATGGAGGGCAGGGCCTCGCCTCGGAAGCCCAGGGTGTGGATGCGCAAGAGGTCCACGTCGCCCGCGTCGTCGGGCTCCAGCTTGGAGGTGGCGTGACGTTCGACCGCCAGCGGCAGCTCGTCTTTCGGAATGCCCTTGCCGTCGTCGGCGATCAGGATGCGGGTCAGGCCGCCGCCGTCCGCCTGGATCTCGACGCGCGAGGCCCCCGCGTCCAGCGCGTTCTCGACCAGTTCCTTGATGGCGCTGGCGGGGCGTTCGACCACCTCGCCGGCGGCGATGCGGTTGACGGTTTCGGGGGGGAGGCGACGAATGGGCATGTGAGTCGCAAGATAGGCGGGCGGCGCGCAGGGCGCACCTCAATCCGCATTTTTGCACGAACGGGACTTGAAGGTCCGTAATAGCAACTTATACTGTTGCAGTCCGAGCGGCGCGCCGACGGGCAAACGAACCGTTTCTGGGCCTCGTGTCCAGTCCCGAGCAACCAACGAGGTCCCTCCCATGAAGATCAAAGCCGCCATCCTGGCCGTTTCGGCCGTCGCCCTGCTGGCCGCCTGCAGCCCCGCCGCCGACAAGTCGGGCGCGCCCGCCGCTGACGCCGCCTCGACCGCCCCGGTCGATCTGAAGGCCCCGGCCGGCGTCTATGTTATGGACCCGACCCACGCCTCGCTGCAGTGGTCGATCGGTCACAACACGATTTCCAACTATACGGCGCGCTTCAACAAGTTCGACGCCAAGATCACGCTGGACCCGGCCAACCTGGCCAACAGCGCCGTCGAGGTCAGCATCGACCCGACCTCGGTCGACGCCAACTATCCGGGCGACTACACCGGCACCCACGCGGGTTCGGGCTTCAAGACCTGGAGCGAGGACATCGCCAAGAACAAGAACTTCCTGAACGCCGGCGCCTTCCCGCAGATCACCTTCAAGTCGACCAAGGTGGAACTGACCGGTCCGCGCACGGCCAAGGTGACGGGCGACCTGACCTTCCTGGGCGTGACCAAGCCGGTGACCCTGGACGCCACCTTCGGCGGCGAGATCGAGAAGCATCCCTTCATGCAGGTCCCGACCCTCGGCTTCGCGGCTCAAGGCAAGTTCAAGCGCTCGGACTTTGGCATGGCCGTGGGTCCGGTGGGCGACGAAGCCACCATCCGCTTTGACGGCGAGTTCCTGCAGCAGGTGGCGCCGGCCGCACCCGCTGCCTGATTTCTGACCCTCTGCCGTCATCCCGGACAGCCGACAGGCTGATCCGGGATCCAGGCGTCGGATAGGAGCTCAGGGCTACGGCGTCTGAGCTCTGCCGTCTGGGTCCCGGATCGCTCTTGCAGAGCGTCCGGGATGGCGGATGTATTTTGTGAGTTCTGTAATGCCCGCCAGCCGTTACACCCCCGTCGCCATCGCCCTGCACTGGGCCATCGCGGTCGCCATCATCGCCATGATCCCGATGGGCTGGTGGATGAGCGAGGCGATCAACGAGCCGGCCAGTCAGGCGCTGGCCTATCGGGTGTTCCAGATTCACAAGTCGGTCGGCTTTCTGATCCTGGCGCTGACGGCGCTGCGGCTGGTCTGGCGACTGACGCACCGGACGCCGGGGATGCCGGCGGAGATGAAGACCTGGGAGACGTTCGCGGCGCGCGCGACCCATGCGGCCTTTTATGGCCTGATGCTGGCCTTGCCGCTGACACGCTGGCTCTATGTCTCGGCGGGCTGGGCGGTGGCGACGGACACGCCGCTGGCGGTAGCGACCAGTTGGTTCGGTCTGTTCACCGTGCCGCATCTGCCCTTCATCGGCGAGGCGGCGGCGGGGCTGCGCCGGGCCGTGGCTTTCCAAGCCATGGGAGCTCACGGGCTGATGGCCTGGGGCGCGGTCGTGCTGATCGTGCTGCACGTCGGGGCGGCGCTAAAGCACCAGTTCATCAATCGCGACGGGGTTCTGGCCCACATGATCCCGGTGCTGACGCACGGCGAGGGACGGACGGCGCCTGAGCCGAAGCCCTTGCTGCGTCGGTCCGAGCGTCTGGCCGGGCTGGGTTTCATCGCGGCTCTTGCCGTGGCGGGCGGCATCGCGGCCAAGCCTGCGCCTCTGGCGGACGGGGCAGGGGCTGAGGCCCATGTTGCAGCGACGCCCGCTCAGGCCGAGGCGGCGGTCACGCCCGGCACGGCGACGGCCTGGACCATCGACCCGGTGGTCTCGCGCATCGAATTCACCGGCACTCACGCGGGCAAGGCCTTCAAGGGGCGGTTTGAGCAGTGGGAGGGTCAGGTCTGGTTCGATCCGGCCGATCTGGCGGGGTCGAAGGCCGTGGTGCTGGTCAGGACCGACACGGCCAGGACGGGCGACGCGACGCAGGAGGGTTCCCTGACCGGGGCGGAGTGGTTCGACCCGACCGCCTATCCGACCGCGCGGTTCGAGGCGACGACGTTCAAGGCTCTGGGCGGAAACCGCTTTGAGACGACGGGGACGCTGCGGATCAAGGCCGTGACCGTGCCGGTGGTCCTGCCCTTCACCTTCGACGAGGCCGACGGCGTGGCGACGGTGGTCGGCAAGCTGGAGCTGGACCGCACATTGCTGGACCTCGGCATGATGTCCGACGCGGGCGGCGACTGGGTGTCGAAGGCGATCGGGGTGGAGATCAGGGTGAAGGCGAAGCGCTGACGCCCACCCCCCGTCATCCCGGAAGCGGCGCAGCCGCTATCCGGGACCCAGACGTCAAAGACATACAGGGCCTGTCGCGTCTGAAATCCACTGCCTGGGTCCCGGATCGCCTCTGCGAGGCGTCCGGGATGACGGCGTCAGGCGAAGGTGAGAGCGCTTAGGGGTTTGCCCGACTCCGCTCTGGGCGTTACAGCCTTCGGCTTCTCCTTAACGAGCGCCCGAAGAGCGACGCCATGCACGATATCCGAGCCATCCGCGACAATCCCGAAGCCTACGTCGCCGGCTGGTCGTCGCGCGGGGTGGATGACGCCCAGTCCGTTGTTGATCGTATTCTGGCGCTGGACGTCGATCTGCGCGCGGCCCAGACGACGGGTCAGGAAGCCCTGGCCAAGCGCAACGCCGCCTCCAAGGCCATCGGCGCCGCCATGGGCAAGAAGGACATGGCCGAGGCCGATCGGCTGAAAGCCGAGGTCGAGACCCTGAAGACCGACATCGCCGAGGCGGGCGAGGCCGAAGCTGCGAAGGGCGCCGAACTGCGCGACCTGCTGGCGGGGCTGAAGAACCTGGCCGCCGCTGACGTGCCGAATGGCGCCGACGAGAACGACAACGTCGAGGTCCTGACGTGGGGCGAGCCGCGCACGACCGGCCCGGCCAAGGATCACGCCGACCTGGGCGAGGCCCTGGGCCTGCTGGACTTCGAAGCCGCCGCCAAGATGTCCGGCTCGCGCTTCGCCGTGTTGAAGGGCCAACTGGCGCGTCTGGAACGCGCCATCGGCCAGTTCATGCTGGACTTGCAGACGGACAAGCACGGCTATCTGGAAGTGAACCCGCCGTTCTTGGTCAAGGACGACGCGATGTTCGGGACCGGGCAGTTGCCGAAATTTGAGGAAGACCTTTTCAAAGCGGAAGCTATCGACTGGGATGCCGTTCGCCGTGTCAGCGAGCATCGTGGTGACGTTACCGGTAAGGCTGCGGCTGCAAGGCTTGCCTTGATTGAGACGGACCTCAAGGAAAGTTTGGATGCCGAGGACGCTGAGGCCGCATATGAAGGCGCAGTGGAACAGATCCGTGATGAAGTCACGGAGCGAGAAGTTGCGGCTATCGTAGCTCGGATTGAGGGTGGCGAATTTTCAGACCGTCGCTACCTCATCCCCACCGCCGAAGTCTCCCTGACCAATCTCGTGCGCGAGCAGATCCTGGGCGAGGACGAGGTGGCCGAGCCGATGCGTCTGACGGCGCTGACGCCCTGTTTCCGGGCTGAGGCCGGGTCGGCGGGGCGCGATACGCGCGGCCTGATCCGCCAGCACCAGTTCAGCAAAGTCGAGATGGTCTCTATCTGTCGTCCTGAAGACTCTGAAGCGGAGCACGAGCGCATGACGGGTTGCGCCGAGGCGGTGCTGCAGGCGTTGGAGCTGCCCTATCGCAAGGTGCTGCTGTGCAAGGGCGACATGGGCTTCTCGGCGCAGAAGACCTATGATCTCGAGGTCTGGCTGCCCAGCCAGAACACCTATCGCGAGATCAGCTCCTGCTCGAACTGCGGCGACTTCCAGGCCCGGCGTATGGACGCCCGGTTCAAGCGCGCGGGTGAGAAGAAGACCGAGTTCCTGCACACCCTGAACGGCTCGGGCCTGGCGGTCGGCCGCACCCTGGTCGCGGTGATGGAGAACTATCAGCAGGAGGACGGCTCGATCGCCGTGCCGAACGCGCTGCTGCCCTATATGGGCGGCCTGACCACGGTGGGTTCGGTTTCCAAGTAATGCGTATCCTCCTCACCAACGACGATGGCATCGAGGCGGAAGGCCTTGAATGTCTTGAGAAGATCGCTCGCGCCTTGTCGGACGACGTCTGGGTCGTCGCGCCCCAGACCGAGCAGTCGGCCAAGGGGCGGGGGATCACTCTGACCGAACCTCTGCGGGTCAACAAACTGGGCGACAAGCGTTTCGCCGTCACCGGCACTCCGACCGACTGCGTCATCCTGGCGGTCAACGACCTGATGCCCGAGAAGCCCGATCTGGTGCTGTCGGGCGTCAATCGCGGCCACAACGTCGGTGAAGACGTCAGCTATTCCGGCACGGTGGCGGGCGCGCTGCAGGGTATGGCCTTCGGCATTCGCTCCATCGCCCTGTCGCAGTCGCTGGAACGCTTCCACGACGACGTGGTGGCCCACTGGGAGACGGCCGAAGCCTTCGCGCCCGGCATCATCGCCAAGCTGCTGGAGCAGACGTGGGAGGACGGCGTGGTCATGAACGTCAACTTCCCCAAGCTGCCGCCGGAACTGGTCAAGGCGGTCGAGGTGACCCGGCAAGGGTTCCGCGACATCGGCGAGATGCACGCGGTGCGTCGGACCGACCTGCGCGGCCGGGACTACTACTGGATGGCCTTCCGCGGCGCCCCCCAGGAACACGCCGAGGGCACCGATCTGCGGGCCATGGACGAAGGCCGCATCTCGGTCACGCCGCTGCATATCGACCTGACGCACATGCGCAGCGTCAATGATCTGAAGAAGGTGCTGGGCGGCGCCCCACCCAAGGGACCGCTGGAAAAATGAGCCTGTCGGACGACCGCGCGGGCCGGTTGATCCTGTCGCTGCGGCGGCAGGGGGTGACCGATGCGCGGGTGCTGAAGGCGATGGAATCCATCGACCGGTCGCTGTTCGTCCATGAGAAGTTTCTGGATCAGGCCTGGGAGGACCAGGCCCTGCCGATCGACTGCGCCCAGACGATCAGCCAGCCCTATATCGTCGGCCTGATGACCCAGGCGCTGGAGGTCGGTCCGCGCCACCGCGTGCTCGAGATCGGCACCGGCAGCGGTTATCAGTGCGCGGTGCTGAGCCGTCTGGCGCGGTTCGTCTATTCGGTGGAGCGCTACAAGAGCCTGCTGACCGAGGCCGAGGCCAAGCTGAAGCTGCTGGGGGTCGACAATGTCTTCACCCGACACGGCGACGGCGGACAGGGATGGCTGGAGCAGGCGCCCTTCGACCGGATCATGGTCACGGCGGCGTCGCCGCACGAGCCGACAGAGCTGCTGAAGCAACTGAAGCCGGGCGGGGTGCTGGTCGCGCCCGTGGGACGCAGCTCGGTGCAGATGCTGAACCGCTATACCGGCCAGGACGACGGCAGCTTCCGCCGCGAGAGCCTGTGCGAGGTCCGCTTCGTGCCCCTGGTCGAGGGAACGGCCAAGGAGGGGTAGGGGCGTCCGCCATCCCATCTTGTCATCCCGGAAAGCCCGAAGGGCTTATCCGGGACCGCCGGAAGCGCTACCGTTGGCGACATGCGCGAAGACAAGCTCTTCACCGTCTACATCGTGACCAACACGACACGCGGCGTTCTCTACGTCGGCGTGACATCCGACCTGCTGGGGCGGATCCAGCAGCATCGGGAGCGGACCTATTCAGGCTTTTCCAGCCAATGGGGTCTGCGGAAGCTGGTCTGGTATCAGGTCTTTGATGATGCTGAATCCGCGATCAGTTTCGAGAAGCGGCTGAAGCGGTGGCGTCGTGACTGGAAGTTCGAGCTGATCGAACGGATGAACCCCACGTGGGACGATCTGTGGGAAGTCACCTTCTCGCCTGGGGGCGGTGTTCTGGGTGGTCCCGGATAAACGCTTCGCGTTTTCCGGGATGACGAGGAAGTGGAACCGCCCCCGGTTAACCTTTCCGCCCCACTTTGGCGCCGTTTGGCGGGTTGGCTTGGCTGCGCTTCCGGGGCACACCGGGGGCAAGGCAATTCAAGGTTAAGAAGGAGGGGCGCATGGGCGGCTTCACAGGCTGGATCAGGGCGGCGGTCGTCGTCGGCGGAGCGCTGACGGTCACGGCGTGTTCGACCTATCCGAGCGAGCCGCGCTATTCGACGCGCCCGACGGGCATTCCTTCGACGCAGCCGGCCTATCCGCAGGGACCGACGCAGACGCCGCAGAACCCCTATTATGGCCAGCCTGCACCCCAGCCGCAGACGCCGGCGCGGCCTTATGAAGAAGAGGGCGTGCGGGCGCCGACCGTGAGCATCGAGGGCGGCGGCCTGCCGCCTGCCGGTGGTCCGGCCTATCCTTCGACCGGGGCGCCGACCACCACGACGCCGACGCCTTCGAGCAGCGGCCCCGTCATGCCGGGCGCGGCCTATGTAATTCAGCAGGGTGATACGATTTCGGGCGTGGGCCGGCGTTTCCAGACGCCGGTGCAGATCCTGATTGACCTGAACGGCCTGGGCCCGCGGGGCGCCATCAGCCAGGGCCAGCGCATCGTCCTGCCCGACAGCGCTGTCGACACCGGCTCCGACCCCTACGCCACGGGCCCGTCGCCCGTGGGCGTGCGAACACCCAACAACGGCGTGATCCCGCCGCCGCCGCCGCCGCCCAGCGGCAACGCCGCCCTGCCGCCGCCGACGCGCGCGCCGGCCGTAACGTCCTCGTCGCCGGCTTCCCCGGCGCAGGGGGCGGCCCTGGGCCAGGCCCTGGCCATGCAATGGCCGGTACGCGGCGATATCCTGCGTCGCTTCGGCCCCGTCGGCATGGGCGAGCGTAACAATGGCGTCAACATCGGCGCTGCGGCCGGGACCGAGGTCAAGGCCGCCGCCGCCGGGCGCGTGGCCTATGTCGGCGACGACCTGCCGGGGCAGGGGCTGACCATCCTGATCATCCATCGTGACGGCTGGCGCACGGTCTATGGCCACCTGGGCTCGGCCACGGTGCGGGACGGCGCAGAAGTCCGGGCGGGCCAGGTGGTCGGCACGGTGGGCCTGACGGCGGGCGACGGCCGGCCCTCGATTCACTTCGAGACGCGTCAGATGCGCGGCGACGACCCCGTCGCGGTCGACCCGCTGAGCATCCTGCCGCGCTGACTTGCGGCCGCCCGGCGTGTCCGGGCGGCATCGCCTGCGCGCAGAGACGTCAGGCCGCGTTGCAAATCGGCACGGCGCGCCCTAGGTTCCGCGCCTCATTTTAATGGGGCCCCCGTTTCAAGGTCGGCCCGGTTCGGGGAGTTTCCATGCCTACTGGTTCCGAAGGCGGCCTGATGGCCATCGTGGTGCAGATCGCGCCGATCGTCGCGATCTTCATCCTGTTCTACTTCCTGATGATCCGCCCGCAGCAGAAGCGGATGAAGGCTCACCAGGCGCTGATCGCCGGCGTCAAGCGCGGCGACGAAGTCGTCCTGTCGAACGGCATGGTCGGCAAGGTGACGCGCGTTGAAGACGCCGAGGCCATGGTCGAGATCTCGCAGGGCGTGAACGTCCGCGTGGTCAAGTCGATGATCGCCGAAGTGCGCAACCGCACCGCCATCGCCGCCAACGACAAGGGCTGAGCGGCTTTCGCCGCTGAAGCTCGCCCGAAAAGAGCCCTGACATGATTCAGCTTGCGCGCTGGAAAATCGTCCTGGTCGTGCTGTCGCTCGTCATCGGGCTGCTGCTGGCCTTCCCGAGCATGCTCAGCCAGGCCCAGCGCGACGCGCTGCCCGGCTGGCTGCCCAAGAACGGCCTGAACCTGGGCCTCGACCTGCAAGGGGGCTCCTACCTCCTGCTCGAAGTCGATGTGCCGGAGATGCGCAACAAGCGCGTCACCAATCTGATGGAAGACGTGCGGGTCGCCCTGCGCGAACAGCAGATCAACATCGGCGCCATGCAGCGCGAAGCCGGCGGCGTGGTTGTCACCATCGCCGACCCGGGCCAGTTCGACACGGCCCTGACCGAACTGCGCACGCTGGCGCAGACCGGCGCGGCCGCGACCGGCCAGCCGGACCGCACGGCTACGCGCCTGAGCGGCAACCGCATTCGCTTCGCCTTTACCGACGCCACGCTGAACGGCATGGGCGCGACGGCGGTGGATCAGTCCATAGAGGTCGTGCGTCGTCGTCTGGACAGCTCGGGCACCAAGGAAATCGCCATCACCCGTCAGGGCGCGGACCGCATCGTGGTTCAGGCGCCGGGGCAGAGCGATCCTGCGGAGCTGGAGCGTCTGGTCGGCCGCACGGCCCAGCTGACGTTCCAGATGGTCGACACCTCAAGCACGGGCTTGCAGGACGCCATGGCCGGCCGCGTGCCGCCTGACGCTGAACTGCTGACCGATGATCAAGGCACGCCCTATCTGGTCAAGAAGCGCATCCTGGTGTCGGGCGAGAACCTGACCCGCGCCGGCGTGGGATCGGATCAGAACGGCCGTCCGGCCATCGACTTCCGCTTTGACGGCCAGGGCGCGCGTCGCTTTGGCGAGGCCACCGCCCAGAACATCGGCAAGCCCTTCGCCATCATTCTGGACGGCAAGGTCATCTCGGCGCCGACGATCCAGGGCGCCATCGCGGGCGGCACGGGTCAGATCACCGGCAACTTCTCGATCCAGTCGGCGGCTGAGCTGGTCAACCTGCTGAACGGGGGCGCCCTGCCGGCGCCGCTGAAGGTGGAGGAGCGCCGCGTCGTCACCGCCGAACTGGGCGCTGACGCCGTTCAGGCCGGCATGGTTTCGACCATCATCGGCTTCATCCTGATCTGCGTCTTCATGATCGGCGCCTATGGCTTCCTGTTCGGCGGCGTGTCTGTGCTGGGCCTGATCCTGAACGGCATCCTGATCATCGCCGCCATGTCGCTGTTCGGCGCGACCCTGACCCTGCCTGGCATCGCCGGTCTGGTGCTGACCTTCGCCGTCGCCGTTGACGCCAACGTTCTGATCTACGAGCGGATGCGCGACGAAGCGCGAGCAGGTCGATCCGTCATCGCTTCGATGGACGCCGGCTTCAACAAGGCCATGGGCACGATCATCGACGCCAACCTGACGACTCTGGTGGCGGCTCTGATCATGTTCATGTTCGGCGCGGGCCCGGTTCGCGGCTTCGCCTGGACGCTGACGATCGGCGTCTTCACCTCGATGTTCTCCTCGGTGATGGTCGCCCAGGTGCTGCTCGGGTATTGGCTCAAGGTCGCCAAGCCCAAAAAACTGCCGATCGCGGAGTGATGGCGATGCGTGGATGGCCCCTCATCAAACTGCTTCCGCAGAAGACGAACTTCCGGTTCGTCAAGTATGCGCCCGCCGCCGGCGTGATCTCGCTGATCCTCTGCGTCGCGTCGATCGTCGGCTGCTTCTATCCCGGCCTGAACATGGGCATCGACTTCCGGGGCGGCGCCTCGATGGAGGTGTCCAAGCCCGCTGGCCAGGTGCTTGAACTCGACCAGGTGCGCAGCGCCGTCAGTGAACTGGGGCTGGGCGATGTCCAGGTCCAGGGTATCGACAGCGACAGCAGCGCTATCGTTCGTTTCCAGATTCCGGAAGGCGAGGCCCAGGGCGCTGTCGTTCAGAAGGTCGAACGCGCCATTGATCAGGCCGTGGGCGAAGTTAAGTACTCCGGCATCAGCGTGGTTGGCTCCAAGGTATCGGGTGAATTGTTCGTCAATGGCCTGCTGGCCCTGGCGGCCGCGATCGCCCTGATGTTCGTCTACATCTGGTTCCGGTTCGAACCCCAGTTCGGCTTCGGCGCGGTGGCGGGCCTGGTGCACGACATGGTGCTGACCTTTGGTCTGATCGCCCTGTTCCGGTTCGAGTTCAGCCTGAACACCGTGGCGGCCATCCTGACCGTCATCGGCTACTCGATGAACGACACCGTCGTGGTCTTCGACCGCCTTCGCGAGAACCTGCGCAAGTACAAGACCATGCCGCTGCGCGAGGTGATCGACCTGTCGCTGAACGAGACCCTGTCGCGGACCATCATCACCGGCGTCACCGCCGTGGGCGTGCTGGCGGTTCTGGCCCTCTACGGCGGCGAGGCCCTGTTCGGCTTCTCCATCGTGCTGATGGTCGGCATCGTCATCGGCACCTACTCCTCGATCTATGTCGGGGCGCCGATCATCCTGCTGTGGGGCGTGAAGCGCGGCGGTTCGGTCGATGAAGACGCCAAGCCGGTCAAGTTCGGCATGGCCAGCCGGCCGTAAGGCCCGGTTTCCTGAAAAGGCTCCTCCTTCCCCGAGCCGGGGAGGGAGGAGTAAGGTCAAGCTTCCTGATTCCGACCCGGGGAGGGGCGCATGGCCAAGCTGCTTTCAAACTTCAGAACGACCTTCCTGCTTAGCATCCTGTTGGCGGGGGTCATGATCTTCGCCTTCGGTCGCATCGCGCCCGGAGGGTTTGATTTGGGCTTTGCGCAGGCGGTCCTGCGCTGGGTGCACGTTGTCGCCGGAATCCTCTGGATCGGGCTGCTCTACTACTTCAACTTCGTGCAGATCCGGGTCATGCCGTCGATCCCGGCCGAGCTGAAGCCCGCCGTCAGCAAGCATATCGCCCCCGAGGCCCTGTTCTGGTTCCGTTGGTCGGCGCTGGTGACGGTGTTGGCGGGGATCGCGGTGCTGTTTACGCGTGGCCACGCCTACGCCCACGAAGTCCTGACGCTCGGCCTGGCCGGCGGTCTGAACGCCGGGGACCAGCAGTTCACCCTGATGGGGATCGGCGTCTGGCTGGCCATCGTCATGTTCCTGAACGTCTGGGGCGTGATCTGGCCGAACCAGAAGCGGGCGCTGGGCATCGTCGTCGTGGATGATGACAAGAAGGCCCGGGCCGCCCGCATCGCCATGCTGGGCAGCCGCACCAACCTGCTGCTGTCGCTGCCGATGCTGACGGCGATGGCCATGTATCAGACGCTGTTCGGCTGAGGCTTGCGCCGCGTCGCGCAATGGCCGATGGCCTTGCGCGATGACTGTTGATCTTGATGCCCAGGTCCGCGCCGCCGATCCCGACCGCTGGCTGTCCAGCCGGTTCGTGGCGGACGAGCAGAAGCGCGCGGACCTGATCGCCCTCTACGCCCTTGAGGCCGAACTGCTGGCCATTCCCACCCGCGTCACCCAGCCCATGCTGGCCGAGATGCGCTACACATGGTGGGCCGAGCAGATGGACGGCGTCTTCGCTAATACCCCGCGCGTCGGCCATCCCGTGCTGGAGGCCCTGACGGCCGCTGTCGCCCGGCACGGGCTGGACCGCGCGCCGTTCGACGCCCTGATCGAAGCCCATATCGGCCGGGTGCATGGCGAGCCGCACGATCTGGACGCCTTCTACGTCAGCCCCATGCAGGTCGCGGCGCGGATGCTGGCGGGCGAGGAACATGACGCCGCCGTTGCCGAGGCCGGGCGCTTGTGGGCGCTGTCCCAGACGGGACGAGGCGACGAGGCGAGGGCGCTAAGGCCTGTCGCCAACGCCGGGCTTGGGAAACTGCCCGCTGGCGCCTTTCCGGCGGCGGCCCATGCGGCCCTGGCCGGTTTCGATCACCCGGAGCCAGTGAAGCGGCTACGACTGCTTTGGGCGGTGCTGCGCGGTCGCATCTAGTCGCAAAGGCCGCCGATCAGGCGGGCCAGCAGAGCGTTCAGCGTCTTCTGTTCATCAGGCGACAGCGGCGTGAGGATGTCGCGCGCCGCTGCTTCATGTTGGGGCATGATGGTTTCGATCAGGTCAAAGCCCTTGTCCGTCAGGCGAACCAGGGTCGCCCGGCGGTCGGTCGGGTGAGGGCGGCGCTCGACCAGTCCGGCCTTCTCCAATCGATCAATGCGGGCCGTCATGCCGCCGGACGACATCATCGCCGCTTCGAAGAGCGCCGTCGGCGTCAGACCCTCGGGCGCGCCCGAGCGGCGCAGCGTCGCCAGGGCGTCGAACTCGCCCTGTTGCAGGCCATGACGGGCGTAGAGGGGCGCCTGGCGTTCCCGCGCGACCAGGATGGAAGCCTCGTGCAGGCGGCCCAGCGCCTCCATCGGCAACATCTCCATGTCGGGACGCTGGACGGCCCATTGGGCGGCGGCGCGGGAAGCTCTGTCGGGCATGAGTTATCTTGACATCGAGATACTTGAGGTCGAGAGAGTAGCGCGAATTCTCAGCGGAGTCCCCTGTCATGAGCGCACGGTCCGAGATCGACGCAACGCGCAGCGCGTCCTTGCTGCTGTTGGCGGCCATCTTCGCCCTGGCGCTGAACCTGCGCCCAGCGATGGCGGCGGTCGGGCCCTTGCTGGACCTGATCGAAGCGGCGACAGGGATGGATTCCACCGCCGCCAGCCTGCTGACCACCCTGCCGGTGGCGATGATCGGTCTCGGCGCCCTGTCGATCCGGCCGCTACGACGGCGGTTGGGCGAGCGGCGCGGCGTCCTGCTGGGCGCGCTGCTGATCGGCGGGGCCTGCCTGGCGCGGGCGGTGCTGCGGGACACGGCGGGTCTGATCGCCAGCGCGGCGGTTGTGGGTGCCGGCGTGGCCCTGATCCAGGCCCTGGCGCCGGTCGTCATCAAGCGGGCCTTTCCGACGCGGTTCGGCACGGTGATGGCCGTCTACACGACCGGCATCATGGGCGGGGCGGCGATCGCGGCGGCGACGGCGGCGGGATTGGCGGAGGCGGTCGGCTGGGCCTGGACGCTGGCGCTGTGGAGCCTGCCGGCCTTTGTCGCGGCGGTCGTCTGGCTGATCGCCGCGCGCGATCCGGCGACGGAGGAACCGGACCGGGCGGCCGCGGTCGAGGTGGCGCACCCCGAGATCCCCTTCTGGAAGCAGGGCCGGGCGTGGAGCCTGATCCTGATCATGGGACTGGGGACATCGGCCTACACCCTGGTGCTGGCCTGGTTGCCGCCCTTCTACGTCGATCTGGGGCAGGCGAGGGCGACGGCCGGTTATCTGCTGAGCGGCATGACCGGGGCCGAGGTGGCGGCGGGGATCATCGTTTCGCTGGTCATCGCTCGCTTCCCTGACCGGCGCGGGCCGATCCTGATGGCGCTGGTGCTGGCCCTGATCGGTCTGGCGGGGCTGGTGGTCGCGCCAGTGTCGCTGGCGGTTCCGGTTGTAGTTGTCATGGGGCTGGGCATCGGGGCCATCTTCCCGCTTACCCTGATCCTCGCCATGGATCAGATCGACGACCCTGCTCGGTCCGGCGACCTGCTCGCCTTCGTGCAGGGCGGGGGCTACATCATCGCCAGCCTGTCGCCGCTGGCCGCCGGTCTGCTGCGGGACCACATGGCCGACCTGACGGGGGCCTGGGTGCTGATGGGCGTCGGCGTCGTGATGCTGGGTGCGATGACGCTGCAGTTCCGGCCGGGTCTGCCCAAGTTGAGCTGAGGGCCCGCATTTCAAGAAGCGAGACGTTTTCCGCTTGTTCGGGCCGCCTACGGGGCCTCAATATGCCGTGTCGTGTGGCGATTAGGGGACGCGCATGCTGCTGCTGGTCTATTTCGCGACCTTCGCCATCTTCTCGGTTATCTTCACGCGAGAGGTTATCGCGCCGGCTTCGGGCGCATCATGCGACAAGCGGTGGCGCATCTACGCGGGTGGATTGAACGCCGCCAACCTGTTCGTGGTCGTTGGTGCGGGCTTTCTGTTCAAGAACTGGATCGACGGCTATTCGCTGTTGAGGCTCGGAGATCGGTTGGGCGTCGGATGGGGAAGTGCAGCCGCCTTCCTACTTTCGAGCTTCGTGGCCTATGGCTATCATCGCGCCGTCCATCGGTCGGACCGTCTCTGGCGCTGGATTCATCAGTTGCATCATAGTCCCACGCGGATTGAGGCGCTGACGGCCTTCTACGTCCATCCGTTCGATGCGCTGCTGGCGAGTTTGCTCAACGCCTTGATCGCCTATGTGGTGCTCGGAGTTCACGCCCCGGCGGCAGGCTTGGCCCTATTGTACGTGACCCTGTTCAACCTGATCGCCCATGCTGACCTGCGGACGCCGCAGTGGCTGGGCTTCTTCGTGCAACGCCCGGAGATGCATCGATTGCATCATGAGCGAGGCGTCCACGCCAGCAACTACGGCCTGCCAGTCATCGACATGGTGTTTGGCTCATGGCGCAACCCCAGAACCGTCGATGTCGAATGCGGCTTTCCGGACGACAAGGAGAGGCTGATCGGCCGGATGCTGATGCTCAAGGACGTCGACGGCTGAGATCGATCAGTCCGCGTCCCGCCAGGCCTTCAGAGCCTCCATGGCGCGGATGCTCTGCAGGCGCTTCTTGGCGCGGCCGCGTTCCTTGGGATGGATGCGCTTGCCGTCCTCGTCGACCTTGGGGGCCTCCAGCGGAGGCAGCAGGCCGTAGTTGATGTTCATGGGCTGGAACTTGGAGCCGGCCAGGTGGCCGCCGGTGATGTGCTCGACCAGGGCGCCCATGGCGGTTTCCGGCGGCGGGGCTGACAGGTCTCGGCCGAGAGCCTGAGCAGCCGCCAGTCGGCCGGTCAGCAGGCCCATGGCTGCGCTTTCGACATAGCCCTCGACACCCGTCACCTGACCAGCGAAGCGCAGGCGCGGCATGGCCTTCATGCGCAGTTGCTTGTCCAGCAGTTGCGGGCTGTTCAGGTAGGTGTTGCGGTGCAGGCCGCCCAGACGCGCGAACTGGGCGTTCTGCAGGCCGGGGATCATGCGGAAGGTCTCGGCCTGCGCTCCGTGCTTCAGCTTGGTCTGGAAGCCGACCATGTTGAACAGGGTGCCCAGGGCGTTGTCCTGGCGCAGTTGAACGATGGCGTAGGACTTGACCTTGGGGTCGCGCGGGTTGGTCAGGCCGACAGGCTTCATCGGGCCGTGACGCAGGGTCTCGCGGCCGCGCTCGGCCATGACCTCGATGGGTAGGCAGCCGTCGAAGTAGGGGACGTTCTCCCAGTCCTTGAACTCGGCCTTGGGCCCGCCCAGCAGAGCGTCGATGAAGGCTTCGTACTGCGCCTTGTCCATCGGGCAGTTGACGTAGGCGGCGGCGTCGCCGCCCGGGCCTTCCTTGTCATAGCGCGACTGACGCCAGGCGATGTCGAAGTCGATGCTGTCGGCGTGGATGATGGGCGCGATGGCGTCGAAGAAGCTGAGGCTTTCCTCGCCGGTCATCTTCAGGATGGCGTCGGCCAGGGCGGGCGAGGTCAGCGGGCCGGTGGCGACGATGACGTTGTCCCACTCCTCAGGCGGCAGGCCGGCGATTTCCTCGCGCACGATGGTCACGAGGGGGTGGGCTTCCAGCTTGGCCGTCACCGCCTGGGAGAAGCCGTCGCGATCGACGGCCAGGGCGCCGCCCGCAGGGACCTGGTGGGCGTCGCCGCATTCCATGATGATGGAGCCGAGCGCGCGCATTTCCGCGTGCAGCAGGCCCACGGCGTTGAACTCCCAGTCGTCCGAACGGAAGGAGTTGGAGCAGACCAGCTCGGCCAGACCGTCCGTCTGGTGCGCGTCGGTCTTGATGCCCGGCACGCCGCGCATTTCGTGCAGGATGACGGGCACGCCCGCCTGGGCGATCTGCCAGGCGGCTTCGGAGCCGGCGAGGCCGCCGCCGATGACGTGGACAGGTTTTGGAGAGGAGGCTGCGTTCGACATGGCGGCCTTCTAGCGGGCTGCGCGCCGTCCGTCAGCCCGTCATTGCGGCAGGGTGGCGAAGCGGGGCGGCTGTGGCGTATGACGGGGCTCAAGAGGAGCCCATCATGACCACGGCGTTTTCCATAGGCGAGGCCCTGGCCTCCGGCTTCAGGCTGTCGAAGCGTCGGCCGCTGCAGGTCTGGACGTGGGGGATCGTGTCTGTCGCGCCGTCGCTGCTGATGGGCGCGCTGATGCTGCGGCTGTTCGGCGCCATCGCCCTGACCGACATGGCGGGGGACGAGCCCTCGGCGGAGTTCGTCGGACAGATGATCCAGTTCCAGGCCCTGTCGGGACTGGCCAACATCCTGCAGATGCTGATCTGGGTCGTGGTCACGGCCGCGATCTTCCGCACGGTGCTGTTCCCGCAGCGGCCTGCGCCGTTCGCCGGACTGAGGATTGGCATGGACGAGGTGCGCATCGCCGTCGTCGGGTTGGCCCTCGTGGTAGGCTTTTATGCCGCGGCCATTGTGATCGCTCTGCTGGCCTTCGCCGTCGGCGCCGGACTGTGGTTCGTGTCGGAAGCAGCGGCGGTCGCGGTGGGACTGGCGGTGGCGTTGGCGGCGGGCCTGGCTGTGTGGGGCGTCATCCTGCGGGCCTGTCTGATCATGCCCGCCAGCGTGGCCCTCGGCGATTTCGCCTTTGTTCAGGGCTGGAGGCTGTCCAAGGGGCAGGTGCTGAGGCTGCTGGGGCTGAGCCTCGCGATCGTCGCGGTCGTGCTGGCCATAGAGCTGGCCCTGCTGGCGATCGTCGCCGTGGTTCTGTTCCTGGCCGCCGGGCTCAATGTCTTCAGTCTGGCCGCCATGCTGGAGCAGGGGGCGCCGCCAACCGTAGACTGGGGCGTGCTCATCCCCTGGGCGCTGGCGGCCTTCGTGCCCCTGTCCTGGCTGCAGGGGTTCCTGAGCACGGTGATGATGGCCCCCTATGCCGAGGCTTGCCGGTCGCTGCTGGCGCAAGCGCCGCAGGACGAAGCGCGTCCGGTTGCGCTAGGCTGATCGGGAATCGAGGACGACTGCATGACCTTTTCCGCCACCGACTGCGCCTTTGAGGGCTTCCGCCTTACGCGTCGCGCGCCTCTCGCCGTCCTGTTGTGGGCGGCGGCCTACGCCGTCTTCTTCGGCCTGCTGTTCCTGCTGGTCGGGCCTCACTTCGTCACCATCCTGTCCCTGATCTCTCAGATGGAGGGGCAGACCGAGCCGCCGCTGGATGCGATGGAGCCGCTGATGCAGGCCTATGGCGTCATCATCGCCTGGGCGGCGCCGCTGGGCCTGTTGTTCAGCGCGGTCGTAAGCACCGCCATCGCGCGCGCTGTCATTCAGCCGGAGTCGCGCCAGTTCGGTTATCTGCGGCTGGGCAAGGACGAACTGCGGGTTCTGGGCGCCAGTCTGATCGTGTCGCTCGCCATGTTCGGCGTCGCCTTTGCGGGCTTCACGGTCGTCAGTCTGCTGGCGGCGCTCGCCATGGCGGCGCCGGCCTTGTGGCTGGGCGTGGTTCTGCTGTCTCTGGCCTTGATCGCCCTGGCGGCGTGGCTGTCGGTTCGCCTCAGCCTGGTCGTTCCGGCGACCTTTGCAGAGGGAAGGATCACGCTGAAGCCAGCCTTCGCCATGACGGGCAAGAGGGCGTTCTGGCCGCTGCTGGGCATGGCGATCATCGCCTGGGTCCTGGCCATGCTGGTCGGCCTGCTGGGCTCGGCCGTAGCGGCTCCGCTCAGCCTGATGGTCGGCGGGGCCGAACGTCTGGTCGGCATGGAAGGCGCCAGCGTCCCGCGTCTGCTCGGCGCCCTGGGCCCGATGCTGGCGGTGTCTCTGGTGGTCAATGCGGTGATGACGGCGGCGCAGGTCGCCATCATGTATGCGCCCTTCTCGGCGGCCTATCTGCAGATCAAGGGCGCGGCGCCGCGGGTTTGATCAGGCAAGAGGCCTGACCGATCCGGTCAGGCGCTCTTGCGGGCGCGGGTCTTCTTTTCGGCCTTCTGGACCTCGGGCAGGGCGGCCACGCGCGCCTTGCGGCGCTCTTCGTGGCGATCCAGAACCTCCTTGAGGTATTTGCCGGTCCAGCTGGCGGTGTTGTCGGCGACCTGTTCCGGCGTGCCGAAGGCCACGATCTCGCCGCCGCCGTCGCCGCCCTCGGGACCGAAGTCCAGCAGGTAGTCGGCGACCTTGATGACATCCAGGTTGTGCTCGATGACGACGATGGTGTTGCCGTTGTCGACCAGTTCCTGAAGCACCTCCAGCAGCTTGCGCGTGTCCTCGAAGTGCAGGCCCGTCGTCGGCTCGTCGAGGATGTAGAGGGTCTTGCCGGTGGCGCGGCGTGCCAGCTCCTTGGACAGCTTGACCCGCTGGGCTTCGCCGCCGGACAGGGTTGTGGCGGGCTGGCCGACCTTGACGTAGCCCAGCCCCACGCGCTCCAGCGTCAGCATCTTGTCGCGGATCGAGGGCACGGCGTTGAAGAAGCGCGCGGCCTCTTCAACCGTCATGTCCAGAACGTCGGATATGCTCTTGCCCTTGAAGACAATTTCCAGGGTTTCGCGGTTGTAGCGCTTGCCCTTGCAGACGTCGCAGGTGACGTAGACGTCGGGCAGGAAGTGCATCTCGATCTTGATGACGCCGTCGCCCTGACAGGCCTCGCAGCGGCCGCCCTTGACGTTGAAGCTGAAGCGGCCGGGACCGTAGCCGCGCGCCTTGGATTCCGGCAGGCCCGCATACCAGTCGCGGATCGGGTTGAAGGCGCCGGTATAGGTGGCAGGGTTCGAGCGCGGGGTGCGGCCGATCGGCGACTGGTCGATGTCGATGACCTTGTCGAACTGCTCCAGCCCCTCGATCCGGTCGAAGTTGGCGGGCGCGTCCGAGGCGTTGTGCAGGCGGCGCGCGGCGGCCTTGTACAGGGTCTCGATGGTGAAGGTGGACTTGCCGCCGCCGGACACGCCGGTGACGCAGGTGAACAGGCCGACGGGGATTTCGCCGGTGACGTTCTTCAGATTGTTGCCGGTCGCGCCGCTGATCTTCAGCATCCGCTTGCGATCGACCGGGCGGCGGCCTTCGGGCGGCAGTTCGATCTCGCGTGCGCCGGTCAGGTACTGGCCGGTCAGCGACTTGGGATTGGCCATGACTTCGGCGGGCGTGCCCTGGGCGCAGATTTCGCCGCCGTGGACGCCGGCAGCCGGGCCCATGTCGATGACGTAGTCTGCGGTCAGGATGGCTTCCTCGTCATGCTCGACCACCAGGACCGAGTTGCCGAGGTCGCGCAGGCCCATCAGGCTTTCCAGCAGGCGGGTGTTGTCGCGCTGGTGCAGGCCGATGGAGGGTTCGTCCAGCACATAGAGGACGCCGGTCAGGCCCGATCCGATCTGCGACGCCAGGCGGATGCGCTGGCTCTCGCCGCCCGACAGGGTGCCGGAACTGCGCGACAGGCTGAGGTAGTCCAGCCCGACGTTGTTCAGGAAGCGAAGCCGGTCGGTGATCTCCTTGAGGATGCGGCGGCCGATCTCGCGCTGCTTGTCCGTCAGACTCTCTTCCAGCGTCGAGAACCAGAGGTAGGCCTTTGAAATTGAAAGCCAGCTGATCTCGGCGATGTCGGCCGCGCCGACCTTGACCGCCAGGGCCTCGGGCTTCAGGCGCTTGCCGCCGCAGACCTCGCACGGGGTCTCGGACTGATAGCGGCCCAGCTCCTCGCGGACCCAGGCGCTGTCGGTCTCGCGCCAGCGGCGCTCGAGGTTGGGCAGGACGCCTTCGAAGGTCTTGGCGACCTCGTATTTGCGGGCGTTGTCGTCATAGACGAACTTGATCTTCTCGCCGCCCGAGCCATGCAGGATGACCTTCTGGGCCTGTTCCGGTAGGTCGCGCCAGGCCTTGTCCATCGAGAAGCCGTAGTGCTGGGCCAGGGACTGCAGGGTCTGGGTGTAGAGCGGCGAGGGGCCGCGCGCCCAGGGGGCCACGGCGCCCTTGTGCAGGGTCTTGTCGCGGTCGGGGATGACCAGGTCGGCGTCGAAGGCCAGCTTGACCCCCAGGCCGTCGCAGGTCGGACAGGCGCCGAAGGGGTTGTTGAACGAGAACAGCCGCGGCTCGATCTCGCTGATGGTGAAGCCCGAGACGGGGCAGGCGAACTTCTCGGAGAAGACGATGCGGCGCGGCTCTTCGCCTTCGGCCGCCTTGGCCCATTCCGCCGTGGCGATGCCATCGGCCAGGTTCAGTGCGGTCTGGATGCTGTCGGCGTATCGAGGCTCAAGACCTTCTTTGGTTACAATGCGGTCCACGACGATATCGATGTCATGCTTGAACTTCTTGTCCAGAGCTGGAGCGTCCTCGATGGCGTAGAATTCGCCGTCGATCTTGAGGCGCTGGAAGCCCTGCCGCTGCCACTCGGCCATTTCCTTCTTGTACTCGCCCTTGCGGCCGCGAACGACCGGGGCCAGCAGCAGGATACGCTCGCCGTCAGGCAGGGCGGTCAGCTTGTCGACCATCTGGCTGACGGTCTGGCTCTCGATCGGCAGGCCGGTGGCGGGCGAATAGGGCACGCCGACGCGCGCCCACAGCAGGCGCATGTAGTCGTGGATCTCGGTGACCGTGCCGACCGTCGAGCGCGGGTTCTTGGACGTCGTCTTCTGTTCGATGGAGATGGCCGGCGACAGGCCCTCGATCAGGTCCACGTCCGGCTTGCCCATCAGTTCCAGGAACTGGCGCGCATAGGCCGAAAGGCTCTCGACATAGCGGCGCTGGCCCTCGGCGTAGATGGTGTCAAACGCCAGCGAGGACTTGCCCGACCCCGACAGCCCGGTCATCACGACCAGCTTCTCGCGCGGGATATCGACGTCCACGCCCTTGAGGTTGTGCTCGCGGGCGCCGCGAACGCGGATGAAGTTGTGCTTTTCGGTCATGGAATCCGGGAACGCGGAAGACCCCGAAACGGTCCGGGGCGACGCCGCTATATGGGGATCAATTCGTCGGAAACAGCAAGAACAATATGAGAACTTGCGCTCAGCCTTCGGGCGTCCAGGCGGGTTCGGGGCGACGGTAGCGTTCGCCGGGGCCGACCAGGACGCCGTTGGCGTTGGCGACGCCCAGTTCCAGGCTTTCGGCGATGCGGCGGGCGCGGACGATGAAGTGGTCGGCGGCGACGGGCGGGCAGAGGTCGCGAGCGGTCGCCTCGAAGATCTCAATCCAGCGGTCGAAGTGGCGGGCGTCGATGGGCAAGGGCAGGTGTTTCGGCATGGGGCGGCCCTGATAGACGCCGGTGGACAGGGCGACCGAGGACCAGAAGAGCTTCATCTGTTCCAGATGCGGGCCCCAGTCCGCGATCCGCTCGGCGAAGATGGGGCCGATGACGCCGTCGTCGCGGACGCGGGCGTAGAAGCCCTCGACCAGGGTGTCGATCAAGGTCTCGTCGATACCGGTTTCGTCCCGGATTCGCTGGACGGCTTCGGCCCGGCGGGCGGCGGCCTCGGTGCGGTCGGGGGCGGGGCGGTCGATGCGGAAGGCGACGGTTCGGTCGGGGGCGGTCATGGCCAGAAGATAGGGCGCTGTCGCTGCGTTGCAAAAGCGCAGCCGGAGAATTGGGGTTGCGCTGCGAAAGATCAGCACCCATCCTTCTAATCAGCCAACGTATTGATGAGGAGGCACGACGATCATGATCAGCGCACTGGAAATCGGTTTCGCCCTTTCCGCTCCGCTCTTCGTGCTCGCCTATGTCCTCGCTCAACCCAAGCCACAACCCGTCCGCATCCGCGCTCGTGACGCTCAGCAGCGTCGCCGCCCGCACGCCTGACGGTCACACTCTTTTCGACAATCTGAGCCTCGCCTTCGGGCGCGAGCGCACGGCCGTCGTGGGCCGCAACGGCGTGGGCAAGACGACGCTGCTGCGCCTTGTCGCCGGTCTGGCCGAGCCGGCTGAGGGGACGCTCGCGCGCGCCGGTACGGTCGGCTGGCTGGCGCAATCCTATGAGCCTACGCCCAGCGAGACCGTGGCGGACACCCTGGGCGCGGCGGAGCCTCTGGCCCTGCTGGCGCGGGTGCTGGCCGGCCACGGCTCGGTCGAGGACATGGCCGAGGCGGACTGGACGCTGGAGGGGCGACTGGATGAGGCCCTGGCGCAGGTCGGGCTGACGGGGATGGCGCTGGATCGCCTTACGGCCAGCCTGAGCGGCGGCGAGCAGACGCGGCTGCGGCTGGCGGGCCTGATGCTGGCGGCGCCGGACCTGATCGTGCTGGACGAGCCGACCAACCATCTGGACGCCGAGGCGCGAGCTTTGGTGGCCGAGGTCGTGGGGCGCTGGCCGGGCGGGGTTCTGACGGTCAGCCACGACCGGGGGCTGTTGCGGCGGATGGACCGGATCGTGGAGCTGTCGAGCCTGGGGGCGCGGACCTATGGCGGCGGCTGGGACCTGTATGTCGAGCGGCGAGACGCCGAGCGGGCAGCGGCGGAGCGCGACCTGGAGACGGCCGAGCGGGAGGCCGGGCGCGCGGCGCGCGAGGCGCAGACGGCGCTGGAGAAGAAGGCGAAGCGCGACAAGGCGGGGCGGGCGCATCGGGCAGGGACGTCCGATCCCAAGATCCTGCTGGACGCCCGGGCGCAGCGGGCCGAGGAAACCGGGGCGCGGGAAGGACGGCTGGCCGAGCGTCGCCGCGCCGAGGTCGAGGCGCAACTGGTCGAGGCGCGCGAGCGGGTCGAGCGGGCGCGGCTGCTGTCCGTGCCCATGCCTTCCAGCGGTCTGGCGGCGGGAAAAGCCGTGCTGGCCCTGGAGGCGGTCGAATGGCGCAGTCCTGAGGGGCGCTTGATCACCGGGCCGGTGTCGCTGCGGCTGACCGGGCCGGAGCGGGTGGCGATCACAGGGCCGAACGGCGCGGGCAAGACGACCTTGCTGAAGCTGATCGCCGGCGAACTGGAGCCGACGACCGGGCGAATTGAGCGGCCGGTCACGGCCGCCCTGCTGGATCAGGCGGCGGCGATCCTGGACCCGGAAGAGACGCTGATCGAGGCGTGGCGGCGGCTGAACCCGGAGGGAACGCCGAACGAGGCTCATGCGGCGCTGGCGCGCTTCCTGTTCCGCAACACGGCGGCGCACCGGACGGTCGGAACCCTGTCAGGCGGCGAGCGACTGAGAGCGGCGCTGGCCTGCGTCATGACCGGGGCGAAGCCGCCGCAGCTTCTGATTCTGGATGAGCCCACCAACCATCTGGATCTGGATTCCATTGCAGCCATGGAAGCGGCGCTGGCGGCCTATGACGGGGCGCTGGTCGTGGTCAGCCACGACCGGGACTTTCTGGACAAGGTGGGGGTGGACCGAGAGGTTCGGCTGATGCGGCCATTGCACGGCGCCGAGAAAAAAACAGTGCAATAGGTGCAATGGGCGGGGAGACGGAGGTCGCCGCAGGCCACCATGGACGAGCGCCGAAGAAGGCTGGGGCGCGGGATCGGCGAGTGAGCGCTGGCGAGGTGGGAGGACGAGTCCGGTCATGTCCCTGAGGCTAACGCCGCGCGGAACCTGGGCGCGATTAAAGCCGCAAGCCTGCGCCAATCCCGGGAATTCAGGCACGTTGGCGGCTTCGAGTAGGATAGCCGCGGAAAAACGCCTGGCGAAGATCAGCGTCTCGCATGCGGGGGCGGGTCGCCGGAAGGGTGAGATTTGAGGCTGATCATCATCCCCAGGCGTCGACCACCCCCTGGCGGCGCGCGCGCTGGGCGACGGGTGCGATGGTGACCGGCTCGGCCTCGGGGCGCCCGAAGAGCCAGCCCTGGCCGTAGCCGACGCCCAAGGCCTGCACGGCCTGGGCGGCGTCCTCGGTCTCGATCATTTCGGCGATGGTCGTCATGTCCAGCGAGCCGCACAATTCGACCAGATGGCCGATCATGGTGCGAGTGCGTGCGTCGTCCTCGACGCCGCGAACCAGAGCGCCATCGATCTTGACGGTGTCGACGGACAGACCGCGCAGATAGTCGAAGGCGGCGGCGCCGGCCCCGAAGTCGTCTATGCAGACCTTGATGCCCGCGTCGCGCAGGGCGCTGATGCGGCGGTTGGCGGCGGCGATGTCGGCCAGGGCGGCGGTTTCGGTGACCTCGACGATCAGGCGTCGCCGGTTTTCAGGATCGGTCGCCGTCATGCGCAACAGGGCCGCCACATAGGCGTCGTTCGCCAGAGAGGCGCCGGAGACGTTGATGGCGATCTTCAGCAGGCCCGAACCCGGTTGGCGCAGGCGATGGACAATCTTTTCCGCCACGGCCAGGTCGAAGCTTTCGATCAGGGCCAGTTCCTCGGCCATGCGGATGGCGGGGGCCGGGCCGCCCGCCTGTCCGAAACGGGCCAAGGCCTCGAAGTGGTGCACGGCCCGCGTCTTCAGATCGACGATCGGTTGATAGAAGAGCGCGAATTCGCGGTCGCGCACGATGCCGCGGAAGCGGTCGGCGTCTTTCAGCGTGCGCGATAGCGAGTCGGCGAAGCTGAGCTCGGGCTGGGCGTTGTTGTCTTTCAGACAGCCTTCGATCGCGAAGCGCATGGCTCGCAAGGCGCAAAGAGCGTCGGAGCCGACCGCCACCTCGCTGGTGCGCGAGGTCAGGGTCAGGCCCTCGGCCAGACCGGCTTCGCGGACCTCGGCGTCGAGATCGCGTCCGTCCTCGGCGTCCCGGATCAGGGCGTAGCGGTTGGTCGTGATCTGGCCCGCGCTGACGCCGTCGTGCGAGGCCAGTTGCAGGCGGGCGCCGATGCGAGCGGCGACCCGTTCGCTGGCCGCGTCATTGGCGGCGCTGAGACCCTGAACCTCGATGAAGGCCATAGCTAGCCGTTGCAGGGCGGCGCTGGTCTTGCCGCTGAGACTGTCGCGGGCAAGCGCCATGAAGCCCTCGGCGTCCGACAGGGCCGAGGCCGCGTCCTCATGCAGGAGTTGGAAGGCCGAGCCGTCGTAGATCAGGGCGCAGGAGACCGCCGGCGCCAGTTCCGGCAGAATGAAGGCGCGAAACACGGCGCGCCGGACGCGGCCGTCGCCGCAGTCGGCAAGAACGTCCAGCGGCTCGCTGCGGCCGCCGGCGCTGAGGGCGGCCAAGGCGTCGAGAACCAAGGGGCGGCTGGCGGGCGCCAGCAATTCGATGAGCGGTCGCCCGATCCAGTCGGCGGAGGCCTGGCCGGTGACGGGCCCCGCGCCCAGGGCGAATGTGACCTGGGCCTTGTCATCCACCTCGATCAAGGCGTCGGCGGCGGCGAAGGCCAGACCAAGGAGGCGGGATTTAAGGCTCATGCGCCGACCATGCGGGGCAGCCTGTTAAGAAAACGCGGATCGCGAAGGTTTTTCTCAGGCCTGACGGTTCAGGGCCACGGCGCGGCCGTCCCCCTCGGTGGCGCGCCCGGAAGCGCCATAGCCTGCGCCCTGGGCCCGGGCGCCGGCGACCTCGGCGGCGATGGTGCGAACCAGGCCTTCCGACACCTGACGCGCGGCGTCGACCGTCAGGGCGTGGTCCGCCAGAACGGCCTCGAAGGCTTCGGTCGCCGCGATCAGGGCGTCACGGTCTGCATCGGGGATAACGGACAGGAAGGCGGGGGCGGCCTTGGCCTGGGCGGACTCGCGGCGATACAGGTTGGCCAGTTCCTGGGTCTCGGCCATGCCGGCGGCGACGTCCTGGGCGCGGTGGGAGCGGAAGGCGTCGCGCTCCACGCCGAGACGCTCGGTGAGGGCGCGGGTCAGGTTGATCAGCTGGCGGGCGCGCAGCGTGGAGGTCTCGACGTCGGGGGTCATCCGGCCTGTTCCTGCATCTTGAGCATTTCCGTCATGACGGTGTCGGCCAGGCCGATGCCGCCCGCCTTGACCGCTTGCTTGGCCATGGCGTCGATCAGGAAGCTGCGCCAAGTGGTCTCGCCTTCACCGCCGCCGAAGGGGCCGTCGGTTTGCAAGCCCTCGAACATGGGCTTCAGCATCTGCGACAGAAAGCTGGCCTCGAAATCCTCGGCGGTCTTGCGCATCTGGTCTGCGGACTGATCGCGGCGACCCATGGCGTCGGCCGGGAGCAGGGAAGAGGCGGGGGAGATCATCACATCACCTCGATGTCGGCTTGCAGGGCGCCGGCGGCCTTGATGGCCTGCAGGATGCTGATCATGTCGCGCGGGCTGACGCCGAGGGCGTTCAGGCCGTTGACCAGGGTCGAAAGCGAGGTCCCGCCGTTGACGATCCGCATCTGGCGGCCGGTCTCTTCCTCGATCGAGACGTTCGATTGCGGGACGACCACGGTCTGACCGCCGCGGCTGAAGGGTTCGGGCTGGC
Organism: Brevundimonas sp. UBA4553; assembly: GCF_002387245.1. Taxonomy (GTDB): domain Bacteria; phylum Pseudomonadota; class Alphaproteobacteria; order Caulobacterales; family Caulobacteraceae; genus Brevundimonas. The sequence goes on from NZ_DGLD01000021.1 coordinate 47,372, forward strand.
TGACCATCGGGTTTTCCTGGACCGAGACGGTCAGATTGCCCTGGGCGATGGCGACGGTGGAGATGCGCACGGCGTCGCCCATGACGATGACGCCGTTGACCTCGTCGATGATGACCTTGGCGGGAGCGTCGACGCGAACCGCCAGGTTCTCGACCTGACTGACGAAGCCGGCCATGCCCATCGTCTGCGGGGCGCGGATGGCGACGACGGTGCCGTTCTCGGCGAAGGCGCTGTTGGGATAGGTCTGGTTGATGGCGGCGGCGACGCGCTGGGCCGTGGTGAAATCGGGGTTGCGCAGGGTCAGGCGCACGATCGGCATGGCCGACAGATCAAAGCCCGTCTCGCGCTCGACCACGCCGCCCGAGGCGATCCGGCCTGCGGTCGGCACGCCGCGCGTCACCGAGGAGCCCGAACCGCCCGAGGCCGAGACGGCGCCGGTCTGAACGGAGCCTTGCGCCACCGCATAGATCTCGCCGTCGGCGCCCTGCAGAGCCGTGACCAGCAGGGTGCCGCCCAGCAGGCTCTTGGCGTCGCCCATGGCCGAGACGGCGACGTCCAGGCGAGAGCCCGGCGTAGCGAAGGGCGGCAGGTCGGCGGTGATCATGACCGCCGCGACGTTCTTGGTGTTCAGGTTGGCGCCGCGGATGTTGACGCCCTGACGCTCCATCATCCCTTCCAGCGACTGGCGGGTGAAGGGCGAGTTGCGAAGGCTGTCGCCCGTGCCGTTCAGGCCGACGACCAGGCCGTAACCGACCAACTGGTTGGTGCGGACGCCCTCGATGGAGACGATGTCCTTGATGCGCGACTGGGCCTCGGCCGCGTTCGGCGTCGTCGCCAGAATCAGGGCGGCGGAAGCGGAGGCGATGAGGGCGGTGAGCAACTTCTGCATACGACAGACGTCCTGTTGAGGCGTTCGCGATTAACCATGCGAAGTTCGTGCCGTCGAAAATCCCCTTGAATTTCAGTGGATGGACCGTGATGGCGTGAGAGGTGGCGGCAGATTCTGCCGAGGCGTTAACCAAGCAGTGACGGTCCTGACCGATGGTCCAGTCTGATCGGGAGCATGGATCATGAAGGTCACCGGCCCCTCGGGCGCTACATCATCCCAGGGTTCGCGGCCCGCGAAGGCGGCGGGCGGCGGCTTCAGCCTGCCGGCCAGCGGCGGCGCGGCGGGACCGGCCTCGGCGGCTGCGACCTCGTCGGCGTCCAGCGTGGCGGGCGTGTCAGCGCTGATGGCGCTGCAGGGCGTGGAGGACGCGACCGAGCGGCGACGCCGAGCGATTCGGCGCGGCGGCGGCCTGCTGGACCGGCTGGACGAGCTGAAACTGGCGATGCTGAACGGGCAGGACGGGGCGCCGGCCCTGGAAAGACTGGCCCGCAGCCTGCGCGAAGAGCGGCCGGACGAGGCTGATGCCGGTCTGAAGGGCGTGCTGGACCAGATCGACCTGCGCGCCGCCGTCGAGATGGCCAAGGCCGAGGCGGCGCGGGCTCGCGCCTGAAGCCAGCCCGAAAGCCCAATGAATTCGGGGCGATCCGTCGGCAGGTGAGGGCAATTTGCCACACTGGCCAAGGGTTAATGCAGCTTAACAAGAACGCGGACTCGCGAACGCCATTGCCGCGACTCTCGACCTTGCCTATACGGCCATTGCGCCGCAGGGGGGCGCAGATGGATGAGCGTGAGTGCGATGAACGCATTAGCGTCTGTGATCGAGGGGGACTCGGTCTTGTACCGTCCCACCGACGACGAGCCGTTTATGAACGAGCGGCAGTTGGCCTACTTCAAGGCCAAGCTTCTGGCGTGGAAGGATGACATCCTCCGCGAGTCCAAGGGCACTGTCGTTAATCTGAAAGCCGAAACCGAAAATCACCCGGATCTGGTGGACCGGGCCTCGTCGGAATCCGACCGGGCGCTGGAACTCCGGACTCGCGATCGGCAACGCAAACTGATCTCCAAGATCGAGGATGCGCTGCGCCGGATCGAGGACGGGTCTTACGGTTACTGCGAAGACACCGGCGAACCGATCGGCCTGGGCCGACTGGAAGCCCGCCCGACGGCGACGCTGTCGGTCGAGGCCCAGGAGCGGCACGAGCGCCGCGAACGGGTGCATCGCGACGACTGATCTGCACTGATTGGGCGGATCGACTTGACTTGAGCGGACGGCGGCGCGACCAAGCCGCCTTCCTATCGAGGTCGTTGATCCCCCATGTCCGTCAAGGTTCGTTTCGCCCCGTCGCCCACGGGTAAGCTGCACGTCGGCAATGTCCGCACCGCTCTGGTGAACTGGCTGTTCGCCAAGGGGCAGGGCGGCAGCTTCGTGCTGCGCATCGACGACACCGATCTGGCCCGCTCGACGCAAGAGTATGAGGACGGCATCGAGACCGACCTGACCTGGCTAGGTCTGGTATGGGACGAGCGCTACAACCAGTCGAAGCGGTTTGACCGCTATGAGGAGGCCGCCGACCGCCTGAAGGCGTCGGGCCGCCTCTACGCCTGCTACGAAACCTCGGAAGAGCTGGACCGTCGGCGCAAGGTGCAATTGTCGCGCGGTCTGCCGCCGATCTATGACCGCGCCGCGCTGGACCTGACCGAGGCCGAGAAGGCGGCGTACGAGGCCGAGGGCCGTCGTCCGCACTGGCGCTTCAAGCTGGACGGCAAGCGCGTCGCCTGGGAAGATCTGGCGCGCGGTCACGCCGAGGTGGACACCGCCTCGATGTCGGACCCGGTGCTGATCCGCGAGGACGGCCTGTTCCTCTACACCCTGCCGTCGGTCGTCGACGACATCGACATGGACATCACCCACATCATCCGGGGCGAGGACCACGTCACCAACACCGGGGCGCAGATCGAGATCTTCGAGGCGCTGGGCGCCAAGATCCCCGGATTCGCACATATGCCGCTGCTGGTCGGCGCCGACGGCGCGGCCTTGTCCAAGCGTCTGGGCTCGCTGTCGATCAGCGACATGCGCGATGAAGGCTATGAGCCCATCGCCATCACCAGCCACCTGGGCAAGATCGGCACCTCGGACAATCTGGAGATCGCGACCTCGGTCGAGGCCCTGGGCCAGTCCTTCGCCTTCTCCAAGATGGGCCGGTCGCCGGCGCGCTACGACACCGCTGATCTGGACCGGCTGAACGCCCAGGCGCTGCATGGCCTGACCTACGCCGAGGCGCAGCCGCGTCTGGCGGCGCTGGGCGTCGATCTGGGCGAGGGTTTCTGGGAAGCCGTGAAGCCGAACCTGAACAAGTTCGCCGATGTGGCGGACATGGCGAAGATCGTCACCGGGCCTGTCACGCCGGTGATCGAGGACCCCGCCTTCGCCGCCGCAGCGCTGGAGGTCCTGCCTGAGGTCATCGACGCGGGCGCCTGGTCGGCGTGGACGACGGCCGTGAAGGAGAAGACCGGCGCCAAGGGCAAGGGGCTGTTCATGCCGCTGCGTCTGGCCCTGACCGGACAGGCGCACGGCCCGGACATGGCGGCCATGGCGCCCCTGATCGGTCGGGACGCCATCGTGCGTCGCCTGAAGGGCGAGGCGGGCTGAGGTCTTCGGCGTCAGCCGGACATAAGAAAGGCCGCCTTCTTTCGAAGGCGGCCTTTTTCGTTTCGGCGTTGCGGCTGAATCAGCCGGCGTTGCAGGTCGCCAGGGCCTGCTGGTCCAGAGCTTCGCCCTTGTAGCTGAAGGCCGTGACCGGGCCGAGCTTGGCGACCACGCGGCGGCAGGCGCGGGCGGCGGGTTGGCTGCTGCCGCCGGTGGCGGTGCAGGCGGCGCCTTCACAGCGCCAGGCGGCGCCGTCGACGATGACGCGGCCGGCTGGAGCCTTGGCGGCGTCGGCGAGCGTCAGACTGGTGGCCGGGGTGTCGGCGGCGAAGGCGGGGGCCGCGACGAACAGCGCCGCAGCGACGAGAAGAGCACGCATGGACAAGTCTCCGATATGGGTAGGGCGCACGCCCTTGTGGCGCCATAGTCCGTTTTCTTTGGAAACTGTCAATGCGGTTTCGCGTAACGGAACGACGTTTAGTAACCCACGTTTACTTACCGACGATCATGTTTCAAGTGCGGCGTTTCCTCGGCCATTTTCATGGCGGCGACGGCTTCATCGACGGTATCGACGCTGATGTAGGCGTCGAGGAAGCTGGCGGGCGTCATGCCTTCCTGCACGCTGTGGCGGATCAGCGCGAAGTAGTTTTCCCAGAAGCCGTTCAGGTTCAGGAAGATGACCGGCTTGGCGTGGAGGTCGAGGCGTTTCCACGACAGCAGCTCAATGGCTTCTTCCAGGGTGCCGATGCCGCCCGGCGCCACGACGAAGACGTCCGATTGATCATACATCAGCTGCTTGCGCTCGTGCATCGAGGTGACGACCACGGTCTCGACGTCGTCGAACAGGCGTTCGCGGCTGCGCAGGAAGGCGGGCATGATTCCCACGACCCGTCCGCCAGCCTCGTGCGCCGCACGCGCGGAGGCGCCCATCAGACCGACGCCGCCGCCGCCGTAGACCAGCCGCCACCCGGCCTCGGCCGTCGCCTTGCCGAAGGCGCTGGCGGCCTGGACATACTGCGGATCCGCGCCGTCGGACGAGCCGCAGAACAGGCAGACCGAGCGGCCGTCGAAGGGGGCGATGTTGGCGGGCGGCAAAGACATGGGGCCTCGATACAGGAAGGAAGACAGGGCGGCGTCGGCCGCGCTATCTGAGGGGACAGGCATATCGCTACGCGGGTCAGGATGAAACGTCGGATTGTCGTCGCCGGGATCGGCGTCGCATTGGCGCTAGGGGGCTGCAACGCCCCTGTGGAGCGCTCTACAGGTGATGAAGCCCGTCAGGACGGGGGCTGGACCGCTGCGCCGCGCATCCGGGCGGTCGAGCGCCAGGGGGCAGGCCTGATCGTCCGCGGCGATGCGCCGCCGGGTGCGCGCGTGGTCTTGCGCGGCGATCAGGACCGCGCCTTCGCGGCGGGCGCCGATGCCGCCGGACGGTTCGAGCTATTGGTCGGCTCCGTGCCCTCGGCCATGGTGCTGAGACCAGAGGTCCAGGTCGGGCAGTTTCCAGCAGCGGGACCGGAGCAACTGGTTCTGGCGGTGGACGAGGCGCCGTTGGCCGCCCTGGTGACCGACGGGGGCGCCAGTCGCCGGTTGTCCGCCGGCCCCGCACTGGATTCGGTCGACGGCGACGGGCGAGGGCTGCTGGTGGCGGGGCGGGCGGCGCCGGGCGCGCGCGTGTCGGTGTCGGCCGAAGGCGGCGCGGCGGTCGAGGTCGCCGCTGACGCTGGCGGACGTTGGAGCGCCCCTTTGCCCAGCGTCGGGGATCGTGCGGCGACCATCACCGTGGGCGCGGCGGCTTTCGCCTATCCAGGGCCGGCGCCGAGCGAGCAACTCGGCAAAATACAGCGCTCGGGCGAGGGGTGGCGTCTGACCCGCCCCCTGTCGCCGACGGCGCGGCAGACCAGCTGGTTCCCGGATGCGTGATGTGCCGATTTGGCACGATTCACGTTTGATTAACCAAACCAGCCGATCAACAGCATGTCTTCTTTTCTATCGAGGACATCCACCATCACCGAACGACTTCAGCCCGGCGCGCCTGCGTCGGGCTCTTTTCGTTGCGGCCCGGCGTCAGAGGCGGGTGGCGACCCAGAGGTGGATGGGGTTGGCGGGGTCAGACAGCAGCTTCACCACCATCCCCAGGCAGATGACGACCAGCAGGGGGCGGATGAGCCGGGGCCCGAAACGCATCGCCGCATGAGAGCCCAACCAGCCGCCGAGGACCTGTCCCGTCGCCATGATCAGGCCCGCCGCCCAAAGGACGTGACCGCCCACGGCGAAGACGACGACCGAAACGATATTGCTCGCGAAGTTCAGCGCCTTCGTATGGGCGGTGGCGCGGGTCAGGCCCATGCCGAGCAGGGTGACGAGCGCGAGGGCGAAGAATGATCCGGCGCCGGGGCCGAAGAAACCGTCATAAAAGCCGATCCCGCCAGCGACGGCCCCGAAGGCCAACGGGGTAAGGCGGGCGTGGACATCCTCGTCGCTCGCCTTCGGTCCGACCAGGAAATAGACGGCGATCCCGATCAGCAGGGCGGGGAGGAGGACCAGCAGCCAGTCCGTGTCGACAAAGGTCACGGCGACAGCGCCCAGAATCGCACCAGCTACGGTGGCCAACAGAGGCCATTTCAGGAGCGCGAAGTCGATTCGACCCTTGCGCCAAAAGGTCCAGGTGGCGGCGGCGGTGCCGAAGCTGCCCTGGACCTTGTTGGTGGCGATGGCGGCGACCGGAGGAACACCGACGGCGAGGAGGGCGGGAACGGTGATCAGGCCGCCCCCGCCGGCTATCGCGTCGATGAAGCCTGCCGCGACGGCGACGACAAAGAGAAAGGCGAGAACGTCCGGAGCGAGTTCGAGCATGGCGCGGGATCAGAAGGCGTCACAAGCGTGTCTGAAACAGCGCTTTAATCCCCCGAGTGGCTCCGCGGGTAGGATTCGAACCTACGACCAGCCGATTAACAGTCGGCTGCTCTACCACTGAGCTACCGCGGAACATCCCCTCGGGGGAGGCCGCCGTATAGCAGCGCCTTTTTGATTCATGCAACGGATAAAGTGCAGAAAACGCCGAAATTTATTCGACGGCCTGGGCTAGAAGGCTTGGCATGAATTTGATCCGTGTCTCCGACCCATTCGATCCCGGCATTTCCGCCTTTCGCGACGTGAAGGAGCGCGACCTGACCGGGCGTCAAGGGCTGTTCGTCGCCGAAGGCGAGGTGGTGCTGCGCGTGCTGGCCTCGTCGGCTTCGCGTTGCGCGCCAGTCGCGGTCCTGATCGCGGAAAAGCGTCTGGAGGCCTTGCACGACGCCCTGGAGCAACTGCCGGAGGGGACGCGCGTCTTTCTGGCCCCGCAGCCGGTGCTGGACGCCATCGCAGGGTTTCATTTGCATCGGGGCATACTGGCGTTGGGCCGAAAGCCAGAGCCGCTCGGTCTGGAGGGCTGGCTGGATGCGTTGCCCGAGCAGGCGGTGGTGGTCGGGGCCTGCGGCATCGGCAATCACGACAACATGGGCGGCCTGTTCCGCAATGCGGCGGCGTTCGGGGCGGCGGGACTGTTGCTGGACGAGACGTGCTGCGACCCCTTCTATCGAAAGGCCATCAGGGTCTCCGTGGGGGCCGTGCTGCGGACGCCCTTTGTCGAGGGCGCGTCTGCCGACGTCATGGTCGCCGCCTTGCAGGCGAGGGGCTTCGAGGTTCTGGCACTGACGCCTTCGGCGGCGGAAACGCTGGCCCAGCTGAAGCCCGCGCCGCGCACCGCCATCCTGTTGGGATCCGAGGGGCCGGGGCTGCCGGCCGACGTGATCGCGCGCTGCCGAGGTCTGGCGATCCGCATGTCGGGCGGTTTTGATTCCCTCAATGTGGCGACGACCAGCGCGGTGGCGCTGCACCATCTGACCACGGCCGGGTGATGGCTAGACGTGCAACAGGCGATGAAGCGGGGCGGATTGATCCATCCGCCCCGCTGGATGTTTCAAGTCAGCTTGCGCTCACCAGTCCCAGGGCAGATATGGTCCCATGTCTGAGCAGACAAACATGCGGGTCTTGACGGTGTAGCCGGTGGGCAACGAGGGCGATGTTACAAACGGCCCGCCGTTGCAGGTATCGGAGCCGCTTCCAATCAGGGTCGTCATCGTTTCGTCAGCGTAGACTTCGTACGAGTATGCGATGGGCTTGCAGCTATCGTAGCCTCCGCCGAAGCAGTAGTAGCCCTCCGGATCCTCCTGCATTGCGGCGGCGGCGGGTATCGGTGCGGCGATGCTCATCGAAGCGGCCAGCGTGAAGGCCGCAGATGTGACGCCCATGATTTTCTTGACCACTTTTTCCCCTCCTGGGTGTTTTTGACAACTGGAGGTTGACGGCCAAGGCTGTGGAATTTGAAGTAACATTGTTGTGTGCTGATCAAGTCGCAGATCGTGGCGCGGGCTACTGCGTTCGGGAGCCGGATCGGGCGTAGCTGCAGCTGACGGCCAGAAACAAGAAAGCCGCCCTGAAGGGCGGCTGACTATTTGTCGCGATGGAGGCCTGACCGGGAATCGAACCCGGGTGCAAGGATTTGCAGGCCGTGACTTGTTGTGGAAATTCAAAGCGCGGGGCGCAAACCGACCTGACTTATCCCCACGCGCACACAGGATTGTAGAGGCGGCTGCAAACTGTTTGTTCTCTTTTCGTTCACGACGCCGTAGGAGTCCGCCCGGGTCGGCAACCTCGGAGGATGAATATGGACAGGCAATCACGTGGCCCAGACGAAGCGTTTGCCCGCGACCTGGCCGAACTGGACCGCGAGCTTGAAGCTCGCACCGATCCCCAGATGCCTGAGAAGACCGTCAGCCTGCTGGCCGGATTGATCGCTGGCATGACGCACGTCGGGAGGCCGGCACGATGACCGCCGACAACGACGCCTACCTGGCAGACCTGATGCTACAGCTCGTCGGCCTCGACCTGGCCAGCGCCGACGGGCGCGCTGGGGCAGGGGGCATCCTGCGCGAGATTGAAGCCTTGGCGCCGGGGTCGATCGCCAGAATGCAGGCGGGGCTGGCGCTGCAACGGGCAGGGGCTTCGCTGCTGGCTGAAGGACGGCCGGACGCCTGAGCCATGCAGCCCTACAACGACGATGTCACGATCAACGACAAGATCTCTAGTGACCAGCTTGAGGTCGTCTGCGAGTGCGGCCGGAAGTCCGGTCCCGCATGGGGTCTGTGGCCCCAACAGATGAAGCGGGCGCCCCTGCGCCAGGTCGCAGAGCGCATGACGTGCCGGCAGTGCGGACGTCGCTCACCGACGATCCGCATCAACGGCTATGGGCAAGGCGGCCAGATGCGTGAACTGTGGCGCTGGCCTAAAGCGTGAGGGATGGGCGGCAATCCTCGCTTTCAGACCTGGTCGTCGGCGCAGTGGATGAACAGGGCGGGCACCGTGACGGAGTTGCGGGCTCAAGGTTGGCCCGTCGTGGCGCGATGCCTGACCTGCCAGCTGGAAATGGATGTTCGTCTCGACGTCCTGCAGCGCGAACGCGGGCCCGACTTCTCCCTATGGGGGCGATCCGCGCACTGCCGCAGCCGTCGATGTCAGGGGCGTATGTACTTCTGGACCTTCCCGCCTCAGGCCGGAGGGAAGGCCGTAGAGATGTTCTGAGCAGCCGCGCGGCATCCAATACAAAAGGCCCCCGCTGATCAGGCGGGGGCTCAGGTGCGCATCATCGAAGAAGAATGAGCGGCGCTTCTTGCCGGGCCACCGCTCGCACAGCCGGCACTGCCGTGCTCGAACGACGCGCAACGGCAGAGGTTCCGCGACTCCCCAAACGGCAATCCGTGTGACAGGCTTCACACCCGGGAGAAACGAAGATGTCCAGCTTCACCGACGAAGATCGAGAAAAAGAGCTGCGGCGACGGCAGCGCCAGCCGATGCACGCCCCACCGCTGTTGGTCACCTGCCTCCACTGCCAGAGGACGGTGCCAGCGGCCGAGGTGACATCGGTCGAATACCCGATCTGCACCGCCTGCATCTGAGCCATGTGCAACCTTTACCGCCAGCGCAGCGGTCCCCAGACAATTATGGATCTGGCGCAGGCCTTGCGCTCGAACGTCGGCAATTTGGAGCCGCGGGACATCTACCCTGACTACGCGGCGCCCATCGTGAGGACCGGCGCGGACGGCGTGCGGGAGTTGGTCGAAGCCCGTTGGGGAATGCCGTCGCCTCGGAACATCCTGATGGAGAAAACGGGCAAGCGCGCTGACAAACTGAGGGCCAAGGGCAGGATCATTGATCCTGCCGAGTTCGCCTCGATGCTGGAACTGGAGCCCGATACTGGCATCACCAATGTGCGACGCACGGACAGTCGCCACTGGCAACCCGATCTTACACCCGCAAATCGCTGCCTCGTGCCGTTCACCGCCTTCAGCGAGCCTGGGCGTGACGGTGATGGCAAGTACCAGCCCATCTGGTTCAAGCTCAACGTCGACGACCCCGACCCTCTCGCCTTTTTCGCCGGCATCCACCGCCTGGACTGGACTGGCGTGCGGAGAGCCAAGACAGGGCGCGAGACCATCGATCTTATGGCCTTTTTGACAACCGAACCCAGCGAGCCGGTGAAGTCGGTCCACCCCAAGGCCATGCCGGTGATCCTGACCGAGCCCGATGACATCGAGACGTGGATGACGGCGCCGTGGGAGATCGCGAAGGAGCTGCAGCGCGCTCTTCCTGACGACGCGCTTGTGGTCATCTGAGCGGCGGCTGTTGAGAACCCGCCCGAGCGCCTCGACGCAGTGGCCGAACCAGCTTTTACCGGCGCCCATGAAACGACTGACGCCGATCGAACACGCCCGGGCCAAGGGCAAGATCATCACGATGAGCCTGCCCGATCGTGGTCCTGAAGCCCGCGCCGGTAATCTGGCTTGGCTGGAGCAGAGGAACGGCGACGGCTGGTTCTACGTGAAGGGCGACAACTACGCGTTCGAGAAGCAGGCCGATGCGACAGCGTTCAAGCAGCGGGTCATGAGCGCATTGGTGTGATGGCGGCCCAGAGGTAGGCAGCCGGGCGCGGCCTTGGGTCACATGGCCGTGCTACGCCATTTGAGAACCAATGCGCTTTCCTGAGAAGGAGAATGCAAATGAAGTCGATTTCTCTCAAGGTGGTCATTGGTCTTGGGGTGAGCGCGCTTTTAGCTGCCCTGGCTCTGATAGTATGGGCTGGCTTCGCAATGTCAGCGCACGGGGGCTGACGGCTTATCGAAGCGCCAAACGGGGGCTGACGAGTTGCAGCGTAAAAAGCGCACCCTCGACGACGTGGAAGCTTTTGCGGACCGATTGGAGGGTCCGCTGGGAACGGCGTTGCGCGCGGTGGGGGCGACCATCGAGCGACGGTTAAGAGAGCGCGGCCAGGAATGGTCCGACCTCACCGATGTTGAAGTCGTGGATCTATTCGTGACGGCGTTAATGCAGACCGCCCCGGAGGCGTACCCCTCGATCGAGCGGAAGGTCGTTGAGGACTTAGTGTCCGCCATGGCCGATAACATCTACCTAGAACTGGCCGCTAATGCGGAAGGCAGTGCGTCGAAGAACTGATGCTTTGAAACGACAAATACACCCTCACCTCAGCGCAAAAAGCCCGGCCCTGCTGTCGGCGCGGACATGAAAGTGTCAGGAACCGGACACAGGATGGGCCGTTTTATTCGCACTGCCCACTCATGACGGATACGTGGAGGTTCGAATGTCCGGGAGCGCGACTGACCAACTTTTTCACAAGGTCGATGCGTTTCTTAAAGCCGCCTTGGCCGAGCGTGATCTCGCCGCCCGCGCCAGGCTGTTAGGCAAGGCTGTCTATTGGAACGAGATGCTCGCGAAGGCTAAAGGCCTGCCGGTTCGCAGTCGGAGTTAATCGGGCGGGTTCACCCGCGACCAGTCATCCACTTATGTCCCCGATCTTAGGCAACAGCGACCCGCGCTTCGAAAATGCATTCCCCGTTGGTGGCTGCAACGCCGACGGTGAGAGTCGTCAGGAGGCGCCCTTGGAAGGCGTAGTCCCTAAGAGCTTCCGACGTGGCCATCAGGGCCTGACCACGGGCCGCGCCATCATCAGCGGCGTATAGCTTCGACAGAAACGAGCGGCCGTCGATGACGATGCTGAAGTTATATACTCGGTCCATGGGTAGAGAACCTCTCGCGGCCCTAAGAGATCGAACTGTCGTGAAGCGGTCCCGCGACAACCGCAGCGCCTAGGCACGACGAGATCGGTCAGCTTGAGGGGGCGTAGGTCGCCTGAAACGACGAAAGCCCGCCCCGGCGAACCGGAGCGGGTCTATGCTTCGACTGATGAGCTTAGACTTTTAACCAAGACGGACGGCCGGGCGACGCGGGACCCATCCTGCACGAGATCGAGGCAGCAGGGACTTGGCGCAGACCCTTGACGTAGCTGAGCCGCATTCCAAATATCCGCCGCCTTCAATCTTCCTTGGAGATGCTTCGATGCGAACCATCGTCGTAGAACCTGCTGACGATGTCTGGTCCGTCAGCGTGGATGACGTTGAGCCCCAACTCTTCATGCGGGGAAGAGCGGCCGAAGAGGCCGCGAGAAATCTCGCCGAGTCCCTGGCCGCAGCAGGTGATACCGTCGAAATTAAGCTATTTCTGCGCAATGGCGAAAAGGCCGCCCGGTTCATTTGCCTTCCACCATGCCCTGATGAGGATAAGCCTCTCCTTGTGGGCGGCAGTCTGTTGGGACGCGCGGCGGCCGGCGATGACGACGGCACTGGGAGGGCCGCCGCCTAAAGGCGAGAAAGCCGGCCCCGGCGAACCGGCCCCTTTGGCCGGGGACCCAAAAACATCTAGCGGGCTTCTGGGCCTTCACCCCACGACGCCAATGGTTTAGCTCACGACTGCGCCGGTCTTCGTAATGTATTCCGCCGGCAGGTTGGAGGGATTTATGTCACGCCTACTCTTGGCTGGCCTGCTTTCGCTGGCTTCGATGTCAGCCGCTCATGCCCAGACGGCAACCCGGTTTGACCTCCAGTGTGACATCACGCAGCGGGTTCTCGGAGGATCCCGAGAGGTTGAACCCGTCCTGAGGAAGTGGCGGCTGCGGATAGACCTTTCACGAAAGGTTTGGTGCACTGATGAATGTCCTAACGTGTCTGATGTGGGGGATGTCACCAGCTCGCAAATTCACCTGCTGAACCCACTGACCGACGGCATAAGGATCAATCGGATCACCGGGCTGTTGGAGACAACACCCTCAAGAAAGCTCGGTATGATTTGGACGTTGTCAGGCCAGTGCACTCGGGCACCGTACACAGCCATTCCCCAGCAAGCATTCTAAACGGTCTCTGCAACTGCTCGGCGGGAGAAGGCTTCAGGCCGCCGAACGCCGGACGACGGATGTATTCGCCTTTCGCATCCTTGCCCCAAGCGCCGCCTTCTCCGACCCAGCTTTTGAGAATGAACTGGTAGAGGCCGGAAGCCGTCGACGTCGACGCCTGGACATAGGGCCGGTCGGCGGGCTTCGCATCCAGGCGATGGCAGCGCCACAGATCAGCGACCACATTTTCCGTTGGCGCGATGAGATGGCGAAGACCTCGCCGCGCCAAGCGGACTATGCCGTCTCCGTTCTCGGGGCGATGCTCACGTGGTGCAAACGCCGCGGCCTGATCGCCGAGAACCGAGCGAGCGGGGTGGGAGACACCTACAGCAGCAATCGCCGCGGCAAAGTCTGGTCGCCCGCCGACGAAGAGGCGCTTCACAAGCACGCCCATGACTCGCTGCGCCACATTGCCGTGTTCGCCATTGAAACCGGCCTAGCACAGCAGGACTTGCTGGCCCTCCCGAAGACGGCGATTCGCGGCAATGTCATCGTGACCCGGCGCTTAAAGAACGGCACCGATGTTGCGATCCCGATTTCGCCTCGCCTGGCCAACGTCATCAACGAGCTGCCGCAGAGCGATTCGGGGCATGTCCTGAACAAGCCTGACGGCAAGCCATGGGACGCCAAGGGCAACGGTATTCGCTCGGCCTTCCGTGATGCATGCGCCCTGGCGAAGATCGCCGGCCTGACCTTCCACGACCAGCGCGGGACCTATGTGACGCGCCGCCGAGCGATGGGCTGGACGGCCGAGGAAACGGCGCTGACGACAGGTCACAAGGTGGCCGGCGAGCAGGGCGCTCAGTCGTCCTACGTAGACCGCCAGACGGTCGCGATCGCCAATGCCGAGCGGCTCTGGGCACGATGCTATGGGCCAGACAGTGAACAAGCCCTGCAAACTGATCTGCAAACCAGAAACAAGAAAGCCGCCCAGAAGGGCGGCTAACTGTTTGTAATCGCGATGGAGGCCTGACCGGGAATCGAACCCGGGTGCAAGGATTTGCAGTCCTCTGCGTCACCACTCCGCCATCAGGCCATCTGGACCCCAAATCAGGGGCCCGAACCATCGCGAGGGGCGTCAGCTATCAGATCGGATTGTCGGCTGCAACGCACGGACCTATAAGCGCCGCAGATTTCTTCGCTTACGCCGACCTAAAGGACCACGGAACCATGGATTTCGCCGCTGCACGCAAGGTCATGCTGGACTCGCAGGTCCGTGTGAACGACGTCACGGACCGTGACCTGCAGGCTGCTTTCGGCGCTGTTGAACGCGAGCGATTCTGCGCCGCGGACCGCGCCTTCTCCGCCTATGCCGACATTGAGCCGGAGGTCACGGGCGATCGCCGCCTGATGCTGCCGCGCGATCTGGGCAAGCTGATGCAGGCGCTGGACGCGCGCGCCGGCGAGAAGGCGCTGGTCATGGCCGGTCCCTACGCCGCCGCCGTTCTGGCGCGCATGGGGCTGTCGGTGACGGCGCAGGATTCGGACGCGGCCGTGTTCGAGGTGACCGGCGCCGCCCTGGCTGATGAAGGCGTTTCGACGGTCGTCGCGCCGCTGAGCCAGCCGCAGGGCGAGGGTTATGACCTGATCGTCAGCGAGGCCGCCGTGCCGGCGCGTCCCGAAGCCTGGATCGCCGCCCTGCGTCCGGGCGGTCGTCTGGCCGTGGTCGAGCGTTCGGGCGCAGTCGGCAAGGCGGTGCTTTATGTGCGCGGCCGTGAAGGGGTTTCGCGTCGGGAGCTGTTCGACGCCATGCCGCCGGTTCTGGCCGAACTGATCCCGGCGCCCGCCTTTGCGCTCTAGTCGCGGTCGGCGACGGACATCATCGTCGCCAGCGTGAAAAAAACTTAACTGGCGCAGGACGAGCGGAGTCTCCAACTACGCCATTCAGGCATTACGGGGCGCGCCGTCGGGGGCGTCAGGCAGGAATAGGTTCATGTTGAAACGCTCGCGCGCGCTCGCTTCGGTTGGTCTGGTCGCCCTTGCTGTGGGGGGCGCTGCGGCTCCGGCGGCGGCTGAGACCCTGCAGGAAGCCATCGGCCTGGCCTATCGCACCAATCCCACGCTGCTGGCGCAGCGCGCCACTCAACGCGCGCTGGACGAGACCATTGTCCAGGCGCGCGCGGGCCTGCGTCCGACCATCAGCGCCTCGGCCGGGGTGGATTATGTTCGCACTCGCGTGCAGGGCGGCCAGCTGATCGACACGGACGGCGACGGCATTCCGGACGAGGTCGCCCGCACGGGGACGACGGAAGACGACGGCGCCACCGCCAGCGTGAGCCTGTCCCAGAACATCTGGACGGCGGGACGCACGGCGCGCGGCATCGACGCGGCGGAAGCCAACGTCCGCGCCGGTCGCGAGAATCTGCGCGACATCGAGCAGCAGGTGATGGCCTCGGTCGTTCAGGCCTATGCGGACGTCGTGCGCGACATGGAGATCCTGCGCATCCGGCAGGAGAACATCACGGTCCTGCGTCGTCAGCTGGACGAATCCAACGCCCGCTTCGAAGTGGGCGAGATCACCCGCACCGACGTGGCTCAATCCGAAGCTCGTTTGGCCCAGTCGGACGCCGATCTGGCCAACGCCCAGGCGCAGCTGTCGGTGTCGCGCGCCGCCTACGCCGCCGTCGTCGGCCAGGCGCCGACCAATATGGAAACCCTGCCGGTTCTGCCGGGCCTGCCGGCTGATTTCGACGGCGCCCTGGATGTGGCGCTGATCGAGAACCCCGGCGTGCGGGCGGCGACCTACGCCCTGCAGGCGGCCGAGGCCAATGTGGCGGCTGCGCGCTCCGAATACCTGCCGTCGGCGCGCCTGCAAGCCTCCTATGGCGGCACGGCGAACGACCTGTCCGGCTTCGACCTGAGCGATCGCACCAGCTTCACCGCCGGCGCAAGCGTCTCCGTGCCCCTGTTCACGGGCGGCCTGAACCGGTCGCGCGTGGCGCAGGCGCTGGAGCGCGCCAACGCCGCCCAGATCAGCGTCGAGGGCGAGCGTCGCGGCGTGCTGCAGAGCGTCAGCTCGGCCTACGCCCAGACCGTGGCCGCCAAATCGACCCTGCAAGCCGGTGAACAGGCTGTTCGTGCAGCCTCGGTCGCGGCCGAGGGCGTGCGTCAGGAAGCCCAGGTCGGACTGCGCACCACGCTGGACGTGCTGAACCAGGAGCTGGAGCTGCGCTCGGCCCAGGTCACCCTGGCCAGCGCCAACCGCAACCAGTACGTGGCCCAGGCCCAACTGCTGGCCGCCATGGGACGCCTGGGCGGACCCAACCTTGATCCGTCGATCGACGCCTATGACGCCGAGGCCAACTATAACGCCGTGCGCAATCGCGGCGGCCTGCCGTGGGACGGCGTGGTCGAGACCCTGGATCGCGTCGCAGCGCCGGGAATCACCCCCGCGACCGACGTCGAGGACGCGCCGATCGACGCCCAGTTGAAGAGCGAAGTCGTTCGCACCGCTCCGGGAAATTGACGTCGGATTAGCGTCACAGGGGAAAAACGTTCGTTGATTCTGACGGGCGTTGGTGCGACGACAGAGACAAGGGGAGGGCGAGTCTGTTTGTCCGGCCCTGATCGTCGCGCGCCGCCCGGCGCCTGTCGGCGGTCCCTATCAGGTTCAGCCCCGCTTCGCCCCAAGGTTCTGCCATGACCGACCAGACCGCCCAGGAACCGACGATGGAAGAGATTCTGGCGTCGATTCGCCGGATCATCTCTGAAGACGACGCGCCGGCGGAAACCGCTGCTGCTGCGCCGGAACCCGCTGTCGAGGTCGCCCCTGAGCCGGTGGTCGAGATTGCGGCTGAAGCTCCTGCGCCGACCCCGGCCGAGGACGAGGTTCTGGAACTGACCGAACGTTATGAGGCGCCGGCGGCCGAATCGATCGGCGATCTGGACGTCGCCGACGTGGCGCCGTTCCCAGCCGCCCAGCCGGAGCCCGCGCCGGAGCCTGTCGCCGCGCCGGATTATGATTCCCTCGTCGGCGAAAGCGCCGCCGCCAGCGCCGCATCTGCCTTCGCCGGTCTGGCCGCCACCTTCCAGAAGCCGGAAGCGCCCGTCGGGTCCGCGCCGCAGGACCTGCCCTTCGTCAGCGGCAATACGGTCGAGGCCATGGTTCAGAACATGCTGCGTCCGATGCTGAAGGACTGGCTGGACGCCAACCTGCCGGGCATCGTCGAGGCCCAGGTACGCAAGGAAGTCGAACGCATCGCCCGCAACGCCGGCTAGCCCTTCGCTTCACCAGACACTAAGTCATTGAGGGCGGCTCCGGCGGGGCCGCCCTTTCGCATTTCACGAAACGACATTCCTATGCTTGAGAAGACTTTCGAACCCCAGGCCGCCGAACCGCGCCTCTACGCCCAGTGGGAAGAGAGCGGCCTGTTTGCGCCGCGCGCCGCCAAGGCCACGGACGGGGCTGCCGACGCCTATTCGATCGTCATCCCGCCGCCGAACGTGACGGGCTCGCTGCACATCGGCCACGCCCTGAACAATACGCTGCAGGACATCCTGGCGCGCTATCACCGGATGAAGGGCAAGGCCGTGCTGTGGCTGCCCGGCACCGACCACGCCGGCATCGCGACGCAGATGGTGGTCGAGCGTCAGCTGGCAGCGGCGGGGAACGTCGGGCGGCGCGACATGGGCCGCGAGGCCTTCATGGACAAGGTCTGGGAGTGGAAGGCGGAATCGGGCGGGACCATCGTGCGCCAGCTGCGCCGTCTGGGCTCTTCCTGTGACTGGTCGCGCGAGCGTTTCACCCTGGACGAGGGGCTGAACGCCGCTGTCCGCAAGGTCTTCGTCAAGCTGCATCAGGACGGCCTGATCTATCGCGACAAGCGTCTGGTGAACTGGGACCCGCATTTCCAGACGGCCATCTCCGACCTGGAGGTCGAACAGCGCGAGCAGGACGGCCACTACTGGCACTTCGCCTATCCCCTGGCCGACGGCGTCACCTATGAGCATCCGATCGCCTTCGACGAGGACGGCAAGGCGACCGAGTTCGAGACCCGCGACTTCATCGTCGTGGCCACGACGCGGCCGGAAACCATGCTGGGCGATACGGGCGTGGCGGTTCACCCCGAGGACGAGCGTTACGCGGGTCTGGTCGGCAAGGACGTGATCCTGCCGATCACCGGGCGTCGCATTCCCATCGTCGCCGACGACTATGCCGATCCGACCAAGGGGTCCGGCGCGGTGAAGATCACCCCGGCGCACGACTTCAACGACTTCGGCGTCGGCAAGCGCGCCGGTCTGGCTGCGCTGAACGTGATGGACGCCTTCGCGCGCATCACCAATGAAGACGTGCTGGAAATCCCCGCCGATCTGGTGGGCCTGGACCGCTTCGCCGCGCGCAAGGCCATCGTCGCCCGCGCCGAGGAAGAGAAGTGGCTGCGCGAGATCGAGAAGACCAAACACGTCGTCCCGCACGGCGACCGCTCGGGCGTGGTCATCGAGCCGTGGCTGACGGATCAATGGTACGTCGACGCACACACGCTCGCTCAACCGGCGCTTAAGGCGGTCGAGGAGGGGGCGACGGTCTTCGAACCCAAGTCCTACGAGAAGATCTACTTCGAGTGGCTGCGCAACATCGAGCCCTGGTGCATTTCGCGCCAGCTGTGGTGGGGTCACCGCATTCCGGCCTGGTACGGTCCGAACGGCGAGATCTATGTCGCCGAAACGGAAGAGGACGCCCGCGAACAGGCGCTGGCCGACTACGACTCCGAGGTCGTGCTGACGCAGGACGAGGACGTTCTGGACACCTGGTTCAGCTCGGCCCTGTGGCCCTTCTCGACCATGGGCTGGCCCGAGAAGACCGAGGATCTGGAGCGCTTCTACCCGACCAGCGATCTGGTCACGGCGGCGGACATCATCTTCTTCTGGGTCGCCCGGATGATGATGATGGGCCTGCACTTCATGGACGGCGAGGCGCCGTTCAAGCGCGTCATCATCAATGGTCTGGTCCGCGACGAGAAGGGCCAGAAGATGTCGAAATCCAAGGGCAACGTCATCGACCCGCTGGGCATCATCGATGAGCTGGGCGCCGACCCGCTGCGCTTCACCATGGCCATCCTGTCGGGCACGCGCGACATCAAGTTGTCGAAGCAGCGCATTGAAGGTTATCGCAATTTCGGCACCAAGCTGTGGAACGCCGCCCGCTTCAGCCAGATGAACGAGGCCAAGCGCGTCGAGGGCTTTGATCCCGCGACGGTCGAGCAGACCATCAACCGCTGGATCCGCGGTGAGTTGACCAAGGCCGAGCGCGCCGTGTCGGAAGCCATCGAAGGCGGTCGTTTCGACGACGCGGCGGGCGCTCTGTACCGCTTCGTCTGGAACGTCTTCTGCGACTGGTATCTGGAACTGGCCAAGCCGGTGTTCAACGGCGCCGATGAAGCCGCCAAGGCCGAGACGCGCGCCATGACGGCCTGGACCATCGACCAGACGTTGAAGCTGCTGCATCCGGTCATGCCCTTCATCACCGAAGAGCTGTGGGCCGAACTGGGCAAGGAAGGTCCGGCACGCGAGAGCCTGCTGATCGGGGCCGAATGGCCGGCCCTGCCGGACGCCTTTATCGACGCCTCGGCCGAGGCCGAGATCGGCTGGCTGGTTGATCTGGTCGGTGAAATCCGCGCCCTGAGGGCCGAGATGAACGTGCCGCCGTCGGCCAAGCCGCCGCTGGCCTTTGTCGCGCCCGACGCCGTGACCGCAGAGCGCATCGCGCGCCACCGCGAACTGCTGCTGACCCTGGGCCGCGTGTCGGAAATCGCCGTGGCCGAGGCCGCGCCCGCGGGAGCCGTGACCTTCGTTTCGGGCGGGACGACGGCGGCGCTGTCGCTGGCCGGGATCATCGACCTGACCGCTGAACGCGCGCGTCTGGAGAAGGAGATCGCCGTCTTCGAGAGCGACATCGGTCACGTGAACAAGAAGCTGGGCAATCCCAACTTCGTGTCGCGCGCCGCGCCGGAAGTCGTGGACGAACAGCGCGCCAAGCTGGCCGAGGCCGAAGAGGGCAAGGTCAAGCTGCAAGCCGCTTTGGCGCGTCTGGACGCGATGGCGGGCGCGTGAGGAAGGTCCGTCTGGATCAGCTTCTGGTCACGCTTGGTCTGGCGGAAAGCCGGGCCAAGGCCAAGGCGGCGGTGGAGGCGGGCGGCGTCACCGTGGACGGCGCGCCCGCCAAGGCGGCCTCGCAGACGGTCAATGAAGACGCGGAGATCGGTTACGCGGCCGCCCACCGGTGGGTCGGGCGCGGGGCGCTGAAGCTGGAACGGGCGTTGGATCTGTGGCCGGTTGCAGTCGAGGGCCGGACGGTGCTGGACGTCGGCGCCTCGACCGGCGGCTTCACCGAGGTCTGTCTGGATCGGGGGGCGGCCCGGGTCTTCGCCGTCGATGTCGGTTTCGGCCAGATGCATCCGAAGGTCGCCGCCGATCCGCGCGTGATCAATCTGGAGCGGACGGACGCGCGTGAGCTGACGTCGGCGATCATCACCGAGGCACCGTCGCTGGTCGTCTGCGACGCCAGCTTCATCGGCTTGTCGAAGGTGCTGCCCGTCGCTCTGGATCTGGCGGCGCCGGACGCGGACCTGATTACCCTGGTCAAGCCGCAGTTCGAGGGCGCGGGCCCAAAAGACGCCGGCAAGAAGGGCGTGGTCAAGGATCCCGAGGCCCATGTCGCGGCGGTCGAAGGCGTGCGCGCCTGGCTGGAAAGCGCCGGCTGGTCTGTGAGGGAGACGGTGGAGAGCCCGATCACGGGCGGCGACGGCAACGTCGAGTTCCTGATGTGGGCGCAGCGACGGGTTGAGTAAAAATGCAGAGGGCCGCCGGTGATCCGGCGGCCCTCTTCACGTCGTGGATCGACAGGGGGGCTGAAACTTAATCCACGACGCGATAGCGGCCGTCCTGGTCGGGGCAGGTGCGCACGTAGCGCGTCTCGCTGCGACCGTCGGGCAGGCGAATGACGCTCTCGGCGAGGCGGCATCCGTCGTTGCTGTTCTGATAGCGATAGTCCGGGGCGGGCTGACTGTAGCCCTGGTCGTACTGCCCGTCGTTGCGGCCGTACGCGTAATACCGGTTGTCGTAGCCGGAGTTGTCATAGCCGTAGGCGGGCGGGATGTAGGTCTGGCCGTATGGCTGGCTGTAGCTGTTGTAGCCATAGCTCGACGACCGGTAACGCGGGTCGCAGTTGGCCGCGGAATTATTGCCGACTCCGGCGCCGATCGCCGCGCCGAGGACGCCGCCCAGAACGCTGCCTTCGGTCCGACGTCCACGCGCCGCGAGCTGGGAGCCGACCACGGCGCCGATGGTGGCGCCGACCAGACCGCCGGTGGCGGTCCGCGTCCGTTGATCACTGACGCAGGGGTCGTAGTAGCCGCCTTGCGAGCCGTAGTTGTTGTAGGCGGGCGGGTAGCCATAGCCATAGGTCTGGGCGCTGACGACGCCCGGAACCATAAGCGACCCTGTCACCGCCAGGGCGGCGACGGCCGTGGCGGAAGCCCATTTTGACAGATGACCGATCATCATTCGTATCCCTGCGACAGAACCCTGAGCTGAACGGCTGCGGCGCGCTGTCTGTTGCATCCAGAGATAGGCGGGCGAAGCTGAACGGCTTTTGATCGCGTCGTTCATCTTCGTTCAGGTTTCAGATTTCGGACAGGACCGGCTAGAAGCCGCGCCATGACGCAGACGCTGACCATCGCCCGCATGGGCCATCAGGGCGACGGGATCGCCGACACGCCCCATGGCCTCGTATTCGTGCCCGGCGCCCTGCCGGGAGAAACGGTCTCGGCCGAGGTGAAGGACGGACGGGCCGAACAGTTCGACCTGATCGAGGCTAGTCCGGATCGCCGCCCCATCCATTCCGAGACCTATGCCGAGTGCGGCGTCGCGCCGATGCAGCACTGGGCGGACGAACCCTATCTGGCGTGGAAGCGGGACATCGTGATCCAGACGCTGGCGCGGGAAGGGATCGAGACCGAGGTCGAGGCGACGGTCGCCGTGCCCCAGGCCAGCCGCCGCCGTCTGGCCCTTCACGCGCGCAGCGGACCGGGCGGACGCGTCCTTCTGGGGTTCAAGGCGCGGCGCTCGTGGCGGCTGGTCGAGCTGACGGACTGCCCCGTATCGCACCCGGCGCTGACGGCGGCGTTGCCGGCCCTGGCCAGGGTGGCGGCCCCCTTCCTGGGCCATCCCAAGTCGGCGCCGACCCTTCATGTCACCCTGACGGACACCGGGCTGGATGTGGATGTGACAGGCGTCGAGAAGAAGTCGGGCGGGTTGACCGCCGACGTGACCGCGCGCGCGATCGCGGCGGCGGCCGAGGCCGATCTGGCGCGTCTCAGCCTGGACGGGGACACCCTGGTGATGGCGCGACAGCCTCGCGTCACCTTTGGCCGGGCCACCGTGCCCCTGCCGCCCGGCGCATTTCTGCAGGCCGCGCCAGCCGCCGAAGCCGCCATGGTCAGCCGGGCGGTGGACGCGGTTAGGGGGGCCAAGAAGGTCGCCGACCTGTTCTGCGGCGCCGGCACCTTCACCTTCCCTCTGGGAGAGGTGGCCAGCGTCGTGGCGGCGGATTCGTCGGCGGCCTCCATCGCGGCGCTGAAGGCCGGCGTGTCGACCGCCCAGGGCCTCAAGACCATCGAGGCCCAGGCGCGCGACCTGTTCCGCCGTCCCCTGTCGCCCTATGATCTCAAGGGCTGCGAGGCCATTGTGATCGACCCGCCGCGAGCGGGCGCGCGAGAGCAGACCGAGCAACTGCCGGGCACGAAGGCGGGCCTAGTCGTCGGCGTGTCGTGCAATCCGCAGACCTTCGCGCGTGACGCGCGCATCCTGATCGACGCCGGCTTCAGGCTGGAAAAGGTCACGCCGATTGACCAGTTCCTGTGGTCCACCCATGTCGAACTGGTCGGTCTGTTCCGCCGCTAGAGTGTAGCCATGTCCTTTATCGCGCCCGCCGCCATGCCCATCAGCCGCAATGAGCGGCGCAGCCGCATCGAAGCCCTGGCGGGTGTGCTCGAGGCGCAGGGGCTCGAGGCGCTGCTGCTCGGCTCCACTACGTCGCTACGCTATTTCACCGGTCTGGACTGGCATCCGTCCGAGCGGCTGCTGGGCGCGCTGATCCACGCCGACGGGCGGGTGGAGTATGTCTGCCCGCGTTTCGAGCTGGACAAGGTCATGGGTCTGACAATGGCCGACGGCGCCGTTCCCGGTAAGATTCTGACGTGGCAGGAAGATGAGAACCCTTACGCTCTCGTCGGCGGGCGCCTCTCCTCGGGCGGACGACTGGCGGTGGACGAACTGGTCGGGGCCTTTGTCTGGCTGGGTCTGGCGCGGACCCTGGGTCAGGAGCGCCTGGTTGATGGCGGCCCGCTGACCACACGGTTGCGCAGCATCAAGTCGAGCGCGGAAATCGCGCTGCTGACGCGCGCCAAGGCCATTACGCTGGAGGTTCAGCGTCGGACGCGCGACTGGTTGCAGGAGGGCGTCCTGACGTCCGAGGTGAAGGGCTTCATTGACGCCGAACACCGCAGGCTGGGCGGAGAGGGCGGCTCGTGGTTTTGCCTGGTCTCGTTCGGCGACGACACCTGTCTGCCGCACGGGGGCGAGGGGGATCGGGCGCTGAAGGCCGACGACGTGGTGCTGATCGACACCGGCACGCTGGTGGACGGCTATCACTCGGACATCACGCGGACCTATGTGTTCGGCGAGCCCACGGCCGAGTTCCGGCGGGTCTGGGAGCACGAAAAGCAGGCGCAGGCCCTGGCTTTCGAGGCCGCGCAGCTCGGCGCCAGCTGCGAGAGCGTAGACGCTGCGGCGCGCGATTATCTGACCGCGCAGGGTTATGGCCCCGACTATCGTCTGCCGGGCCTGCCGCATCGGACCGGACACGGCATCGGCCTGGATATCCACGAAGCGCCCAATCTGGTGCGAGGCGACCGGACGGTGCTTCAGGCCGGGATGTGCTTCTCGAACGAGCCCATGCTGGTGATCCCGGGCCAGTTCGGCGTGCGGTTGGAGGATCACTTCTACCTGACGGAACAGGGACCGGCGTGGTTCACCCTGCCGTCGCACAGCCTGGATGATCCGTTCGGCGTCTAGCCGAACAGCTCCAACTGGGGTCTCATCTCGGCGGGGACGCGGAACTGCGTCACATCAAGCGGTGTGCGGGGCGCATCGAGACCGTAGCGCTTGATCGCGGCCTTGAACCGGGCGGCGATCAGGTCGGCGACGGGGCCGGTTCCCTTCATGCGCTGGGCCCAGTCGGGGTCGTAGTCCTTGCCGCCGCGCGTCTGGCGGATCAGGGACATGACGCGGGCCGCGCGCTCGGGCCGGGCGTCGGCCAGCCATTCGCGGAACAGGTCCTTGATTTCCAGCGGAAGGCGCAGGGTCACATACATGGCCGAGCTCGCGCCGGCCTTCTGCGCCGCTTCGAGGATGGCTTCCATCTCGTGGTCGTTGAGGCCGGGAATGACGGGGGCGAAGCCGACGCCGACCGGGCAGCCGGCCTCGGCCAGTCGGCTGATCGCCTCCAGACGCTTGGCGGGAGTGGAGGCGCGCGGCTCCATCGCTCGCGCCAGGCCGCGATCCAGGGTGGTGATCGACACGAAGGCCGAGGCCAGGCCTTCGCGGCCCATGGGACCCAGAATGTCGGCGTCGCGGGCGATCAGCACCGACTTGGTGATGATGCTGAACGGGTGGTTGAAGCGCTGCATGACCTGCAGGATCGAGCGCGTCGATTGGGTCTCACGCTCGATCGGCTGATAGGGATCGGTGTTGCCGCCTATGTGGATGCGCTTGCAGACGTATCGGGGCTTGGCGAGCTCCTGTTCCAGCAGACTCGCCGCGTGGGGCTTGAAGAAGATCCGGCTCTCGAAATCCAGACCCGGGGATAGGCCCATCCAGGCATGGGACGGACGGGCGTAGCAGTAGATGCAACCATGTTCGCAGCCCTTGTAGGGGTTGATGGAGCGATCGAAGCCGACGTCGGGACTGGTGTTCCTGGCGATGATGGTGCGCGCGTGTTCCGGTGAGAGGGTGGTGCGCAGCGGCGCGGCCGCTTCGTCCTGATCCGTCCAGCCGTCGTCGAATTCCTCGCGCCGGTCGGCTTCATACCGGCCCGAGTTGTTGGAGCGTGCGCCGCGTCCTTTCATCGCCGTCTTCATGAGACGAGGATGGCACAGGATTGGAACAAAGCAAGAACAAAAACTCGAGCGTCTATCGGTCAGGACGGGCGAGGATTTCCAGGACCGGACGCGCCTGATCGTTCGCGTCGCCCGGTTCAAAGGTCGGCTGAGGGACGCCAAAGGCGCGCAGGGCCAGAGCAACGGACTCAGCGCGGCGGCCCTGCAGGTTGGTGGTGGACGGCTCAGGCAGACCGATCACCTTGAAGGCGACGCCGGGGCATTCTTTCGTCGCGCGCGCTGGCCACTCCATCGAAACTGTGGGCCGCAGGGTCGGGGCCTCTTCGTTGAAGTAAAGGGCGAGAATGCCGTTCGTGCACGGGCTTCTTTGCGTAGATGCGGTCGCCGCGACGGGCGGCCTCGGCGCGCATCCGATGAGAGCCAGGGTCGACAGGAGTAGGGCGAGGCGGCGCATCTCGTGATCCTTGCGAGGCGGCGGGATGGCCGCGAGCGTGGCATGGTTCGGAGCGTAACGGGAACCGTGTTCCGCGAGGGCTGCGGTGTTCCTTTAATCCATCCGGGAAAGCGAGCCCTCATCCGTCTCGCTTTGCGAGCCACCTTCTCCCGCAAGAGGAGTAAGGGAGGGATTGCGGATGCGAGAGTTGGGTATTTTAATACCGTTTACGATAAATCGTTTTAAATCAAAGATATGTCCTGAAAGTGTGTCGCTATCGGGTGTTGACCTCCTGTGGATGACCCTCTATCAGCACGCCTTCCGCTCATCCCTGTCTTGGGGTGGGCCGCACCGTTCGTCTTTAGGACCCTCAATATGCTGAAGAGCACTACGGCTTCGATGAAGCCGGCAGAGGTCGAAAAGAAGTGGATCCACATCGACGCCGAAGGCGTCGTGGTGGGCCGCCTCGCGACCTTCATCGCCAACCGTCTGCGCGGCAAGCACCTGCCGACCTACACCCCGCACGTTGACATGGGCGACTACGTCGTCGTCACCAACGTCGACAAGGTGGTGTTCACCGGCAAGAAGAACACCGACAAGGTCTACTACCGCCACACCGGTCACCCGGGCGGCATCAAGCAGACGACCCCGGAGAAGGTCCTGAACGGCCGCTTCCCCGAGCGCGTGCTCGAGAAGGCCGTTGAGCGCATGCTGCCGAAGGAAAGCCCGCTGGCCCGCAAGCAGATGACGCACCTGCGTCTGTTCGCCGGCGCCGCGCACGACCACGAAGCCCAACAGCCGCAGACCATCGACTTCAAGTCGGCCTCGGCCAAGAACACCCGGAGCGTCTGAGCATGACCGACGTGACTGCTGAAGCCACCGGCTTCGACGCCCTGAAGGGCCTGACCGCCTCGGCCGAGAACGACGCGCCCGTCTACGAGCAAAAGCTGGACGCCCAGGGCCGCGCCTACTCGACTGGCAAGCGCAAGAACGCGATCGCTCGCGTCTGGATCAAGCCGGGCACCGGCAAGATCACCATCAATGGCCGCGACCAGGAAGTTTACTTCGCTCGTCCCGTCCTGCGCATGATGATCGCTCAGCCGCTGACCGTTTCGGACCGCGCCACGCAATACGACGTGATCTGCACCGTCGAAGGTTCGGGCCTGTCGGGCCAGGCCGGCGCTATCCGCCACGGCCTGTCGCACGCTCTGACGCACTTCGAGCCGGAACTGCGCAAGGTCCTGAAGCCGCACGGCTTCCTGACCCGCGACAGCCGCGTCGTCGAGCGTAAGAAGTACGGCCGCGCCAAGGCACGCCGCAGCTTCCAGTTCTCGAAGCGCTAATCGCTTTCTGGCGATTTGGATTTGGGGCGCTTCGGGGAAACCCGGAGCGCCCTTTTTCTTGGCTTTTTCCTTCTCCCCTTGCGGGAGAAGGTGGCGACCGCAGGTCGACGGATGAGGGGTTTCGCCCTCGTTTGAAGTCGTCGTCTGAAAGTCGCCAGATTGTCGGGTCAGCAAGACCCCTCATCCGACCCGCTGCGCGGGCCACCTTCTCCCGCAAGGGGAGAAGGATCAGGAGCGTAAGATGACCCACACCA
Source organism: Brevundimonas sp. UBA4553 (assembly GCF_002387245.1). Lineage (GTDB taxonomy): Bacteria > Pseudomonadota > Alphaproteobacteria > Caulobacterales > Caulobacteraceae > Brevundimonas. Next base: position 74,397 of record NZ_DGLD01000021.1, read on the forward strand.
TCTTCATCGACGGCGAGGCCGGGACCACGGGGCTGGAGATCCGCGAGCGTCTGGAGGCGCGCACGGATCTGGAGCTGATCCTGTTGGGCGAGCGTCGGCGCGATGTCGCGGCGCGGCGCGAGGCGCTGAACAGCGCTGATGCGGTCATCCTGTGTCTGCCTGACGATGCAGCGAAAGAAGCCGTGTCGATGATCGAGAACCCCAGCGTGCGGGTCATCGACGCCTCGACGGCGTTCCGGGTCGATCCGGCCTGGACCTATGGTTTCGCCGAGATGGATGCGGGCCAGCGCGCGGCCATCGCCGCCTCGACGCGGGTGTCGAACCCCGGCTGCTATCCGACCGGGTTCATCGGCCTGATGCGGCCGCTGGTGCGGGCGGGTCTGGTGCCGGCCGGGCATCCGGTCACGGTCAATGCGGTGTCGGGCTATTCCGGCGGCGGCAAGGCCATGATCGCCGAGTTCGAGGCCGAGGGCGCGTCGACCGCCTATCGTGCCTATGGCCTGACGCTGAAGCACAAGCACGTGCCGGAAATGACCCAGCATACGGGCCTGTCGCGCAACGTCCTGTTCGCGCCCGCCGTGGGCAATTATCGCCAGGGGATGCTGGTCGAGGTTCCGCTGCACCTGTCCGTTCTACCGGAGACGCCCTCGGTCGAGCGGCTGCACGGCGCGCTGCTGGAGGCCTATGACGGCCAGCGCTTCGTCGAGGTCGCCGATCTGGACGAGACCGAGGCCATGACGGGCATCGAGCCCGAGGCCCTGAACGGCACCAACCGGATGCGTCTGCACGTCTTTGGTGATCGGGGCGGGGAGCAGGCGCGTCTGGTCGCTATGCTCGACAATCTGGGCAAGGGCGCCTCGGGTGCGGCGGTGCAGAACCTCAACATCATGCTGGGTCTGGACGAAGCGACCGGCCTGATCTGAACCAAAGACGGCCGGCCGCCGTATAGGGGGGCATGGACGCCGTATTTGATCGAAGGTCCGTGCTGCTGGGCGGCGTCGCCGTCGCCCTGTCGGGCTGTGCGCCGGAGGCGGCGGACGCCTCGGAGGGCCAGTGGGGCGGCTCGCCCTTTCGCCGGATCAGTGATGCGGACTGGAAGCGGCGGCTGGGTGACGCCTCATGGCGTGTGCTGCGTCATGAGGGGACGGAGCGCCCGTTCAGCAGCCCCCTGAACGACGAGCATCGGCGGGGAGTCTTTGTCTGCAAGGGCTGCGCCCTGCCGCTGTTTCAGTCGGGGTGGAAGTACGACAGCGGCACCGGCTGGCCCAGTTTCACGCGGGTCATGCAGGACAATATCGGGACCAAGACCGACCGCCTGATCGGCATCGCCCGCACTGAATACCACTGCGCCCGCTGTCTGGGGCATCAAGGGCATCTGTTCATGGATGGACCGGCGCCCACGGGGCGACGTTATTGCAACAACGGGGTGGCGCTGAGCTTTCGGCCCGCCTGACATGGTTCAGGGGACGAGGCGAGGGGCCAGGTCCGGCGCGACTGCGATCAAGTCGCGCGCCACCAGGCTGGCGATGACAGCGGCGCCTTCGGGGCCGAGGTGGGTGTAGTCGAAATCATCGACATGGCGACCGTGTGCGGTCGCGGGCGGCGTCGCGGCGGGCGGAGTCGGCGGGGTGTTTCCTGCGCGCAGGGCCGCTTCGAAATCCGGCGGAGGCGCGCCCGGCGACAGGCGCGCGGCCTCAGACGCGCCAAGGCGCTGGACCAGCTCGGCGCTGGCGGCGTTCAAATCGATCAGGGGCGTGTTCGTCTCGACCGCGACCGCGCGGATGGCTTCGGCCCAGGGGAGCAGCGTGTTCTGAAGCTGGCCGTCCTTGAAATGGCGACGGGTCAGGGGCGTCAGCAAAACAGGGCGGGCGCCGCGGGCGCGGGCCTCTGCCACATAGGCGCGCAGGTTGGCGGAGAACTGGGTCGCCAGATCGGTGGAGCTGCGCTTGCCGGGCTGGTCGTTGTGACCGAACTGGATCATCACCCAGACGGTCTGATAACCCGGCGTCGCCATCTCGTTCAGCGCCAGATCCCAGGAGCCTTCGGTTCGATAGGTCGAGGTGCTGCGTCCCTGTCGGCCCAGGTTGACGCAGGCCAGGGCCGACAGGACGTGACGGTCGCAGAAGGCGCCGCCCCAGCCGCTGCCGACCGCCGTCGTGGAATCGCCCACGAGGATGATCTTGTCAGCCTGGATGGGAGCGTCCTGGGCGGCCGCCGGGCTGGCCGCCATAGCCAGCGTCAAGGCTCCGAAAAGGACCGACTTCATTGACCCTTTCGGGCCTTCAGCGCGGATTCCACCGTCCCGCCGAACAGGATAGCGGCGATGATGACGAGCAGACCGTAGTCGTGGCCCGGAAAGAAGACCGGGATGGCGGCGCAGAAGATAAGGATCAGCGGAAAAAGGCTGGCCCAGACCGCGGTGGCGGCGGCCTCGGGGTGGATCATCGGCGGGCGCTGCGATCCCGACCGCCTGGCCAGGACGCCGTTGAAGACGACGAACAGGACTGAGCAGACCACGGCCAGAAGAACATACTTCAGCATCTGGCCCGGTTCGCCAAACAGGCTGGCGGTCGCGACCAGAAGAGCGAGAGGGACGGCGGTGGCGAGCGCCAGCAGCAGGTTGGGTTCGATACGCTTCAAGACTTCACTTTCACATAGGCGCCGGGCGCAGGCTCGATGGGCTTCAGCGGGCCGGTCTTCGGGTCGCGGGCGGGAATCTGTTCGCCTGATTTCTCGTGCAGCCAGGTAGCCCAGTGGATCCACCAGCTGCCCGGGTGTTGTTGTGCTTCCGCTTGCCATTCCGAGAGCGTCTCGGGAAGGGCGGGGTTGGTCCAGTGCTGGTATTTGTTGGCGGCGGGCGGGTTGATGACGCCGGCGATGTGGCCTGATCCGGCCAGGGTGTAGGTCACAGGGCCGCCGAACAGGCGCGCCGAACGATAGACCGAGTTCATCGGCGCGATGTGGTCCTCGCGGCTGGCCAGGAAGTAGAGGGGCGTCTGGACCGTCGACAGGTCGATCCGCTGGCCGCCAATCTCGAACTGGCCCTGGGCCAGCGCGTTCCGACCGTACATCTGACGCAGGTAGTCGAGGTGCAGGCGTTTCGGCATCCGGGTCTGGTCGGCGTTCCAGAACAGAAGATCGAAGGCTGGCGGCGCCTTGCCCATCAGATAGTTGGACACGAAGAAGGACCAGATCAGGTCGTTGGCGCGCAGGGCGTTGAAGGTCTCGGCCATGGCGCTGCCGGGAAGGACCCCGCCGGCGGCGTCCATCTGTTGCTCGATCTCGGCTAGCCAGTGCTCGTCGGTGAACAGCAGCAGGTCGCCGGCCTCGGCGAAGTCGTGCTGGGCGGCGAAGAAGGTGGCGGAGGCGACGCGAGCATCCTTGTTGGCCGCCATATGGGCGAGGGCCGCGCCCAACAGGGTGCCGCCGATGCAGTAGCCGACGGCGTTCAACTGCTTCTGGCCGGTCTGCTCCAGGGTTTTCTCGACGGCGCGATAGACGCCCTTATGCAGGTATTCGTCAAAGCCGAACCCGGCCTTGTCCTTATCCGGATTGACCCAGGAGCAGACGAAGACGGTGAAGCCCTGGGCCGACAACCAGCGTATCAGCGAGTTCGCCGGCTGAAGATCCATGATGTAGAACTTGTTGATCCACGGCGGGAAGATCAGCAGGGGGACGGCGTGCTGGGCGTCGGTCGCGGCGTCGAACTGGATCAGTTCGAACAGTTCGTCGCGCCAGACCACCTGACCGGGGGCGGTGGCGACGTTCTCGCCGACCGTGAACTGACCATAGTCAGCCTGGCTGATCTTCAGCTTGCCGGCGCCGCGCTCCAGGTCGGCGGCGAAGTTCTGCATGCCCTTGACCAAAGACTCGCCGCCGGTGTCGGCCAGGGCCTTGAGCGCCGCAGGGTTGGAAGCGAGGAAGTTGGACGGCGAGAAGGCGTCGGTCAGCAGCTTGGTGAAGAACTCGGCGCGGCGTTTCACGCGCGGATCGACGTCGTCGACGCTGGCGACCAAGCCGTTCATCCAGTCGGACGTGACCAGATAGGACTGGCGCATGACGTCGAAGACCGGATTTTCGCTCCAGGCCGGGTCGCGGAAGCGCTTGTCGGTTGACGGGGCGGGCGCCGCCTCCTCGCCCATGGCGCGACGGGCGGTGGAGGACCACAGATCCATATAGCGGCCGAACAGGTCGGCCTGGGCCTGAAACAGCTTCTCGGGGCGTGCCGCCAGGCTGGTCATGATCGAGGTCATGGCCGGGGCTACGTTGAATGGATCCGGCGACAGGGCGGCAGGGCGGTCGGCCTGGCTGAGGGCGGCCTCGGCGATGGCCGACTGGGCCGTCATGGCCGCCTTGGCCAGATTCAGCGACAGGGTTTCCAGCAAGTGGCGCTGATCGGCCCCAAACGCGAAGGGATCGACGGCGGCCTCGGGTTGAGGCGGCGTCTGCGGCTGGGGCTCCGCCTTGGGTGGCGATTCGGAGGCGGCGTCAGGCGGCGGGGCCTTCTTCGCGCGAGGCTTGGCCGAGGTGGGACGGCCGGACTTCCGCGGCGCGGCGGCGGCCGGCAGCGGGGCGGGGGGAGCCTTGGTCGGGCGCTTGGCCATGGGCGAACCTCCGGAACCGGTCTCGCGTGCGGCCGCGAGCCTTCCTCCGGGATCGATGATGGCATATGACCGGGGGTGAGATGAACGTGTTCCTGTCGAAAAAGACGATCCTGCCGGCGATGACCGGCCTGCTGCTGGCCACGGGCGGCTGTGTCGGCTCGTTCGACCCCCAGACGGACGCGACCTCGCCGCTGGCGCCACGTATCCAGGAACTGGTGGACGCCAACCGCGACTATCCGCGCTGGGCCGATTTTCCGGCGGAACCGACCGACCTGCCGCAGCCGGCGCAGGTGGCGGCGAACGTTAGTGCGCTGGGCGTCCAGAGCGGCGCCCTGGCGAGCCAGGTGGCGGGCATCGACTGGGTCTTGGACAGTGATCCGACCGCCTTCGTCGAATCGATCAACCGTCGCTTTGATCCCGCCCGCATGGCGCCCATCGGGGCCCAGACGCCGGAGCAGGTCGAGGCCTTCGCCGAGACCCTGCGCCGTCGCGCCGCCGCGCCGCCGCCGATCGACCGGCCGCGCTCCTGATCCGTCCTGTCGCCGGACCGACAGAATCCCGGAATGATGCGGGACTGACAAGGATTTCTCATGGCTGACGGTGGACACAGTCCCGCCTTCCTCGGCGTTTCGCGTTCCCTGTCCGGGCGCGCGTGGCGACAGCGCCCGGCCGAGGCGGCAACCATCCGGGCCCATATGCAGGCGCTGGACCTTGATGAACTGATGGCGCGGGCGCTGGCGGCGCGCGGCGTAGCGGCGGATCAGGGGCGAAACTTCCTGACGCCGACTCTACGGGCGCTGTTTCCCGATCCCTCCAGCTTCATGGACATGGACAAGGCGGCGACGGCGATCATCGATGCGCTGCAGGCGGGCGCCAGCATTCACATCTTCGCTGACTACGACGTGGACGGGGCGTCCAGCGCGGCGCTGCTGGTGCGCTGGTTCCGCACCTTCGGCGCGGACCTGCCCATCTATGTCCCCGATCGGCTGACCGAGGGCTATGGACCCAGCGCGCGGGCGTTCGACACCTTGAAGAGCCGCGGCGCCGATCTGGTCGTCACCGTGGACTGCGGGGCGGCGGCCAACGAGGCCGTGGCCCATGCCGCCGCCATTGGCCTGAAGGTCGTGGTCATCGACCACCACATGATGCGCGAGGAGCCGCCGGCCTGTCTGGCCGTGGTCAATCCGAACCGGCCGGGCTGCGGCTCGGGGCAGGGCAATCTGGCGGCGGCAGGGGTGGTCTTCGTCCTGCTGGCGGCGCTGAACCGCGAGGCGCGGGCGAGGGGCCTGTTCGAGGGGCGCGCCGAACCCGACATCCGACAGTGGCTGGATCTGGCGGCCATGGGCGCCATCTGCGACGTGACGGGCCTGACCGGCTTTAATCGAGCCCTGACCAGCCTGGGTCTCAAGGTCATGTCGGACTGGAACAACCCGGGGCTGCGCGCTCTGCTGGCCGCCGCCGGGGCCGAGCCGGGGCCAGCCAAGTCCAACCACGCGGGCTTCATCCTCGGGCCGCGCATCAATGCAGGCGGGCGGATCGGCAAGTCGGATCTGGGGGCGCGCCTCCTGTCCACCGACGACGCCGACGAGGCGAAGATGCTGGCTCAGGAGCTGGACGCCCTGAACATCGCCCGTCGCGAGGTCGAGGCCCAGGTGACCGAACAGGCCGTGCGCCGGGTTGAGGCGACCGGCGCGCACAATGACGAGTCTGCCCTGATCGTCGTATCGGGCGAGGACTGGCATCCCGGGGTGGTCGGCATCGTCGCGGGGCGTCTGCGCGAGCGGTGGAGAAAGCCGGTCATCGTCATCGGCGTGGACGCCATAAACGGGGTGGGCAAGGGCTCGGGCCGGTCGCAGCCGGGCATGAACCTGGGGCGGGCGGTGCAGGCGGCGTGGAACGAGGGCGTGCTGATCGCCGGGGGCGGGCACGCCATGGCGGCGGGCCTGACGGTGGCGGCGGACCGGATTGACGAACTACGGGCCTTCCTCAACGAGCGACTGTCCGGCGAGCGGGCCGAAGCCGTGGCCCAGGACTGGGTGGAGATCGACGCCCTGATCGACCCGCGGGCGGCGACGCGTGACCTGTTCGAGGCGTTTGAACAACTGGCTCCCTATGGGCCGGCTAATCCGGAGCCCCTGTTCGCGCTGCAGGGCGTGCAGGCGCGCGAGCCGGTGGCCATGAACGGCGGCCATGTGCGGTGCCGTCTGGTCGGTGCGGACGGGGCTTCGGTGCGGGCCATCGCCTGGCGCTGCGCCGACCTGCCTGGCGGCAAGGCGCTGCTGGCGGGGCAGGGGGGGCTGAACCTGGTCGGGCGGTTGAAGGCAGACGACTGGAACGGCCGTCGCGGCGTGCAATTCGAGATCGAGGACGTGGCCGACCCGCGCATGGCCTGAGGTTCAGGCCTGGACGAGCGCAGGTCTTTGAAAAAGTCACACAAACTGCGCAGCAAGCGCTTGCAAGCGGCGGAATCGGCGGCTATTACCCCGGTCCTCCGCGCAGCGGTCCCTTCGTCTATCGGTTAGGACGTCAGGTTTTCAACCTGAAAAGAGGGGTTCGATTCCCCTAGGGACTGCCACGCGGAGTTTTCCTCCCCCCGACATCGGTATCGAGTTCGCCTGCTTCGCGCAGGGTTTGTCGCGCGGATGCGTGGCGTGCGATGTCTTTGTTCGTAAAGTCGAAAAACAGGCTTGCGTCGTCCGAAAGGGAGGGCTATCAGGCCGCTCCTCCGCGCAGCGGTCCCTTCGTCTATCGGTTAGGACGTCAGGTTTTCAACCTGAAAAGAGGGGTTCGATTCCCCTAGGGACTGCCACGCGGAGCTATCCCCCACATCGATAGCCGCCGCCCTGTTTCAGAAGGCTTCATTTTTGCGGCCGTGGGGGCTTAAAATCGTCATTTTTGTTTTCCCGTGGTTCACAGAACCGTGTTAATCATGGCCCCTGCACGCTTTGCAGGCGGGGGTTATGAGTTGTCGGACTACGACGAGATGGAAGCGCCGGACATTGTCCTGATCGCCGGCACGGTGAAATGGTTCGACCCGGGCAAGGGTTATGGCTTCATCGTGCCTGATGAGCCCGACCTGACCGAGTTGAAGGATGTGCTGCTGCACGTGAGCAGCCTGCGCGACGGCGGCCACGAGGCCGCGGCTGAAGGTGCAGCCATCACCTGTGAATGCGCCCGCCGTCCCAAGGGGTGGCAAGTCGTGCGCGTCATCGATCTGGGTGAAGGCGCGCCCATGCCGATCCGCCGCGAGGCGCCGCGCTCGCCTTCGCCGCGCGCCACGCTCGACCTGGGCGACAGCGGCCCGCTGGAGACGGCGGTCGTCAAATGGTTCAATCGCACCAAGGGCTATGGATTCGTGGTGCGCGACGGCGCGGCCGGCGATATCTTCGTCCATGTCGAAACGCTGCGTCGTTGCGGGCTGGATGATCTGGTCCCCGGCGACGTGGTGCAGGTGCGGTTCGCCGATGGTCCCAAGGGCCTGGTGGTCGCCGAGATCAGGCCGGGTGACTAGATTCGCCCTCAAGGGGCGAAGTCATGGATTTCTCGCGTCGTGTATTGCTGGCAGGCGCTCTGGCCGTCGTGGGTCTGGCGTCGGCCTGTGCGCCCAAGGGGCCGGTGGACGCCGCCGGACGCGCCCTCGAGCCGTTGAGCATTGTGACAGCCTCGGGCGAGCACAACTTCATGGTCGAGATCGCCGACGACGAAGCGGAGCGCGAGCGCGGCCTGATGTATCGACCGCCGCTGGATGACGACCGGGGGATGCTGTTCCAGTTCCCGACGGCGACCGAGCAGAGCTTCTGGATGAAGAACACGCCCAGTTCTCTGGACATCATCTACATCGACCCGCAAGGCCGGATCGTCTCGATCGCCAGCCACGCCACGCCCTATTCGGAAACACCGCTGCCGTCGAACGGCGCCGCGAACGGGGTGCTGGAACTGCGCGCCGGCCGCGCGGCGGAGATCGGCGCCAAGCCTGGCGATGAAGTTCGCCACAGCTTCTTTCGTCCCTAGGCGCCTTTAAGCCATTCAATACGTTGCGGCGCGCCGCGCCCCGTGCCATGAGGGCGCTCCATCGGTTCGGGGTGTAGCGCAGCCTGGTAGCGCATCTGGTTTGGGACCAGAGGGTCGGAGGTTCGAATCCTCTCGCCCCGACCATGGGTTAGCCCGTTTGGGCTGGACGAGTTTTACACTCGTCCAAAAGCGGAAAAGTCGCCGTTCGGTCGGTTCCGTTGATCGGCACTGGTCATTGCTCCCTAAAAGCAGACCTGTTGAACGTCCGCTAAAGGGGGAAAGCAGACGTTGCTCTTGGGGTGCGGGGGTTCGAGCCTAGCGTTGAGCCGGCGGAGGTCCTTTAGCCGGGTCGAACTGCTGGGCAACTTGGTCAATCTGCACGTTGGCCCCATGCGCGATCCTAAGTCCGTCTGCGGTTCGCTGAAGCACGAGGCTCATCCGGTCTTTTGACGGTGGCACGGCATTGCCGTCCGGTGTGGTGAACGCCCCCATATTCCATCGCGCCACGACAGCCAGCGCGTCCGCTCCAATGGGCACGACACTCTCGACTTGTTCCAGTGTCAGGGGCACGTCCTTGAACATCATCTCCAGGTAGATCCTGTGGGCCAACTCTGCCTGCGCCTTGCCCTGCCAATGCATGCCGACGATATTAACCCAGTGAACGTCATCCGTTGCCAAGCGGAACATTCGAGCGGCGTCGCCCGCGTTCCAGGCGGCCTGATACTCGACGAGCAAGGCCGACACCGCTGTGGCATCACTTGGCGAAGCGGCAAGCCCGGGGGGCGAAGCGACCAAGGAGCCCAATGTGGCGAACGCGACGAAGTTTCGGCGATCCATGACCCTGCCCTGAAGATTGCTCTAAGAACAACGATACCTCAGAGCCGTGTCTGTTCAAAGCCCGCTACGGGTCGTGAAGCGAAGTTCGCTTAGGGGTGGAACTTGGACATCGCGCCTATGGTCGCCGTCCCCACGGACCGCTGGTGCCGGAAGCATCCGTCGATGGTTTCACGGGCGCATCCCATTCAATAGGTCCATAGGCCTTTCCATCGATCCAAGCCTTCACTTGGGCCAGCGTCTGGTGCGGAGTGATCTCGCCAAGCTGGTAATATAGAACGCCGTCCGGACCTACCGGCATCGGTGTCTCGCCGGGTTCTAGCCAGTCCTCTGCCTTGCCAAGCGCGTAAGAGGCGTCATGGTCTTTCGCGATGATGGTTACACGCTTGGCGACAAGTCCGTCGTAGAGAAACGTGCCGCCGGTGACATACTCGCCGTGGTAGTCGTTCAGAGCCATGGACGGAGTGTGCCGCAAGCCGCTGATGTCCGCTACGGGTCGATTTCGGTCCTGGGCTTCGACGCCGAAAGCGGGCATCGGCCCCCATGTCGGAAAGCAGTCGCCCTCGACGTCAGGAATGGGTGGGGAGCGGAATCCCCGCTCGTCAACTACCTGATCAACTCGCCTTTTCCTAAAGCGCCTGATCTGAGGTCAACCGGATACTCAACCCCATTCGAGCAGTAGACCATCAACTCGCCAGCATCATCGTAATAGACATTGGCGAATGGCTCAAATGCCTCCCGTATTGCACCAGATTGGATCTGCCAGACAACGTTGCCTGCCGGAGTGAGGCGATAAACGTTGCGATTGTCTTCTTCGGTACCACGCCGATTACGAAGCACTTCAACGAGGACGACCGTGTCACCATCGGACAAAGTCAGTCGGAGCTTCTCTCGTAAGGAAGTCTTGGAGCGCAACGGCCAGATAGCTGAGGGCATCATTCCACCGGAAAACTCTGCAAACGCTATATTCTAAAGCGGAAGCTCCGACTGTCCGCAACGGGTCGAAAGCGGGATTTGGAATTGCTCCCCCAAGGCGTACAAATCGCGCCGATCCGACCCCAACAGTTTTACACCCTTGGCTGAAATCCTTGCCGCCCCGGAAGCGGGTTCAGGTCGAGGCGTAGCCGCCGTTCAGCGAGTAGCTGAAGCCGATGGGGAGGGCCGCTCTCACCTGGGTGAAGAAGGCGGCGAGTTCGCCCAGGGTGGTGCGCGGGATGAAGATGATGTCGCCACGGCGCAAGGCGACCAGTTGGCCTTGGCGCGGGCGCAGATCGACCACGCGCATCATTCGGACATTGCCCGGCCCCCTGCGGATCAGGGCGGCCTGTTCGGCCTTGGCGGAGGGCAGGACGCCGCCGGCCATGACGACGGCCTGGTATGCGTCGATGTCGCCTGGCATGTCGAAGACGCCCGGATTGCGAACCTCGCCATCGACCCAGACCTTGAGCGGACCCGCCAGGCGCAGCGTGACCTCGACTTCGGGGCGGCGCAGCTGGCTGGCGTAGCCGGCGGAGATATCCGCCTCCAGCTGAGAGAGGGTGCGATCGGCCGCCATGACGTGGCCCAGGAGGGGCAGGGATACCCGGCCGTCCGGCCCCACCCTCAACTGGCGTGTCAGCTCGGTGGCGGTCGGCAGCGCCACCTCGATCTCGTCGCCGGGATAGAGCAGGTATTCGGGTTCTACGTCGGTCCAGTCGGCGAAGGGGACGTCGGGGAACTGATCGGCCGGAGCAGTCTGGGTGGCGTAGGCGTCGCCCGTGCGCGAGCCGGCGCAGCCGCTCAGGCCGGCGGCGAGGGCCATCAGGACGAGGCGGCGATCAAGGATCATGCAGGCGAAGACCAGGCTGGAATTCAGAATGCTGCAAGGCTGAACGGTTATGGGTAACGCGTGGTTAACGCGCCGCCGTCAAAGCTGCCTTCGACGATTTCAATGGATTCGCCCTGTTCATGCGTTCGACAGCCTATGCAGCAGCCCGGCCACGATACGGCGTCGTTGACGTCGTGGCGCTGCTGTTCCGTGAGCTGTGGATCATGGCTCTGGTGTTCGCGGTCCTGTTCACCATCGGCGCCGCGGCGGCCTTGATGATGAAGAAGACCTACACCGCCGGGGCCAGTCTGTTTGTCGGCGTGGGCCAGGAATACGTCTATCAGCCGCGCGTGGGCGCGACCGACCGGGCGACGCCGCCGGCTGCGGGGGAGGTGGCGCAGTCGGAGGCCGCCATCCTGAACAGCCTGGAGGTCAAGCAACGCGTCGTCCGCGCCCTGGGCGTGGAGACTTTCCAGGAAGGGCATCCCGCCACGGGGACGTCTCAGGAACAGGAAGCCTCGGCCGTTCGCGCCGTCAACGCCGGTCTGGACGTGACGGCCGCGCCGTTGAGCCCTGTCGTGGGCCTGTCCTACAAGAGCGACGATCCGGCCCTGTCGGCGCGGGTGCTGAACACGGTCATCGACCAGTATCTGACCTATCGCCGCGAAGTGTTTCAGGACCGGGCGACCCCGGCGATTCAGACTCAGCGTCAGACGTTCGAAGGCGAACTGGCGGACGCCGACCGGGCCTACGAATCCTTCCTGCGCAGCAACGACATCGGCGACTTCGCGACCGCCAAGGCGACCCTGGCAGGCACCTATCAGTCGGTCTTCGCTGAGCGGATGAACGTGCAGGCGCAGCTGAACCAGGCGGCGCAGCGGCTGACGACCCTGGTGGCGCAACAGAACCGGACCCCGGCGGAAATCGCCCTGCAGCAGGATTTGAACATCTCGGCGCAGGACCAGATCCTGCAGTTGCGCACGCAGCGCGAGACCCTGCTGGCCCGCTATCAGCCGGATGCGGCTCCGGTGCGCGAGATCGAGAGCCAGATCGCCCAGTTGCAAGCCTATGTCGGCACCGGCACGGCGGTCGGCGCCAAGGAGGTCCGCACCGGGCCGAACCCCATCTGGGTCGAACTGGAGACGACCCGCATCAACGCCGCAGCCGAGCGGGACGCCCTGGCGGCGCGCCTGGCCGTGCTGGACCGGCAGGTCGTGGATCTGCGGGCGCGTCAGGCGCGTCTGACCGAGCTGGAGTCGCGCAACGCCACGCTGTCCGGTAATCGTGAGGTCCTGTCGGCCTCGATCCGTGAGTTCCAGTTGCGTGAGACCCAGAGCCGCGCCGACAACGAACTGGTCAAGGCCGGCGCGGACAATGTGACCGTCATCGAGCGGGCCCAGCCCCCGTCCAAGGGCAAGAGCATGAAGGCGCTGCTGCTGATCGCGGCCTTCCTGTTCGCGGGATTCACGGCGCTGTGCGTCGGTCTGCTGAGGGTCTTCCTGCGCAAGGGCTTCTCGATGCCGTCGACCGCCAGCCGGACGTTGCAGCTTCCCGTGCTGGCCGTGGCCCCGATGAAGCGCGTCTGATCCACGGCCCATGCTAGGCTGAAGGGATGAGGGCGAGCGCGTAACCGATTCGATGGTCGATCTGACGACGGAAATGGCGGGACTGTGGGCGGCGTTGGGGCCCTCGTCGGCTCATCGCGGCCGCGTGATCCAATTCGTCTCGGCCACCTCGGGAGAAGGCGTTTCGACCGTGGCGCGGGAATACGCGCGGCTGGCGGCGGTCAGGGCCAGGCGTCCGGTCTGGCTGATCGATGGCGACCTGGCTCAGCAGGGACAGATGGATGCGATCGCCGCCGAGCCCGAGCGCTTTGGCCGACTGGCCGCCCCGGTCCAGGCGTCGCCGGACGGCTCGGCCTTCTACGCTGTCACGCCGCCAATGCGGGGGCGGGACGGCCGTCCGGTGGCGCCGGCGCGTTTGATGACGGCCCGCGCCTGTCTGGGCGGACGGCTGTTCGTGACACGCTTCCACATGGAGCTGACCCGGGCTGGCCAGAGGGTGGAGCCGCTGGCCGAGGCGCGCTACTGGTCCGCACTGCGCGGCCACGCCGACACCGTCATCATCGACACCCCTGCGGCCGACCGCAGCGATACGGCCATCACGCTGGCCCCGTTCGTGGACTCAACCATCATTGTCGTGGCCGCCGAGACCACCGCGGCCGGGGCGCCGGTCGTGTTGCGCGACGAGATCGATGCTGTCGGCGGGCATATCGCCGGGGTGGTGATGAACCGATCCACCTGGGCGCCGCCGCCGATTCTGAGCCGTCTCGCCGGCTAGGACGACGTCTGGCGTTCGAGACGCGCCAGCTCGCGCTCACCATAAAAATGGGGCTCCAGGCCCTTCATCCAGAACAGTTTTCCCAGTCCGCGCGCGGAGCGATCCAGCATGTCCGCGCGTCGCGGGTCGCCCATCAGCGACAGGCCCAGTGCGGCGACGCTCCAAACGACGGTCTGTCCTGCGCCGATGATCATCCAGCGGGCGACCGTGGGCCAGTCGTGCGCGGCGGCGGCGGTCTGGCTGGGGCCCTGGCCATAGGCGAAGGCCCGTGTGAGGGCGTAGCGCAGCGTCGCGCGATGGGCGGGCGCGAACTCGTCCACCCAGGCGTCAGCGGCCCACCCGAAGCGACCGCCGCGCGCCTTGAGGCCGGAGAAGAGGATATCGTCCTCGCCCCCCGATTGATCGGCGGCGGTGCTGAAGGGAGCGACGCCCGGCAGGGCAGTGGCGCGGACCAGCAGGGAATTGCCGCAGCCGTGGGGAATATCGATCAGTCGGGTCTCGCAGGGGCCAGTGCGGCCGAAGAAACGTTCCAGATAGGGGCGGGTCCACCCGGTTTGCTCTGGCACACGGCCGCGAATGGGGCCGAAGACGGCGTCGGCTCCGGTTCGGGACTGTGCGTCAAGAAGCGCGGCCAGCCAGCGCGAAGTCGCGGCTTCGTCGTCGTCCAGGAAAGCGATGAAAGGCGCGGTCGTCGCCGCCAGACCTTCGTTCCTTGCCGTAGCCACGCCGGGACGTGGAGCGTGGCGCCAGATGATGGCGATGGACGCGTCGGCGGCGAGGCGTGCGGTCAGTTCACGTGAACTGGCCTGAGGATCGTTGTCGACGACGACGATTTCCTTCAGGCGGTCAGAGACGCCGATCTGGGCGAGCACCGACCGGACGGCGCGCTCCAGACTTTCGGGGCGGCGCAGGGTCGGAATGATGACAGCGACGTCGGGCCTCATGCGCCCAGCACCTCGCCGACTGTGTGGATGTCGCAGCCGAGGGCGCGGGCGTGGATGATCAGCCGATCCAGGGCGGCCGGAGTGCAGCCCCAGGGCGACGGTGCCTCGCGCACGTCGTGGGTGTAGAGGATAAGCCAGGCTTGCTCGGCGACGGCGCGGTCGATCCAGGCGCGAGCGACGGCCTCGCCGTCTGCGCCCTCAATGCCGACGCCGGGCAACTGATTCCGGTCATCGCCGTCGTGGACCAGAGCCTTGTGGACGCCGCGAAGGGAGGCGTAGCGTGCGGCGAGTTGCTTCTTGGATCGAGGCGAAACCTCGCCATAGGGATAGGCGAAATGAAGCGACGGAGAGCCCAGCGCGCGCAGCGCGTCGTCGTTGGCGTCGAGGTCCGCCTTCAGGTCGTTTGACGATGTGCGATGGCAGTCCACGTGGTTGTGGGTGTGGCCCGCGACCTCGTGGCCCTTGCGGACCAAGGTGCCGATTTCGTCGGCGGCGGCGAAGCGTCCCATGTGCCCTTCCTGCCCGAACAGTCCGGCGCAGACGTAGAAGGTGCCGCGCGCATCATGCCGTTCCAGGGCCTCTGCTCCGGCATGGGCGGCGCTGGCGGGGATGTCGTCGAAGGTGAAGCTGACGACCGGGCGGCGAAGATCGATCGACGCCGGACGACGGTGCGTGAGGCGGGCGACGCGGCGACGCAGTTTGCCCGCCAGGCTGACGTCGGGCGTGTAGGGCTGGATCATATCGCCTCCGCATAGAGAGCGACGCGGTAGAGGCGCAGGCTGAAGGCGCGTAGGCGGACCGGCAGGAGGGACGATCGCGCCGCCTGCTTGAACAGGGGACGGATCGTTCGCAGGCCCGGCACGGTCTGAAGGCGGCGCGCGACGCGATAGCTGGGATAGGCGGACACGAAATCGGGGTGCCGCGCGACCACGCGCGCGAAGTTGGGCGCCGACTGTTCATACTTGGCGGCGAGGCTTTCGACCGTATCCAGGCCCATGTGGGTGGCAGGGTTGTCGATGTGCTCGACCTTGAACCGGCGTGAGACGCGCATGGCCCATTCGACGTCCTCCCAGCCCCATCCCGTGAAGCCGGGATCGAAGGCCTCGGCCTCGAAAACGTCGCGACGGACCAGAAGATTGGAAGTGAAGACGTGCTTTTCCGGCTGTAGGGCGCGTTGCTCGCGAGGGAGGCAGTCGGATCGCGCCGCCATGCTGCGGTGGACCGCAAAGCGGGCGTCTTCTGGGGCCTGAAGCAGGGAGAAGCCGCCGAACGCCACAGCGGTCTGACCCGCGCGCGCCAGGTCGGACCAGGTCTGCAGAAAGCGGTAGTGGTCAGGACGCATGTCGCTGTCCAGGAACAGCAGGCTGGACCCGCGCGCTGCGGCCGCCAGTCGATTGCGCCCGGTGGAGCGGCCTTCGTTCGACGACAGGGAGATAAGGCGGATGGGCAGGTCGCACGCCTCGATCCGGGCGACCAGGCGCGTAATGAGCGCCGTGTCTCGTGCGCCGTCGTCGAGCAGGACGATTTCGACAGAGCCGTTCAGAGCGCCGGCCTCCCGGTCGAGGCTGGCGATCAGGGACTCGGGATCGTCGCGGTAGAAGGGAATCAGCACCGACAGTTCGGGGGCGGCGTTGGCCCAGGCAGCGTTGTCGTGGATGGCGGGAGACTGGCTCATGCGGCGGCTCTCCTGGCCTGGAGCACGCCCCGAAGGCGCCGGGCGAGGTCGCGCACGCCGCCCGCGTTCAGGCCGAAAGCGCAGACACCGTAGACAGTCGCGCCGACCGAGGCGTCCAGCATCAACTCGGGGAAGCCGCCGATGGGAGGCAGGAACCAGACCGCGATCGCCATGACCCCGGCGCAAAGGCTGCACTTGAACAGCGTCTTCCACGGCAGGGGCAGCGGCAGGATGCGGCGGCCCATGGCCCAGGAGGCGACCAGGCCGATGGCGAAGCTGGCCGCCGTGGCCCAGGCTGCGCCCAGAACGCCGAAGCGCGGAATGAGCAGGATGTTGAGCGCGATGTTGGACAGCGCCGGCACGCTCATGGCCGCCAGCAGCCAGCCTGTGCGGCGTCCGAGGGTGAAGGCCTGATGGAAGTAGTAGACCGTCAGGCCCGAGAGCAGGGCCGACAGGGCGACCCAGGGCGTCACCAGGGTCGCGGCGTCACGTAGATCCTCGCCGATCATGAACTCCGCCAGGGGGCGGGCCACCAGGGCGACGCCCACGGCGGCGGGCAGGCCGATCAGGATCAGGGTCGAAGCCTGTTCACGCGCGGCCGTCGCCAGTTGCGCGCGCCCGCCGCGCTCCAGCGCCATGACGAGGGCCGGCGTGCCCGCCGTGCCGAGCCAGATGAACAGGACGTCAAGCGTCCGGTTGGCGATGCTGTAGCCCGCGTGATAGGCGCCGACCGCCGCCTCGTTCATGAAGAGGGCCAGCAGAAAGCGATCGGTCGAGGCCAGCACCAGGGCCAGACCCAGCGATGCGGCGATCGGATAGCCGTAGACGGCGTAGCTCTTCAGTCGCTCGCGGTCGACGCGCCCCTTGCGGGCCTCGCTCAGTTCGGCCGGCAGGATGAAGGGCAGCGCGAATAGGGGGGCGATGAGCAGCCCCGCCAGCGGGGAGGCGGCGCCGCCGCCGGACAGGGCGAAGGCCGCACCGACGCCGAAGCCGGCCAGGGTGTTCCAGATGTCGAGGCTGGCGGCCTTTCGGACCTCGCCCGCCGCGCGATAGCGTTCCTGCGCCAGCTTGGTCAGGCAGCGGACCGGGATGCCGAGCAGGGCCACGGCGATAGGCAGGCGAAACCCCTCGGGCATGGGCCATAACCAGATCGCCAGGCCGGCCAGGGGCAGGAACAGGCCGATCATGAAGAAGGCGGTGCGATACAGACTGGCGAAATGGCTGGCCATGTCGGCCCCGTCGCGCTGGGCCGCCCAGAAGCGGGCCATGGCGGCCTCCAGCCAGCTGAAGGTGGCGACATGGGCCATGGTCATGACCGAGAAGGCCAAGGCGTAGCGGCCGAAATCCTCGGGGCTGAGCAGGCGCGTATAGACGATGATCGCCAGGAAACCGACGACGCCCTGAACAATATTGGCGGGCAGATAGCCCAGCACCCCGCGCCAGAACATCAGCGCACCGACATCCGGTCGCCGAGCAGAACGGGAACGGTTACCGCAATGATCCACAGATCCAGCCAGAAGGACTGGCGTTCGATATAATCGATGTCGAGCTGAACCCGGCGACGGACCTCGGCTGCTGTGTGCATGGGGCCGCGCGATCCCTTTACGGCCGCCCAACCCGTCATGCCGGGCTTGATGCGGTGCCGGTGGGCGTAGTCGGCCACCAGGCGGGCGGATTCGACCGCGCCGGTCTTCATGCCGATGGCGTGGGGGCGGGGGCCGACCAGGGACATCTCGCCCCGGAGGACGTTCAGCAGTTGCGGCAGTTCATCCAGGCTGGTCGCCCGCAGGAAACGGCCGATCCGGGTGATGCGGTCGTCGTCGGCCGTCACCTGGCGACTGGCGGTGGCGTCAGCGGCGGCGTGATGCATGGAGCGGAACTTCCATACCACGATCTCTTCCTGATTGAAGCCGTGGCGGCGCTGGCGGAACAGGGCCGGGCCCGGACTGTCGAGCCGAACCAGCGCCGCGATGATCAGCAGCAGCGGCGACAGGAGCAGCAGGCCGGTTGCCGCCAGGGCCAGGTCCTGCAGCCGTTTGTTGAAAGCGCGCCGATCCGGATCGACCGGACCATCGAGCGGGGCCATCGGCGCTTGCGACAGCTTTTCCAGCGCCGCGTTGCGTTGTTCAGCCGTCTTGGGATCGACCAGCAGCGTCAGGCGAATGGGCAGGGCGTTCAGGCGGGCTGTCAGGTCGCGCACCCGCGCCTCCGCCTTGGGATCGATGGCGAGGACGATGCAGTCCACATAAGGAGTCAGGCGATGGTTCATGAGGGCGTCCGCCTCGCCGAGAACCGGCACGCCTTCCACCGCGTCAGGCGAACGCGCCAGCCGGTCGTCGAAGACGCCCAGGACGTTGAGGTCGCGGCGTTGCAGAGCTTCCTGGATCAGCCGCTCGGCGTGACGGGTGGCGCCGACCAACACGATGTTGGGCGTCAGCGCGCCCTTGCGCCGCCAATGCGCCACCAGAAGGCTCCAGCCGAGGTGAAGCGCCAGCAGGAGGATCAGAACGCCCACGAGCCAACGACCATAGGCGTCCCACGGCGTGGCGCCTTGCCCGTGAAGGATGAAACCCAGAGCCAGGGTCACGATGGCGCCGATGGCGACCACGCAGACGATGGCGGCGATATGTGACCGCAAGCCGTGGCCCCTGTCGAAGCCGTAGAGGCCGAGCGAGCGGAGCAGGCTCAGGATCGCCCAGGCGCCTACGGCCAGCGGCGCGGCGTCCATTAAACGCGCGGTCAGCGGGGCGCCGTTCGACAGCAGGGCCACGCCTGCGATCACCGCCATGCAGAGAGCCAGAACATCCAGGGAGCGGAAATAGAAGACCCTGCGCCGGGCGGCGTTGCGCTGGCGCGTGTTCAGCCAGATGTCCGGCCGGAAGGGGCCGCGCCTTGCTCGACCCGCCGAGGCCGCCGAATCGCGCGCGTTTTTGGCGGAATCGCGGACGCGTCTAACCCCGAGATCGGCGCCGTCCGCAGCAGGAAGAAGATTTTCGGCGGACGTCATGACGCGAACAGTATGATCCAGCAGCTTTCCAACCGCTATTTCTTTGCATGCTGTGCGTCTATCCCCCGTTAACGCGATAGATTTCAGCTCCCCCGTTGCGCCGGATCAAATGACTCGCTATCCACGCCGCCTGCCGGAGACGTGGCCGAGTGGCTGAAGGCAACGGTTTGCTAAATCGTCGTACCCTGTAAGGGGTACCGAGGGTTCGAATCCCTCCGTCTCCGCCAGAACTTCCCGCCATCGTGAAAGCCAGTCGCCTTCCCCGCAAAGCCGGGCGAGGGCTGTGGGCGTTCTGTCGCGTCTGCTGGCGAAGATTTCCGAATTTATCGCCGGGATGAAGGATGCGCCGAGCTGCAGGCCGATTTGCGATAACCGCCCCGCTTGTTGGGCGTTGTGGCGATATCCGTGTGGCGTTTCGTAAATCTGAGGAGAAAAGAACTCTTGTCGCTCGCACGGTTCATGACGCCAGGGTTAAAAATTCTCAGCTGGCCGCATTTTCCCTCTTGTCGAGTTCGCAGTTGCAATAAACAGTTCGCAGCTGCGAAACGCATGAGGGGATACGCGCATGACGCAGTTCAAGAACAGCTTACCGGGGCTTGTGGCCCTGCTTTGTCTAACCGGCGGCCTGTTCGCGGTGGGAGCGGCGCTCGCAGCGCCTGACGCCGCCGCCGTCGCAA
The DNA here is from genome assembly GCF_002387245.1 of Brevundimonas sp. UBA4553. GTDB lineage: Bacteria > Pseudomonadota > Alphaproteobacteria > Caulobacterales > Caulobacteraceae > Brevundimonas. Next base: position 94,296 of record NZ_DGLD01000021.1, read on the forward strand.
ATGTCGCCAGTGCCGCTGTAACAGCGTCGGAGCCTGCTCCGGCGCTGTTTTCACATCAGGTTCCGTTGGAGCTGGATGCGGCGGGCACGGCGTGGTTGGGGACCTCCACCGCCCTGGTCCTGCTGATGACCCTGCCGGGTCTGGCTCTCTTCTACGGGGGCATGGTGCGCCGCAAAAACGTAATCGCCACCATCACCCAATCTGTCGCCGCCTTTGCGGTGGTTTCGCTGACCTGGTTCATCGCCGGATACACCATCGCCTTCGGCACCAATGGCGATGAGGGGATCAATCAGTACATCGGCAGTCTGGACGCCCTGTTCCTGAACGGGGTGACGGTCGATACGGCGCATAGCCTGTTGCCGGGCATACCGGAGTTCCTCTGGGTGTCGTTCCAGTTGACCTTCGCCATCATCACGCCGGCGCTGATCACCGGAGCCTTCGCTGAGCGGCTGAAGTACTCGGGGATGCTGTTGTTCACGGCCCTGTGGTCGCTGATCGTCTACGCCCCGATCGCCCACTGGGTCTGGGGCGGGGGCTTCCTGGGCGCGCAAGGCGTTCTGGACTTCGCCGGCGGCGCGGTGGTGCACGTCAACTCAGGCGTGGCGGGTCTGGTCTGCGCCCTGTTCCTCGGGCCGAGGAAGGGCTACGGCGTCGAGCCCATCACGGCGCACAATCCGGTGCTGACGATGATCGGCGCCTCGCTGCTGCTGGTCGGCTGGATCGGATTCAACGCCGGTTCGGCGGGCGCCGCCAACGGTCTGATGGGCGCGGCCCTGATCAACACCCTGCTGGCGGCGGCCGCAGCCTCGCTGGCCTGGAAGTTCGTCGAGGTCGTCTACAAGAAGAAGTGGTCGCTGATCGGGGTCTTGTCGGGCGTTGTCGCCGGTCTGGTCGCTATTACGCCGGCGGCTGGCTTCGTCGATCCCAAGGGCGCGGTCGTCATCGGCCTAATCGCCGGTCCGGCCTGCTATGTCTCGTCGGTCTGGCTGAAGAAGCTGCTCAAGTATGACGACAGCCTGGACGCCTTCGGCCTGCACGGCGCGGGCGGTCTGGTCGGCGCCCTGCTGACCGGCGTCTTCGCCTCCACCGCGATCAACAGTCTGTCGGAAGGCGCCAATATCGGGGCCCAGGCCCTGGGCCTGGTCTGGACGATCCTGTGGAGCGCGGTCGGCACCCTGATCATCCTGCTGATCTGCAAATACACCACCGGCCTGCGCGTCACCGACGAACAGGAATCGGAAGGTCTGGACGCGCACCTTCACGGCGAAGTGCTGGACGCAGTCTGACGGCGAGGGGGCGGGACGCGGCGGTCGCACGTCGCGTCCAACCCTCCGCTCACCAAGACCCGACCGCGCTCCACCAGCGGCCGGATGAGTAGGCTTAGCCAATAACAATCAGACGTTGAGGGGATATGTCATGAGAGTTGCTTTTGCTTGCGTTTCACTGCTGGCGCTGACTGTGGGGACGGGGCAGGCCCAGGCCCAGGTCACACCGGAGGTCGCCTTCAACGCGGCCATCACCAGCGACTATGTCTTCCGCGGGTTCAGTCAGACGGACACCAGTCCGGCGGTCCAAGGAGGCATCGATCTTACGGCGGGGGCTTTTTACGTTGGCGCCTGGGCGTCGCAGGTGGACTTCGGCGATGACACGGACGCCGAACTGGACATCTACGGCGGCGTCGCCGTGTCGAGCGGCGGTTTCGATTTCAATGTCGGGGTCATCGCCTATCACTATGTCGGCGCACCCAACGGTGCCGACTATGACAATGTCGAGTTCAAGGCCGCGGTCTCGCGCGGATTCGGTCCGCTGACCGCGGGCGCGGCGATCTACTACTCGCCGGACTTTTTCGGCGCCGACGAACAGGCGTCCTATGTCGAGGGCAACCTGGGCTACGCGCTGAGGGACAACATCAACCTGACCGGGGCCTACGGGAAGCAATACCTGGACGTGGGCGACGACTATTCGACCTGGAATGCGGGCGTGAAGTTTGGGGTCACCGAAAAGATTTCGCTCGACCTGCGCTATTGGGGCACCGACGTGGACGGCGATCTGAGCGATGATCGTCTGGTGGCGACGCTGGGGGTCGGCTTCTGAAGCCGGGCGAGGGAGGGCGACCATATGCCTTCCCTTGCGTGATCTTGGCGCCGCCTTCGCAGCGGGTTACCCCTGCGCCTCAAACTTGCTCTTGGGAGAGACGCACATGGACCTCAACGCCGTCACCGATCACATCCGTAACGCCGTGGGCGAAAACTCCGGCCTCGGCAAGACCGTCAAGCTGGACCTCGGCGATGTCGGCAAGATCTTCATCGACGGCGCGTCCGTGCCGAATTCGGTGACGAACGAAGACAAGCCCGCCGACGCGACCGTCTCGATGAAGTGGGACGACTTCGTGGCTCTGTCGGAAGGCAAGCTGGATCCGATGATGGCCTTCATGCAGGGCAAGCTGAAGATCGCGGGCGACATGATGATCGCCCAGAAGCTGGCGCCGCTGCTGAAACGCTGATGCGTTTCTAGGAAACCAGAACAAGGACGGCGCGGCTCCATCGGGGCCGCGCCGTTTTGCTATCGGCGCTCGCAGAAGCGCGGTTAAGGACTTGAGGACACGACCATGGATTTCGCCCCCTCCGAACGCGGCCTGATGTGGCGCGAGCGTCTCTCGAACTTCATCGACGCCCATGTCGTGCCGGCCGAGGCGGAATACCGCGCCCAGGTTCACGCCAACCCCAAGGTCCAGGCCCCGGTGATGGAGGCGCTGAAGGCCAAGGCGCGGGAGGCGGGGCTGTGGAACATGTTCCTGCCGGGCGAGCACGGCGCGGGGCTGACCAATCTGGAATACGCGCCGCTCGCCGAGTTGATGGGGCGGCGGCTGTGGTCGGCCGAGGTGTTCAACTGCAACGCCCCTGACACCGGCAATATGGAAGTCCTGCACATGTACGGCGACGCCGCGCAGCAAGCGCGGTGGCTGAAGCCGCTGATGGCGGGCGAGATTCGCTCGGCCTTCCTGATGACCGAGCCGGAGGTGGCGTCCTCCGACGCCACCAATATCCAGACCAGCATCGTTCGCGACGGCGATCACTATGTGATCAACGGCCGCAAGTGGTGGTCCACCAACATGGCGCACCCGAACATCGCCATGACCATTGTCATGGGCAAGACTGACACCGAGGCGGCGACGCACCAGCAGCAGAGCCAGATCATCGTGCCGACGGACACGCCCGGTTTCCGCGTCGAACGGATGCTGTCGGTCTTCGGTTACGACGAAGCGCCGATCGGTCACGCCGAGGTGGTGCTGGAGAACGTCCGTGTGCCGATCGAAAATCTGATCGCAGGCGAGGGGCGGGGCTTCGAGATCGCCCAGGGGCGGCTTGGTCCGGGCCGTATCCACCACTGCATGCGCGTCATCGGGGCAGCGGAACGCGCGCTGGAGCTGATGGTCGAGCGGCTGTTGACGCGCACCGCCTTCCGCAAGGCGATCGCGGAACATTCGGTGTGGGAGCAGCGCGTGGCCGAGGCGCGGACCAATATCGAGATGTGCCGTCTTCTGGTGCTGAAGGCGGCGTGGATGATGGACGAGGTCGGGGCCAAGAACGCCAAGTCGGAGATCGCGCAGATCAAGACGGCGGCCCCCAAGATGGCGCTTCAGGTCATTGACGACGCCATCCAGGCCTTCGGCGGCGCTGGCGTATCAGGCGACACTCCGCTGGCCGAGCTCTACGCCACGGTCCGCACGTTGCGGATCGCCGATGGTCCGGATGAGGTGCACAATCGGACTATCGCCCGGCTGGAATACGCCAAGCATGGCGGTCTGCGTCGCTGACAGGTTGCGCGACGGGGCGGCCGCCGGCCGAAACCCGTCGCGTAATCATCAGACAAGATCAGTGCCGCTTTTCCTGGCGAAAGACCTGCTGGCGGTGGTGCGAGCCGATGCCGCCTTCGGTCACGTCGCTTATGAAGAAGTTTTCGCTGTGGCGGTGCGGGGTTTGGCGCCGAAACGCTGCCTCAGCCAGTCGGCGAACCCGACTTTCCTGGCCTGCGGCGGGTTGTTGGATGAGTCTGGGGCGTTCGGATCGGACGAAGCGCCCGGTTGGGTGTGGAGGGGGTTCATCATGGTCGATTCTCCCAGGTCTGCATCTAAAACCGGGTAGATTGAGCCGTGTTCCTCCTGCCTAGCTGCCATCCTCGATTACATTTTGGACAGCTTCGAGGGGCACCTCCATGTCCAGAAGCGCGGCCAGGCGGTGACGCGCGCGGTTGACGCGGCTCTTGATCGTGCCCACCGCGCAACCCGAGATGTCGGCCGCTTCCTGATAGGAAAGCCCGGCCGCGCCGACCATGACGATGGCCTCTCGGTGCTCGGGGGGCAGGGCGTTCAGAGCCGCGCGCAAGGACGTCAGTTCGGCGGTCCATTCCTGACTGGGCTCCGCAGTCAGGCCGGCGGCGTATCGGCCTTCCTCATCGGCCACCTCGCGGCGTCGCTTGGCCGCGCCCGTGTACCAACTGTTGCGCAGGATGGTGAAAAGCCAGGCGCGAAGGTTGCTGCCAGGCTCGAACCGACCCCTGTGCGCCCAGGCCTTGGTAAGCGTCTCCTGCACCAGATCGTCGGCGTCGGCCGAGTTCCGGGACAGGGTGAAGGCGAAGGCGCGCAAGGAGGGCAGGTATCCGTTGATGGCCCGGCGCCAATCAGACGGGTCCACAATGCCGTCGGGGGCGGCGGAGACGCGAACGGGGCCCTTGTCCTGCGGCCCGTCGGGCACGCGAACATGGGGCATGCAACGGGGATCCTGAAGTTCTGACGCCGGCCATGATCGGACGACGTGAGGCAGGAACGCGGTCCCGACGACGACCGTTCCGTGGTCCCAGAACAGGGGCGCTGGCCGGAACCGGCATCGACCAGCGGGCATTCACAAGGTTGGTGGACCGAGTGTTGGATGAGATCTGGACGAATGAACCTACCCCTCAGGCTTGCCGAGATCGTCGAGCAGGATGTCGAGCGATATCGAAGGCATAGAGCGAGTTTGCCGCAACTCGCCGCCAACCTTTCGGTCGAGGATCTGGCGGGGCAGGCGATGCCCGACGCCAGTCCCGGCAAATGGCATCTGGGGCATACGAGCTGGTTCTTCGAGGCCATGATTCTCGCGAAAGCGCCGGACTACGTGACCGTCGACGAGCGTCTCCAGGCGCTGCTCAACTCCTATTACGAGGCGCTGGGCCAGCGCGTGGCGCGGAGCGAGCGGGGGCTGATGACCCGCCCTTCGCTCGACGAGGTCATGGCTTACCGCAAGGAAATCGATCGGCGCATGGAGGCGCGCCTGCTGGCTGGCCTCGGCGATCAGGAGGAGCGCTACCTGTTCGAGCTGGGCCTCAATCACGAGCAGCAGCATCAGGAGCTGTTCCTGATGGATCTGTTGAACCTGATGGCCCGCTCGCCGCTGGATCCCGAGGCCTATGAGACCGAGCCACGCGGCGGACCCGTGGAGAACCCGAAGGGCGGATGGATTCAGTGTGAAGGCGGATTGACCAGCATCGGCGCCGGCGATGACGGATTCGCGTTCGACAACGAAAAGCCGAGGCACCGTGTCTGGCTTGAGCCCTTCTCGCTTGCTGCGGATCTGGTGACCAATCAGGAGTGGATCGCCTTCATCGAGGACGGCGGCTATCGGCGGCCGGAGGTCTGGCTGTCCGACGGATGGGCGCAGGTGAAAGCGGAGGGGTGGACCGCGCCGCTATACTGGCGCGAGGAGCCCGAGGGATGGAGCGCCATGACCCTGACCGGGCGACGTCCCATAGATCCGGCCATGCCGGTGCGACACGTCAGCTTCTATGAGGCGGACGCCTACGCGCGCTGGGCAGGACGACGTCTGCCGACCGAGGCCGAATGGGAATGCGCTGCGCAGCTTGAGCCGGCCCGCTTTTCCAATCTGGGAAACGAAGTGTGGCAGTGGACGGCCAGCGCCTATCTTCCCTATCCGGCGTTTGCAGCGACTCCAGGAACAGCCGCGGAATACAACGGCAAGTTCATGGCCAATCAGATGGTCCTTCGCGGAGGCGCCTTCGCCACGCCAGAGGGACACGCCCGTCCGAGCTATCGCAACTTCTATTATCCGCATCAGCGGTGGATGTTCGCCGGGGTCCGGTTGGCGACGGACAAGGCGCTGGTCGATGCCCCGGACACGCATGAGGCCTTTCGACAGGAAATGATCGAGGGCCTGTCGCGGCGCGACAAGACGTTGGCGCCCAAGTGGTTTTATGACGCCGAGGGTTCGCGGTTGTTTGAGGAGATCACGCAACTGCCTGAATACTATCCGACCCGTCAGGAAGCGGCGCTGCTGCGGCGGGTCATGCCGGAATGGGCCGAGCGGTTCGGTCTTGGCGCTGTTCTGGTCGAGCTGGGTTCCGGCGCCAGCGAGAAGACCCGTGTCGTGCTGGACGCCGCGCAAGATCTGGCGGCCTATGTGCCGATCGACATCAGCGCCACCGCCTTGAATGAAGCGGCCGAGCGTATCCGGGCTGACTACCCGAACTTGACGGTCCTGCCGGTGGTCGGGGACTTCGAGCATCTGTCGCCGCCGCCGGTCGAAGCCGGGCAGGGTCGACGGATTGGGTTTTTCCCGGGGTCGACGATCGGCAATCTGACGCCGGAAGCCGCTGTGTCGCTGCTGAAGTCGGCGCGCCAGGTTCTGGGCGAGGGGAGTCTGTTCGTTCTGGGGGTCGATCTGGCCAAGGCGCCTGAGTTGTTGGTCGCCGCTTATGATGATGCCCAGGGCGTGACCGCTGCGTTCAACCGGAACCTGCTGGTTCGTGCCAACCGCGAACTGGGCATGGACTTTGCGCTCGACGCCTTTGAACATGTCGCCGTCTGGAACGCCGAGCGTTCGCGCATGGAAATGCACCTGCGAGCGGCGCGACCCATGACGGTTCATCTGGGCAAGCTGGCGTTCCGATTCGCCGAAGGCGAGACGATCCATACCGAGAGCTCGCGCAAGTTCGACCAGGCTTCGGTCGAGGCGCTGGCCCAGGCGGCGGGGTGGCGTCTCGAAGCTTTCGAGATCAGCGACAGTCCCTCGGTGGCCCTGGCCCTTCTGTCGTCCTGATCCGTTCAGACAGAAAAAAGGCGGCGTGCCCGGCACGCCGCCTGAATATTGTGGTCTTTGGAGCGCTCAGCCCTTCGGAGGCGTGTCGCTGTCCTTGTCGGTGTCGGTTTTGTTGCGGGAGCCGTGCGAGGCCTCGCCGCCCTTGCGGCCGGCCTGAGCGGCCAGGCTACGGTCCTGGGAGAAGCTGCGCTTCTCGCTCGGGACGCTAGCCCCGCCCTTACGGGCGATCTCGCGTTGGCGTTCCGGATCCATCGAGGCGAATCCTCGTTTGGAAACACCGGACCCGCGGGTGGGCTGACCTTCGGCCATTCGGCTGTTCCTTTCAAAGACGGTGGCGCTTGCGGAAAAGAACCCGGCGCCGCCGCCGTGGTTCCGAACAAGAACGATTTCCTTGTTCTGTGGGCGGTCAGTCGTGGGGGCGGGAATCGCCGGGTCGCCCGCCACCCGGTTCGAGCGGAGGCAACTCCTCGGGAGTTTCTCCGGGTCGAAGATCGGGTTCTGGCGTCGAGGGCGGCTGGATTTCGGGCGCCCCGTCCGGCGTGTCAGGCTCGATATAGGTCATGCGGTTCTCCCTGTTGGACGACACCAACGTCCGGGCAGAGAAGGTGGTTCGATCAGGAACCGGCAGCGGATCGACGGGTTCAAAAACAACCCGACACCTCAGGAGATCGCTCATGGCTGAGCCCCGCACGTCCGTCCTGCCAGAGGACATCATCAACGGCGCCGCAACGGAAACTCAGCGGCTGGAACAGGAGGCCGACGCCATTCTCGCCAAGGACGTTCGGCCGTTGCCTATCCACGAGGCCGTGCGCGAAGATGCTGCACAGGCGCGCGTCTGGGCGGATCAGCGGGTCAAAAGGGCGCGGGACGCCATTCGCGATGAGCCCGTGCGCGCGAGCCTCTACGCCCTGGGCATCGGCGTGATCATCGGCCTGCTGGCTGCTCGCTAGATCAAGCGGGGCCAGACGCCGGACGGGCGAGCGGCGCACGCGCCATCGCCTGATCCGAGACGTAGGGATTGGTGCGGCGTTCGGCCCCGAACGTGGAGTGGGGGCCGTGCCCCGGCACAAAGGTCACGTCGTCGCCTAGCGGCCAGAGCTTGGTCGTGATGGCGTGGAGCAAAGCCCCATGATCGCTGCGCGGAAAATCCGTTCGGCCGATCGAGCCCTGGAAAAGGACGTCGCCGACCTGGGCGAAGCGGGCCTCGCGATTGAAGAAGACGACGTGTCCCGGCGTGTGGCCCGGGCAGTGGAAAACCTCCCAGCGGGTATCACCCAGAGACAGGACGTCGCCTTCCGAAAGGAAACGCGTCGGGGTGAAGGTGCGTGCCTCGGGCAGGCCATATTTCTGACTCTGGGTGGGGATGAGGTCGATCCAGAACTGGTCCTCGACGTGAGGGCCGATGATGTCGACGCCGGTCTTTTCCTGCATGGCTGCCGCATCCCCGGCGTGATCCAGATGGCCGTGGGTGATCCAGATGGCGTCCAGCGTCAGACCTCGTCGCGCGATTTCGCCGAGAATCGCATCGGTTGAACCACCGGGATCGATGACCGCCGCCTTGTTCGTCTTCGTGCACCAGACCGTGGTGCAGTTCTGCTGCAGGGGCGTCACCGGCGTGATGAAGACGCCTATCGGGGAGGTGGGCTGGCTCATGCTTCCCAGATAGCGAGGCGATGACGCCAAAGGAACCCGCGCGCGTTGACCTTTCGGCCCCTTCTCGACATAAGGGCGGGCTTCGAGGCGCCGCTCCAAAAAGGGCGGCCCTATTGCTTTATCCACCGCGCGCGCCGTTCGGCGTCGCCACAGAGCGTCAGAATCCCGACCATGCAAGTCGTCGAAAAGTCGAACGAAGGCCTCAGCCGCGTGATCGCGGTGACCATTCCCGTCGCCGAGCTGAACGAAAAGCTCGAAGCGCGCATCAAGGAAGTCGCGCCGCAGATGAAGCTCAAGGGCTTCCGTCCGGGCAAGGTGCCGGCCGCCCACGTCAAGAAGACCTTCGGCCGTGACTTCATGGGCGAAATCATCAACGCCTCGCTGAACGAAACCAGCCAGAAGGCTCTGGATGAGGCCAAGCTGCGCCCGGCCGCTCCGGCTGAGATGAAGCTGATCTCGGACATGGACAAGGTCATCGCCGGTCAGGAAGACCTGGCCTACGAAATGTCGCTGGAAGTGATGCCCGACTTCACGCCGGTCGACCCCAAGACCCTGAAGCTGGAGCGCCCGACCTATACCGCGTCGGACGAGGATCTGGACGAAGCTCTGAAGGAACTGGCCTCGCAGGCCAAGTCCTACGAGGATAAAGCCGGCAAGTCGGTTAAGGCAGCCGAAGGCGACCAACTGACCATCGACTTCGTCGGCAAGCTGGACGGTGAAGTGTTCGAAGGCGGTTCGGCCGAAGACGCAGACCTGGTGATCGGCTCCAACCGCTTCATCCCGGGCTTCGAAGAGCAGCTGAAGGGCGCCAAGGTCGGCGAAGAGAAGACCATCGAGGTCACCTTCCCGGAAGAGTACCAAGCCAAGAACCTGGCCGGCAAAGCCGCGACGTTCGACATCAAGGTCAAGGCTATCAAGGCCGAGGCCGAAGCCAAGATCGACGACGAGTTCGCCACCCGCATCGGTCTGGAGTCGCTGGACAAGCTGAAAGAGCTGCTGAAGGCCAATCTGGACCAGCAGTACGCCGGCGCCGCCCGCTTCAAGCTGAAGCGCGCCCTGCTGGACCAACTGGACGAAGCCCACGACTTCGCTCTGCCGCCGAAGATGGTGGACGCCGAGTTCGAAGGCATCTGGGCCCAGGTGTCGGCTGACAAGGACGCCGGCCGCCTGCCGGAGGAAGACGCCAAGAAGTCGGAAGACGAACTGAAGGCCGAGTACAAGAAGATCGCCGAGCGCCGCGTGCGCCTGGGTCTGGTGCTGGCTGAAATCGGTCGCGCCAACAACGTCGGCGTGACGGATCAGGAACTGTCGAACGCCATCATGACCGAGGCCCGCAACTACCCGGGTCAGGAAAAGATGGTGCTGGACTTCTACCGCCAGAACCCGAACGCCGCCGCCCAGCTGCGCGCGCCCATCTATGAAGAGAAGGTCGTTGACCTGATCGTCGGCGTCGCCGATGTCACCGACACGCCGATCTCGAAGGAAGAGCTGCTGAAGGAAGAAGACGAGGGCTGATCTGCCCTTTCATCTCTGAGTTCTTGGAAGGGCGGCCTCACGGTCGCCCTTTTTTTTTGGAGGTTAAAGGTTATTATATCGGCGTTTCGTCAACGTCGGGGTTTGCCATGTCTGGCTTGTCTGGCCTTCTGATCGCCTTGGCCCTTGCTGCTTCGGTGCAGGATGGGGCGGTCCAGACCCCATCGGAAGTTCAGGCTCCCGAAGTGGCGGTGCCTGTTGACGATGTTCTGGTTTCGGGCAGAAAATTGAGGGATCGTGTTCAGTCCTTCGTTGACGAAGTCGCTGCACCCACACCGCAAAGGGGATTGGCGCGATGGCGTGATCCCCTGTGTATCGCCACGGCAAACGTTGATCGCGCCGTGGCGCAGCCGATTATCGATCACGTCGCCCGAGTCGGGGCCTCCTATGGGCTGAAGGTGCGTGAGCCAGGGTGCAACCCCAACGTCGTCATCATCTTCACGGATGAGGCGCCGAACCTCGCCAAAGCCCTGGTGGCGGCTGAGCCAGAGGCGTTCCGTGTTCGATGGACCCGCCAGCTCGACCGCGGGTCGATAGCCCTGTCCCGGTTTCAGGAGATGGATGCGCCGGTACGTTGGTGGCACGTCAGCATTCCGGTGCTCGGATGGAACGGAAAGGCCGCGATTGCTCTGCCGGGGAGGGGGGGGGCGCCCCTGGTGCCGGGCGAGGGGCGGGTTAACAGGGGGCGACCCGTTTCGGATCAGTTCAACAAGGTCATCATCATCGTTGATGTGAACCGGGTCGAGGGTATCATGCTGCCCCAGCTGGCCGACTACCTGGCGCTGGTCACGCTGGCTCAAATTGATCCCGAGAGCGACATGCAGCGATACGACACCGTGTTGAATGTCTTCAACAACCCGGGCGCTGTTGCAGGACTTTCCGAATGGGATAGGGCCTATCTGGCCGCGCTCTATGAAGCCCACCCGGAGCGCATTGACCGGGCTGATCAGGCGACAGGCGTTACGAATAGACTCCGCCGCGAGGAGCAACGTCTGGCGGCTACGGCTCCCGATTGACCTCGGACGGCTTGCGTACGGCCTTCAGCGACGCGATATCTGGGAAACAGGCGCGCGCTCGGTGAGTCGCGCCCCTCAAGCATTCGAGAAGGCTTTCATGCGCGATCCGATCGACTACATCTCCAGCAACCTGGTGCCGATGGTGGTGGAGCAATCCAGCCGCGGCGAACGGTCGTTCGACATCTTTTCGCGCCTGCTGCGCGAGCGGATCATCTTCCTGACCGGACCGTTCGAGGACGGCATGGCGTCGCTGATCTGCGCCCAGCTGCTGTTCCTGGAATCGGAAAATCCGAAGAAGGAAATCAGCATGTACATCAACAGCCCCGGCGGTCAGGTGACCTCGGCGCTCGCGATCTACGACACCATGCAATACATCAAGTCGCCGGTCTCGACCGTGGTCATGGGCATGGCCGCCTCGGCCGGTTCGCTGATCCTGACGGCCGGTGAAGCGGGCCAGCGCATCGCCCTGCCGAACGCGCGGGTCATGGTGCACCAGCCCTCGGGCGGCTTCCGCGGCACGGCCTCGGACATCGAGCGCCACGCCGAGGACATCATCGCCACCAAGCGTCGCCTGAACGAAATCTACGTCCAGCATACCGGCCGGACCTATGAGGAAGTCGAGCGCACTCTGGACCGCGACCACTTCATGACCGCCGAGGAAGCCAAGGCCTGGGGCATCGTCGACCACGTCTATGACAAGCGCACCCAAGCCGATGACGACGGCGTGAAGGCTCCCTAAGAGCCAGCGAATCGTAACTGCGACAATTTGCGAGGCGGGGTCCGGCGACGGATCCCGCCTCGAATCGTGTTTGACGACCTGAAGCTGGACAGGAGCAGACAGTCATGGCCGTTCAAATGGGCGACAGCGGGTTCAAGTACGGTCTCATGACCAGATTGCTGCACTGGGCCATGGTGGCGCTGCTCGTCTGGCAGTTCGCTGGCATGGGCGTGAAGCTGATCGTGGGCAAGGCGCCCATCACCGCCTTCTGGGTCGGTACGCACAAGAGCATTGGCGTGGCGCTTCTGATCCTGCTGATCCTTCGCGCGGGGTGGGGGCTCTATAACCTGAAGGTGCGCCCGGCCCATGGCGGCGGCTTCTGGGGGCGAGCGGCCCTGACCGGGCATCTGGTGCTCTACGCCCTGATGTTGATCGTGCCCGCGTCGGCCCTGCTGCGCCAGTATGGCTCTGGCAAGCCCATGGACCTGTTCGGTCTGCCGTTCATTGCCGGCAGCGGGGTCGAAACCGCCTGGATGACGGCGCCGGCCAACGCCTTTCACGGTCTGGCCGCCTGGGTGCTTCTGGCCGCGATCGCGGGGCATGTCCTGATGGTTCTGGTCCACCGTTTCATCTGGAAGGACGATACTGCAGCGCGGATGATGGGCTAGCGCAGGGTCTAGGCTCTCAGGAGCTTTGTGCTATCAGGCGGTCATGCAGTACACACGCGATGCCAGCGGGACCGTCGAGGTCGACGGCGAAATCTACGAATGGGAAATTCGTCGGCAGCCGCAGCCCAAGGGCGGCGGCAAGTGGGAAGGCTTGGGCATCAGCCTGCGCCTGAAGGATTTCAAGCGTGAGGCGGTTATCCAGTTTCCCATGCCCATGCGCGCGAACGGGCGTCCGGATCTGGAAAAGCAGCGCGTCAACGTCGATGCCGTCCGCAACGCCGTTACCTCCGCGATGGAGGCCGGCTGGAACCCCACCTCGCGGGGTAAGGCCATGGTGTTCGACGTGGACGCCGACGGGAACTAAACGGCCAGGTTTCAGGGGCGGCCGTTGAAGATACGGAATCCCTTTTCCGCGGCGATGGCGATCATCTCGGTATCGCCCGAAGTGTCGCCGTAAGCGGCGGCCAGCGTCATGTCTGGCCCGTAGGCGGCGTGGAGACGGCGGACCTTCTCCGCGCCGCGGCAGTTCTCGCCCGCGAAGGCTCCTGTGACGCGGTCGTGGGCGTCAAACACAAGCTGGGTGCCCAGCAGGCCCTCGGCTCCCAAACGGCGAGCGAACGGAGCCACGGTCGTCTCCGGCGAGGCGGTGACGATGACGCGGTGCGCGCCCTTGTCGCCCCAGGCGTTCCAACAGGCGAGGGCGTCGGGGCGCATGAAGCGGTCCCAGACCTGTTCCGCGTAACGCTCGGCCTCGCGCTCCAACGTCGCACGATCCATGTCGTGGAGGAACTCGCGCACTGAGGCGGCCTTGATCCGACCCCGGTCGCGATCGCCCACATAGGCGGCCAGCGCGGGCGCCATCCGGGCCAGGCCGATGGCCCAGCCGGCCGCCCCGGCTCGCCAGCGCAGGAAGGCGGTGAAGCTGTCGCGAATCGTCAGGGTGCCGTCGAAGTCGAAGGCGACGATCGGGCGCTCCCCAACGGGGGACTGGCGAAACGATTGTGCGGCGCCCATGTCAGACATTAGCCGTGATCCCCATAGAAACTGTGCTGTCCGTCCCTGTTAGCGCATTGTCGTGTCGCAACAGGGTTGTGGCGGAACGTGTGATGGGTGATTGTCTTTTTTTGAAGACCTTCGTGCATAGATTCACGGATCGAACACGAGGTAAGCGCCTTTCGTCCCATGTCGGGCCGGATCGCGGGAGTGAGAAGGGTCTATGACCAAAGCCGCCGGCACAGACGCCAAAAGCACGCTCTACTGCTCATTCTGCGGAAAGAGCCAGCACGAGGTGCGCAAGCTCATCGCCGGACCGACGGTGTTCATCTGTGATGAATGCGTCGAGCTGTGCATGGATATCATCCGCGAAGAGCACAAGATCGCTTTCAAGACGACCAAGGACGGCGTTCCGACTCCGAAGGAGATTCGCGACGTCCTGGACGACTATGTGATCGGCCAGAGCCACGCCAAGAAGGTGCTGAGCGTCGCCGTTCACAACCACTACAAGCGCCTGAACCACGCGACGAAGAACAACGACGTCGAGCTGGCCAAGTCGAACATCATGCTGATCGGGCCGACCGGCTCGGGCAAGACGCTGCTGGCCCAGACGCTGGCGCGCATCATCGACGTGCCCTTCACCATGGCCGACGCCACGACCCTGACCGAAGCCGGTTATGTGGGCGAGGATGTCGAAAACATCATCCTGAAGCTGCTTCAGGCCTCGGACTACAACGTCGAGCGGGCCCAGCGCGGCATCGTCTACATCGACGAAATCGACAAGATCTCGCGCAAGTCGGACAACCCGTCGATCACCCGCGACGTGTCGGGCGAAGGCGTGCAGCAGGCCCTGCTGAAGATCATGGAAGGCACCGTCGCCTCCGTCCCTCCGCAAGGCGGCCGCAAGCATCCGCAGCAGGAGTTCCTGCAGGTCGACACCGCCAACATCCTGTTCATCGTCGGCGGCGCCTTCGCCGGCCTGGAGAAGGTGATTTCGGCGCGCGGGGCAGGGGCCTCCATCGGCTTCGGCGCCAAGGTCAAGGAAATCGACGAACGCCGAACGGGCGACATCCTCAAGGGAGTCGAGCCGGACGACCTGATGCGTTTCGGCCTGATCCCCGAGTTCATCGGCCGCCTGCCGGTTCTGGCGACGCTGGAAGACCTGGACGAGGCGGCGCTGGTCACCATCCTGACCGAGCCCAAGAACGCCCTGGTCAAGCAGTACAAGCGCCTGTTCGAGATGGAGAACGTGACGCTGACCTTCACCGACGACGCCCTGTCGGCGGTGGCCAAGAAGGCGATCACCCGCAAGACGGGCGCCCGCGGCCTGCGCTCCATTCTGGAAGGCATCCTGCTGGAGACCATGTTCGAACTGCCGACGTTCGAAGGCGTCGAGGAAGTCGTGGTCAACGCCGAGGTGATCGAGGGCCGCGCCCAGCCGCTGCTGATCTACTCGGAAAGCTCCAAGAAAAAGGCTGAAGGCGCCGCCTAAGCTGATTTCGGTCGAGATGATTGGGGCGGTCCGGCGACGGACCGCCCTTTTCGGTTTCTGCTCTGATGAAACGGCGCCACAGGGGCCATCGGTGAGGAATTCGCCGGCATGACCTGCTGGCGACACGGACTGATCAGCATCGGGCGCGCCTCTGGACGAGCCATCCAGCTTCACGACCATCTCACGCTTCTGTGGGCCTTACGTCCGCTACGCTTGAACACAGCGTCCGCAGGGCCACATACTGAAACGAAAGCCGCCAGAAACGGCGGGCTGAGTCGAGAGGTCGAGGCATTCGCGCCGAGGCTGATCGGCTTGGTGGGCTGGAGATCCACGAAAGCCCTGGAAAGTACGCATCATGACCGAGAGCAAAATCCTCCCCGTCCTGCCGCTGAGAGACATCGTTGTCTTTCCGCACATGGTCGTGCCGCTGTTCGTAGGACGCGAAAAGTCCGTGCGGGCGCTGGACGAGATCATGAAGGGCGACAAGCAGATCCTGCTCGCCACCCAGAAGAACTCCGTCGACGATGATCCGGCGGCGGACGCCATCTATCAGACGGGCGTTCTGGCCACGGTCCTGCAACTGCTGAAGCTGCCGGACGGCACTGTGAAGGTGCTAGTCGAGGGCAAGGGCCGGGCGCGCCTGACCCGCTTCACCGACCGCGAGGACTACTACGAGGCCGAGGCCGTCGAGATCGCCGATGAAGAGGGCGACGCCTCGCAGAGCGAAGCCCTGCTGCGCGCGGTGATCGAGCAGTTCGAAAACTATGTGAAGCTGAACAAGAAGGTCCCGCCCGAGGCGCTCAGCTCCATCCCGCAGATCAACAATCCGTCCAAGCTGGCGGACAGCGTGGCTGCTCATCTGTCGGTGAAGATCGCCGACAAGCAGGGCCTGCTGGAAACCATCGAGGTGCCGGCGCGCCTGGAGAAGGTCTATGGCCTGATGGAGGGCGAGATCAGCGTCCTTCAGGTCGAAAAGAAGATCCGCTCGCGCGTGAAGCGCCAGATGGAGAAGACCCAGCGCGAGTATTATCTGAACGAGCAGATGAAGGCGATCCAGCGTGAGCTGGGCGAGACCGACGACACGCGCGACGAACTGCTGGAACTCGAAAAGCGCATCCGCAAGACGAAGCTGTCCAAGGAAGCGCGCGCCAAGGCCGATGCGGAGCTCAAGAAGCTGCGCAACATGTCGCCGATGTCGGCGGAATCGACTGTGGTGCGCAACTATCTGGATTGGCTGCTGTCCGTGCCGTGGGGCAAGGCCAAGACCAAGCCGATCGACCTTCAGAAGGCCGAGGACATTCTTGAGGAAGACCACTACGGTCTCGAGAAGGTTAAGGAACGGATCATCGAGTATCTGGCGGTCCAGGCGCGCACCGGCAACCTGAAGGGCCCGATCCTGTGCCTGGTGGGCCCTCCCGGCGTGGGCAAGACGTCGCTGGCCCAGTCGATCGCCAAGGCGACCGGGCGTGAATACGTCCGCATGTCGCTGGGCGGCGTGCGTGACGAGAGCGAGATCCGCGGTCACCGCCGGACCTATATCGGCTCCATGCCCGGCAAGATCATCCAGTCGATGAAGAAGGCCAAGACCACCAACGCCTTCGTCCTTCTGGATGAGATCGACAAGCTGGGCTCGGACTGGCGCGGCGACCCGTCTTCGGCCCTGCTGGAAGTGCTGGATCCCGCGCAGAACTCGACCTTCGGCGACCACTATCTGGAGGTCGACTACGACCTGTCGCAGGTCATGTTCGTGACCACGGCCAACAGCCTGAACATGCCTCAACCCCTGATGGACCGGATGGAGATCATCCGGGTCAGCGGCTACACCGAGGATGAGAAGGTCGAGATCGCCAAGCGCCACGTGCTGCCCAAGCAGCTCAAGGACCATGGTCTGAAGGAAGGCGAACTGATCGTCCCGGAAGAGACGATCCGTGACCTGATCCGCTACTACACGCGCGAGGCCGGCGTACGTTCGCTGGAACGCGCTCTGGGCGGTCTGGCCCGCAAGGCTGTGCGAGAGATGGCCAAGACCAAGGCTGTCTCCATCACCGTCGATGCGGCCAAGCTGGCTGAGTATGCGGGCGTGAAGAAGTTCCGCTACGGCGAGACGGACGCCGAGGATCAGGTGGGCATCGTCACCGGTCTGGCCTGGACTGAGTTCGGCGGCGACATCCTGACCATCGAGGCGATCAAGATGCCGGGCCGCGGCCGCATGACCGTGACCGGCAACCTGAAGGAGGTGATGAAGGAGTCGATCTCCGCAGCCGCCTCCTATGTCCGGAGCCGCTCGCTCGCCTTCGGCGTCAAGCCGCCAGTGTTCGAGAAGACCGACATCCACGTCCACGTGCCGGACGGCGCGACGCCCAAGGACGGTCCCTCGGCCGGCGTGGCCATGACCGTGGCCATGGTCTCGGTGCTGACCGGCATTCCGATCCGCAAGGACATCGCCATGACCGGCGAGATCACCCTGCGCGGTCGGGTCACCGCCATTGGCGGCCTGAAGGAGAAGCTGCTGGCGGCGCTGCGCTCCGGCGTGAAGACGGTGCTGATCCCTCAGGAGAACGAAAAGGACCTGGAGGAGGTGCCGGAGAACGTGAAGTCGGCGCTGGAGATCGTCCCGATCTCGACTGCGGACGAGGCGCTCAAGTGGGCCCTGACCGGCACGCTGACTCCGGTGGAATGGGACGAGACGGCCGAGCCCTTGCTGCCCGCGCCGCCAACGGCGTCCACGCAGGACGGAGCTTCCGTCAGCCACTAGGTTCGACGACAATCTGCTTCATCGCGCGCGGCTCGGGGAAACCCGGGCCGCGTTGCTTTTGACGTCAGCGTCAGGAAGGATTTAAGTGCGTCCCGGGGAATAATGCTGGGGAGCAGAACCAATGAACAAGACCGAGTTGATCGGCGTCATGGCCGAAGCGGCGGGCATCAGCCGCGATCAGGCCAAGCTGGCGCTGGAGGCCTTTACCGACAACGTCACCGCCTCGCTGACGCGTGGACGCGATGTGCGCCTGGTCGGATTCGGCAGTTTCATCGCCGTGGAGCGCAAGGCCGGCACCGCTCGCAATCCGCAAACCGGCGAGGCCATTGCCCGTCCTGCCTCGCGCACGGCCCGTTTCCGGGTTGGGGAAGGATTGAAAAGCGCCTTGAACGGCTGAGCAGACGCAGGCATTAAGCGCGCTTGGCGAACGTCAAGGGCGGCTAGCTCAGCTGGTCAGAGCACCTCGTTTACACCGAGGGGGTCGGGGGTTCGAACCCCTCGCCGCCCACCAACGACGCCGGGTTTCGTTCGCGCCTCGATGCGGGAAAGACCTGATTACCCTGTTGCGGAAGCGACGGCACCGTAAGCCGTCATCAGCATACGGGAGCCGGTCATGGCGACTACCACGGGCCAAGCACGGGACGCCGAAAATCCGGCCTTCCCATCGATCGCCACCGGAACAGGGTTCGATGACGTTCCGGCGCCGCCCATGCCCGTGATCGATCCGGGCGACAGTGATGCGGCGTCCGTGGCCTATTCGCGATATCGCACCAAGCTGTCCACCCATCGGACCGGGCTGTCAGAGCACCGCACCGCGCTCTCGACGCAGCGGACGGACATGTCGACGCGGCGAACCGATATGTCGGGCCGCAGAACCGGCATGTCGTTTCAGCGCACGCGGATGAGCGCCGACCGAACCCTGATGTCCATTATTCGAACATCGCTCTCCATGATCAGCTTCGGCTTCACCATCTACCAGTTCTTTCGGGGGCTCGAGAGCAGCAATGTCCTGGCGAGCGGCCAGCGGGCCGCGACATTCTTCGGCGAGGCGCTGGTCTGGCTGGGAGTGGGGATGCTGGTGGTGGGGATCATCTACCATGTGCAGTTCATGATCGGCTTGAGACGGGAGCGGGAAGCGATGCGCGTGGGAGCCTATATTCACGCCGAAAGCGTCTTTCCGGTCTCCCTGACCCTTATGGTGGCGATCCTGCTGCTGCTGCTCGGCCTGTCGGCCGGGGCGGGGATCGCCTTTGGCCTGGGGCCGTTCGGCTGAGATACGAAAAAGGCCGCCGGATCGCTCCGGCGGCCTTCATAGCTCGATTGATCACCAAGATCAGAACTTGAAGCTGGCCCGCAACAGGAGGGTGTAGCGGACATAGTCTTCCAGCAGCTCTGCGTCGCCGGTGATGGACAGCATCCCGAGGTCGTTGCCGACATTCAGACGGAAGCCCAGGATCGGACCGCCGCCTTCGATGCTGGCCGGGTCAAGCGTGAAGGCGTCGCCGCCCGAGGCGAAGCGGGCGATCGTGGAGCCTGCGTCCACCGAGAAGTTCTGACGCCAGCCCGCCCGGATTTCGGGGCGAATCCAGCCGTCCTTGCCGAAGCCGTAACCGATGTTCACAGCGGCCACGCCAGAGAAGATGTGGCTGTCGCGTTCGTCGATATCCAGATCGAAGCCGTCACCGCCGCCCTTTTCGCTGCGCGCTTCTTCGTTCAGCGAGAAATACTCGCCGTAGATTTCCGGGCGAATGTTCACGCGACCGAAGTGACGCTCGTAGGAGGCGCCGCCGGCGGCGGCGAGGGTGAAGCCGTGCCAGTCGGATTCGTTCTTCAGATTGAGGCCGTCGGCGACCAGCTTACGGGTCGCGTTGAACGAGGCGTAGCCCCCCGCTGCGCGCGCCCAGGTCGTCCAGTACTGGCCCTGTGCACGCCAGTAGAGACCCAGTTCGAGCAGGTTGGCGGAAAGCACTTCTTCGGCCGCTGCCTCGGGGTCTTGAAGATCGGAGGAGGTGAACGCGGCGGTGATGCCGACGGCGCCCATGCTGGTGCCGCGCTCGACGCCGCCCGCCACGCCGAAGCCTTCCGAACGGAAGCCGTAAGAGTCGGTCTTGTCCTTGTCGGCGTAGAAGTTGATTTCCTGCACCCAGGCGCTGGTCTCGCCCGGCGCAGCCGAGGCGTTGCGACCGGTCAAGGCGCGGTTGACGGCGTCGACGCCGCTGGCCAGCGACAGCAGGGGGCCGCCGGAGTGGTCGGGCAGCATCTGCTCGTAGAGATCGAAGAAACCGTCGCGTCCGGTCTGGCTCAGAACGGCGTTGCGGATAGCTTCGTTCTTGTCGAGGGCCGCGTAGATCGAGTCATAGGCCGAGGCCTCGACGGCGATCATGCCTGCCTCATCCGCGGTGCGACGGCGCGCGTCGATGTAGACCTCGCCCGCCGTCACGTCTGCGCCGGCCTTGACCACGAAGGCATAGGGGGAGTTGGCCTGGACCGCAACGGTGTCGAGGGCGCCGACGTTGAGGGTGTTGGCGTCGATGATCGTGAAGCGGGTCGGGTCCTGAAGCAGGGAGTTGAAACGCACGCCCAGACCGGCGCCGTTGGCGATATTGGCGACGCCGTCGACCTTGAAGCCGCTATTGCCGCCCGCAGCGGGGTCGATCGTGACGATCAGATCGCCGTCCGCGCCAAGGTTCAGGTTGCTGATGGTCGTCACGCCGGATTGGCGCGCGTCGAGGGTGCCCTTGGAAACGTTGATGTCCAGCAGGCCGTCCGCATTCGTGATCGCGCCGCGCACCACCGCGCCGCCCGTGATCGACAGGCGGTCGGCGCCGGCGCCGAAGTCGATGTTCCCCTGAACCACGCCATTCTGGATATCGAGCACGTCGGCGCCCGAGCCCAGCTTGATGTCGCCGAAGGTCGAGGGTTCACGAGAATCCGTCACGCCGTCGCCATCCGTGTCCGGATCTGCGGTCGTGGGCGTGCTGGCGATACCCTTCTGGGTGAAGGTGACGCCTGACGTGTTGGCGCTGACGTCGATGGCGGTGGCCTTGCCAGTGATCGCGTCGCCGGCGGCGTTGGCCGAGACGTTGGCCTGGATCGAGCGGGTGTTCGTGATCGAGGTCAGGCTGCCGCTCAGGTCCGCGATCGCGGTCGTATTGGCCTTGCCGCCGCCCGCGGTGGCGGCGATCACGCCGTCATTGGTGAAGGATGCGACGTTGGCGCCGGCTTCGATGCGGACCGCCGTGACCTGGTCGGCGGCGTCGGTGGCCGATGCGGCGCTGATCGTGCCGTTGTTGACCATGGTCGGCGTCGTGGCGCCGGCCGCAAAGCGCACGGCGGTGGCGTCAGCGTTATTGGCGAGGACGGCGATCGAGCCGTCGTTGCGCACGCCGCCTTCGATCGTGACAGCCTGACCGCCGGCCACGCCGAACTGGAGCGCCGTTGAAGCGACGTCATCATAGACGCCGATGCCGAAGATTTCGCCGCGGTTGACGAAGCCGTAGGCGTTGGCGCCCGTACCGGCGACGCCCAGCGTCACCGAATTGTCGGTCGAGCCCACCAGAACGCCCGGTGCGGCGCCATAGGACGTGATCTTGGCCGTGGTTTCATTGGCGTCAGGAAGGCCGTCGCCGTCCCGGTCCGGGTCTTCGCGATTCTTGACGCCGTCGCCGTCGTCGTCCTCGTCGCCGTTCTTGACGCCGTCGCCGTCGTCGTCGCCCTCGATGCCAGCCGACCCATAAGAGGGGGCGGCGCCGAAGACGACGCCTTGCGATGCATCTCCGCCGATCAGGACCGCCGGCCCGCCCTGCAGAAGGTCGTCGGCGTCGAGATTTTCCAGGAAGAGAACTTCGGCCGGGACCGTGCCGCTGGTGGGCTTGTTGCCGGGGCGGGTCGTGTAGCGATAGCCCGTGGAGGTGACCGTGCCCTGAATGTTGAGGCGCCCGTCCACGGGGCCCTCAATAGCCACGCCGACGGCGTTCTGGCCCCGCGCGGTGACGTTCCCCAAGATATCGACATTGCCTGTCACGGGACCGGTAACGCTGATCCCGTGGGTGTTGTCGCCGGTGACCGTGACGTTGCCGAAGGTGGTCAGATTGCCGACCAGCGGCGCCTCGATCGACATGCCGTAGGAATTATTGCCCTCGACCAGGATCGCGCCGCTGGTTTCCACCAGGATGTTCCCGGTCTTGGCGCCGGGGCCCGTCACCCGCACGCCGTAACGATCGGTTCCGGATGCGAAGGGGCCGTCGGGGTCGCCGTCCTTGTCCGTGTCCTTGTACTCTTCAATATCGTCGGAGATGGAGATCGTGCCGCCGATGGTGATCGGCCCTGTCGTCCCGCCTCGCGCAAGGATGCCGGTCGCGCCGTCTGCGGCCTTGGCCATCGTGATCGATGAGCCACTGTCCATGTCTACGCCGTTGTTCGAATCGACGGTCACGGCGGCGCCGGTGGTGACAGCGATCGAGCCGCCGTTGGCGAAGCGGATGTTGTCGGGCGCAGTGCCTGTGGCGGTAGACGTCGAGATAGGCGTGGTGCGCGCCGTCGAAATCACGGTCTCTGGCGTCGGCGTCGTTTGCGCCTGAACGCCGGCGGCGGCCATCAAGGGGGCGATCGCCACTGCGGTCGCGAGTAGAATACGCATTAGATAGAAACCCCTCGAGGACACACGCGCAAGGACGCCGATCGCCCGTTTAACAGGGTCGACGACACCATGCCCCAAGTTTCTCGAATTTGAGGCGAATGCAAGGCCGTGAGTAAGTGGGCGAAGCTGAACGGGAGATGAAAACCCAGGTTTCAGCTCTGCACGGCGACGGTTGTCGAAATGGATGCTTGAGCGGAGCAGTTTCCGGCGCTACGGCCGATTCATGGTGAGTTCCAAGCGCGCACGTCGCATCCAAAGCCGAGCTAGTCGCGTTGCGGCATCGAGTTCTGGAAAGGTTGTCTCAATGAGCATGAGCGATATCGACGTTCAGGAAAGCGAACTGCGTCTGTTTCCAGGCCTGGACGAAGAAGTCGCCGAGACGTTGAGGGTGTTGAAGGCGTCAACGGCTGACGCCAGACCCCGCCTCGTGGACACCACCATGCTGTTCGCGCCGCGTTCGGGCGGGGTGAAACGCTATCTTCTGTCCAAGAAGGCCTGGCTGGAGGCCAATCGCCCTTCTGTGGCGCACACGCTCGTTGTGCCGGGCGTCAAGCACAAGGCGGGCGGGGACGGCATAGTTCAGCTTCGGGCGGCGAAGCTGCCGTTCGGCGACGGCTACCGCTGGCCCAGCTCGGTTCGCCGTTGGGGCGCCTGGGTGGCGTCGATGAACCCGGCCGTCATTGAGGCCGGAGATCCCTATACGCCCGGCCAGGGCGCGCTTGAGGCGGGGCAGCGCGCCGGCTGTCCGGTGGTTGGCTTCTGTCACTCGGACCCGGCCGGTCTGGCGGCCCTGCACTTCGGGGAATGGGCCAAGAAGCCGGTCGAGAAGCGCTGGGCCAAGCTGTTTTCGCAGTTCGATCGTGTCGTGTCGCCAAGCCGCTTTATCGCCCAGCGTCTCGAGGAAGCGGGCATCAGCGACATTGTGATTCGTCCGCTGGGGGTGGAGGTGGACACCTTCCGACCTGACCGCCGCGATCGCGACTGGCTGCTGAAAAAGCTGGGACTGGGCGCGGACGCACGGCTGCTGTGCTTCGCGGGCCGTCCGGCCAAGGAGAAGAACGTCGACGTCCTCATCGATGCGGTTCAGCGGCTGGGCGCGCCCTATCATCTGGTGTTGGTCGGGGCCGGGGCGGGGATGCCCCCGGAAGATCGCGTGATCTCGCTTCCCTATGAAAAGGATCCCAAGGCTGTGGCGCGGATCATCGCCAGTTGCGACGCCTTCGTTCACGCCAACGACAAGGAGCCGTTCGGCCTGATCGTGCTGGAAGCCATGGCGTGCGGACGCCCTGTCGTCGGCGTCAACGCTGGGGGCGTGGCTGAGACAGTGGACCTGAGCGTCGGCCAACTGGCTCAATCCGCCGATCCGGCTGACTACGCCGAGGCGATCGAGGCTCTGTTTGCTCGGGACGTTGAAGCCCTCGGGCAGGCGGCGAGGGTGAAGACCGTCGAGCAGTTCGCCTGGAACCGGGTCTTTGAAGACCTGTCGATGCTGTACGGCGAATTGAGCGGTCGGCCCGAGTTTGTCATGCCGCAAGAGATCGCGCCCCTGAACTAGGGGCGCGAATCTTTGGCGCGAAATGCGCTGGAATGCTCTGCGATAATGAGGAAGCGTCTCTTGCGAGGGCGGGGCGCGCCATTCTCTTGTTCTTGAAGAGAATGGCGCGAGTGACGGGGCTCGAACCCGCGACCTCCGGCGTGACAGGCCGGCACTCTAACCAACTGAGCTACACCCGCGTTCCCCTCCGCGAGGAGGAGAAGGGCGGATTAAGGGCGACTCACGATGGGGTCAAGCGCAATGTGCGAAGAGGCTGAAAAAAGCTGCGAATTCAGTTTCTAGCGCCCGCAATCGAGCCCAGGCGCATCCGGCGAAGCGGTCGCGCCGGGACCTAGCGCCTTCTGCATGAAGACCACGTCCCGCCAAGCGTCGAACTTCCACCCGGCGGCGTGGAAAACACCGACATGCTCGAAGCCCGCGGCGGCGTGGAGGGCTATGGAACCCGCGTTTGCGCTGTCGCCGATCACCGCCACCATCTGCCGCATCCCCATGGCCTCACAGGCGTCCAGCAGAGCGTCCAGCAGGGCCTTGCCGACCCCGCGTCCGCGAAACATCTCGGCGACATAGATCGAGTCCTCGACCAGAAAGCGATAGGCGGCGCGCAGGCGATAGGGACCGGCATAGGCGTAACCCGCAACCTGGCCGTCGATCTCGGCGGTAAGGACAGGCAGGCAGAGCGCGGCGGGCGCGGCCAGACGCGCCCGCATCTCTTCGGCGGTGGGGACGTCCAGCTCGAACGTCCCCGTGCCGTGCAGCACGCTGTCGGCGTAGATGGCGGTGATGGCCGCCAGGTCGGCCTCCGTGGTGGCGCGGATGATCACGCCTTCAGCCAGCCCTTGTCGACGGCCCAGACGGCGAAGGCGTAGTCGTGAGCCACGTCCTTCAGATAGTCGAACCGGCCAGACGAGCTGAAGTGGCCCGCCGTCATGTTGATCTTCAGCAGGACCGGATTGCCCGAGGTGGTCGCAGGCCGCAGCTTGGCCACCCACTTCTCCGGCTCCCAGTAGGTGACGCGCGGGTCGGACAGGCCGCCGGTAGCCAGGACGGCCGGATAGGGCTTGGCTTCGATCTGGTCGTAGGGGCTGTAGCTGTACATATAGTCGTAGGCGGCGACGTCCTCGATCGGGTTGCCCCATTCGGGCCACTCGGGCGGGGTCAGCGGCAGGCTGGTGTCCGACATGGTGTTGATGACGTCGACGAAGGGCACGCTGCCGATGACGCCGGCCCACAGGTCGGGGCGCATATTGGTGACGGCGCCCATCAACAGGCCGCCTGCCGAACCGCCCTGGGCCACGATCTTGCCCGCCGTGGCGTAGTTGCGGTCGATCAGGTGTTCGGCGCAGGCGATGAAGTCGGTGAAGGTGTTCTTCTTGGTCATCCGCCGGGCGTCCAGAAACCAGCCCCAGCCCTTATCCGAACCGCCGCGAATGTGGGCGATGGCGTAGATGAAGCCGCGATCCACCAGCGACAGCCGGTTGGTCGAGAAGCTGGCCGCCATCGGGATGCCGTAGGAGCCGTAGCCGTAGAGCAGCAGGGGCGCCGAGCCGTCGACCGGCGTGTCCTTGCGGCGAAGCACCGTCACCGGCACCAGTTGGCCGTCCGAGGCCGGAGCGTTCAGGCGCTCGACTACATAGTCCGCCGGGTTGTGGCCCGAGGGGATTTCCTGAACCTTGCGCAGGGTGCGCTCGCGGGTTTTCAGGTCGTAGTCATAGGTCGATGTCGGCGTGGACGGCGAGTTGTAGCCGTAGCGCATGACCGTGGTGTCGAACTCCGACGCCCCGCCCAGCGACAGGGCGTAGGCGGGCTCGTCGACAGCGATCTCATGCTCGGCGCCGGCGCGATCACGGATAACGATCTTCGTATTGGCGTCGGCGCGCTCCTGACGGCCCAGATAGTCCTTCACCAGGGCCACGCCTTCGATGAAGCGGCCGGGCGTGTGGGCGATGAGGTCCTTCCAGTTCGCCTTGGCGGGTGAGGCGGTCGGGGCCTCGACGACCTTGAAGTCGATGGCGTCGTCGGCGTTTGTGCGGATCACCCAGCGGTCGCCCCAGTGGTCCAGATCATAGAGGCGACCCTCGTGGCGCGCCTCGACCACGACGGGCGTCGCCGTGGGCGTCGCGCCCGGGATGATGCGCCCCTCAGAGGTTTCCTGATTGCCGATGCCGATGATGATGAAGGCGTCGTCGGAAGTACGGCCGACGCTCTGGAACATGCCGTCGTCGGTTTCCTCATAGACCAGTGTGGTCTCGCCGCCGCGCGCGGGGCGACGGAATATCTTGTCCGGACGGCCGTTGTCGTCGCGGTTGGTCCAGAAGATCCACTGGCTGTCGGGCGAGAAGGTGAAGTTCTCGGTCGCCGATTCGATGGGGTTGGGGAGGACCTCCCCGCTGGCCAGGTCCTTGACGTAGATCTTGAAGACCTCTGAGCCTTGCGCGTCTTCGGCATAGGCGAACAGGGCGTGGTCGGGGCTGTGTTCCGTCGCGGAGACTTCCGAGTAGGCCTTGCCTTCGGCCAGCTTGTTGCAGTCCAGCAGGATGGTCTCGCCGTCGGTCCTGCCGCGCGGGCGCCGGCAATAGAGCGGGTGCTGGTCGCCGGTGTTATAGCGGACGTAGTATTCCCAGGCGCCGTCCGCGGCGGGGACGGAGCTGTCGTCCTCCTTGATGCGGCCCTTCATCTCCTCGAACATCGCAGCCTGCATCGGCAGGGTCGAGGCCATGACGGCTTCGCGATAGGCGTTCTCGGCGGTCAGGTGTTCCTTGACGTCGGCCTTGATCAGAGACGGATCGCGCAACACGGCCTGCCAGTTGTCGTCTTTCATCCACTGATAGTCATCGACGCGGACGCGGCCCAGTTGCTCGATGCGGACGGGGACCTTCTTGGCGACGGGCGGTTGGGGCAGGGACATCGAGGCTCCGGTAGTCGAACGGGCGAGGGCGGGGGAGGCGGCGGCAAGGCCGACGGCGGCGGTCGAGGCGATCAGTTCGCGGCGATTCATGGACATAGGCTCCCCTGCGGTTCGGGCGGACCTTGTGCCCGCCGACGGGCGGCGTCAAATGTCTGGATGATCGCTCAGGACGTTCCGCCCGCCCCGCCCGCCGTCGTCGTCCCCGCGCCGTGGGACCTGACCGTCGGCCTGATCAACGCCACCGTGCAGTTGGACCAGCCGCTGAACGCGAGTTCACGCAAGGTCGGCACAGGGTTTCTGCTGGCCGCGCCCAGGCCCGACGGCTCGGCTCGCGTGGTGCTGGTCACCGCCGCCCACGTCCTGAACGTCATGCCGGGCGCGGAGGTGCGTATCGGCTGGCGCACGGCTGAGGCGGATGGCGCGTGGAAGTTCGCGCCTGCCAACCTGCCAATCCGCGATGCCGCCGGGACGCCCTTGTGGACCCAGCATCCAGAGCGGGACGTGGCTGTCATGGAGATCGTCGCGCCCGAGGCCTTCGCCCGCGCCGCGATCCCGGTGGGCTGGCTGGCGGATGGGGACACCTTCGATCAGTGGCGGGTTGGGCCGGGCGACGAACTGATGGCGCTGGGCTATCCTCACGGCCTTTCGGCCAACAAGGCGGGCTTCCCCATCCTGCGTCTGGGCCGGATCAGCTCGTGGCCGCTGACGCCGATCCGGCACTTCCCGATCTTTCTGCTGGATTTCGCGGTGTCCCAAGGCAACTCGGGCGGGCCGGTGTTCTGGACGCCTGCGGTCGATCGCCTGCCGGGCGCGCCAACGCCGGATCACCCCTACATCGCCGGGGTTCTGGTGCAGGAGGTCCAGGGCGGCGGAGAGGGGCTCGAACTAGGCGTGGTGGCCCATGCCCAGTATGTCCGCGAGGCGATCGCGCTGCTGGATCAAGACAAGTCGATCGAGGGGCCGCAGTCGTAGCGGGCGCAGTACCGACGACGCAGCTCGATATTCGCCGATCTGGCATCGAAATAGCCGCTCTTGGCGCTGCGCAATTCGACCACCCAATCCGACCAGTCCTCCGGCTTTTCGAGCGGCAAACTGTCAAGGCCGCGCCGCGCCAGCACGCGCGCCATGGCCAAGCTCAGAGTTCGGAAAGACATGTCGTCGCGAAACAGTTCGTCGATCCATGAGTGAACGGTTTTACGCATTTCCTCCGGCATGTCTTGCAGACCCCATCGGGCCTCCAAGCTAAAGGCGGGGTCCAGAAGCGCCCGGCGCGCATATTTCTCGCCAGCCGCGCGTTGGGCCGGCGAAGGCTCGGGTCCGTCCCAGGAGGGCGACTCAGGGAAGGGGGAGGAACTGATGCTGAAAGGAACACGGAGCGAAATGCTCGATTCCACCGGGCCGTTCTTGTCGCGCCCGGGCGAGAGACGGCCACGTTCGACGATGGCCGTGGCGATGGGATCGAAGCCCAGCCCCGCTGGACGCGACGATACGGCCTGACAATCGACCGGGCGCCCCTCTATGGATACGCGGCATTCAACCCGAACTTCGCCGGTGATCCCCAGTATGGAGGCAAACTGAGGGTAGTCGTCCGGGGTGGGGGCCGGAGGTTCCGTCCATGCTGGAGGCGTGGTCGTTTCCGATCCATCAGGCGCAGGAGCCGACGCAGGGGTCTGCGGCGTGATCCCGACCGCCAAGGCGACCGCCAGAACTGATAATGCTGCCAATGTGAACGCCTCCCACGCCATGATGGCACGGGAGGCGTTTCAAGCTCAAGGATCGTGGTTATCCTGCGAGCGCTTCCAAGCTGAGGCCCTGCAGCAGTTCGCCGCCCTGACCGACAGCCGCCAGGCGGCTGGAGACGTGGCCGAGGACGTTGGCGGCGTAGAGTTCGTAGAGGTCCAGCTTGCCCTGCAGCCAGACGGGATCGCCGTTTCCGGCGTCCAGGCGGGCCCTGGCGGCCAGCGCCCCTTTGGCAAGCATCCAGCCGCCGACCACGTCGCCCATCAGCTTCAGATAGGCGTCGGCCCCGGCCAAGACGTCCGCGGCGCCGTCGGCTGCGGCCTTGCGGTCCAGAAGCCACAGGGTGGCGTCCTCGACGGCCTCGATGGCCGTGGCGAGGCGCTCCACCGGCTTGCCCGTATAGAGGCGGTCGATCTCGATCAGGGTCAGCTTCATCTCGGCGATCAGGGCCTTGGCCGAGTCGCCGCCGTCCATCGACAGCTTGCGGCCGACCAGGTCCATGGCCTGGATTCCATTGGTGCCCTCGTAGATCGGGGTGATGCGGGCGTCGCGATAGTACTGGGCCGCGCCGGTTTCCTCGATGAAGCCCATGCCGCCGTGGACCTGGACGCCCAGCGAGGCGACCTCGCAGCCGACGTCGGTGGACCAAGCCTTGGCGATGGGGGTGAACAGGTCCTCGCGGCCCTTCCACACCTTTCGTTCGGCTTCTGTGGCCGCGTGGCGGGCCAGGTCGGCGGCGACGCCGGTGGACAGGCAGATGGCGCGGGCGGCTGCGATCTTGGCCTTCATGACGCCCAAGGTGCGGCGCACGTCGGGATGGTCAAAGATCGGGGCGTTCTTCTCGCCGGTCCAGATGCTGCGGCCCTGACGGCGTTCCAGAGCATAGGCCAGGGCGTGCTGATAGGCGCGTTCGGCCACGCCGACGCCCTCGACGCCGACGGCCAGACGGGCGGCGTTCATCATCACGAACATATGGGCCAGGCCCTCATTCGGGCGGCCGACCAGTTCGGCGCGGGCACCTTCATAGGCCATGACGCAGGTGGGCGAGGCGTGGATGCCCAGCTTGTGCTCGACGCCGACCGGGTGGAAGGCGTTGCGTTCGCCCAGCGAGCCGTCGGCGTTGACGGCGAACTTGGGCGTCAGGAACAGGCTGATGCCCTTTGGGCCCGCGGGCGCGTCAGGCAGGCGGGCCAGCACCAGGTGGACGATGTTGTCCGTGGCGTCGTGGTCGCCCCAGGTGATGAAGATCTTCTGGCCGTTCAGGGCGTAGGTCCCGTCGCCGTTCGGCGTGGCCGTGGTGGTCAGGGCGCCCAGGTCCGACCCTGCATGCGGCTCGGTCAGCACCATGGCGCCGGTCCATTCGCCCGAGACCAGCTTGGTCAGGTAGGTGGCCTTCTGATGCTCGGTGCCGACCGCTTCCAGCGCCTCAATCGAGGCCAGCGACAGCATGGGGCAGAGGCCGAAGGCCATGTTGGCGGCGTGGACGGTTTCATAGGCCGCCAGTTCCAGCGCCTTGGGCAGGGCCTGTCCGCCGGCATCGACCGAGGCGGTCAGGCCGGTCCAGCCGCCTTCGGCGAACTGGCGATAGGCGTCGACGAAGCCGGGGGCGGCGGTGACGGCGCCGTCGGCGTACTTGGCCCCGGCCAAGTCTCCGGGGCGGTTCAGCGGGGCCAGGACCTGTTCCGAGAACTGGCCGGCGGCCTCCAGCACCGCGCCCATGACGTCGCCGTCGTAGTCGGGAAACGCGCCGGTGGCGGCGACCTGATCGATGCCGGCCACGGCTTCCAGGGCGAAGGCGAGGTCACGGACGGGGGCGCGGTAGCTCATGGCGGTCTCCAGAATCTTCAAACTGCTTCTGACGCCCGAGGCGTCGCGGATGCAAGGGCGCTTGGACTTTGGTCTTGGTTCCTTCACTCTGTGACCCAGTGCCGTCGCGGAAGGAAAGAGCCTTGGCCGAACCTCGAAATCAATCTGCCTGTTCGGGGGCTCTCCGGTCATGAAGGGCGACACGCCCGAAATCGCCGCAGAGGCGCTGAAGACCGGGCGGCTGATCATGCTGCCGACCGAGACCGTCTATGGGCTCGGGGCCGACGCAGCCAATCCGCAGGCGGTGGCGCGGATCTTCGAGGCCAAGGGAAGACCGCGCTTCAACCCCTTGATCGTGCACGTCGCCAATGCGCTGGACGCCGAAACGATCGCCCTGTTCGACGAGCGGGCTCGGGCGCTGGCCGAAGCCTTCTGGCCCGGACCCTTGACCATCGTGGCGCCCGTTCGGGATCGCGACCGCGTCTGCGATCTGGCCCGCGCGGGACTGGACAGCGTCGCCGTACGAGTGCCCGGCCATCCCCGGGCGCGGGCTGTCATCGCCGCGTTCGGCGGGGCCGTGGTCGCCCCCTCCGCCAATCGATCGGGACGGCCGAGCCCGACCACCTTTGACGACGCGTTGGAGGAAACCGGCCATGCCGTCGGCGCCGCCGTGGACGGCGGAGCCTGTGCGGTCGGCGTCGAAAGCACGGTGGTTTCGGTGCTGGACGGCGTGGTGGCCCTGCTGCGCCCCGGTTCGGTGACGCGCGAAGAGATCGAGGCCGTGGTCGGCCCCTTGGCCGAAGGCGGGCAGGGACATCGGTCCCCCGGTCGGCTGGCCCTGCACTACGCCCCCGACGCCCCGGTGCGGATCGAGGCGGAAGCGGCCAGGGAGGGCGAAATCCTGCTGGGCTTCGGCGCCGGCGTCGGCGATCCTCGCTGGAGCCTGAGCCCGACGGGAGACCTGCGTGAGGCGGCGGCCAATCTGTTTCGTCTGCTGCGCGAGGCCGACCGGACCAAGCCTGGCGGCATCGCCGTCTCTCCGATCCCGGCCAAGGGCTTGGGTGAGGCGATCAACGATCGCCTGCGACGCGCGGCCGGGTTTGTCGGCTGATCGCGCTTGCACTGTGCAAGGAAAAAAACAGTGCAATTGGTGCAATGAGCGGAGGCGGCGGTCTGTGGGTGAGCAGGTTTGCGGAGGCTGCCCTGGCGAGTCCTGAGCTGAGGCCCTGATCCGGGCTTTAGCGAGCGGGATTTCAAAGATCGTCTTGAGGTCTTCAGTTTGGCCCAGACCCTCGCTCAGGCGAGCGAATAGCCTCGTTGGATCGGCAATCCCTGATCCTGCCCGACATTGGAGCGTCGAGTTTCGCTAGCCGCGCGATGATCGCGTGCAGATTTTTGCCGGGGAGAGGCTAGAGAAAGCGGGCCTTCAGATCGACGCTGGAGGCCTTGCCAACTTGAGGCGCGCAGGTTTCCAGCCACTGCTCCGCCGCCTGACGCCCGCGCGATTTCAGATCGTTGAGGAAGCTCCACTCCGTGTCGAACTTGGTCGACAGCGACAGGCTGCCCAGCCAGTCGTCGGCCTCGATCGCGTGCATGCGCACCTCGCGATAGTGGTCCTCGTTTCGACTGAGCTTTCCCTCGGCGATCAGATCCTGAACAAAGGCGACGGCCCGCAGTTCGGCCACCAGAGGCGCGTTGAACAGGATCTCGTTCAGCCGATCCATGATCTCGCCCGCCTCACGCGGGGCTTCGTCGCGCACAAAGGGGTTGAGCGGCAGCAGCAGGATATCGTCCGGCGTGTCGGCGTAGAACAGCGGCCACAGCGCCGGGTTGGCCAGGTATCCGCCGTCCCAATAGGGTTCGCCCTCGATCTCGACCGCCTGGAACAGGTGCGGCAGGCAGGCTGAGGCCAGCAGGACATCGGGCGTGATCTCGCCCGAGCGGAACAGGCGCGAGCGACCGGCGCGCACCGCCGTGGTCGAGACGATCAACTGGATGTCGGAGCCGCGCACCACGTCGAAATCGACGGCGGTTTCCAGCACCCGTTTCAGTGGGTTCAGGTTGAAGGGGTTGAAGGCGTAGGGGCTCATCGACATGGCCAGGGTTTCGCCGGCCTTCCACATAGGGCTGTCCTTGAGCCAGCCGGGCGTCAGGGCCTTGGACCAGATGGCGCTGTCGCCGAAGATGTTGCGGCCGCCGGACTGGTTGACCTCGCGCCACAGCCTGTCGAGCGCGGCGCGACCGCCCTCGGCGCCGCCTTGTTCCAGTCCGGTGATGAGGGCTGCGGCGTTCATCGCTCCGGCCGAGGCGGCGGTGACGGCGCGGATGTCGAGGACGTCGGCCTCCAGCAGGCGATCCAGCACGCCCCACTGAAAGGCGCCGTGCGAGCCGCCGCCCTGAAGCGCCAGGCAGATGGGGTTGCGGGACTTTGATCTGGCCATCATCCGTCCCGTTCAGGTCGTTATTGGGCGGTCCAGCCGCCGTCGACCGAGAAGTGCGACCCGTTGGCCGAGGCGCCGAGATCGGACACCAGATAGAGGAAGATGCCCGCCAGTTCGTCGGTCGTGACGAAGCGCTTCGTCGGCTGCGAGCCGAGGATGACGTTCTTCATCACGTCCTCGGGCGACATGCCGCGCGTGCGGGCCTGATCCTCGATCTGCTTGGCGACGATGGGGGTCTCGACGAAGCCGGGGCAGATGGCGTTGCAGGTGATGTTCTGCTGGGCCAGTTCCAGCGCCACCGTCTTGGTGAAGCCGATGACGCCGTGCTTGGCGGCGACATAGGCCGACTTGAACGGGCTGGCGACCAGGCCGTGGGCCGAGGCTATATTGACGATGCGGCCGCGCCCCTGCGCCTTCATGATCGGGATCGCCGCCTTGGTGGCGTAGAAGGTCGAGGACAGGTTGATCGAGATGATCTTTTCCCACTGATCGGCGGGAAAGCTCTCGACGGCCTCGACGTGCTGGATGCCGGCGTTGTTGACCAGGATGTCGAGACGGCCCAGTTCGCGATGCGCCGTGGCGATCATGTCGGCGATCTGATCCGGCTGGGTCATGTCGGCGGGGTGATAGAGGACGCGAACGCCGGTCTCGGCGGCCAGATCGGCGCGGGTCTGTTCGATGACGGCGGGATCGCCCAGGCCGTTCAGCACCACGTCGCCGCCGCATTGCGCGACGGCCCGGGCCAGCGCCAGGCCGATGCCCGAAGTCGAGCCGGAGACGACGGCGACCTGGCCCTTGAGATCGTTCATGGCGAACATGCGGAGAGAACCCGTGAATTGGCTATGTTGCAGTGCAGCCTAACCGCAGTCGGTCGATCTGGCGATCAGGAATTTCCTTCCCTGATGAATATCCAGTCCGCGTCCGTGGAAAGCGCCTTGTCGAAGCGGTAGCCGTCACGGTCGAAGGCTTTGAGATCACCAGCTTTTTCGATGCGATTCTCGATGGCGTAACGCGCCATGGCGCCGCGCGCCTTCTTGGCGAAGAAGGAGATGATGCGCGCCTCGCCGTCCTTGCGCTCCTTGAAATGGGGCGTGACGACTGGCAGCTTCAGCGCCCGGGCGTCGACGGCGCCGAAATATTCCTGGCTGGCGAGGTTGACCAGCGTCCGGTCGGCCAGTGGCTCGGCGTCGGCGTTCAGGCGTTGGGAAATGCGCTCGCCCCAGAAGTCATAGAGATTGGCGCCGCGCTTGGTCTTGAGGCGGGTTCCCATTTCCAGCCGGTAGGGCTGGATGGCGTCCAGCGGCCGCAGCAGGCCGTAGAAGCCCGACAGGATACGCAGATGGTCCTGCGCCCAGCGCAGATCGTCGGCGGCCAGCGACCGTGCGTCCAGGCCGTCGTAGACATCGCCGGCGAAGGCGAAGACGGCCTGCAGCGCGCCCTCGGTCGTCTCGTTGTCAAAGGACTGGAAGCGCTCGTAGTTGAGGTCGGCCAGGGCGTCGGAGATCGACATCAGGCGGCGCAGGTCGGCGCGGCTCAGCTTCTTCGTGACCTTGGCCAATTCCGCCGTCTCGTCGGCGCATCGACGCGGGGTGGCGGGCACGTCGAGGGCGGGAGGCGCGAAGTCCAGCCGTTTGGCCGGGGACAGGACGATCAGCAAGGCGACACAGGCTCCGAAACATCGGGAAGCGGGCCTCATAGGCCCCTTCCGTGACGATTTGAACCGTCGGCGGCGTCACATCCGGTCGTGAGGCCTAGAAGAGGACGGCTGGGTTCATGATCCGCTGGGGGTCGATAGCCTGGCGGATCGCCTGCATGGTCGCGATTTCCAGCGGTGACTTGTAACGCCGGGCCTCATCGGTTTTCAGCCGTCCCAGCCCGTGTTCGGCCGAGATGGAGCCGTTGTAGCGGGCGACCACGTCGTGGACGATTTCGGAGCCTTCCATCCAGCGGGCGATGAAGGCGGGCACGTCCTCGCCGGCACCCGGGATCACGTCATAGTGAAGGTTGCCGTCGCCGACGTGGCCGAAGACCGAGACGCGGCAGCCGGGATGGAACTTCTCGACCGCCGCCGTGGCCTCGTCGATGAAGTCGGCGATCTGCGACACCGGCACGGAGACGTCGTGCTTCCAGCCGCCGCCCTCCGGCTTGAGGCCCGCCGAATGCTCCTCGCGCAGACGCCAGAAGGCGGCCTTCTGGGCGTCGTTCTGGGCGATGGCGGCGTCGATGATCAGGCCTTCCTCGAAGGCGTTGGTCAGCAGTCGCTCCATGGCCGAGTCGGCGCCGCCAGGTTCGCCCGAGGTCAGTTCGATCAGGACGTACCAAGCGGGCGTGGATTCCAGCGGCTCGCGCGTGTCGGGGATGTTCTTGAGCACCAGGGCCATGCCCAGGCGTTTCATCAGCTCGAAGGCCTCGACCCCGCCGCCGGTCTCGGCCTTGGCGCGGGCCAGAAGGGCGACCGCGGCGTGGTGGCTGTCCAGGCCGACGATGGCCGTGGCGCGGCTGCGCATGATGGGGAAGAGCTTCAACGTCGCCGCCGTCACGACGCCCAGGGTGCCCTCGGCGCCGATGAACAACTGCTTCAGATCATAGCCGGTGTTGTCCTTGCGCAGGCGTTTCAGGCCGTTGAACACCTGACCGTCCGGCATGACCGCCTCGATGCCCAGCACCAGATCGCGCATCATGCCGTAACGCAGGACGGCCGTGCCGCCGGCGTTGGTCGAGATCACGCCGCCGATGGTGGCCGAGCCCTCCGCCGCCAGGCTGAGTGGGAAGAAGCGGTCTTTCTCCTTGGCCAGTTGCTGGGCCTCCAGCAGGGTGACGCCGGCCTCCAGCGTCATGGCGTCGTCCAGCGGCGTGACGTCGCGAACGGTGCGAAGCTTGCGCGTGGACAACAGAACCTCGCCGAAGGGGATCTGGCCGCCGACCAGACCGGTGCCGCCGCCCTGGGTCACGATCGCGACGCCGTGGCGGGCGCAGATCGCGACGGCCGTCGACACGTCCTCGGTCGTGCGCGGCTGCAGCAGGATGGGCGTTTCGCCTGTCCAGCGCCCGCGCCATTCGGTCAACCAGGGGGCCATGTCGTCGGCGTCCTGGGTCCAGGCGCCGGGCAGGGCGGCCTTGAGGTCTTCCAGAGCGGCGGAGAGGGCGGCGGGCGTGGAGAGGGTCATATCCGCCTTGTGGCAAAAGGCGTGGCGTGGTGGAAGCGCAAAACCCTGCCTCCAGGCGGTCATTTCGCGGAGAAAACATGATTCCGGTTCCGGCCGTCGGCGTGGTCTGTCTGAGGGGCGACGAAGTCCTGCTGATCCGGCGCGGCACGCCGCCGCGTCAGGGCGAGTGGAGCTTGCCGGGCGGCCGGATTGAGCCGGGTGAGCGGCTGGCCGAGGCGGCGCTGCGCGAACTGCGCGAGGAGACCGGCGTCGAGGCTAATTTGATCGGGCTTATCGACGTGGTGGACGGCCTGTTTCCTGAGGCCGGGCGGCACTACGTCCTGATCGACTACGCCGCAATATGGACCGGAGGCGAGCCCGTGGCGGGCGACGACGCCGCCGAGGCGGTTTTCGTGCCGTTTGAGGAGGCGCTGCGGCGGGCGGATTGGTCCGAGACGCGGCGGATCATCCGGCAGGCGCGCGCCATGGCGGCGGCCCATGGCTCGGATCGCAACGCTGACGGCCTTGTCATCGCCAGTGAACCGGATTCGGTGGCGCGAGGGCGAGGCGACCGTTAAGCTCCGCGTTCAACCGGAGGGGCTTATGGATTTCTCGATTATCTTTGTGGTGATGTTCGCGGCCTTCGCGATCATCTTCCTGTTCAGCGTCATCAAGATCGTGCCGCAAGGCCGTGAATTCACGGTCGAACGGTTCGGCAAGTACACCAAGACGCTGAAGCCGGGCATCAGCATCCTGACCCCGTTCGTCGAGCGTATCGGTCGGCGCATGAACATGATGGAGCAGGTGCTGGACGTGCCGACCCAGGAGGTCATCACCAAGGACAACGCCATGGTGAAGGTGGACGGCATTGTTTTCATCCAGGTGATGGACGCCGCCCGCGCCGCCTATCGCGTCGACAATCTGCCCTACGCCATCGCCCAGCTGTGCATGACCAACCTGCGGACCGTGGTCGGTTCGATGGAGCTGGACGAGGTACTGTCGCAGCGCGACGCCATCAACACCCGCCTGCTGCACGTCATCGACGCGGCGACTGAGCCGTGGGGCGTCAAGGCCAACCGGATCGAGATCAAGGACCTGACGCCGCCGACCGACATCACCAACGCCATGGCGCGCCAGATGAAGGCCGAGCGCGAGCGTCGCGCCGTCATCACCGAGGCGGACGGCGAGAAGCAGGCCGCCATCGCCCGCGCCGAGGGCGCCAAGCAGGCGGCGATTCTGGAAGCCGAAGGTCGCCGTGAAGCCGCCTTCCGCGACGCCGAGGCGCGCGAGCGTGAAGCCGAGGCCGAGGCCAAGGCGACCGCCATGGTGTCGGAAGCCATCGCGCGCGGCGACGTCAACGCCATCAACTACTTCGTGGCGCAGAAATACGTCGAGGCGTTCGGCGAACTCGCCCGCAATCCCACGGCCAAGACGGTCATCGTGCCGGCCGAAATGGGCGGGCTGGTCGGCACCATCGCCGGTCTGGGCGAACTGGTCGGGCTGGCCAAGGAACAGCAGCAGAGCCGCACCGAGACGCGCGCCGTGTCCCGCCCGGCTCCCGCGCCCGCTGCACCGGCGCGTCCCGCGCCGCGGCGTCCGGGCGGCGCCGTGCCAACCACGGAGTAGTGCATGGACTGGATTATGAACCTCTACGCCGCCCAGCCCTTCTGGCTGTGGCTGGCGGTGGGCGTGGTGCTGCTGGCCATTGAGGCGGCGGCATCGACGGAATGGCTGTTGTGGCCCGCCGTCTCGGCCGGGATTGTGGCGTTGATCTCGGCGCTGGCGTCGAACCTGGGCTTGCCGGTCGAGATCGGGATTTTCGCCGCGCTGACGGTCGCGTCCACCATCCTGTCGCGTCGCCTGATCAAGCGGGTGAACCCGAAGGACGAGCCCGACATCAACGACCGCGACCTGCGTCTGGTCGGCGAGCGGGCGCGGGTGGTCGAAGCCTTTGTCGACGGCCGCGGCCGGGTCTTCGTCTCGGGCGCTGAATGGCCGGCCGAGATCCAGGACGCGGCGCCGCTGGCGGGTGAAAGCGTGGTGGTTGAATCTGTGGACGGACCGCGTTTGCGGGTGCGCCCGGTCTGACGGTCTAGCGGCGTCGCATCTCGTCGACGCCGCGATTCGCCAGGGTGTCGGCCCGTTCGTTCAGGACGTGGCCGGCGTGACCCTTGACCCAGTGCCACTTGACCTCGTGGCGGCTGCGAGCGTCGTCGAGACGGCGCCACAGGTCGTCGTTCTTGACCGGCTTCTTGTCGGCGGTTTTCCAGCCGCGGGCCTTCCAGCCCCGGATCCACTCGGTGATGCCCTGCATGACGTATTTGCTGTCGGTGTGCAGGTCGACGCGGCAGGGGCGCTTCAACGCTTCCAGCGCAGCGATGGCCCCCATCAGCTCCATGCGGTTGTTGGTGGTGTTGGGCTCTCCGCCCCACAGTTCTTTCTCGTGACCGCCGCCTGTCTGCAAAATGGCGCCCCAGCCGCCAGGGCCGGGATTGCCCTTGCAGGCGCCGTCGGTATGGATGATGACGTGATCAACGAGACTCATGGCGGGATGCCTACAGCGTCCCTTGGCGCGCCGCCATCAGTCAGCCTATATGACGCACAACAATCAGTCGGACGGGACCGCGTTCGTGGTCCCCTTGAGGAGGTAACGCCATGGGCTCCATGAGCATCTGGCACTGGGCCATCGTCATCGTCGTCGTCGCGCTTCTGTTTGGCGGCCGCGGCAAGCTGTCCGGCATCATGGGCGACGCCGCCAAGG
Organism: Brevundimonas sp. UBA4553; assembly: GCF_002387245.1. Taxonomy (GTDB): domain Bacteria; phylum Pseudomonadota; class Alphaproteobacteria; order Caulobacterales; family Caulobacteraceae; genus Brevundimonas. Next base: position 133,208 of record NZ_DGLD01000021.1, read on the forward strand.
GCATCCGCGCCTTCAAGGACGGCCTGAAGGACGACACCGATTCCAAGGGTCCGAAGGACGGCGTCAGCTCGCTGCCGCGCACCGAGGCCGAAAAAGAAGAACTGAACCGCTGATAGCTTTCGCGGAAAGACGCTGAATCATGGGTGGTCTTGGCCCCGGAGTCGGCGGGTTCGAAATCCTTGTCATCGGTCTGGTGGCCCTGCTTGTCGTGGGGCCCAAGGATTTGCCGATGCTGATGCGCAAGGTCGGTCAGTTCGTCGCCAAGGCGCGCGGCATGGCCAACGAATTCCGTGCGAGCTTCGACGAAATGGCGCGCCAGTCCGAGCTGGACGACCTGCGCAAGGAGGTCGAGGCGCTGCGCTCCGGGCAGGGCATGCATCCGCTCGGCGCGGACGCCGAAGCGGCGTTCAAGGATATTCGCAAGGACCTGGAGGCGCCGCTGGACGCGCCGGCTCTGGCGGCGCCCGCTGAGCCCGAAGCCACGCCAGTGGCGACCGGCGTCGAAGAATGGCCGGATGCAGCCCAGCCGGTCGCCGATCCTGTTGTTCCGGCCGCTCCCAAGGTCAAGGCGGCTGCAAAAGCCAGGGCGTCCGCCAAGCCCAAGGCCGCCGCGACCGCAAAGGCCCAGTCGGGCGGCATGAAGGTCGTCGCTCCAAAGCCGAAGGCCGCGCGCAAGAATAAGGTCGAGCTATGACGTCGTTCGATCGTGACGAGGCCGATATCGAGGCCTCGCGCGCGCCGCTGATGGATCATCTGATCGAGTTGCGCGGGCGGCTGCTGATCTGCGTCGTGGCCTTCATCGTGGCCTTCATCGGCTGCTTCGCCTTTTCCGAGAAACTCTACCTCTTCCTGGTCCAGCCCTATGTGGTGTCGGCCGCCTTCCACCAGACGGTCGGCGCCCACGGCCATGTGTCGCCGTTCGACCTGATCCTGGGGACGGCGCGGCTGATCCCGGTGCCGGACGTGGATCACCAGAGCGTCAAGCTGATCTATACGGCGCCGCTGGAAATCCTGTTCACCAAGATGAAGCTGGCCGGTCTGGGCGCCGTCATCGTGGCCTTCCCGGTTCTGGCCTGGCAGTTGTATCGCTTCGTCGCGCCGGGCCTGTATCGCAACGAGAAGGGCGCCTTTCTGCCCTTCCTGATCGCGGCGCCCGTGCTGTTCCTGCTGGGTGCGGCGCTGGTCTATTTCGTCATGCTGCCCTTCGTCATGTGGTTCTCGCTGAGCCAGCAGATCATCGGCGAGGGCGTGGCCGCCGAACTGCTGCCCAAGGTGTCGGACTATCTGAATCTGGTGACGGCCCTGATCCTGGCCTTCGGCCTCTGTTTCCAGTTGCCGGTCGTCATGACCCTGCTGGGACTGGCGGGTCTGATCAGCTCCAGCGTCATGGCCAAGGGGCGGCGCTACGCCATCGTGGCCGTGGTGGTGGTCGCCGCCGTCGTGACGCCGCCGGACCCGATCAGCCAGCTGATGCTCGCGGTGCCGATGGTGCTGCTCTACGAGGTCTCGATCTGGTGCGTCCGCATCATCGAGTTGCGCCGCAAGAAGGCCAACGCGGACGAAGGCCTGATCGCCTAGGGCCGCCTAGAAGACGTTGATCTGAGCGGGCGCGGCCGAAAGGTTCGTGCCCGCAGCCGTCGCTGAGCCGTTCTTCACCAGTGCGATTCCGACCGGACCCTGGCCGCCTGTCTTGGTCAGGGTGCAACTGCCGTTGTCGCCGGGCAGACGACCGCGCTGCGGCCCGCGCCCCCTGAGTGTCAGCCGGTTGGCCCAGTGCTTTCGATCGTACTGACCCATGTCCAGCGTGACGGGGCTGAAGCCGCAGGATAGCGACCACGCCGCGCCCTGGGGCGCCGCCACCGACCAGTGAAGCCCGCCGTGGTGGTTGGCGCCGACGTCGGTCTGGCCGACTGCAACGACCGGCGTCGCCATGGCCGCCAGGACCAGCAAGACGTTCAACGATGACCTCATCCTCGCCTCCATGGTGGTCGGAATGAAAAAGGCGCCGGACGTTTCCGCCCGGCGCCTCGATCGTCAGCCTGATCCGGGGATCAGCAGCTGTAGTACATGTCGAATTCGACCGGGTGCGGGTGCAGTTGCAGGCGGGCGACTTCTTCCGACTTCAGCGCGATGTAGCTGTCGATGAAGTCGTCATCCATGACGCCGCCCTTCTTGAGGAAGGCGCGGTCGGCGTCGAGGGCGTCGAGGGCCTCCTTCAGCGAACCGGCGACCTCGGGGATCGAGCCGCGCTCTTCCGGCGGCAGGTCGTACAGGTTCTTGTCGGCGGCCGCGCCCGGATCGATGCGGTTCTCGATGCCGTCCAGGCCCGCCATCAGCAGGGCCACGAAGGTCAGGTAGGGGTTGCCCATCGGGTCGGGGAAGCGGGCTTCCAGACGCTTGGCCTTGGGCGACGAGACGTGCGGGATGCGGATCGAGGCCGAACGGTTGCTGGCCGAGTAGGCCAGTTTCACCGGGGCTTCATAGCCGGGCACCAGACGCTTGTAGGAGTTGGTGGTCGAGTTGGCGAAGGCGTTGATGGCCTTGGCGTGCTTGATGATGCCGCCGATGTACCACAGACATTCCTGCGACAGGCCGGCGTACTTGTCGCCGGCGAACTGGGGCTTGCCGTCCTTCCAGATCGACATGTGGACGTGCATGCCCGAGCCGTTGTCGGCGAACATGGGCTTGGCCATGAAGGTCGCCGACTTGCCGTAGGCCGCGGCCACGTTGTGGATCACGTATTTGTAGAGCTGCAGGCGGTCGGCCATGGTCAGCAGGTCGCTGAACTTCAGACCCAGTTCGTGCTGCGCCGGGGCGACCTCGTGGTGATGTTTCTCCGGGTCCATGCCCAGATCCTTCATCACGCCCAGCATCTCGCCGCGCAGGTCCTGGGCGGAGTCGACCGGGTTGACCGGGAAGTAGCCGCCCTTGTGGCCCGGACGGTGGCCCAGGTTGCCCTCGGCGTATTCCGCGCCGGTGTTGGACGGCAGTTCGATCGAATCGAAGCTGTAGCCGGTCTGGTGCGGAGCGGTGCTCCAGCGCACGTCGTCAAAGATGAAGAACTCGGCTTCCGGGCCGAAATAGACGACGTCGCCCACGCCCGACGACTGGACATAGGCCAGGGCCTTCTTGGCCATGGAGCGGCTGTCGCGGTTGTAGGGTTCGCCCGTGTCGGGGCTGAGCACGTCGCAGAACAGGAACAGGGTCGTCTGCTGGTAGAAGGGATCGATGTAGGCGCGCGTCAGGTCCGGCTTCAGCAACATGTCGGACTCGTTGATGGCCTTCCAGCCCGCAATCGACGAACCGTCGAACATGGTGCCTTCTTCCAGGAAGTCCTCATCGACCATGCCGATGTCGAAGGTCACGTGCTGCAGCTTGCCGCGCGTATCGGTAAAGCGGATGTCGACGTACTGGACGTCCTTTTCCTTGATCTCTTGAAGGATCTTTTGGGCGGCGCTCATTCTCGAGGTCCTGTCAGTTCGGGGAGGAGGAACGAAAAGCGGCCGCCCTTGCGGGACGGCCGTGGTGGTGAGGGTCAGATGGCCTGGGCGCCGGTTTCGCCGGTCCGGATGCGGATCACGTCTTCCAGAGAGGAGACGAAGATCTTGCCGTCGCCGATCTTTCCGGTGCGGGCTGCGGTCTGGATGGCGTCGACGACTGCCGGGGCCAGATCGTCGGCCACAACGACCTCGATCTTGATCTTGGGCAGGAAGTCGATGACGTATTCAGCGCCGCGATAAAGCTCGGAATGACCCTTCTGGCGGCCGTATCCCTTGGCTTCCAGCACGGTCATGCCCTGCACGCCGATATCCTGGAGAGCATCTTTCACTTCATCCAGCTTGAACGGCTTGATGACGGCTTCAATCTTCTTCATGGCGAGTCCCGAGCCGGCTCCCTTGGTTGGTCCGACGCTCGGGGGGTAAAGGGACATTGCATTGCACAATAAGGCAAGCAATTTTCGTGCTTAGAGGCCATCCGTGAACGGAATTCGATCATGACCCCGATCAATGACCCCGTGACATGGCAAAGCCGGCTGCCATGGCCGGGCGCCGGGACCCACAAGCACGCGCGGGGACGCCTCGGGGTCGTGTCGGGCGGAGCCCTGTCCACAGGGGCGGGGCGGCTGGCGGCGCGGGCCGGGCTGCGAATCGGAGCGGGTCTGGTGAAGGTGTTCTGTCCGCCCGAGGCGGCGCCGATCCTGGCGCCGACGCTGGAGGCGGTGATGCTGGCCAGCTTTGCGACGGCAGATCAACTGGCCTTGCTGGCCCAACCGATGGACGCCGTGGTTATCGGTCCCGCCGCGGGCTTGACGGAGGCGACGGGGGCCAATGTCGCGGCCCTGGGCCGGACGGGCGCGGTTCTGGTGATCGACGCGGACGCCCTGACGCTGTTCCGGGATCGGCCCGGCGATCTGTTCGCCTGTCTGGATCGCGACGATGTCCTGACCCCGCATGAGGGAGAGTTCGAGCGCCTGTTTCCTGGCCTGCTGGCCGAGGGGCGCGAAGCGGCGGCGGCGGGAGCGGCGGCGCGGGCAGGGGCGGTCGTGGTGCTGAAGGGCGACGCCACCGTCATCGCTGCGCCGGACGGGCGGTGCGTCGTCAATGGCAATGGTTCGCCCTGGCTGGCCACAGCGGGCAGCGGCGACGTGCTGGCGGGCATGATCGGCGGATTGCTGGCCCAGCATATGGACAGCTTTGACGCGGCCTGCGCGGCGGTGTGGATGCACGCAGATGCGGCGGATCGCTTCGGGCCGGGGCTGATCGCGGAGGACTTGCCGGACTTGATCCCGGCGGTGTTGGCTCAGCTCTATCCCGGCTGAACGCCAGTGGTGCGGATGAGAGGACTCGAACCTCCACGCCTCTCGGCGCCAGAACCTAAATCTGGTGCGTCTACCAGTTCCGCCACATCCGCATAGGTAGGCGGATGCCTGTAGGCGAGGGCGGGGGATTGGGCAACTGAGATAAGCTGCGCCCGCATCAAAAAAGGCCCCGGATCGCTCCGGGGCCTTTCTCTCCTTGGTTTGGCCTACCGCGCTTAGCGCCGCTTGAGGCCGGACTGACCCGAGGATCAGTCCTTCTTGTTGTCGACGCCGTGGCCGAGAGCCTCGACGGCCGTTTCCAGCGTGGAGTCTTCGGTGATGTCGATGCCCTTGGCCAGCTTCGAGTGCCAGAAGCCGTAGGCGGCGTAGATGACCGCGCCGATGACGGCGTAGCCGCCCAGCAGCATCAGCGGCAGGGGGTTGTCCTCTGCAGCGTGCTGGAACATCGGGATCAGGTTCTGGCTGGCCAGGAACAGGCAGGCGCAGATGCCCAGGACCGCCGTGATGATGCCGCCGGGCACCTTGAACGGGCGATGCATCTCGGGATGCTTCACGCGCAGGACGATGACCGACAGACAGACGATGGCGAAGGCCGTGGCCGTGCCCAGCGACACCAGATCCCCCAGGATGGAGATCGGCAGGAAGGCGGCGGCGATGGCGATCAGGACACCCAGAACGATGGTGCCGATCCAGGGGGTGCGGAACTTGGGGTGAACCTGGGCGAAGGCCTTCGGCAGCAGGCCGTCACGGGCCATGGTGTAGAAGACGCGCGTCTGGCCGTAGCAGAGCACCAGCATGACAGAAGACAGGCCGGTGACGGCGCCGATCTTGATCAGGAAGGCGATCAGGTTCAGCTGGCCGTTCGGCGAAGCCGCCAGCGGCACATTGGCCCACTCCAGGCCCATGCGGTCGATGGCGACGGCGATGGGAGCCGGCGAGGCCAGTTCCAAGTAGGGGACGACGCCGGTCATGACGGCGGCGACGGCCATGTAGATCAGGGTGCAGACGAACAGGGCGCCCAGGATGCCGATCGGCACGTCCTTGGACGGGTTCTTGGCTTCGGCCGCGGCGGTCGAGACCGCCTCGAAGCCAACGTAGGCGAAGAAGATGATGGCCGCGCCGCGGAAGATGCCGCCGACGCCGAACTGACCCGCCTGGCCGGTGGGCTCAGGGATGAACGGGACCCAGTTGTCGGGGTTGATGTACTGGATGCCGACGGCGATGAAGGTCAGCAGAACGATGATCTTGATGACGACGATGGCGTTGTTGATGTTCGCCGATTCCGACACGCCCAGCACCAGCAGGCCGCAGACGGCGGCGATGCCCACGGCTGCGACAAGGTTGAAGGTGCCAGTCATCGGGAATGAGGTCGCGCCGGCGTTCTGGACCAGCTGGACCAGCGGCGTCGCCCATTGGGGCCCTTCGCCGCCCGCATATTGTATGGCGGGGAATATCTGCTGACTTATGCCGAAATCACTGAGGATCGAGACCACATAGCCCGACCAGCCGACGGCGACGGTCGACGCCGCCACGCCGTATTCCAGCACCAGGAGCCAGCCCATGATCCAGGCGAAAACCTCGCCCAGAGTGCCGTAGGCGTAGGTGTAGGCCGAACCGGAAACCGGCATGGTCGAGGCCAGTTCCGCATAGCAGAGCCCGGCCAGACCGCAGGCGATGCCCGCGACGATGAAGGACAGCATGATGGCCGGGCCGGCGTTGGCCGAGGCCACCTGACCGGTGAGCACGAAGATGCCGGCGCCGATGATGGCCCCGATGCCCAGGCTCATGAGGTTGATGGGACCCAGGGTCCGTTTCAGCTCGCTCTTGGCGGCTTCCTTCTGGATCTGAGCAATGGACTTTTTAAGGAATAGCCGGTTGCCGGCTGGCTTTACGCCGTCTGCGGACATGAAGTCGCGCCCCCAATTACGCAACGACCCCTCCCGGGTCGTCTTCTTGGGGCCGGACGCTAACCATCCGAACGGCCGCGCGCAACGCGGTTTCGGTTGGATGAAGCGATGACGACGCTTTCGTGAACCGGGGCGTTGCGGCTAGAGCGCAGGGTGATGTTGCCGATTCACGCCGTCCTGGAGCCGCTGAAAGCGGCGTTGAGCGCGACCAATGTGGTCGTTCTGGCCGCCCCGCCGGGGGCGGGCAAGACGACGGTCGTGCCGCTGGCCCTGCTGGATCAGGCGTGGCTGGGCGACGGCAAGGTGCTGGTGCTGGAGCCGCGCAGACTGGCGGCGCGCGCGGCGGCGGACCGGATGGCGGACAGCCTGGGGCAGAAGGCGGGCGGGACCGTCGGCTATCGGACGCGACTGCAAAGCCGGATCGGACCTGAGACCCGCATCGAGGTCATCACCGAAGGCGTCTTCACGCGGATGATTCTGGAGGATCCGACGCTGCAGGGCGTCGGCGCGGTCATGTTTGACGAATTCCACGAGCGCAGCCTGGACGCCGATCTGGGGCTGGCGCTGGCTCGCGAGAGCCAGTCGGTGCTTCGGGACGACCTGCGGCTGCTGGTCATGTCGGCGACGCTGGATATCTCGGGCGTGTCGCGGCTGCTTGATGGCGCCCCTGTGATCGAGGCCGAGGGGCGGATGTTCCCGGTGGAGACCCTCTATCTGGGCCGCAACGCCGCCGAGCGGTTCGAGGACGCGGTCGCGCGGGCCGTCATGCAGGCTCTGGGCGATCAAACCGGCTCGGTGCTGGTCTTCCTGCCTGGGCAGGGCGAAATCCATCGGACGGTTCAGCGCCTGAACGAGCGGCTGCGCGATCCCTCCGTTGATGTGGTCGCCCTCTACGGCGCCCTGGACAAGGGCGAGCAGGATCGGGCTATCGAACCGGCGCCGCCGGGCCGGCGCAAGGTCGTGCTGGCCACCTCGGTGGCGGAGACCAGCCTGACCATTGAAGGCGTGCGGGTGGTGATCGACGGCGGCCTCTCGCGCGTGCCGCGCTTCGAGCCGTCCAGCGGCCTGACCCGACTGGCGACGGTCAGGGTCAGCCGCTCGTCGGCGGAACAGAGGCGAGGCCGCGCCGGGCGCGTCGAGCCCGGTGTCTGCTACCGCCTGTGGGACGAGGAACAGACGCGCGGTCTGGTCCCGCATCAGAGGCCGGAAATCCAGGAAGCCGACCTGACCGCCTTCGCGCTCGATCTGGCGCGCTGGGGCGCCAGATCGGTTGAGGGGCTGGCCCTGCTGGACCCGCCGCCAGCCGGGGCGCTGGCCGAGGCGAGGAAGGTGCTGACCCGGCTGGACGCGCTGGACGCCAAGGGCGACCTGACAGCCCACGGGCGGCGGCTGACCCGCATCCCCCTGCCGCCGCGACTGGCGCACATGGTGGCGGTCGCCTCGGATCAGGGCGACGCCCTGTCGGGGGCCAGGATTGCGGCGGTGCTGAGCGAAACGGGGCTGGGCGGCAACGCCGTTGATCTGCACGACCGGTTGAAGGGGCTGGAGCGGGATCGTTCGCCGAGGGCGCGTGACGCCATGAAGCTGGTCGAGCGCTGGGCGCGGGCGGCGGGCGGCGGTGAAGGCGGAGAGGCGGACGCGGGCCTGCTGCTGGCCGAGGCCTTCCCCGAGCGGATCGCGCGGGCGCGGGGCAAGCCGGGCGAGGTGCTGCTGGCCTCTGGGCGCGGGGCATTCCTGGATCAGACCGAGCATATGGCGCGCGAGCCCTGGCTGGCGGTGGCCGAGCTGGGCGGCGGCGACGCGCGTGACCGCATCCGTCTGGCGGCGGCGCTGGACGCCACGACGCTGGAGACCGATCTGTCGCACCGGATCGCGGTCGAGGACCGACTGGCGCGCGAACCCTCGGGCAAGCCGGTGATCCGCCGGATTCGCCGGATCGGCGCCCTGGTGCTGGACGAGAAGGTCGTTGGGGCCCCGGATAGGGCGACCATGACGGCCGCGCTGAAATCCGAGATCGAGGCAGGTGGGTTAGAAACGCTGAACTGGGGCGAGCAGGCGGGGGCGCTGCGGGCGCGGCTGGCCTTCCTGCATGGACTGGATGCGGCCTGGCCCGATGTGTCGGACGAAGGGCTGCTGGCTCTGCGCGAGGACTGGCTGTGGCCGCTGCTGGACGGGGCGCGGTCGCTGGGCGACATCGGCGATGGCAAGCTGGCAGAGGCTCTGCGCGGTCTGATCCCCTGGGATCTGCAGCGCAAGCTCGATGAGTTGGCGCCGCCACGCCTGACCACGCCGCTGGGATCCGCCTCCATCGACTACGCCGCCGAGGGCGGGCCGCGCGTCGAGATCAGGGTGCAAGAGCTGTTCGGGGTGAAGACGCACCCGATGGTCGGCGGCGGGCGGGTTCCGCTGACGCTGTCCCTGCTGTCGCCTGCGCGGCGGCCGGTGCAGGTGACCAGGGACCTGCCGGGTTTCTGGAGCGGGTCATGGTCGGCGGTGCGCAGCGAGATGCGCGGCCGCTATCCGCGGCATCCCTGGCCGGAAGATCCCGCCAACGCCGAGGCGACCAGTCGGGCCAAGCCGCGGGGTACGTGATCGTCTTGACGGTGGCGCACGACGCGGCGCAATGACCGTGCAGCAATGCAAGGATTTCGCGTGGCCGACGCTGCACTCTCACCGCCTGTCGCCTCCAAACGGAGAATTCTGTTCGCCAGCCTGATCGGCACGACGATCGAATTCTTCGACTTCTACATCTACGCCACGGCGGCGGTGCTGGTGTTTCCGGCCCTGTTCTTCCCAGGCGAGGACGCGACGACGGCCATGCTGTCGTCCTTTGCCACCTTCTCCATCGCCTTCTTTGCGAGGCCGGTCGGGGCGGTCGTCTTCGGCCATTTCGGCGACAAGGTGGGGCGCAAGGCGACCCTGGTCGCGGCCCTGATGACCATGGGCCTGTCCACTGTCGCTATCGGCCTGCTGCCGACCTGGCATTCGGTCGGGGTGATCGCGCCGCTAATGCTGGCCCTGTGTCGCTTTGGGCAAGGCCTGGGTCTGGGCGGCGAGTGGGGTGGAGCGGTGCTGCTGGCCACCGAGAACGCGCCGCCGGGCAAGAAGGCCTGGTACGGGATGTTCCCGCAGTTGGGCGCGCCGATCGGCTTCATCCTGTCGACCCTGAGTTTCATCATCCTGACGGCGACCCTGCCGGACGAGCAGTTCCTGGCCTGGGGGTGGCGCATTCCCTTCATCGCCAGTTCGCTGCTGGTCTTCGTCGGTCTGTGGGTCCGTCTGCGCATCACCGAGACGCCGGAGTTCAAGAAGACCATCGACAAGGCCGAGCGGGTCGAGACGCCGATCCTTACCCTGCTGGCGCGGCACAAGTTCGCCCTGCTGACCGGGACGCTGGCCGGGATGGCGACCTTTGTCCTCTTCTACCTGATGACCGTCTTCGCCCTGGGCTGGGGCACGACGGCGATGGGCTATACCCGCGAGCAGTTCCTGCCGATCCAGTTGCTGGGCGTCTGCTTCTTCGGCCTGTTCATTCCGCTGTCGGCGCTGGCGGCGGATCGGTGGGGGCAGGGGCGGACGCTGCTGGTCACATCGGTGGGCATCGCCCTGTTCGGGCTGGTGCTGGCGCCCCTGTTCGGCAGCGGCGGACTGGCTGGCGTGGTGGCCTTCTTCGTCATCGGTTTCAGCCTGATGGGCTGCACCTATGGACCGCTGGGCGCGGCGCTGGCGCGGCCCTTCCCGACGGCGGTGCGCTATACCGGCGCGTCGATGACCTTCAATCTGGCGGGCATTCTCGGGGCATCGCTGGCCCCCTTCGCGGCGACTTGGCTGGCCGGACATTACGGCTTGAAGGCCGTGGGCGCCTATCTGGCCGTGGCCGCCATCCTGACTATCCTGGCCCTGCTGGGCATGAACCGGATCAGGACGGACGGCGAGGTTTAGGGGCTAGATGTCCGTGCCGTAGGCCGCATCGGTCACGGCATAGACCATGATGCCGGTGGCGATGGCCAGATTCAGGCTATCGGCGCGACCGCGCATGGGAATCTTGACGTTCAGGTCGCAGGCGGCGGCCAGTTCGTCCGTCAGCCCGGCCTGTTCATTGCCCATCATGATCAGGGCCGGATGGCGCACCGGGCTGTCGCGATAGCCATGTTGAGCGTCCAGACGCGTGCCGATGACGCTGCCCGGCCATCTGGCGCGCCAGGCCAGGAATTCCTCACGCGTCGCCTTGCTGATGGTGACGGCGAAGACCGAGCCCATGGTGGCGCGCACGGCCTCGACCGAGAAGGGATCGACGCAATCGCCGATCAGGATGACGCCGCCGCAGCCGGCGGAATCCGCCGTGCGGATGATGGTGCCCAGATTACCCGGATCGCGCACCTGCTCCAGCGCCACCCAGCAGGGTTTGGCCTCGGGCTGGATGGCGTCCAGCGGGGTGTAGACCTGCTCGAACACGCCCAGCACCGTCTGCGGATTGTCGCGGCGGCTGATCTTTTCGAGAATGGCGTGGGTGACCACGATGATCTGACCACCCGCCTTGACCGTCTCGGCCTTGGCGCGGTCCAGCAAGGGATGCGGGCGAGCTTCGTCGCCGACCAGCAGCATGACGGGAGCGCGGCCCTGATCCAGAGCCTCGCCGATGAATTTCAGACCTTCGGCCAGGAAACGGCCCGTCAGGTCACGTTCCTTGCGCATGTGCAGGGCGCGGACCGACTTGATGGTGTCGTTGGTCAGGGAGGTGATGACGCGCTCGTTCATCAGGCGCTCCACCTGGCGAAGAAGCTGAGGCCGATGGCGCGGGCGTCGGGGCCGTCTTCCGACAGGGCCAGTTCGCCCCAGTCGATACGCCCGCCGCGATCATGGGTCGCCTCGGCCATGGCGTGGGCCAGCGACAGGCCGGAAATCCGTGCGGCATAGGCGTTCAGCAACAGGAATGAGGCGTCGTCGGACAGCAGCGCCGCGCAGTCCTTCAGCAGATCGGGCAGGTCCTCGAACAGCCGCCATACCTCGCCGTTGGCGCCGCGACCGTATTTCGGCGGGTCCAGAATGATGCCGTCATACTTCGAACCGCGACGCACCTCGCGGGCCACGAACTTGCGGGCGTCCTCGACCAGCCAGCGGATGGGGTGGTCGGACAGGCCGGACTGCTCGGCGTTCTCGCGGGCATAGGCGACGGACTTCTTGGAGGCGTCGACATGGGTCACGTGCGCGCCCGCAGCGGCGGCGGCCAGGCTGGCGACGCCGGTGTAGCCGAACAGGTTCAGAATCCTGGGCTGCTTCAGCGTGCGGATACGCGCGTCCATCCATTCCCAGTTCGCAGCCTGCTCGGGGAAGAAGGCCAGGTGGCGGAAAGGGGTGAAGCGCCCGGTGAAGCGCACGTCGCGCCATTTCAGCGGGAAGGCGTCGATGGGGCCGTGGGCGTCGAAGCGCCAGCGCCCGGCGTCCTCTTCTTCCTGCTGCGGATCGAAGACGGCGTTGGCGCGCTCGAAGGCCGCCGGATCGCGCGGCGCCCAGAAGCACTGGGGCTCGGGCCGGACCACAGTGAAGCGGCCATATCGCTCCAGCTTGCGGCCATGGCCGCTGTCGAGCAGCGCATAGTCTGACCAGCCTCGCGTGACGAGGGTTTCGGGCGAGGAGGAGAGAACGGGAGCCATCTGCGGCTGATAGGCGCTCAGGCGGCCGCTCGTCCAGACTCGGCGATCGCGGTTGCGGGCAACGGCGGGAAATCCTGAGGCGCGACGTCGGGCTTGTGAGCCGTCTTGTCCCAACGGTGCGGCTCGACGACCAGCCTGATCAGGGCGTGGATAAAGGCGAGGCTCAGCAGCGACCAGTAGCCGGGGGCCGCCAGAACATCCCAGAGGGTGAAGGGGGTATTGGCGCGTCGGGCGCCGATCAGGGTGGTGACGGCCGCCGCGGCTGCGCCGATCAGCAGGATGCCGAGGCCGATCCAGGGCGTGGTCGGCAACTGACGCGAGAATACGGCCAGCAGGAAGAATGTCGCGATCCAGGCGATGGACAGGGCATGAAGCGCCGCCGACGCCAAGGCGGCGCCGAGCGTCAGAAACAACGCGCTCCAGCCGCGCCATCCCATGCCGGAAGGCGATCGCGTATGCACCAGCAGGGTCTGCATATAGCCCTTGAGCCAGCGGGTCCTCTGGGGGAGCCAGTGAAGGAGGCGGCCAGGCGGCGTCTCATAGGTGGGACGGGTCAGAACGCCGAGCCGCCACCCGTGCCGCCAGATGCGAAAGCCCAGATCGGCGTCCTCGGTGACGTTCCACGCGTCCCAGCCGCCCAAGGCTCGCAGGGCGGATACGCGGAAATGGTTGCTGGTGCCACCAAGCGGAAATGGCATGCCCAGACGCGCCATCGCCGGCAGGGTGACCTCGAACAGAGCGGCGTATTCCGCAGCGAAATGGCGATCCAGAAATAGAGAGTCTTCATAACCTCGGTGCAGGCGACGGATCCGCAAGGGAGCCTGAAGGCAGACCAGATCGTCTGCCTCCGTCGCAAAGCGCGCGGCGGCTTCCTGTAGTTGAAGGGGATCCGGATCATCTTCGGCGTCGTAGACCGTCAGGAAGTCGCCCTTCGCCACGGCGAGGGCGTGATTGAGAGCCCGGGGCTTGGTCGTGGGAGCGCCCGGCGGAACCACTAGGACGTGAAGCCATTCGGGACGCTTCATGGCCTGCGCAGCGGCTATCGTGACGTGGTCGTGCGTTTCAAGGACCAGATAGCCGTCCAGCAGAGGTGCGGGGTAGTCCAGCCGCGACAGGCGCTCCACGAGGTAGGGCAGGATCGCGGCCTCGTCGTGAAGAGCGACCACGATAGAGTATCGCGGCCAGACCTCGGGCGCCGACGGAGGCGGTGAGCCGGGCTGCTGGGTCACCAGAACCGTCAGGAAACGCCACAGGATGATGATCAGGAAGCCCCCCTGAAGCAGGGCGAGCATGGCTGTGCCGGCAGTTGGCCAGACGAGAGCCGAAGCTGCGGCGCCGCTGATCAGCACGACGCCTGTGAACAGTTGCAGCGGCGTGGTGGTTTTCTGCGCCGCGCTGGCGCACAGGCCGGTCCGGCGGGTCTTTGGAATTCCGCTCATCAGGCCCCCCGACCTGCGGTTATCCATCACTATTAACGTCAATGTTTGCAAAGAGGCAAGCGATTGGCGATTCGCATCGGGGGGGCTATGCAGGTGTCTTCCCATCATGGAGTTGTGGATTGTCCGGCGACTCGACCACCACGCCGCGCTCCGCCCGCAAGCCCAAGGGCGAAGGCCACGCGCGGCGTGCAGAAATCCTGACGGCCGCCGAGCGCATATTTGTCGAGCATGGCTATGAGGGCGCGACCATTCGCAAGATCGCCGACGAGGTGGGTCTTTCGTCGACGGCGCTCTACATGCACTTCGCCGACAAGAGCGAGATGCTGCATGAAATCTGTCGGGGCGCGTTCGAGGCGCTGATTGCGTCGCACCAGCAGATTCTGGTTCAGGACGAGCCGCCTGAGGCGCGGCTGCGCCGCATGATCGAGGCCTATATCAAGTTCGGCTTCGACAACCCGAACGCCTATCGGCTGACCTATCTGACGCGTCCGGTCGAGGCCCGCGAAGGCGCGCAGACGGTGGCCCAGGAAACCGGGTCGGAACTGTTTCGAGCCTTTGTCGCGGTGGTGGAGCAGGCGGTGGCCGCCGGGCGGATGCGGGGCGATCCCGCTACCCTGGCCCAGGCGATCTGGGCTTGCGGCCATGGCATTGTTTCGCTGCGGATCACCAAGCCCTATTTCGAGTGGGCAGATCGCGACGAGTTGACCCGGACCATGCTGGACGCGCTGTTCGCCGGCCTTCTGAAGTCGTGAAGTCCTGGCTTTGGGCCTTGCCGGCTCTGCTGCTTCTGACGCCGGTTGGCGCCGAGGCGCGGCCGATGCGCGTGCTGTCGCTGGATCAGTGCGCGGACCAGTATGTTCTGGCTCTGGCGCCGACGGCGGCTCTGGCCCTGTCCTCGCGGGCGGATGACCAGGACTCCTGGATGCGGGAGGCGGCGCGGGGCAGGCCGCGGGTCAGGCCGACGCTGGAGGCGGCCATCGGCTTCCAGCCTGACGTCGTGGTCCGCTACTGGGGCGGGGAGCCGCGGCTGCTGGCGGCGCTGGAGAAGCGCGGGACACGGGTGCTGACCATCAACGACGCGACCGACATGGCGGGGGTCCGGGAAAACCTGACGGCGGTGTCTCGCGGGCTGGGGCAGGAGGCGCGCGGCGCGGCCCTGATCGCCCATATGGATCGAAGGCTGGCCCAAGCGGCGGGCGCAGGCCGCGGACGGGAGGCCGTCTACGTCACGCCGGGCGGCTATACGACCGGGTCGGGGTCGCTGATCGACTCTATCCTGAAGGCGGCGGGGTTCCGCAACGGCGTCAGGGGCCCAGGCTATCAGCCCCTGGGGATCGAGCAGATCGCTCTGAGGCCGCCGGCCCTGTTCGTGCGCGGCTTCTTCCAGCAATGGCGGGCGGACTGGCGCGGCCCGGGGCGGCATCCGGTGGTGGCGCGGGCGGCTGAGGGGCGGACAGTGACGGACTTGCCGGCGGCGACGCTGAGTTGCCCGGCCTGGTTCGCCGCCGACGCGGCGGCCCTGCTGGCGGAGGCCGCGCGATGACCAGGCATGTGGGTCTGAACCTCGGCCTGGCGGCCGCGATCCTGCTGGCCCTGATCGGCGCAGTGGTGTTCGGCGAGACAGGGCTGTCCGCGGCGCAGTACGGGCAGGCCATGGCGGATCCCGCCTCGGGGCCGGGCGAGGTGCTGTGGCAGGTGCGGGCGCCGCGCGCGGTCTGCGGCCTGATGGTCGGCGCGGCCCTGGGGCTGGCGGGAGCGGTCATGCAGGGGCTGTTGCGCAATCCGCTGGCCGACCCAGGCGTGCTGGGCGTCTCGGCGACCGCGGCTTTGGGGGCGGCGGCCGCCATCGTGGCGGGCGCCGCAGCCTTTCCGGGACTGGTCGAGGGGGCGGCCCTGATCGGCGCGGCGCTGGCCGGGCTGTTGCTGGTCGCCATTGCGGCGAGGGTGCGGGCGCCCGAGGCGCTGATCCTGTTCGGGGTGGCGCTGTCGAGCTTTGCGGGGGCGCTGACGGCCCTGATCTTCAATTTGTCGCCTTCGCCCATCGCCTCGGCCGAGGTGATGAACTGGCTGCTGGGATCGGTGCAGAACCGCAGCTGGATCGACGTGGCCTGGGTCGCGCCGGCCTTGGCCGTCGCCGCTGTGCTGGCGGCGGGAGCGTCGCCCGGCCTGCGGATGCTGACCCTGGGCGAGGAGGCGGCGCGGGCGTCCGGGCTGTCGATGGGGCGGATGCGGGTTCTGGCCCTGATCGCCTCGGCGGTCGCGGCCGGGGCCGCGGTGGCGGTGGCGGGGGTGATCGGCTTCGTCGGTCTGGCCGCGCCCCATCTGGTGCGGGCGGCGGTGCGTGGTGATCCAGGGCGGCTGTTGCTTCCCTCGGCGCTGACGGGGGGGGTGATGCTGGTGCTGGCCGATCTGGCGGCGCGGCTGATGCCGACGGATCAGGAACTGAAGCTCGGCGTGTTCACGGCTCTGGTGGGGGCGCCGCTTTTTGCGCTGATCGCCTGGCGCGCGGCGCGGGAGTGGCGGCTGTGAGCGCCCTGCTGGAGTTGGACGACGCGGTCGTCCGCATGGGCGCGGCCACAGTCCTGGATGGCGTCAGCCTGTCGGTCGGCGCGGGCGAGTTGGTCGCCCTGTGCGGACCGAACGGGGCGGGCAAGTCCAGCGCCGTTCGTGCGAGCCTGGGGCTGACGCCTTTGCAGGGCGGGGCGGCCAGGCTGGGCGGCGAGGATGTGCGGCGCCTGTCCGAGCGCGAACGCGGGGCTCGCGCGGCCTATCTGCCGCAGGAGCGGCACATCGCCTGGAACCTGCCGGCTATCGAGGTTGCGGCGCTGGGCGCGCCCTTCCTGTCAGGGGCTGCGGCGCTGAACCGGGCGCGGGCGGCCCTGAACGAAGTCGGGGCGGCGCATCTGGCCGAGCGCGGCGTGGCCGAGATGTCGGGCGGCGAGCGGGCGCGGGTTCTGCTGGCGCGGGCGCTGGTGGTTCAGGCCCCGCTGCTGGTGGCGGATGAGCCCATCGCCGGGCTGGACCCGGATGCGCAGCTTCTGGTCCTGGAGCGGCTGCGAGCGCGGGCCGATGCGGGCGGGGGCGTGCTGGTCAGCCTCCACGATCTGACCCTGGCGGCGCGGATCGCCGACCGGGTGGTGGTGCTGGCCGCCGGCCGCGTGGTCGCGGACGGCCCGCCGGTGGAGGCCCTGCGCTCGGCCGTGTTGCGTTCGGCTTTCCATCTGGACGGAGACTGGGTGGAGTCTCCCGATGGGCCGCTGTTGGCGGCGCGGAGACTTTCGAGCGTCGGCTGACAGGGCGGCCGATTGCACGGTGCGGCGAAAAAACAGTCCAATTGGTGCAATAGGTGAGGCCGCAAGGCCACCTCATCCTTCAGCTTGATCCTGGCCTGGGCGACATCGGAGAGGATGAGCGCGCCCTGGCTTTCGGGCGGCACGTTCGCTGTGATGTCGAAGACCGGGAAAAGGATCCTAGTCCGGTTTCTGACCGTGGCGCGCTGAAGGCCGGCAATGGGGCTGGAACGCCCGTCTAGTCTGGATTGGCTCTGCTGAAGATAAAAACATGGCGGTCGTCCCTCTCGTGATCCGAGAGGGACGAGGCGGCTTGCTTTACGGTTGATAGGCGCGGGGTCCGCTGTTCGGCGGCGTGCCGCGCGCCAGGTCGGCCGAGGGCGTCAGCGGGGCCGAGCCGCCGTTCAGGCGGGCGCGGTAGACCTGCATATTCTCCATCACCCGCATCATGTAGTTGCGCGTCTCGGTGAAGGGCGCGCACTCGATGAAGTCGATGGGGTCGACCTGATTGCTGCGCGGGTCGCCGCAGCGCGCCACCCACTGCGGCGGGCGCGCAGGTCCAGCGTTGTAGCCGACCGTCGCCAGCAGGGGCGAGCCGCCGAAATTGCTGGTCAACTCCGCCAGATGATAGCTGCCCAGACGCATGTTGACGTCGGGGTCCCAGAGCTGATCCGGCGAGAACGGAATTCCCATGCGTCGGGCCACGCCCTGGGCGGTGGCGGGCAGGAACTGCATCATGCCGCGGGCGTCGGCGCCGGAGCGGGCCATCGGGTCGAAGCTGGATTCCTGACGTGTGATGGCCAGTGTGAATTCCAGCGGGGCGGCGCCTGACGTCTCGGGCGGAATACGGACCGGATACATCCGCTCGGGCATGACGAAGCCACGCTGACTGGCCGCGCGGCCGACCATCATGGAGCCGAACTGGTCGCCATAGCCCTGCATCAGGTCGAACAACTGGGTCAGGTCGTAGGGTGACGGCAGGGTGTCGTCGAGGTGATAGGCGAAGACCCGCATCAGGGTCTTCTCACCCGCCGCCCCGAGGATGCGGGTGGCGCGCACGACCTCGTTGCCCTCGAAGCGATTGACGTCCTCGGGCGTGGGGGCGGGCTCGCCCGGCAGGGTCAGGGTGGCGATCCCCGCCTTCTCGGCGGCCAGTTGCCCGTAGAAGGTCTGCCAGTGCTCGGCGCCGGCCTGATACCAGGCCTGCGCCCCCTGGCGGTCGCCGCGCGCCTCGGCGGCGCGGCCCAGCCAGTAGAGGGCGCGACCCTGGGTGATCGGGGTCGAGGAGCTGTTGCGCAGCACTTCGAAGTGCTGGGCGGCTGTGGCGGGATCGTTCAGCTTGGTCAGGGCGACCCAGCCGGCGAAGAACTCGGCGTCGACCTTGCGCTCGCCCGAGGGGAAGCCGTGGCCGTTCATGGAGGCGTAGGCGGCGCGCGGGTTGCCCTGTTGCAGGGCGTCGAGGAAGTAGTTGCGGCGCTCGCTCCACAGGGTGTCCTGGCCCTCCTTGTGCGACGGCGCGGCGGGCAGGGCGGACAGGAGAGGGAAGGCCTCGGACTGGCGGCCGGCGGAGCGCAGCAGGCGGACGCGCTCCAACACCACGGCAGGGTCGTTGGCGACGGCGGGGCTGAGACCGGCGACGAGCGCGTCAGGCGCGTAGCCGGTGCGCAGGGCCATGACGGCGTTGGCCACGGCCTGGCGGTCGGCGGGGACCATATAGACCATGGCGCGGGTCGCCGGGCCATGCGGGCCGAGCAGCAGCATGTTCAGGCGCGCGACGTGGTCGTCCGCGTTCAGCCAGCCGCCCCAGCGATTGGCGATGACGGATTGCTGAGCTTCTTCAAAGGACCGGTTGCGCCACCAGTCGCGGATCAACTCCTGGGCCTCGCGACGCTGACCCTTTTGTTCAAGGGCTGAGGCGAGGGCGATGGCGCCGTCGGCGGTTGTCGGCGGCGCGCCGTTGAAGAAGGCGATGACGGTGTCGGGCGAGGCGTTGGCCAGGTTCAGCGCCCGCTCGCCCGCCGCCCGTCGCGAATCACCGCGGGGCCAGTTGGCGAGGTCGGTCTGGGCCCGGGCGAGGTCGGCGTAGGACAGTTGCCTGTCCGAGGTGTCGACCAGAGCCCACTCGACCAGCTTCTTCGCCGTGGGGTCGGAAATGCGGCTCATGATCGCCTGCGTGCCGATCACATCGCGGGCGCGGGCCGATGCCAGACCTTGCTGGAACAGGGCCATGTCCTGGCCGCTGATTACGCCATTCTGGCTGGAGGAATACGGAGCAGGGGCGCTGTTCAGCACGTCCTGGGTTGGCGGAGTCAGAATCGCCAGGGCGGCGGCCACGGTCGTCGCGATCATCAGATGTCCGATCCTCATTCATCACTGGTTGCGGCCGAGCGGCGAGCAACCTACGCTCCCTGCCTCTTCAAAAGGGCGGTACGCCGCCCGAAACACCGCGCAGGTAACTTGTTTCAATGACCGCCCCCTTGTTCAAGGGCGTGATCACCGCCTTGATCACACCTCTTCGTGACGGAAACGTGGACGAAGGGGCTTTTGAAAAACTCCTGGAACGTCAGATCGCCGCAGGCGTCCATGGCGTGGTGCCGGTCGGCACGACGGGGGAAAGCGCCACCCTGAAGATGGACGAGCACAAGCGCGTCATCGAGCAATGCGTGAACATCGCCGCCGGGCGCGTGCGCGTGATCGCCGGCGCCGGATCGAACGCCACGCATGAGGCGATCGAGCTGTCGGCCTTCGCCAAGGAAGTCGGCGCCGACGCGACCCTGGTGGTGACGCCCTATTACAACAAGCCGTCTCAGGAGGGCATGATCGCCCACTTCGAGGCGATCTGCGACGCCGTGCAGATCCCCATGATCCTCTACAACGTGCCGAGCCGTTGCGGGGTCGATCTGTCGAACGAGGCTGTGGCGCACCTGGCGAACAACCCGAACATCGTGGGCATCAAGGACGCCACGGGCGACGTTTCGCGGGTGAGCTGGATGCGGCGTCATATCGACGGTCCGTTCGATCTGATCAGCGGAGACGACACCACCTGGCTGGGCTACGCCGCCACTGGCGGGGTGGGGGTGATTTCGGTCACGTCCAACGTCGCGCCGGAAGCCATGGTCGCCATGTACGAGGCTGTCGCGGCGGGCGACTACGCCACGGCGCGGACCTGGCAGGACCGCCTGATCGGCCTGCACAAGGGATTGTTCCTGGACAACTCGCCGTCGCCGGCCAAATACGCCCTGGCCAAGCTGGGCCTGTGCAGCGAGGAGGTTCGCCTGCCGCTGTCCCGGACCCGCGACGCCGTCAAGCCGCAGATTGATCAGGCCATGGTGGAAGCCGGGGTCGTCTGATGGCCGCCGACGCGCCCAAGAAGGTGATCGCCGAGAACCGGCGCGCCCGCTTTGACTATTTCCTCGAGGACTACATCGAGGCCGGGATCCAGTTGCTGGGCACCGAGATCAAGGCTTTGCGCGACGGACGGGCCAACATCGCCGAAAGTTACGCCGCAGTGGAGGGACGCGAGATCGTCCTGATCAACTCGGACATCCCGCCCTACAAGCAGGCCAATCGCTTCAACCATGAGCCGCGCCGCCATCGGAAGCTGCTGCTGCATCGCAAGCAGATCGACAAGCTGATCGGTGCGGTTCAGCGCGACGGGCGGACGATCATTCCGGTCCGGCTCTATCTGAACGAGCGAGGCAAGGCCAAGCTCGAGATCGCCCTGGCCAAGGGCAAGAAGCTGCACGACAAGCGTGAGGCCTCGGCGGAACGTGACTGGCAGCGCGACAAGGCCCGTCTGCTGCGCGACAAGGGCTGAGTTTGCGGTTCCGCTTTGCGGCGCGGGCGACGCGCGATAAACGACAATTCCTGGGGCGCGTCTTGCGGAGTTCACGGTGAAGATAGCCGAACGCTGGTTCGTTATGGCGGGCGTCGCCCTGCTGGGCGGCATCGCCGTGGCCGGGCTGGTCGTCGCCATCTATGCGGCCTGGGTCCTGCACGACATGCCGGATGCGTCCGAGCTGGCGGACTACCGGCCGGCGACGGCGACGCGCGTCTTCGCCGGCGACGGCACGCTGATCGGTGAGTTCTCGGACGAGCGGCGCATCTACGTCACCTATGACCAGGTGCCGGATCAGGTGATCCACGCCTTCCTGGCCGCCGAGGACAGCCATTTCTTCCAGCACGGCGGCATCGACGTGTCCGGCATCGGTCGGGCCATGTTCAAGAACGTGTTCAACGTGCTGTCGGGTCGACGCCTCGAAGGGGGATCGACCATCACCCAGCAGGTAGCCAAGAACGTTCTGCTGACCAACGAATCCAGCCTGAACCGCAAGCTGAAGGAAGCCATCCTTTCCAGCCGTCTGGAAGCGACCCTGACTAAGGAACAGATTCTCGAGCTGTATCTGAACGAGATCTACCTGGGCTATCGCTCCTATGGCGTGGCCTCGGCCGCCTACAACTATTTCGGCAAGTCGCTGAACCAGTTGACCGCGGACGAAGCGGCCTTCCTGGCGGCCCTGCCCAAGGGGCCGAACAACTATAATCCGAAGCGCCATCCGGCCGCCGCCAAGGGCCGCCGCGACTGGGTTCTGGGCGAGATGGCCGACAACAAGTGGCTGACGCAGGAGGAGCTGGCGACGGCGCTGGCCCGCCCGCTGAACACCCGCGCCGCGCCGCGTCGCGCGGAATACGCCGACGCTGACTTCTTCGTCGAGGAAGCGCGGCGGCGCGCCATCGGCCTGTTCGGGCAGGAAGAGGTCAACCGCGGCGGCTACTATATGCGGACGACGCTGGACCCGAAGCTGCAGTCGGCAGCGCGCGACGCGCTGATGAACGGGCTTGAGCGCTACGACCGTCGTCACGGCTGGCGCGGCGCCTGGGGCACGACCGACTTCGCAGAAGGCTGGCAGGCCGATGCGCTGAAGAAGAACACGCCGCCGGAGCGCCGCACCTGGCAACCCGCAGCCGTCGAAAGCGTCAGCGGCAACAATGTCCGCATTCGCACCGCGCGCGACAACCGCACCGGCTCGCTGATCGTGTCGGACGCCGCCTGGGCCAACGCCAACCGTCCGTTGAAGCGGGGCGACCTCATCTTCGTCGAACCGCAGGGCGGTCAGTTCGCCCTGAAGCAGGTCCCGGCCGTCAACGGCGCCCTGGTGGCCATTGAGCCGCAGTCGGGCCGCGTCCTGGCGATGGTCGGCGGCTATTCCTATGCCCTGTCCAGCTTCAACCGCGCGACCCAGGCCAAGCGTCAGCCCGGCTCGGCCTACAAGCCTTTCGTCTATGCAGCAGCGCTGGAGGGTGACTTCAATCCCGCCAGCATCGTGCTGGACGCCCCGATCAGCTTCCCGGGCGGCGCCAATGGCGGCCGCTGGACGCCTGAGAACTACAGCCGTCAGTATTATGGACCCCAGACCCTGCGTCGCGGGCTGGAGCTGTCGCGCAACGTCATGACTGTCCGCCTGGCTCAGGCGGTCGGCATGAGGAACGTGGTCGATCTGTCCAAGAAGATGGGCGTGGTCGACGACATGTCGCCGAACCTGGCCATGTCGCTGGGGGCCGGGGAGACGACGCCGTATCGGATCACCGCGGCCTACGCCGCCTTCGTCAACGGCGGCCGTCGCGTCGATCCCTATCTGATCGAGATGGTGCAGGACCGAAACGGCCAGACCATCCACCGGGCCGACCGACGTCAGTGCCGCGACTGCACGCGCGGGTTCAGCGGCCAGGAATCGCCACGCCTGCAGGACCGGGGCGCTCAGGTCATCGATCCCATCACCGCCTATCAGATCAGCTCCATGCTGGAAGGGGTGATCCAGCGGGGCACCGGCGCCAGCGCGCGCGGCCTGGGGCGTTGGGTCGGCGGCAAGACCGGGACGACCAACGAGTATCGCTCGGCCTGGTTCGTCGGCTTCTCCAGCGACATCGTGGTCGGCGTCTTCGTCGGCTTTGACGACAACCGCTCGCTGGGCGGAGGCGAAGCCGGGGCGGCGACCGCCGTGCCGATCTTCACCGATTTCATGCAGGTGGCTCTGAAGGAACGTCCGGCGCGGCCGTTCGTGCGGCCCAAGAACGCCGTCTTCCGCACGGTGAACGGCATCGAGGAGGCCTTCCGCCCGGGCACCGAGCGCCAGATTCGCGAGGAGGCGCCGCGTCCCGTCCAGCCCGTCGGGCCGCAGAACTATAACGACGTGATCCGTCGCGAGCAGGAGGCCGCGCAACCCCCGGCCGCCGCCGCGCCGGCCGCCGTCGCCCCTCCGCCGCCGAAGAAGCAGCCGGCAGAGGACTTGAGCGGGCTCTACTGAGGCTCTAGTTAGACCCATCAACCGGCGCGCCTGTCCGCAGGCGCGCCGTTTTTCCATCTTGCCGTCCCAATCGGTCCGCACGCGGTGCGGTCTGCTGCAGGGAGGGCGTTGTTTCGCAGGAGTTTGCGATGAGACCGGATGTCGAGGCCATGAAGGCCGACATCGAGCAGAGCGTCGCTCTGCTCAGGAGGCGTCTTTGACTGGGATGTCTCGCTTCGAAAACTGGATGAGCTGAACGCTCGGGTCGAAGATCCGACCCTGTGGGACAATCCTGAACAGGCCCAGGCCGTCAGCCGCGACCGTTCGCGTCTGGAAGCCCAGATCAACAGCGTCCGCGAGCTGGAAAGCGCCCTGGAAGAGGGCGTCATGCTGGCCGAGATGGCCGATGAGGAGGGCGACGAAGCCACCCTCGAGGAAGCCCGCGAACAGCTGCGCGGCGTGAAGGATCGGGCCGCTAGGGCCGAGCTGGAAGCCCTGCTGTCTGGCGAGGCCGATGGCAACGACGCCTATCTGGAAGTGAACTCCGGCGCCGGCGGCACCGAGTCCAACGACTGGGCCGGGATGTTGCTGCGGATGTATTCGCGCTGGGCCAAGGCCCACGGCTACGAGGTCACGATTGAAGCCCACGAAGAGGGCGAACAGGCGGGGGTCAAGTCGGCCACCATCCTGATCGAGGGCCCCAACGCCTATGGCTGGCTGAAGTCGGAATCGGGCGTGCACCGTCTGGTCCGTATCAGCCCCTACGACGCGGCGGCCAAGCGCCACACCAGCTTCGCCTCCATCGGGGTGTCGCCGGTCGTGGACGATACGATCGAGATCGACATCAACCCGTCCGATGTTCGGACCGACACCTATCGCGCCTCTGGCGCCGGCGGTCAGCACATCAACAAGACGGACTCGGCGGTGCGCCTGACGCACATTCCGACCAATACCGTCGTGGCGTGTCAGGCCGGTCGTTCGCAGCACCAGAACCGCGACATGGCGTGGAAGATGCTGCGCGCGCGGCTGTACGAACTGGAACTGCAGAAGCGCGAGGCGGCGGCGCAGGCCCTAGCGGACGCCAAGACCGACATCGGCTGGGGTCACCAGATCCGATCCTACGTCCTGCAGCCGTATCAGATGGTCAAGGACCTGCGCACCGAGGTCGAGACCTCGGATACGCAAGGGGTTCTGGACGGCGACCTGGATCAGTTCATGGGCGCGGCCCTGGCGGCCCGGGTCGGCGAGACCCGCGAGGCGGCGAACTAAAAAAGGGGCGGCCTGCGGGCCGCCCCTTTCCTTTATGGACTGCGCCTGATCAGGCGGCGGGCTTGGCCTCGACCTTGTCGGCCTTGGCGGCGGCGGGCTTCTCAGCCGGCGTCGGGGCGTCCAGCATGTTGGCGCCCGGTGTGTCGCGCTTGGCCTGGGTGCAGCGCCCCTGGAACCAGGCGCCCTGTTCGATGGACAGCTGTTCCTGGGTGATGTCGCCCTCGATACGGGCGGTGGCGAACAGCTTGACCTGCTTGGCGACGATGGCCCCCGAGACGCGGCCGCGCACGTCGAGAACGTCGGCGTGAACCGTGCCCTCGACCGAACCGCCTTCACCGATGGTGACGCGCACCACGCGGATGTCGCCCTTCAGCGAGCCATCGACCTGAAGCTCGCCCGCGCCCGAGATATTGCCTTCGTATTTCACGCCGGCCGACAGGGTCGACAGGCTGGTCGAGCGCGAAGCCGCTGCGGGGCGCGAGGGTTCGGGCGCGCGCGGTGCGGCGGGCGCCACTGAAGGCGCGGCGGGCGTCGGTTCCGGCGCGGGCGGAATCCCCAGACCGCTGGACGGGCCGCTGGACGGGCCGTTGTCGAACGGCTTGCTCTTGTTGAACATGGTGCTCTCCGCATCTCGCCAGCAAGGCCGGCCTAATCCTACTGTTAGCCCCTTGGGCGGCAGTAAGGGTCAGGTCGTCGACGGAGGCAAGCTTGGCCTCAGATCAAAGCGCGCGGACAGCCTCAAGCACCTGTTCGGCATGACCCTTGACCTTGACGTTGCGCCAGACGCGGCGGACCACGCCGGCGCCGTCGATCAGGAATGTGGCGCGTTCGACCCCCATATATTCCCGGCCATAGAGCTTCTTCATGATCCATGTGCCCCAGGCCTCGCAGACCACGCCGTCCTCGTCGGAGCCCAGGACGACCTTGAGGTCGTGCTTGGTTTTGAAACGATCCAGCTTCTTCACCGCATCGCGCGAGACGCCGATGACGACAGCGTCAACGGCGGCGAACTGAGCGGCCAAGGCCGAGAAGTCCAGGCCCTCGGTCGTGCAGCCGGGGGTGTCGGCCTTTGGGTAGAAGTAGAGGACGACCGACCGGCCCTTCAGCCCGGCCAGCGTGACGCGGCCGTCGCCGTCGGTGGCGAGATCGAACGCAGGCGCGGCCTGACCTTCGGTGATGTCGGTCATCCTCTTTGCTCCTTAGACCGGCCGAACCAGGACGATCTTCTTCTTGCCGGCCGCCAGCTTCATGACGCCGTCGGCATTGACGTCGGAGGCCTCGATCAGGCGGGCGCCGTCGGCGATGGCTTCGTCGTTCAACCGCAGCCCGCCGCCCTGGGCCAGGCGGCGGGCTTCGCCGTTGGACGCCGTCAGACCGGCCTTAGTGAC
>NZ_DGLD01000009.1 GCF_002387245.1 Brevundimonas sp. UBA4553
CGACACCCTGCCGGACGCGCGGATCAACACCGAGGAGGTCTTCGGCCCGGTCGCCTCGACCATTCGCGTGGCCAGCTACGAAGAGGCCCTGGCCGTCGCCAACGGCGTCGAGTTCGGCCTGTCGGCGGGCATCGTCACGCAGTCGCTGAAACACGCCCGCGACTTCCAGAGAAACGCCCGCGCCGGCATGACCATGGTCAACCTGGCCACCGCCGGGGTCGACTATCACGTCCCCTTCGGCGGCACGAAGAAGTCCTCCTACGGCCCCCGCGAACAGGGCTTCGCCGCCGTCGAGTTCTACACCCAGATCAAGACCAGCTACTCGGCGAGCTGACGGGCATGACCGCGCCGACCCTCGTCTGGGACGTTCAGGCCGAACTCGGCGAGGGGCCGGTATGGGACGCGGCCCGCAACTGTCTGTGGTTCGTCGACATCAAGGGGCGGCGGCTGCATCGCTATACGCCCGCGCCTGAAGATCCCAGGACCGGGGACAAGGCGTCATGGGACGCCCCGGACCAGATCGGCTTCGCGTTTCCGGCCGAGGACGGCTCGCTGATCTGCGGCATACGCGGCGGCCTCTATCGTTTCGACGTGGACATGGGCGACTTCTCCCTGTTCCAGCCGGTTGAGACAAACCGCCCTCAGAACCGCTTGAACGACGGCTTCGTCGCCCCGGATGGCGCTCTGTGGTTCGGCTCGATGGACGACAGCGAGGAAGGCCGGACTGGCGCCCTCTATCGCTGGTTCAAGGGCGAACTGAAGCGGCATGACGACGGGTATGGCGTCACCAACGGGCCGTGCCTCAGCCCCGACGGCCGAACCCTCTATCACCACGACACGTTGGAGAAGACGGTGCTGGCCTTCGACCATGAGGACGGGGCGTTGTCGAACCGTCGCGTCTTCGCGCGGACCGAGGACGGTTTCTGCGACGGGCCGAGCATGGATGCCGACGGGGTGCTGCACGTCGGTCTGTTCAATGGCTGGGGCGTGGCGCGGTTTTCGCCGGACGGAAGGCGTCTCGGAACCATCCGCTTTCCGGTGCAGACGGTGACCAAGGCGGCCTTCGGAGGGGCGGACGGGCGCGACCTCTATTGCACCACGGCCTGGCTGGGGAACGCTGACAAGCGCGGGGCCCAGCCCACCTTGGGCGGCCTCTATCATGCGCGGGTCGATACGCCGGGTTTGCCGCAGCATCGAGTCGCGTTGTGAGGATCGAGCGCGGCGACTGGGCCCTCGGCCTGCGGCCCGATCTCGGGGCCTCGATCACGTCCTTGACCTGGCGCGGGCGCGACGTGCTGCGCCCAGCGCCGGAAGATCTCGACAGTCCGCTGGCGGCGTCCAGTTTTCCGCTGGCTCCCTACGCCAACCGCATCGACGGCGGAGCCTTTGTGTTTGAGGGAAGGACGGTCCGACTGCCTGCCACGCCGCAGTTCGAACCCCATGCCCTGCATGGCGTCGGCTGGCGGTCGCGCTGGAATGTCGTGCGTGCCCAAGACGGGACGGTTGATCTGGTCTTGGCCGCCGAGGCTGGACCGGAATGGCCCTGGGCGTGGACGGCCTCGCACCGTCTGACCTTGAATGAGAATGGGCTGGAGATGAGCCTGAGCCTCGCCAACGAGGATGCCGTTCCCATGCCCGCAGGTCTCGGCCTGCATCCCTATTTCGCTGTCGAGCCCGCGACCCGGTTGCAGTTGTCGGCGCCGAAGGTCTGGCTGACCGATGCACGCGAAATCCCGGAGCGGCTGGCCGCCGCCGACCAACTCCTCGACTGGAGCGATGGCGTCGCCCTGGCCGAGGCGCCTTTCGTCGATCACGCCTACGCCGACTGGGACGGGCGGGTGGCGCTGCTTCACGACGGCTGGCGCGTCGATCTGAGCGCCTCGCCCAACGCGCAGTGGGCCCAAGTCTATGCCCCGCGCGGCGAGGCCTTTGTCTGCGTCGAGCCCGTGACCCATCGCCCGGACGCCCACAACGCCCCGGCGGACGAGGACAGCGGCCTGACCGAATTGGCACCCGGCGCCGCTTTGACTCTGACCGCCCGCATCACCGCTTCGGAGACCTGAAATGATCGCCGCGCTGACTGTCGCCGCCGCCCTGATCCAGACGTCCGCTGCGGCCGAAGCGCCGCCCGTCCAGCCGATCCGCGCGTCGAAGATCATCTTGGTGGGCGATTCCACCACGGCGGTGATCGGCGGCTGGGGGCCGAGCTTCTGCGCCTATCATGTCACCTCGTTCGCGGCCTGCGTGAACCTGGCGCGAGGCGGGCGCAGCTCGGGCAGCTATATCGCCGAGGGTTCGTGGGATCTGGCCCTGTCCGAGATGGCGACGCCAGGCTATGCGAACACCTATGTCCTGATTCAGTTCGGCCACAACGACCAGCCCGGCAAGCCGGGGCGCTCGACTGATCTGGCGACCGAGTTTCCCGCCAACCTGAAACGCTATGTGGCTGAGGCGCGCGCGCGGGGCGCCACGCCGATCCTGCTGACGCCTCTGGTGCGCCGTCAGTTCGTCGATGGGCGTTTGCAAAACGATCTGGAACCGTGGGCCGAGGCGGTGCGGGTTGTGGCGGCTGAGACCAATACGCCTCTGGTCGATCTGAATCACGCCAGCGCTGAGACGGTGCAGGCGCTGGGCCCGGCGATGTCGGCCCGTTTCGCGCAAGCCGCGCCGTCGCCGGAGGTGGCGGCCGCCCTGATGACCGGCACGACCATCGCCTCCAGCACCGGAGTTCCCGCCGCGCCCGGCGCGCCGTCTACGGCGCAGAACAATGCGGCGGTCGAGCCTCTGGGGCAGGCGCGCATCGCGTTCGACTACACCCACGTCGGACGCGAGGGCGCGGACTTCTTCGCCGCCCTGGTCACGCACGACCTGATTGCGGCGGCGCCTTCGATGCGGCGACTGTTGATACCTTGATCCGCCTCAGTGGTTGTCGCGGGGCAGGCCGAGGGTGTCGACGATGCGGTGATACTTGACGGCAGGCTCCAGCACGGCGCCTGTCTCCAGTTCGCCGACCATGGCGCGTTGGAACTCTTGCCACGGCGTCTGTGACGCCGGGTATTGGTAGCCGCCGCCAGCCTCGAATGCGGCGCGGCGTTCGGCCATTTCGGCGGCGTCGATCAACACGTCCACGCGACGGGTGTTGAGGTCGATACGCATCCGGTCGCCCGTCTTCAACAGGGCGATGTTCCCGCCAGTCGCCGCCTCGGGCGAGGCGTTCAGGATCGAGGGCGATCCCGAGGTGCCGGATTGGCGCCCATCGCCGATGCAGGGCAGGGCGTGGATGCCCTGTTTGATCAGATAGGCCGGCGGCCGCATATTGACGACCTCGGCCGCGCCAGGGTGGCCGACTGGTCCGGCTCCGCGCATCACCAGGATGCTGTCGGGGGTGATGCCTTCCGCCGGATTGTCGATGCGATGATGATAATCCTCTGGACCATCGAAGACGACGACGTCGCCGGTGAAGGCGTCGGGGGCCGCAGGATCGGACAGGTAGCGCTCGCGGAACTCGGCGCTGATGACGCTGGTCTTCATGATGGCGCTGTCGAAGACGTTGCCCGACAGGACCAGGAAGCCCGCGTCGTTCACAAGCGCCGTGTCGAAGTCGCGAATGACGTCGGGCAGAACGACGCTTGCGCCCCGACAGTTGTCGCCG
This sequence comes from Brevundimonas sp. UBA4553, assembly GCF_002387245.1. Lineage (GTDB taxonomy): Bacteria > Pseudomonadota > Alphaproteobacteria > Caulobacterales > Caulobacteraceae > Brevundimonas. Next base: position 3,653 of record NZ_DGLD01000009.1, read on the forward strand.
ATGGTGCGGCCGTTGACCGTCACGGCGTCCTCGTGGATCTGGCCGCGCCGCATCAGTTCGGCCACGACGGCGGGCACGCCGCCCGCCTGATGGAAGTCCTCGCCCAGATACCTGCCGGCGGGCTGCAGGTTCACGAGCAACGGCGTCCGGTGCCCGACCTCTTCCCAGGCCTGCAGCGGCAGATCGATGCCAGCGTGGCGGGCCAGAGCTGTCAGGTGGATCGGGGCGTTGGTCGAGCCGCCGATGGCCGAGTTGACGACGATTGCGTTCTCGAACGCCTCGCGGGTCAGGATATCTGACGGTTTCAGATCCTCGCGGACCATGTCGACGATACGCAGTCCGGTCTTATAGGCGACCTGGGGCCTTTCACGATAGGGGGCGGGGATGGCCGCCGAGCCGGGGAGGGACATGCCCAGGGCCTCGGCCAGCGAGTTCATCGTCGTCGCCGTGCCCATTGTGTTGCAGTAACCGACCGAAGGGGCCGAGGTGGCCACCAGGTCGATGAATTCCTCATAGCCGATCTCGCCGGCCGCCATCATCTCGCGGGCCTTCCAGATGATGGTGCCGGAGCCCACACGTTCGCCCTTGTGCCAGCCGTTCAGCATGGGGCCGACCGAAAGCGCGATGGCGGGAATGTCCACGGTCGCCGCCGCCATCAGACAGGCGGGCGTGGTCTTGTCGCAGCCGATAGTCAGGACGACGCCGTCGATCGGATATCCGTACAGCAGCTCGACCAGACCCATGTAGGCCAGGTTGCGGTCCAGCCCGGCGGTCGGGCGCTTGCCGGTTTCCTGAATGGGATGGACCGGAAACTCCAGGGCGACGCCGCCGGCCTCGCGGATGCCCTCGCGCACTCGCTTGGCCAGCTCGATGTGATGGCGGTTGCAGGGAGACAGGTCCGACCCGGTCTGGGCGATGCCGATGATCGGCTTCCCGGAGCGCAGTTCTTCCAGGGTCAGGCCGTAGTTCAGATAGCGCTCCAGATAGAGCGCGGTCATGTCGGGGTTCGAGGGATTGTCGAACCAGGCACGGCTGCGGAGCGGCTTGGACGAAGTCTTGGTCATGCGATGTGGGAGGCCGTGCGGCGCCGAAGGTGGCAACATATTTTGAATATCATAATACTAATGGTTCGCTAGTGCCTTTGCGCTGGCGTGACTGGGACGCTAGAGGATTGGCTTATGGACATGTCTTCGCCCCATCCCTCCCTGACGCCGTCTCGGGGCAATGGTCAGGTCGTCTCAGCGCACGACCAGATCGTGCGTTCATTGGCGCAGGACATCCTCGTGGGGGCCTTGGCCCCGGGCGATAAGCTTCCGATGGAAGCTGAACTCCTCGAACGGTTCGGCGTCTCACGCACGGCGTTGCGGGAAGCGCTTAAGACCTTGTCAGCAAAGGGGTTTTTAAGCGTAAAAACCAGGGTTGGCACGCGGGTGAGCGACAGCGTCCACTGGAACTTCTTCGACAAGGAGGTTCTCGGTTGGCGAGTGGCGGCAGGTATGGATGCGCAGTTCAGGCGTCATTTGGCTGAAGTTCGGCAGAGCCTGGAGCCCACCGCCGCCCGGCTGGCCGCAAGGCACCGCACCGAGGCCGACCTGGAGGCGATGCGCCAGGCGCTCGACTGGATGCGACGTGAGGACCGCTCGGCCTTTGAGTTCGCACGGGCCGACCTGGCGCTGCATCTGGCGATCGGGGCCGCGTCGCAGAATCCGATGATCAGATCCGTGGCTGGCGTGATCGAGACGGCCCTGCTGGAGGCCTTTACGCTCAGCCCGCCGACGCAGGCGCCCGACCTTCATCATGAGACGGTTCAGGCGCACGTCCGCATCGTTGAGCGGATCGCCGAGCAGGACGAGGAAGGCGCCGCCCAGGCCATGCTGGCGGTGATTGACGCGGGATACCAACGGGTTGAAGCGGAACGATCGCCGACGAGATAGAGGCGTCCGTACTTGGCGAATCGCGTTGCTAGGGGCGGAAGTCCGAGGGCTTCAGGCCGTGACGCTTCAGTTTGTCGTACAGGGTCTTTCGGGGGATTTTCAGTTGCATCAACGTCTGTGCCACGTCGCCTTCAAGCGCGCGCAGGGTATCCCGGAGTATGCGATTCTCAAATCGTGCGACCCTCTCAGCAAGGCCGCAGTCCAGCTCCTCGGCTGCGCCGTGGTTTTCAAGGCCTAATGCGAAGCGGTGAGCGAAATGGGATAGCTCGCGGATGTTGCCGGGCCATGGGTGCTCCAGAAGGCGGGCTCTGACGGCGTCCGTGATGGGCGGAACCAAGCCGTCCGCGCCGACAGGCGCACGGGCCAGAAGGCTCGCGAAGAGCAAGGGAATATCTTCGCGCCGCTCCCTAAGAGGTGGGATCCTCAAGCGCACCACATTGAGACGGTAGTAAAGGTCCTGTCGTACACGTCCATCCGCGACGGCCGCCTCCAGATCTTCGGCGGAAGACGCCAGAACCCTCAGATCTACGATGCGCGGTTCTTGCGCACCGATCGGCTGGACTTCCCTTTCCTCTAGCACGCGCAGCATTTTGACCTGGACGGCTGGGGGCATGCTCTCCACGGCGTCGAGATAGAGGGAGCCGTTGTGCGCTCTTTCGACATGACCGACATGGCGGCGTAGGGCGCCGGCGAAAGCTCCCAGTTCGTGTCCGAACATTTCGCTTTCGATCAACCCGTCAGGGAAGGCGCCGCAGTTAACGGCGACGAAGGGGTGCAGGCGACGCCGTCCGCCACTGTGCAGGGCGCGAGCGACGGCTTCCTTGCCGACGCCGGTTTCGCCTTCGATCAGGACATCCATCCGTGCATCGGCGATCTGGGCGATGGTCGCGCGGAGCGACCGGATCGCCCTACTTTCACCCAGCAGAGGCAGCTCGAGGCCTGCTTCGGTAGAGAGCGCCGTCAGACGTCGATTGTCGAGCACGAGCGCTCGTTTCTCGAGCGCCCGCTTCAGGCTGTCGTGCAGCCGGTCAAACGGAAACGGTTTGGCCACAAAATCATAGGCTCCGTCTCGCATGGCGGCCACCGCATCGGCGATGTCGCCATGACCGGTGATCAGAATGACGGGCAAGGCCGGGTCCAAGCCTTGGATGCGATTCAGAAGTTGCCGTCCATCCAGGCCCGGCATGCGCAAATCAGTGACGATTACCCCCGGGAAGTCGGCGTCAATATCCGTCAAGGCGGCTTCGGCTGACCGGTATGGCCGAACGACCAGATCTTCGACCTCCAGTCGTTCGGCCAGGGCGGCGCGAAAGTCGGTGTCGTCCTCGATCAGGGCGACGGTGTTCAGGCGTGAAAAATCCATCAGGCCCGCCCCAGGGTGATGACAAAGGCCGCGCCGCCTTCTGTCGGACGCAGGTTCAGCTCGCCGTCGAACGAGGCGATGATGTCGCGACAGATCACCAGGCCCAGACCCAGGCCATTCGTCTTGCTGGTGACAAACGGCGTGAAGAGCTGCGAACGGACATCGTGGGATACGCCAGGGCCATTGTCGGCGACGGTCATGGCCACATGGTCCTCCTGCATCTCAATCGACAGCGTGATCAGTGGTGTGGAAACGCCCTCCAACGCCTCGATGGCGTTCTGCATCAGATTGACGATGACCTGTTCCAGCCGAAAGCGGTCGGCTATCACGACGGCGTCGCTAGTCTTGTCTCGCTCCAACCGAACGCCGGTCTGGCGCAGTCGTCCTCCCAGCAGCAGCAAGGCGCCATCGATCGCCGCATTCAGGGAGACTGACTCGAGGCGAGGTTCGGACTTGCGAGAGAAGGCTTTCAGTTCCTGGGTGATGGCGCCGATGCGCGCCGTGAGATCGTCGATCCTGCCCAAGGTTCTGACAGCCTTGGCGCTCTGGTCCCGCTCGAGATAGGCGGTCGCGATTTCGGCATGGGTGCGGATGGCCGCCACCGGCTGGTTGATCTCATGCGCCACGCCAGCCGCGATCTGCCCCAACGCTGCGAGTTTGCCCGCCTGGACCAGTTCGTCCCGCAGGGCCTCACGCCCCGCCTCAGCCCGCATCCGTTCCTGGATCTGGCGGTTCAGCGCTTCATTGGCCTGACGCAGGTCAAGGGTTCGCTCCGCAATGCGTTGTTCCAGTTCCTGTCTCGCAAGCTCGGCGGCGCGTTGACGTGCTGCGGCCTGTTGTCGACGGCGCAACAGCACGGCCAGCACGCCGAAAAGCATGGTGATGACCAGGGCCGCCATCATACGGGCGTTGGCGACCGCCGTCTCGATCGCGCCTCGCGTCGGGGTTAGCAGATGCAGGGTCCAACCCGGCGTCGCAGTCCCGGCTGAGGTGTGCATCCAGTCGCCCGGAGCCCCATCCACCGGCGCTTCAACCAGATGCGGTTGCGTGGTTGTCGGTGTGGGAAAGGGAAGGGGGGTCAAGGCGCCGTGACCGAGGGTCTGATCGGCCAGCGTCAACTGGCGGCTTCGGGCGTCCATAGGGCGCAGGGTGCGAAAGCGCCACGCCGGGACGCTGGTGATCAGGACGACGCCGCCCGGGTCCACCACATAGGCCGGTTCGCCTGACGCGCGCCATTCGGCTTCCAGCGCATCGAACTCGACCTTGACGACGACCACCCCCAGCGCCCTCCCTTTGGCGTCCGAGACGCGTCGCGCCAGAAAGAGGCCCGGACGACCGCTGACGGTGCCAAGGGCGAAAAACTCTGCGGCACCGTCGCGCATCGCCTTTATGAAATAGGGGCGGAAGCTGTAGTCGGCCCCTACAAAGCTGATGGGTTCTCGCCAGTTGCTGGCGGCGCGGGTGACGCCGTCACGGGCGATGACGTAGATGGCCGAGGCTCGTGTTTGACCGGCCAAAGCTTCCAATCTTCGATTGAGAGCCTCCACTTCGGCGCCGGCTGGCTGTGTCAGAAGGCGCGCTACGTCGGCGTCTGTCGCCATGGCGGGCGGCAGGGCGCGGTATTTCTCCAATTCGCTGCGCAGCACTGCGGCGTGCAGGGCGGCCGCGTTTTCAGACTGTCGCGCCAACTCGGCCACGGCGTCACGGCGCGCCGTTTCTCCCAGACCGTAGGCTCCCGCCGCACTGGCCGTCAGCCAAGCGAACGCAAGCCCAAGCCAGATAAAAGTGCGATGGCGATGCGACCTTGAGGGGGCGGGATCCAGCATGTCGGCACTGTGCGGTATTCCGCACAAATGCACCATATTGCGGCGCGAAATTACGCACGCCTATTTGCTTGAAGGTGCTGGCGCCTCAAAAATTATCGATATCTTTCAGTTAGATAAAAGGGAATCCTTTTCAGGTTGGCGGCGCCGTTTCCCGACATCAAACTGAGTTTCAAGCGTGACGAAGAGCACGTCGAGGAAATCCGCGAGCATCTGGCTCGCTGTCAGGAGCGACCTTCTTGATCCCTGTTGTGTCAGAGACGGCAGCTGTCGTGCGCCGCCCCTTCTATCGTCACCTGTACTTCCAGGTGCTGGTCGCAATCGCGCTCGGAGGCGCCATTGGACATTTCTGGCCGACGTTCGGCGAGAGCCTGAAGCCGCTGGGCGACGCCTTTATCAAGCTGGTCAAAATGGTCATCGCCCCGGTGATCTTCCTGACCATCGTCACGGGTATCGCTGGGATGCGCGACATCGGTCGGGTCGGTCGAGTGGCGGCGAAAGCGTTTGGCTATTTCCTGGTCTTCTCGACCCTGGCCCTGATTGTCGGCCTGATCGTCGCCAATGTGGTGCAGCCCGGTCGGGGCCTGAATATCGATCCTGCCAGTCTGGACGCGGGCGCCGTGTCGCAATACGCCCAAGCCGCACATGAGAGCACCATCGTCGGCTTCTTGACCGGCATCATTCCCGACACGGTGGTCAGCGCCTTCTCGACCGGCAACATCCTGCAGGTTCTGTTCGTCTCGATCCTGTTCGGCATCGCCCTGGCCATGATCGGCGATTTGGGCAAGCCGGTGATGACCTTCCTGGAATCGGTCAGTGCAGCCTTCTTCAAGCTGGTCGCCATCTTGATGAAGGCGGCGCCCCTCGGGGCCTTCGGGGCCTTCGCCTTCACTATCGGCGCCTATGGCATCGCCTCGGTGGCCAACCTGTTCGCCCTGATCGCCACCTTCTACCTGACAGCCATCATCTTCGTCGTGGGCGTGCTGGGCCTGGTGGCTGTGGCCAACGGCTTCAGCATTCTGAAGCTGATCCGGTATCTGAAGGAAGAACTGCTGCTGGTGCTGGGCACCTCCAGTTCCGAAGCCGCCTTGCCGAGCCTGATCTCCAAGATGGAGCGCGCCGGGGCGTCCAAGTCGGTCGTCGGTCTGGTCGTGCCGACCGGCTATTCGTTCAATCTCGACGGCACCAACATCTACATGACGATGGCGGCCCTGTTTATCGCCCAGGCCTTGAACATCGACCTCAGCCTGCAGGATCAGGTTCTGCTGCTGTTGGTGGCCATGCTGTCGTCGAAGGGCGCGGCGGGCATCACCGGGGCGGGCTTCATCACTCTGGCGGCGACGCTGTCGGTGGTGCCGACAGTGCCGGTCGCCGGCATGGCCCTGATCCTCGGCATCGACCGCTTCATGAGCGAGTGCCGGGCTCTGACCAACTTCATCGGCAACGCCGTGGCGACCATCGTTGTCGCGCGCTGGGAGGGTGAACTGGACCGCGATGCGCTGAAGGCGGCGCTGGACGGCGCGCCCCCACCGCTGGCCGCCGCGCCCGATCCTGCGGCCGGACCAGGCGACGATCTGGTCCTCGCTGACGACTGATCCAACCCGATTTCAACGAAACGACTGCCGAAAAACTGGCAGCGCATGGGAGACGAGACATTGAGGAAACAATCGAAATTTGTCCTGATGGCGACGACGGCCTCGACGGTCCTGTTCGCCGGAGCCGCCATGGCGCAGCAGCAGTCGCCAGAGGGGGCGAATGACCAGGCCTCGCAGGTCGAGGACATCATTGTCGTCGGTTCTCAGATCCGCGGCGCATCGACGACTGCAGCGCTTCCGGTCGTCGTCATCGACGCCGAAGAGATCGCCGCGACCGGCGCCAGTTCGGGCGACGAATTGCTGCGCACCATTCCGCAAATGGGCGACGTCCTGTTCGACAGCTCAAACAATGGCCAGACGTCCAATTCGGCGCGTGGAGATGTGAACTCCGTCAACCTGCGCTCACTGGGAGTCGGCAATACCCTGGTGCTGCTGAATGGTCGCCGGGTCGTCCAGCATCCGACCAGCCAGGGTACCTCGGATACCGGCACGGTGCCGGTGCTGAGCTACAACTCCAACGCCATTCCCGTGTCCGGCTTGCAGCGTCTGGAAGTGCTGCTGGACGGCGCCGCCGCCATCTACGGCGCTGACGCCGTCGCTGGCGTGGTGAACACGGTTCTGAAGAACGACTTTGAGGGCGTGACGCTGGAGGCCCGATATGGCGGCGCCGAAGGCACCGGCCTGCGAGAGTTTGAGGCGAACATCTTCGCGGGCAAGAATTTCGAGCGGGGCAACCTGTCCTTGTTCGCCAACTACACTGACCGCACCATGCTGATGGCGGACGAGCAGGATTTCACTCGTTCGGACGATATGCGCAACTTCTTCTCGGGCTTCTCGGGTTATGAGAACTCGGCTGTCCCGGATGGACGTTCCTCGCACTCCCCTTGGGCGCAGCTCAGCATTCCGGCGACAACCACAGCCTTGCGCCCGCGCTCCAACGGAACCATCGTGACGACGGCTGCCGGCGCCTTCCATGTCCAGCCGCAGAGTTTTGGCTGCTCTACGGGCGTGACCGTGCCTTCGGGACTCTGTCTGACCAGCGGCACGGTGGCCTATAGTGGCGTCAACCGCGAGATGCGCTACGACACTCGCTACGGGACCTCGGTCCGGCCCTCGGTCGAGCGCGGCAACATCTTCCTGAGGGGGCGGTATGAGCTGGCCGCGGGCGTCGAAGCATTTGGCGAGCTTGGCTACTACGGCGCGCAGAGCAAGGCTGTGCAGCCGCCGGTCGTCAACCTGAACAAGATCTGGATTCCGGCCAGCAACTACTACAATCCGTTCGGCCCTGTGCGTTTCGCAGACGGCTCGCTGAACCCGAACCGACTGCCCAACCTGACCAATGTTCCGGCGGCTGGGCTTCCCGTCCTCTTGGGCAACTACCGCTTTGCGGACACCGGCTTCCAGGAGGTGAAGGTCAATAACTATCAGGCTCGCGCCTTGGGCGGCCTGCGCGGCGAATGGCGCGGCTTCGACTGGGAAACGGCTCTGCTCTATTCCGAAGCCGAGGCCGAGGACATCTCGCCCAACATCAACATGACCAAGCTGCAGCAGCAGTTGGCGCTGTCGACGCCTGACGCCTACAATCCCTTTAGCGGCGGTTGCGTGGATACGCCGAGCTGGGGCGACTGCACGCCGTCATCCCAGGCCGCGATCGACGCCGTCGTCTTTGACCTGAAGCGCGTGTCGCGCACGACCCTGAGCCTGGCGGACATCAAGCTTTCGCGCGGCGACCTGTTCAACCTTCCGGGAGGCCCGGTGGGCGTAGCCTTCGGGGCGGAGATCCGTCGAGAAACGCAACGCGACGACCGCGACGACAACCTGAATGGAACCATCACCTTCACCGACATGGTGTCGGGCGAGACCAACCAGTCCAACGTCTCGGCGGTCAGCCCCAACCCAAGCACCAAGGGGTCGCGTGACGTCGCGGGAGCCTTCGTCGAGTTCGCCCTGCCGCTGGTCTCACCGGAGATGAACATCCCGCTGATCTACAGCCTGGATATGCAGCTTGCCGGTCGATACGAGCACTATTCGGATTTTGGCGACGTGGCCAAGCCCAAGGTCGCCATCGCCTGGGATATCGTTGACGGCCTGCGAGTCCGTGCCTCCTATTCCGAGGGTTTCCGGGCGCCGAACCTCGAACAGGTCAACGCCACCCAGTACGCGCGCCTGGCCAGCGGACCCGATTTCACGCGCTGCGAAGCTGATATTCGCCAAGGCACGATCGCCAATATGAGCGAGTGCGCTCGCACGGCCAGCGTCTCGCTTCTGGTTGCAGGCAATCCGGATCTGCAGCCGGAAGAAAGCACCAATCAGTCCTATGGCCTGGTCTTCCAGCCCCGCTTCATCCCTGCGGAGTGGGGCGACTTCACTTTCACCGTGGACCGCTGGAAGATCGAGCAAACCGACATCGTCGGCTTGCTGGGCGCTCAGTCGGCGCTGGCGCTCGAGTATCTCAACCGTGTCCAGGGCGGGACCAATCCGCTGGTCGTGCGGGCGGCGCCGAACGCCGACGACGAACTTCTGTTCGAGGGAACGGGGTTGGCGCCGGTCGGGCAGGTGACCTCGATCAGCGATCAGTTCATCAACCTGCTGCCGCAGACGGTTGAGGGGCTGGACCTCAGCTTCAACTGGCGGAAACGCCGCACCGCCCTGGGCTCGTTCAACTTCAGCGTCAACGCGTCCAAGTTGCTCGAATTTTCGCGGGCGCCGGGCGAGATCATCGATGGATTGTATGAGGCGCGTGAGCAGGGGATCATTGACCCGCTGACGCCCCTGCCTGACTCGAGCCAGTTGATCGCGCAGAATGGGCGACCGGAGTGGAAGGTTTCGGCCAACTTCACCTGGAACAAGGGGCCGTGGCGCGTCGGCCTTTCGACTCAGTACGTCAGCGAGATCGAGCAGATCAGTCTGTTGAGCAGCACGGGTGACCCGTGGATCGTCGGCTCGCAGATGGTGGCCAACGCCTATGGCCAGTACGACTTCGAGGAGATCGACACGACCGTGCGCCTCGGGGTGCGCGACTTGACGGATGAAGGCCCGTCGCTGGCCGACGGGGGCTATCGCGGCACGGTGCATCAGCCCTATGGCCGCTATTGGTATGTGAACGTGTCCAAGTCGTTCTGATCAAAGGGATGGAGGCGGTGATGACGTTTCGCCATGGACTGGCTGGACTGGGGCTACTGGGGGCGGCGTGCGGTTTCGCCCCCGCAACAGCCTCGGCCCAGGTTACGCTCCCGACCGCGACGGCGTCGCCACCTCCGACCGAGGTCGCCTGTCCCGATTTCCTTCCGCAGCAGGCGCACTGCTGGTCGGGGCGGGCGGCCAAGGGCGGCTACTACTGGATCGCAAGGCCCGAAAACTGGAACGGCTCCCTGATCGTCCACGCTCACGGCGGTCCGCGGACCGGCGAGCCCCAGGCCGATGACCCGCTGGAGGACCTCGAACGCTTCTCCATGACGGTGAAGGAGGGATTCGCCTGGGCGGGCTCGACCTATCGTCGCGGCGGCTACGGTGTGCGCATGGCGGCCGAGGACACAGACGACCTCCGTCAGATTTTCTGGGACTCCTTCGGGCGACCGAACCGCACGATCCTCCATGGTCAGTCCTGGGGCGGGAATGTCGCGGCCAAGGCGGCGGAGCTTTATGCACGGGACGCCGAGGGCAGGGTGGTCTGGGACGGCGTCGTCCTGACCAGCGGTGTCCTGGCTGGCGGCACCGAAGCCTACAAGTTCCGCGCCGATCTGCGCGCCGTCTACCAGTACTATTGCCAGAACCATCCTGCGCCCGAGGAGGCCCAGTATCCGGTTTGGCAAGGGCTGCCAGATGGCGTTCGCATGACCCGGGCCCAGTTGGCGGACCGGGTGAAAACCTGCACCGGGGTCGGCCTGCCCGAGGCCGAACGTTCGCCCGATCAGAAGCAGCGTCTAACCGATATCCTGAGCGTGGTCGGCGTTGAGGAGGCCCAATTGGTCCCCCATCTGGCTTGGGGCACCTTCCTGTTTCAGGATCTGGTGCAACGTCGGCTGGACGGGCTGAACCCTTTTTCAAACATCGACACAGTATATGCGGGTTCGCATGACGACACTGCGCTGAATGCGGGCGTGCAACGCTTCGCCGCGGACCCAGCGGCGCTGGCGCGTCTCGCCTACGACGCCGACCTGTCGGGTCTGATCGTGGCGCCGACCCTAACCATTCACGGCAAGTATGATCCCACGGCTTTCGTGAGCAATCAGGCGGCCTACCACGACCAGGTAGCAGCGGCTGGACGAGCGGAATTGCTGGTGCAGACATTCACTGACGAGGCTGAGCACAGCGCGCTCAATGCTCCGGAATACGTCGCTGTGTTCGCGGCCATGATGAAGTGGCTGGATCAGGGGACGAAGCCCGACGCCCGATCGGTCGCGATGCTCTGTGAAGAGGCGCGGTCGCGCTACGAGGGCGATGCCTGCTTATTCGACGAGAACTACGATCTTTCGGCTCAGTCCGAGGACGGGCGGCGCATGAAAAAGCCCTCCGGCGGGACGGCCGGAGGGCTTTGAGAGGAAATCATGCTTGAGGTTAGCTGCGGGTCGCAGCCTCAATGATGCTGCGGGCTTGGGCGATGGCGGCTTCGTTCGTGATCTCGCCGTCCTGAACCTTCTCCGCCAGATCCATCAGCGGAGTGCCGGTGACGACACCGGTTTGGGCCTCTTCCTCGACACGCACGCCGCCGTCTCTGGTGATCACGGCGTCCCAGGCCTCGCGAACCGCCGCCCAGTAAACCTGCGTGGCCGCCCAGTAGTCGTCGCCGGCCTTGGGCGAATAGCTGGTCGACCGGTCGTAGGTGTTGACGACGTCTTCCTGAACGATTGCGACGGGCTCGCCGCCGGCGCGGCCGTTCATCTTCACATTGTCCTGGATATGGACCCAGCCGGCGGGCGTCAGGGCGTGGCGGTTTGTGCCCAGATAGCGGTCGTAGACGGGGTTAAGCACCGCGTCGCGCCGCGCCAGCGGACGCCAGGTCGGGTCGGACGTCCAGACGCTCAAGCCGTTGACATAGGTCCAGCGGCCGACGCCGCCGTAGCGGGGGGAATCGTCCGTTTGCCACACGGTTTGCGACCACGCGCCCTGACGTTGATCGGCGGACACCGACGTCAACTTCCATTGGCTGGGACCTGCATAGGTCAGAACCGTCTCAGGCTGATAGACCCAGTCCTGACGCCAGTGCTTGACGACGATGGCCTGGCCTTCGTGCTCCATGACCAGGATGTGTTGCAGGCTGATGCGGTCGCCCTTGTCGTAGACGACACGCACTATCTCGCTACCGCCTGAGAGCTTGCCCTCCATTGGATCATAGTCCGCGTGGAAGCTGACGTTTTCGCGCATGTCGAAGTGCACGCGATATTGGCCGGCCTGAGCCAGAATCGACTGGCGATCGCGCTCGAACTGGCTTGCGGGGGCTGTCACGGCGGAAGGCGTCTGAGTTTCGGCCGCGACGACAGGCGTGGCGACCGCCAGCAGGGCGGCGGCGATCATAAGAGCACGCATGGGCTTTTCCGTAATGAGAGTCGTTTGCATCTTTAAGCTCTACTCTCAGTAGCGCAAGTTGATGGATACGCCGAAGTTGCGGCCGGGCTGGGTGAAGGCCGCCAGCGTCGCCGGTTCGGTCGGGGCCGTAACGGTACCGCCGCGCGACAGGCCCCGCACATCGCTCCACCATGCGTAGGTCTCATCCAGCAGGTTGAAGACGCCAGCTCGCAGGGTGGCTTTTTCGGTCACATTCCAGAAGGCGGTCAGGTCCAGGATGGCGAACTCTTCCCCGCCCCAGCAGTTGCCGCCACCGCAGCCGGCCCGGTCCTTGTCGTCCGACCAGGTGACCGTGGCGGATCCCCCCCAGACGCCCGACGGCGCGGCGTAGTTCAGGCCTCCGACAACCTTGAACGGATCAATGCTGGTCAGCTTGCCTTTGGCGCCGGCCGTTTCCTGATCGCCGTCGGCGAACGAGGCGGAGACGACGGCCGAGAAGCCATTGTTCCAACGGATGTCGCCGCGCGCCTCCAGCCCCCAGATCGTGACCTGGCTGAGGTTCACATACTGATAGATCAAGGGATCGACGCCCGGGACGCCGGTTCCGCGCACGACAACCTGGTTGATGAAGTCGTCGTAGTCCGTGTGGAAGGCCGTGGTGGACAGCGACAGGTTCCCGCCGAACATATCCAGGTTGCGGAAACGCACTCCCGCTTCGATGCTCTCGCTGGTTTCCGGGGTCAGATCCGGGTTGGGAATGGACTCATACCCGAACACCGGGTTGGCGAAGAAGTTGTTCACCTGCATAGGCGACGGCGCCTTGAAGCCCTGCGCGTAGTTGGCGAAGACTCCGAAGTGGTCGTCGGCCCAGAACATGACGCCGATCTTGGGCGACAGATGACTGTCGCTCTGCCCTTCGGCGGGCGCAGGGAACAGGGCGTCGGCCTTCGGGGTCAGTTCGTACCAGTCGTAGCGCAGCGCCGGGATGATGCTGAGGCGCCCGCCCATCAGTTCGATCTCGTCCTGAACGTAGAGGCCCGCCAGATCATATTCCGTCTTGGGGAAGGGGCGTGCGGGGAAGGGCTCTCCCACCGGCGGCACGGTGCCGTCACGGATGCCTTCCTGGAATGTGCGTGACCAGTCGCCGCCGATGGTGACGCGGTGCTGAACGCCTTGACCGACGAAGGTCTTGGAGCCTTGCGCCGCCAGGCCCCAGACCGTGTTGTCGAAGGTAACGTCGCGGGTGCGATCAACCGCGGGGGTGCGGTCTTCATAGGTGAACTGACGCGTCGTGGCGTCCTGCCAGTGGGCGGTGACAGCGCCGTCGTCCAGTCCGAAGACGTCATCGAATCGCCAGTCCAGGCTGACGCGGTCACGTTGGGTTTCGTCGTGGGCGGTCAGGCCGATGACGGTGGCCGAATAGCTGCTCAGCGCTTCGCCATCCATCTCCTGGTCGAAATGGTCATAGGTCAGGCGCACAGTGTGGTTGGCGTTGGCGTCCCAGACCAGCTTGCCCAGGACGGCGTTCGAGGCGAACTCCTGCGGGTTCGGCTGGGTGCGAACCGCGCCGGTGCCGCCGACTTCCGCCATGTTCTCGGTCTCGTGAGCGTCGCGGCGCGTATAGGCCAGAAGTCCCGCCAGCGAACCCGAGCGCCCGGCGAAAGCGACGCCTTCGGTCCAGCTGTCGTCAGATGAGTTGTAACCCACGCGGCCGCGGGCGCCGAAGTTGGCGCCGTTGGCGAGGAAGTCGGAAGGGTCCTTGGAGGTGAAGCTCACCGCGCCCGCGATGCCGTCCGAACCATAGAGGGCAGAGGCCGGGCCGCGCAGGATCTCCACCGACTTGATCAGGTCGAGGTCGTTATAGCCGCCGCGGCCCACGCTCTGGGCGCCGAAGGTGAAGCCATCCGGCACACGCACGCCGTCCTGGATGATCAGGACGCGGTTGCCGCCCATGCCGCGAATGGTGAAGCCCGAGTTGCCGTCACGGCCGGCGCCCGACAGGGCGGCCGAGAAACGAGCGGGGCTGGTCGGGACGCTGACGCCGGGTTCGAACCGGATCAGGTCCTTGATGTCGGTGGCCAGCATGTTCTCGATCGTTTCCGAGGTGATGATGCTGACGCTGGCGGGCACGTCGTCGACGCGGCGCTGGGTTCGCGTGCCGACCACGGTGATCGGCGCGACCGGGACGGCCTGGTCCAGTTCGACCGGATTCTCGGCCAGAGCAGGGAAGGCAGCGACGGAAAGAGCGGTCAGCCCGGCGGAAAACATCAGAAACGAGCGCATGGTTACGGCCCCGGTTGGAGAGGGTTGCGCTATTGCTGCGAACGATTATCAGAATCAACCGCATTTGAGGCGGCCGTCGTCCGCTTGCGTGCGGGTAATGGGGGCGGACGGGCCGGGATTGGGAGGTGACGTGCTGGAGCGCCCGCTTTCCCAGACTCTCGTTCGTTCGGTTTTTTGTGAATCTGTCATTGATGGGTTGTGGAGTCGGATGGGTGTCCGTATATCCGCCGCTCGCTTGGAGACGGGCGGGGCGCGGGGTTCGGAGACGGGCTTTGCGAAGTGGATTTGGGAGCGTTTGTTTCCGGGTTTGCGGGTCGGCTGAAAGGTCGGTTGACAGGTGGTTTGGCCTTCTTTAGATAG
>NZ_DGLD01000008.1:0-280 GCF_002387245.1 Brevundimonas sp. UBA4553
TGACGCCGTCGCGCAGTTCGGCTTCCAGCGCCGAGATCGACATGCCGCCGCCGTCGTCGAAGTCGTCCTCGTCCTCGTCCTCGCTCTCGGGCTTTTCGGCCTCGCCTTCGGGGGCGGGAGCGCCGGGCACGGCGGCCGGCGGCTGGTTGTGCGGCAGGGACGACGGGTTGAGGATGCCGTAGGTGGCGTCCAGGTCGATCACTTCGCGCAGCAGGATGCGGTTGTTGGCCAGCTCCTCGCGCCAGACCATGATGGCCTCGAAGGTCAGGGCGCTTTCGCA
>NZ_DGLD01000008.1:501-60452 GCF_002387245.1 Brevundimonas sp. UBA4553
CTTGGCGATGGCGATTTCGCCCTCGCGGCTCAGCAGTTCGACCGAACCCATCTCGCGCAGATACATCCGCACGGGGTCGTCGGTGCGGTCATAGGCGGCCTTGGCCGGCGCCTCGGCCACCGAGGTCTCGGCGGCGGCGGCCACGTCGGTGCCGGTCGCTTCCACCGCGTCGTCTTCCGCCTCGACGACATTGACGCCCATTTCCGACAGCATGGCCAGGGTGTCTTCAATGGCGTCCGGGGTCACTTCCTCGGACGGAAGGACCTTGTTCAGTTCCTCCATCGTGACGTAGCCACGCGCCTTGGCCTGCTTGATGAACTTCTTGACGCCGGCGTCCGTCAGATCGAGCAGGGGCCCGTCGGTATTGGCTTCGGTGTCCTGCGTCTCGGTCTGCGCACTCATTCAGTCTGTCTCCACGACCGCAGGAGGGTGATCAGTCCCCTGCGGCGAAAATACAACGCCCGACAACTTCGTTGGTTACGAAGAAGCCGCGTCTTCCCAAATCGTTCCGGTCTTGATGGCCCGTCGCAATGCATCGCGCTCGGCCTTCACCAGCGTGAAAGCCGAGGTGTCGAACGCCTTGTGGGCCTCCGACTTCGCTGACGCCAGCGCCTGCTCCAACGCCGCTACGCGGGTCAGAGCTTCAAACGCCTGCGACCACCGGATCCTCGCCTCGCCGAGGGGCTTGTCTGCAGCCAGGAATGGCGCGCCGGACTTTGCCGCCGCCTTCTCGACCTCGTGCATCAAGGCATCATGACCCGAGTGGGCCAGATGGCGTCGGATCGCCGCAGAGTCAAGGCTCTGACCGGAAAACCTTAGCCGCACCAGTTCCTGGGCCAGGCCGTCGAGCGCCGGATCGCCGAACCCGTGTCGGGCGATGGCCTCCAGATGGTCGTCCATCCGCTCCGGATCATCGACCGCGCCGTGGGCCAGGGCCGCCGCCACCGGCTCGATGGAGCGGAACAGGGCCTGCATGGCCTGCGCCCCCTCGGCCGTCTGACCCAGCTTGGGCGGGGGACCACGCCAGCGCCCGCCGGATCCGCCCGGACCGGGCCGCCCGCCCTGCTGGAAAGCCTGCTGCGGCTGGCGGGGGAACAGGGCGTCGAACCGCTCGAACAGGTCGCGCCGATATTGCTCGGCCAGATCCTTGTCCTGGATCGCGGACGCCGCCTGACGCAGCCGCCCTTTCAGTCCGGCCTTGCGCTCGGGCGTGTCGAGCGGCTCGGCCTCGGCCTCCCGTCGGAACAGAACCTCGATAAAGGGGCGGGTCTCGCTGATCGCATGGCGCAGGGCCGGCGCCCCCTTGTCGCGCAGGATGTCGTCCGGGTCCTGCCCGGCCTCCAGCAGGGCGAAGCGGAACGACCGCCCCGACTTCAGCAGCGGCAGGGACCGCTCGATCGAGCGATAGGCCGCCCGCAGCCCCGCCGCGTCGCCGTCGAAGCACAGCACCGGCTCGGCCGACACCCGCCACAGCCGCTCCATCTGCTCTTCCGTCAGGGCCGTGCCCATGGGGGCGACCGCCGGCAGGCCCGCGCGCTGGCAGGCGATGACGTCCATATAGCCTTCGACGACGATGATCCCCTGCTCGCCCCGGCTTTCGGCCCCCAGGATGCGGCGCGCCTCGGGCAGGCCGTAGAGGGTGGCGCCCTTGTGAAACAGCGGGCTCTCCGGCCCGTTCAGATACTTGGCCCGGTCGTCGGGATTCATGGCCCGCCCGCCGAAGCTGACGATCCGCCCGCGCGCGTCCAGGATGGGGAACATCAGCCGGTCGCGGAACCGGTCATAGGGCTGGCCGCCGCTTTCGGGCGCGATCAGCATCCCCGCCTCGACCAGATCGCCGGGCTTGGCCCCCCGCTGGATCAGGGCGTTCTTCAGCCCTTCGCGGTCGTTGGGCGCATAGCCCAGCCCGAAACGCTCCCACTGGTCCTCGGGCAGGCCGCGCTTTTCCAGATATTCGCGCGCCGCCTTGCCGACCGAGCGGCGCAGATTGGCGGCGAACCATTTCTGGGCCAGGTCCATCCAGTCGGTCAGACCCTGCTTCTTGGCCTCACGCTCGGCAGACTGGGGGTCCTCGGCGGGCAGTTGCATCCCCGCCTCCCCCGCCAGCCGCTGCACCGCCTCGACGAAGCTGAGGCGTTCGGTCTCCTGCAGGAAGCTGATGACGTCGCCGTGCTTGCCGGACGAGAAGTCGTGGAAGAAGCCCTTGTCGTCGTTGACGAAGAAGCTGGGCGACCGCTCCTTCGAGAAGGGGCTGAGACCGACATACTCGCGGCCCTGCCGCTTGAGCTTCACCGTCCGCCCGATCACGTCGGACGGGCGAAGGCGGGCCTTCAGTTCTTCAAGGAAACGATCGTCGAAACGCACGTCTTCAGACACTCCGG
Source organism: Brevundimonas sp. UBA4553 (assembly GCF_002387245.1). Lineage (GTDB taxonomy): Bacteria > Pseudomonadota > Alphaproteobacteria > Caulobacterales > Caulobacteraceae > Brevundimonas. The sequence continues at coordinate 2,883 of NZ_DGLD01000008.1, forward strand.
CGCGGCGATCAGGGGAAGCACCGCCACGACCTCAAACATGATGATCCCCGGCGGTCTTTTCCACAGCCTGTGAAGATCGAGGAGAAGTGCGTCGTGGCCGAGCGCCAGCCTATTTCCACGCCTCGCCGGTCCGGCCCAGGGCCTCGCCCAGATCATAGACCGCCTGCATCGAGGCCTGGTTGAACTCCAGGCTGTTGGCGCCGTCATAGTCCTCGGGGATGGCGGCGACATGGAACTCCAGCCCGTTGCGGCTGGCGAAGGCGCGATTGGCGGCGATGGTGGCGCGCAACTGGCCGCCCAGCACCGCGTCCAGACTGCGGGTCAGGACAGGAATGCCGGCGTCGCGCGTCACGGCGAAACGCGGCGCGTCCTTGCCGTTGACCACGACATAAAGGCGGGCGCCCTGGAACACGCCGGCGACATCGTCCCAGTTCCACATGATTTGCGGCAGGGCCACGAAGGGGTTCATCACCCCGCCGTCGACGTGCATCTCCTCCAGCACCGTTCCCTGCCCCTGCGAACGGATCATCACCGGCGGAAAGGCGCCCGGAATGCTGGCCGAGGCGATCAGGACGTCGCGGAACAGGGCCAGGGCCTCTGGTCCGCCGCGCTCGGCGATGGCGCCCATGTTCCAGATGACGCCGCGCTGGGCGTCCAGGTCGGTGGTGGCGACCAGCAGCAGCCGCCCCTTGGCGTGCTCGGCGGCGACCTCGGCCAGCATGGCCTCGTCCACGTGGCTTTCGACCAGTTGACGCAGCGGCCCGCCGCTGAACACGCCCGATCCGAACAACGCCCGCACGCCCCGGCTCTTCAACAGGCCCGTCGCCTGCCCTCCGACATAGGCCTCCTTCAACCGCGCGTCCCAGCGCGGCCCCAGGAAGACGAAGGGCGCGGCCAGGGCGCCGGTCGACACCCCGGTCACGACCTCGAAGTCGGGTCTGCGACCGCTGGCGGTCCAGCCGTTGATCAGGCCGGCGGAGAAGGCGCCATTGGCCCCACCGCCGGACAGAGCGATCAGGTCGAAGTGGCCGTCCGGCCCCTTGGGCACGCCTTCGCCCAACTGCTGTTCGATCTTCTGCGCCGCCGCCTCGTCCTCGATGGAGAAGCGCACGTTGGGAAAGCCGACGGGCGACGCCGCCTCGCGCTCGCTCAGGCCGAAGTCGCTGCGCGCGCCGCTGGCGCAGGCCGACAACAGCAGGCCGGCGCTCAGGACCGCCGTGATGGTGCGCATCAGACCGAGACCCATACTCATCCTCCAGAGACGCCGCGCATATAGAACGAAGACAGGCTGATGCGAATGCTCTTGGCCGATGTCACGTTAAGTTCTTCTTAACCATAATGGCGGCTTTGCGTCATTAAATGCCTGATTAAAAACGATATTATTCCTGATACCGACGAAACTATCCACAGACTTGTGGATTGTTCAACGGTCGTTGCAGAAGCGACGAGGCCTACGACGCCGCCGCGGTCGCGATCCGACGTCGTGCAACCGATCAAGAGCCCCCATGTTCATCGCCATCGCCCGTCCGGCGGTGGAGCCCCAAGGCCCCGACGCCGTCGCCGTCCCCGGCTCCCCCGCCATTCCGTTCCTGACGCCCCGCGCTCTGCACGCGCGCCTGCTGGACAACGCCGCCGCCCGAAGACGACGTGGTCAGGAGCGACGGTCGGCCTGCCGCTCCGACGACGCCGCCTACTGGATTTCCGCCGCGCCCATGGCGGTGCGCAAGGCGTGCGAACTGCGCCGGCATTCGACCTTTGTCGAACTCCCCTGACCCTTTCGCAACCGCAGGAATTACAGAAAAATTCAGAGATTGGGCCCACAAGGATCAGACGATCTTCCCTGAGCTTTTCCATGCCTGACACCGACACTCTTCACGCCGCCTTCCTTCGTCCGCTCCTGGAGGTGATGGCCGAGAGGTTGGGCGGCGCCGTCATCCTGCACGCAGCCCCCAGCGGCGAGGTCCTGATGGTGACCGGCGGCGTTCCGGGTCTGGACATCGGCGACCCCATCGGCGCCCGCCCCGAAAACTACGCCGACCGTTTCCAGGTCTTCGCCCAGGATGGATCCCCTGCTCGGCTGCAGGACCTGCCGGTGGTGCGCGCGATGCAGTCGGGAAAGGCGATCACCGACGAGGTCTGGCTGCTGGGCGGCGTGGCCGGTCCGGTGCCCGTCTTCGTGGATTCCTATCCGCTGAAGAACGGCGAGGGCGCCGTCATCGGCGTAGTCGCCGCCGCCACCGATCCGAAGCGCTGGAGCACCCGCGCCGAACGGCTGAAACAGTCGATCTCGATCCGCGACGGCTTCACCCAGGTCTGATCGGAACCGCGCCCTAGCGCAGGTCGGGCAGGCGCCGGTCGATCGAGGCCGCGGTCTTGCGCCGCCAGCGGGTCCAGGCGCCCGCCCCGCTGGCCACGCGATCCGGAAGCGCCTGGCTCCACCGCGCGCGCATCGCCTCGACCAGTTCGGGGCGGCGGTCATACTGGTGCACGACAGGGCTGACGCTACCGTCAGGATTGACGATCAGGCCGTCCTTCAGGCTCACGCCCTCCGACGCCATGCCGATGGTGGCGACGCGGCGGTAGTTGTCCTGCACCTGCGCCGGGATCAGGCCGTATCCCACGGCCAGAGCCAGCGACGCCTGATCCACGCCGAAGCCGCCCCCGACCGCCGAGCGAGGAATGGCGCCCAGGGTCAGGATCAGACGGCAGAGACGCGCCGCCTCGTCGGCTGGTCCGACGATGGTGCCGGCGCAGATACAGGGCTGGTCGTCCAGCCGATCCGCCAGCGCTTCGCCGGCCAGCGCCCGGAGGTGCTTCACCTGAAAGGCGTGGTCCGCCAGCCGACCCGTTTCATACTCGACGAAGACCTCCAGCCCGGTCGGCGCCGGAACGAAGGGGTCGGCCTGGAACACCACGTCGCGCACGTCCGTCATCAGCACATGGCGCAAACCCGGGCGCGCTGCGATGTAGCGCTCATAGGCGGAAAAGCGCGCCACCACGGGCTGGGGCGTCCAGGCGTCCGCGGCCGGAACCACGACCGCCTCCACGTCATGGGCGGCCAGAAAGGCCAGCAGAGCCTTGTCGTCGTGCACGAAGAGGACGACCGCCCCGGCGTAGACCGCCCGCAACGAGCGGACGAAGGCCTCGACATGCTCGACGCCATAGCCCGTCGCATAGCCCAGGACGACGTCCTTGTCGGGGGCCGAGGATCGCTCGTCGCGCCTTGCCGGGCGCAAGACCGCGCCCAGCCAGGTCAGATAGCGCGAGCGGGCGATGTCAGGCGCCCTTCATCGATTCAGCGAAGCGGTTGAACAGATAGAGGCTGTCCGTCGGCCCCGGCGAGGCCTCCGGGTGGTGCTGGACGCTGAAGATCGGCTTGTCCTTGACCGCGATGCCGCAGTTGGTGCCGTCGAACAGGCTGACGTGGGTCTCGACCACGGCGTCGGGCAGGCTGTCGCGGTCCACGGTGAAGCCGTGGTTCATCGACACGATCTCGACCTTGCCGGTCGTCAGATCCTTGACCGGATGGTTGGCGCCGTGGTGGCCCTGCTCCATCTTGACCGTCTGGGCGCCGAGCGCGATGGCCAGCATCTGGTGACCCAGGCAGATGCCCATCAGCGGCTTGCCGCTGGCGACCAGCTTTTTGATCTCGGGCACCGCGTATTCGCCCGTCGCGGCCGGATCGCCCGGACCGTTCGACAGGACCACGCCGTCGGGATTGCGGGCCAGGATGTCCTCGGCCGAGGTCGTGGCCGGAACCACGGTGATCTTGGCGCCGGTCGAGGCCAGGGCGCGCAGGATGTTGCGCTTCACGCCATAGTCGACGACCACGACTGTCTTGTCGGTCGCCTCGACGCGCGGATAGCCGGCGGGCCATTCCCAGACGCCCTCGTTCCAGTCGAAGGCCTGCAGGGTCGAGGCGTCCTTGGCCAGGTCCAGGCCGACCAGTCCGGTCCAGGCCTTGGCCTGCGCCACCAGGGCCTCCAGGTCGAACTGGCCGTCCGGGTGGTGGGCGATGACGGCGTGGGGCGCGCCCTTGTCGCGAATGATCTTGGTCAGGGCGCGGGTGTCCACGCCCGACAGGCCGACCACGCCGCGACGCTTCATCCAGGCGTCGAGATCGCCACCCGCGCCTTCGGTCGCGCGCCAGTTGGCCGGATCGGTCGGAACGTCACGGAAGATGGCGCCGCGGGCGGAGGTGCCCGACCCGTCGCCGATCTGTTCCACGTCCTCGACGTTCACGCCGACATTGCCGACGTGCGGGAAGGTGAAGGCCAGGATCTGGCTCATGTAGGAGGGGTCGGTCAGGATTTCCTGATAGCCCGTCATGGCGGTGTTGAAGACCACCTCGCCGAGGGCCGTTCCGACGGCGCCGACGCCGACGCCTTGCAGGATGGTGCCGTCAGCGAGCGCGAGGACGCCGGTGGCGCCGGACAGAATCTGGGTCGTCATGGCGCAGGCTCCTAACAATGAATACGGGCGGACAAACGGCGGCGTGACTAAAGAGATGCAGGGGCCGGGTCAACACGCCCCGCCATTATACTTTCTGGCTTCGTCTCACCCAGACCCAGGCCAGACTGGTCAGGGCGAAGAATCCGACGCTGGGCAGGATATAGCCGCCCGCCGCCGCCGCCACGGCAAAGGCCGAAAACACCACCCCGACCACGGCCAGCGCGCGCCAGCCGGTCTTCCGGGTCAGCTTCCACAGCGTCATCGAACACAGGGCGTAGAGACAGAGCGTCAGCACCGAGGTCACGCCGATCAGGACGCCGAACTGCTGGCCCAGGGTCGGCTGGGCGCTGGCGATCACCATGGCGCTCATGACGACGCAGTTGAGGATGGGGTTGCTCAGCGGCGTCTTGCCCTTCTGCGCCCCGCCGAACCAGCGCGGCATCCAGCCGGCCTCGGCGGCGCCGCGCGAGGTTTCACCCGCCAGCATGGTCCAGCCGGCGATGGTGCCCAGCACCTTGATGACGGCGCAGGCCGCGACGAGCCCTGCCACGGACGAGCCCATGACCCGCGCCACCAGATCGGCATAGGGGCTGGTCGAATGCACCAGGACATCGGCCGGAATGACGCCGAAGACGGCGATGCTGGCCGCGACATAGACGATGAAGGCCAGCGCCACGCCGCCCAGCGAGGCGCGCCCCACGTCCACCGACGGGTTCTTCACCAGGCTGGACAGGGCTGCGGCGCTCTCGACGCCCAGGAAGGCCCAGAAGATGATGGCCAGCGACGCCGGCACCGTCTTCAGCAGGGGCTGGTCGCCCGGGCTCCATGAGGCCGCAAAGGTGTCGCCGCTGAAGGCCATGGCTCCGGCGATGATGGCCAGGACGATGGGGATTAGGCCGAGGCCCAGGGTGATGGCGCCGAACCGCGCCGCCGTCCGCGCGCCGCTGGCGTAGGCCGCCGAGGTCAGCCAGATCAGGGCCAGATTGCTGACCGCCGCCCACAGCGGCTCCTTCAGCGCCGGGATGAAGAAGGCCAGATAGCCGGTCCCCGCCACGGCGAGCGCCACATTCCCGGCCAGACAGGCGGCCCAGTAGGCGAGGCCCGTCTGATAGCCGATGAAACGACCCATGCCGCGCCGGGTGAAGTCCGACAGACCGTCGGCGTCCGGCTGCATCCGCCCCAGACCGCCGAACACGAGGGCCAGGGTCACGGCGCCCAGACCGCAGATCAGCCAGCCGATGATGCTGGAACTGCCCGTCGGCGCCAGGGTCGCGGGCAACAGGTAGACGCCCGAACCGATCATGTTGCCGGCCACCACCAGGGCGGCGAGCGCCCATCCGATACGGTGCGGCGGGTCAGGCAGGATTTCCGTCTGGGTCATCTTCGCCGCATAGACCGAAATGTCGCACCCGTCGCGTGATATCGCGCCGGGCCTGGGATAGAGAGCCGCCAGCACACTGGAGCCTCCCCATGACCATCACCACGGTCGGCCTCGATGCCGACGACACCCTCTGGCACAACGAGACCATCTTCCGCCTCAGCCAGAAGCGGTTCGTGGATCTGCTGGCCGATCACGCCGAAGAGCCTGTCATGATGGGCCGTCTGGCCGAGGTCGAGCGGCGCAACCTTCGCCTCTACGGCTACGGCGTGAAGGGCTTCACCCTGTCGATGCTGGAGACGGCGATGGAGCTGTGCGACGGCGCCGCCCCGCCGCACATCGTGCGCGAGATTCTGGCCGCCGGTCGCGAAATGCTGGCCCACCCGGTCGAGACCCTGCCCGGCGTCGACGAGGTTCTGGCCGAACTGTCCGAGAAATACCGTCTGGTGCTGATCACCAAGGGCGACCTGATGGACCAGGAGCGCAAGCTGGCCGCGTCAGGCCTTGGCGAGCTGTTCGCCGCCGTCGAGATCGTGTCGGAAAAGGAGCGCTCGACCTACGACCGCATCTTCGCCCGCCATGGCACCGGCGCGGCCGAAGCCGTGATGGCCGGCAATTCGATGAAGTCCGATGTCCTGCCCGCGCTCGAGGCCGGCGCCTTCGCCTGCCACATCCCTTACGAGATCACCTGGGCCCACGAACTGGCCGACGCCCCCGAAAAACACCCGCGCTACGTCTCGCTGAGCCGCATCGGCGAACTGCCGGACTGGATCGCCGCTATCGACCGAGAACAATAAATATCGACAGTCCTCGAACGAAAATCGGCGTTTCATGGCATACAGGTCAACGAACAACGGTACTTCACAATATGGCATGAAGATCGTCTGAAATGTGTCTTGATTGCACCACAAGCAAAACAAGACGTCACCTCGACCACACTTAGGCCAAACCTAGGCAAGTTTAGCCCCATTTCGGTCACATCTTGAGGAATGTGTGACCGCTTCCGGCTTTTTTGTGTCAGGTGTATTAAAGTAATGAGAGCAATCCTCCTCGGTTCCACGGTGCTGGCGAGCGCAATCGCGCTTACGGCGCCCGCCATGGCCCAGTCGGTCGATGCCGCGCAGCCCGCTTCCCAGAACGACGTGGCCACCGAAGTGGGCGAGATCGTGGTCACCGGTTCGCGTATTCGCCGCGACCCGACCAACGCCCCGACCCCGCTGATTCAGGTGACTCAGGAGCAGATCCTGTCCACCGGTCAAACCAGCGTCATCGACTATCTGGCCACCATCCCGGCCCTGCAAAACTCGACGGTGCCCTCGGATACTACGGGCTCCAGCCTGAACGCTGGCGGCTTGTCGCTGCCGAACCTGCGTTCGCTGGGCGCGGGTCGCACCCTGACGCTCGTCGACGGCCGCCGTCACGTCAGCTCCTCGGGCGGCGACCTGTCCGTCGACGTCGACACCATCCCGCGCCTGCTGATCCAGAACGTCGAAATCATCACCGGCGGCGCCTCGTCGGTCTACGGCGCCGACGCCGTTTCGGGTGTGCTGAACTTCATCCTCAAGAAGGACTTCGAAGGTCTGGAGATCGACGCCAACTACGGCCAGATCAACGACAACGGCGAAGCCACCCGCCGCGTTTCCGCCCTGATCGGCAAGAACTTCTTCGACGACCGTCTGAACGTCTATGCTCACGCCGAGTATGAGAAGATCGACAACGTCGACTCGATGGACATCGACTGGATCCGTCGCGGCCCGATCCGCGTGGCTATCGACGCTGACCCCACCACCGCGCCTTATGACGGCCAGCTCGACGCCGGCGTCTTCTACGGCGTGAACCGCCTCGACATCCTGCCCTGGGGTCAAACCACCCTGGCCAACCTGCTGCAGCCCAGCGCCCTGTCCAACCCGAACATTCCGTATCAGAACTGCCTGCCCGGCGGCAGCTTCTCCTATGCCGCCAACTGCTTCGGCATCAACCCGGGCAAGACCTTCGTCTATGACGGCGCCACGGGTCGTCCGGCCAACTTCGGCCAGCGCGTCGGCAACGTCGGCCACAACCGCCCCTACAACATCGGCGGCGACGGCATGCCGCTGGGTGAAGTCGCGGGCTTCAGCCGCGTCCCGGCTTCGGAATCGCAGCGTTATCAGGTCGGCGGCAACTTCCAGATCACCGATGCGATCTCGTTCAACGCTTCGGCCAAGTACATCACCGAAGAAACCTTCATGCGCGGCCAACCGACGTTCTTCGACGTCGATCTGGACAACGACTCGTACGGCGCCAACTCGACCGCTTCGATCTGGGGTACCTCGGCCTTCGATCTGCGCTGGGCGGACAACGCCTTCCTGCCGCAGAACGTGAAGGATGCGATCGCCGCCAACCGCATCGACATCTATGCGCCGCCGACCGCCGCCAACGCCGGTCAGCTGACGGGAACCCAGGCTCTGCCAATCGCCCGTCACTCCTTCTTCGGCCCTCAACGTTCGCAGGCCAACACTCGCGACGTCCAGCGCTACACCGCCGGCTTCCAAGGCGATCACGGTCCCGTCAGCTTCATGAAGTCGCTGTCGTGGGATCTGGGTTATGTCTACGGCAAGGCCGAGATCGAAAACATCGAACGCGGCGTCGACACCCAGCGCATGTCGCTGGCGGCTGACGCTGTGGTCGATACGGCTGGCATTCTGGGTTCGGCCGGCGCTATCGTTTGCCGCGCCAGCCTGCTGAATGCTCAAGGCCTGCCGGTCGCAGACAAGCACCGCGGCGGCGACCTGCGCGACACGCAATATGGTCGCGACTCGATCGCCCAGTGCACCCCGCTGAACATCTTCGGCGCGGGCAACCAGTCGGCAGAAGCTCTGGAATACGTCGACGCCTCGGTCCGCGTCGAGGAAATGAACGAACAGCACCAGGCCATCGCCTCGGTCTCGACCGAGCTGTGGGACTTCTGGGGCGCAGGCAACCTGGGCTTCGCCTTCGGCGGCGAATGGCGCAAGGAAACCACCTCGGCCATCGGCCGCAGCACGACCGCTGGCGACCGCCTGCTGTTCCTCAACACCGGCGCCGACTTCCCGGAAATCAGCTACGAGTCCAAGGAACTGTTCACGGAAGTCTCCGTGCCGCTGTTCCGCGATAGCTTCCTGGGCGAGTATGCAGAACTCAGCGGTTCGTACCGTTGGGCGGACTACTCGACCGTTGGAAACGTCGACGTCTATGGCGTGAACCTGGTCTATCGTCCGATTGCGGACATCACCTTCAAGACCAGCTTCAACACCTCGGTCCGCGTGCCGAACCTGGGTGAAAACTATTCGCCGCTCGGCCAGACGTACGCCAATAACTTCGTTGATCCCTGCGCCACGTCGAGCATCGCCGGCGTCGACGATCAGGAAAAGAAGAATAACCGCATCAAGAACTGCACCACCCTGGCCGCTCAACAGGGTCTGACGTTCGACTTCGCGGGGGCTACGGCCACCAACACCGATGACTTCGTGCCCAACTACACCTCGGGCATCGCGGGTTCCTCGGGCGGCAACCCCAACCTGGAACCGGAAGAGTCGGAATCCTTCACCTTCTCGACCGTCCTGAAGCCGCGCTTCGTGCCCGGCCTGACCATGACGCTGGACTACTTCGACATTCGTATCGATCGCGTCATCGCCTCGGTTTCGGCTGCCGGCATCGCCGCGAACTGCGTCGACGGTGCAGAGCTGAACATGGACGCCTGCAACTCGATCTTCCGCACCAATCCGAGCATCCCGTTCGGCGTTGGCGCTCCGGCTAGCAGCTCCGTCGGCGCATTTATCGAGCGTTCGTTCAACTACGCCGCACTGGAAACGCGCGGCCTCGACTTCGGCGCTCGCTACTCGTGGGATACCGCTGACTGGGGTCGCAACTGGGGTTCGTTCGACTGGAACCTGAACGGTTCCTGGCTGATCGAACAGAAGCAGTACCTGAACGAAGCCGATCCGAGCGACTATGACGAACTGTCGGCCGGCATCAGCGGCACCAACATCTACCCGCGCGTTCGCCTGGCTTCCTCGGTGACTTGGCGTCCGAACGACATCTGGAGCCTGAACTGGACCGCCGACTGGCAGTCGAGCGTCAACATCACCCGCGCGCGTGACTACGTTAACAACGCAGACGCCCGTCTGCCGGACCAACTGAAAACCGGCGACTTCACCCGTCACGACCTCACGGCACGCTACAACGTCCGTGACGACCTGACCGTGCGTGCTGGTGTTGTGAACCTGTTCGACGCCGAGCAGCGCGACATCCTCGGCACGACGATCTACTCGAACTACGACCCCTATGGTCGTCGCTTCTTCGTCGGCCTGAACTACCGCCCCTGGTAAGTTCAGTCTGAAAAGAGGTTGAAGGGCGGCCCGCCAGGGCCGCCCTTTTTCTTTGCGTCCTGCAAGGCTTTCCGGGTCTTGCCAGCGGGGGTCCGCCTCTCTAAACGGGCCGCTTAACCGACAACCTGAACGGATCGGTCGCGGGCCTCCCCCTGCGTCCGGTTTCTTCGCGCGCGTGGAGCCCGGCGCTGACCAGTCATGAGGAAAAGGATGCTATGGTGCGCGCTGCTCTGGCCGAGCAGGGCGACAGCGGGATCACCCCGCGCCATACGCTGTTCTATTTCTATGGCGAGGGCGATCACGGCGACCTCAACGAGGTGGCCCGCCGCGCAGGGTTCCTGACACGGGGCCAGGACGACATGACCGTCCTGGAGACGACCATAGCGGTCGACGAGGCGTCGTTTTCGCCTGTGTCGGCCATGATGCAATCCTGGGCCGCGGCCTTCCAGCTCGACTACGACGGCTGGGAGTGTGCGGTCGTGACGAACTGAGTAGATGCAGATGGCTCGCCAGTTACCCCCCATCCCCAATAAACGCCGACTAGAAATAGCAATCACGTTCGAGCTATACGCGACACTTGCCAATCAGTACGAACAATTCGTCGAACCTGGTCAGCTAGCCTCAGCTTTAGAAGGTTTCCAACCGGGGTTACTATCACGCCTCGCTACCGCATCATCTGTACATGGATATTATTCCATCGATGAGAATGATGATTTCTGGATTACGACGTCTGGCATTGAACTCATCACTTCATATGCCGAGTCAGAAAACAAAGATATCCAAGCCTATATGCAAGAAGGCATCACATGGGTGATGAAGCCGGACCCGTCCGACACGGGGGCAAATGTGACCACCACCGAAGAAGATGCCGGTTGGGAGCCCCTACCCATTGACCGTGGCCATGATGATTACGTCGCTATGATATCTGCCGCAGAAGCGGCGCTCAAACAGATCGAAGGCAGCAACGGATACGCAGCCTCTGATCCTGAAGAGCGAAATGGTGTCGTGGGCTCAATTAAGAGCGCCCTTCAAACGATCTCCGACGGGCAACCCAGTCGCACTTACATTAGAGCAGCACTGGTCGCTCCACTTCAGTTTGTAGCCAAGAAATTCGCAGAAGCCATCGTCGGGCAATTTGCAAAAAGTGCGGCTATCGCAGTTCTAAAATGGTTGGCCAATTTCCATGCCTAAACGTACAGACATCCAGTCCATCCTGATCATCGGCGCCGGCCCGATCGTCATCGGCCAGGCGTGTGAGTTCGACTATTCCGGAGTTCAGGCCTGCAAGGCGCTGAAGGCCGAGGGCTACCGGGTCATCCTGGTCAACTCGAACCCCGCCACCATCATGACCGACCCGGAGGTGGCCGACGCCACCTATATCGAGCCGATCACTCCGGACATCGTCGAGAAGATCATCGCCAAGGAGCGTCCCGACGCCCTCCTGCCGACCATGGGCGGCCAGACCGCCCTGAACACGGCCCTGGCCCTGAACGCCTCGGGCGCCCTGGCCAAGTACGGCGTCGAGATGATCGGCGCCAAGGCCGAGGTCATCGACAAGGCCGAGGACCGTCAGAAGTTCCGCGACGCCATGGACAAGCTGGGTCTGGAAAGCCCCCGCTCGCGCGCCATCCATCATATTGAAGAAGCCGACGACGCCCTGGCCTTCGTCGGCCTGCCCGCCATCATCCGTCCCAGCTTCACCCTGGCCGGCACCGGCGGCGGCATCGCCTACAATATCGAGGAGTTCCACGAGATCGTGGAGCGCGGCCTCGACCTTTCGCCGACCACCGAAGTCCTGATCGAAGAGTCCGTGCTGGGCTGGAAGGAATACGAGATGGAGGTCGTCCGCGACACGGCGGACAACTGCATCATCATCTGCTCGATCGAGAACGTGGACCCCATGGGCGTCCACACCGGCGACAGCATCACCGTCGCCCCGGCCCTGACGCTGACGGATAAAGAATACCAGCTGATGCGCACCGGCTCGATCAACGTCCTGCGCGAGATCGGCGTCGAGACCGGCGGCTCCAACGTCCAGTGGGCGATCAACCCGGCTGACGGCCGCATGGTCGTCATCGAGATGAACCCGCGCGTGTCGCGCTCGTCGGCCCTGGCGTCCAAGGCCACCGGCTTCCCCATCGCCAAGGTCGCGGCCCGTCTGGCTGTCGGCTACACCCTGGACGAGCTTCAGAACGACATCACCCAGGTCACGCCCGCCTCGTTCGAGCCGAGCATCGACTACGTCGTCACCAAGATCCCGCGCTTCGCCTTCGAGAAGTATCCGGGGTCGGAGCCCCACCTGACCACGGCCATGAAGTCCGTCGGCGAGGTCATGGCCATCGGCCGTACCTTCCAGGAATCCATGCAGAAGGCCCTGCGCGGTCTGGAAACCGGCCTGAACGGCTTTGACGAGATCGAGATCGAGGGCGTCGCCGACGCTGCGGACGACGCCAGCGCCCGCGCCGCCGTCATCCGGGCCCTGGGCCAACCGACGCCGGACCGCATCCGCGTCATCGCCCAGGCCTTCCGCCACGGCCTGACGGTCGAGGACGTCCACGCCGCCTGCTCCTACGAGCCCTGGTTCCTGCGCCAGATCGCCGACCTGATCCGCACCGAGGGCCACGTCCGCGTCCAGGGCCTGCCCACCAGCGACATCGACTTCCGCAAGCTCAAGGCCAAGGGCTTCTCCGACGCCCGCCTGGCGGCCCTGACCGGCAAACGCGAGGCCGACGTCCGCGCCGCGCGTCGCCACCTGAACGTCCGCCCGGTGTTCAAGCGCATCGACACCTGCGCCGCCGAGTTCGCCTCGGCCACCGCCTATATGTATTCGACCTACGAGACCGGCGCCCTGGGCCAGATCCCCGAGTGCGAGGCCGAGCCGTCGGACCGGAAGAAGGCCATCATCCTCGGCGGCGGCCCCAACCGCATCGGTCAGGGCATCGAGTTCGACTACTGCTGCTGCCACGCAGCCTTCGCCTTCGCCGACATCGGCGTCGAGTCGATCATGGTCAACTGCAACCCCGAAACCGTCTCGACCGACTACGACACCTCGGACCGCCTCTATTTCGAGCCCCTGACGGGCGAGGACGTGCTGGAGCTGATCGACGTCGAGCGCTCCAGGGGCGACCTGATCGGCGTCGTCGTCCAGTTCGGCGGCCAGACCCCGCTGAAGCTGGCCCACGCCCTGCAAGAGGACGGCGTGCCGATCCTGGGCACCAGCGTCGACAGCATCGACCTGGCCGAGGACCGCGAGCGCTTCCAGCAGATGCTGCAGGCCATCGGCCTGCAACAGCCGCCCAACGGTCTGGCCCGCAGCGCCGAGGAAGCCGCGCAGAAGGCTGAGGAGGTCGGCTATCCCGTCGTCCTGCGCCCCTCCTACGTTCTGGGCGGCCGCGGCATGATGATCGTCCACGACCGCGAGCAGCTGGACCGCTACGTCCATGAGGCCATGCGCGTCTCGGGCGACGATCCGGTCCTGATCGACCACTATCTGAACCGCGCCACGGAAGTGGACGTGGACGCCCTGTGCGACGACGAAGACGTCTTCGTCGCCGGCGTGCTGGAACACATCGAGGAAGCCGGCGTCCACTCGGGCGACAGCGCCTGCTCCATGCCGCCCTTCTCGCTGCGTCCTGAGATCGTGGCCGAGCTGAAGCGTCAGACCACCGCCATGGCCAAGGCCCTGAAGGTGCGGGGCCTGATGAACGTGCAGTTCGCCATCGAGGAACCGCACAGCGAAAACCCGCGCATCTTCGTGCTGGAAGTGAACCCGCGCGCTTCGCGGACCGCCCCCTTCGTGGCCAAGACCATCGGCCAGCCGATCGCCGCCATCGCCGCCAAGGTCATGGCCGGCGAGAAGCTCGCCTCCTTCGGTCTGGTCGACAAGGAATTGGAGCATATCGCGGTCAAGGAAGCCGTCTTCCCGTTCGCGCGCTTCGCGGGCGTCGACACCATCCTGGGCCCGGAAATGCGTTCGACCGGCGAGGTCATGGGCCTGGACTGGAAGCGTGACGGCGAGGCCGACCTGGCCCCCGCCTTCGCCCGCGCCTTCGCCAAGTCGCAGATCGGCGGCGGCACCGTCCTGCCGACCGAGGGCTGCGCCTTCGTCTCGGTCAAGGACGCCGACAAGCCCTTCATCCTGGAGGCGGTGAAGTCGCTGCTGACGCAGGGCTTCGCGGTCGTCGCCACCTCGGGCACCCACGACTACCTGAAGTCGGAGGGCGTCGAGGTCGGTCTGGTCAAGAAGGTGCTGGAGGGTCGCCCCAACATCGTCGACGCCATGAAGAACGGCGAGATCCAGTTGGTCTTCAACACCACGGACGGCAAGCAGGCCCTGGCCGACAGCTTCTCCATCCGCCGCACGGCCCTGATGATGAAGATGCCCTACTACACCACCGCCGCCGGTTCTCTGGCCGCGGCGCAAGGGATCGCCGCCATCCGCGCCGGCGAACTGGATGTCCGCCCGGTGCAGTCCTACAACTGAGCCTCGATCCAGTCCTGAGATCAGCCCCCGGCGTTCCGACGCCGGGGGTTTTTTCGTGGACGCCCGGCAACGCTTTGTCAGGTCTTGTGGCCGCACGATGCCCGATCAACGTCGAGCGCCACCATGCCCCAGTCGACCATCGACCTGACCCTGCTGCTCCTCCTGGCCGGAAACCTGATCGCCTTCGGCCTGTTCTGGGCCGACAAGAAGGCGGCGGAGAACGGCGACTGGCGCATCTCAGAGAGCACGCTGCTGTTGGCCGTCCTCTTTGGCGGTCTGGGGGCCTGGATGGGTCAGCACATCCTCCGCCACAAGACGCGCAAGGAGCCGTTCCGTTCTCGCCTGGGCTTTCGCCTGTGCCTCTATGTCATGCCCCTGCTGGCCGCCGCGGCCTATGTCATCTGGAAGGCGCTGCTGGCCTGATCCCCTTGTCGGTTCGAGGGAAAGGCATAAGCTCCCCACAGGGATCAGGGGGACATCATGAAACGAGCGACGATCACGGCTGCGCTGGCGTTGGTTCTGGCGGCGGGCGCCGCGCCGGGCTTCGCGCAGGACGCGGCGCTGAAGGCGGCGGTCAAGGCGGACTATGACGCCAATCTCGGCGCCCTGTTCGACCATTTCCACCGCAACCCGGAACTGTCGGGCATGGAGGTCCAGACCGCCGCCCGCATGGCGCAGGAACTGCGCGCCCTCGGCTATGAGGTCACGACCGGCGTCGGCGGCACGGGCGTGGTGGCGGTGCTCAGGAACGGGGCCGGACCCACCGTCATGATCCGCGCAGACATGGACGGCCTGCCCCTGCTGGAGGCCTCGGGCCTGGCCAACGCCTCGACCGCACGTCAGATCGACAGCGACGGAACTGAAAAGCCGGTCATGCACGCCTGTGGCCACGACGTGCACATCACCGCCCTGGTCGGCACGGCGCGCCAGATGGCGGCGCGCAAGGCCAACTGGTCCGGGACCCTGGTCCTGATCGCCCAGCCGGCCGAGGAGCGCATCTTCGGCGCCCGCGCCATGATCGACGACGGCCTCTACTCCCGCTTCCCGAAGCCTGACTACGCCGTGGCCTTCCACGTCTCGGCCGACACCCCGACGGGCAAGATCGAGGCGCCGCTGGGCATCGTCTATTCCAGCTCCGACAGCGTGGACATCACCGTGCACGGCGTCGGCACGCACGGCGCCTCGCCGCACAAGGGGGTGGACCCGGTGCTGGTGGCTTCGCAGATCGTGGTGTCCCTGCAGTCCCTGCGCAGCCGCGAGATCGACCCCTTGCAGGGCGCCGTCGTCACCGTCGGCGCCATCCATGGCGGCATCAAGCACAACATCATCTCTGACCGCGTCGATATGCAGCTGACGGTGCGTTCCGACGACCTCGAGGTCCGGACCCGGCTGCTGGACGGCATCGACCGCATCGCCCGCCACACCGCCCTGGCTCTGGGCGTGCCCGAAGACAAGCTGCCGACCGTGACCCGTTCGACGGTCGAGAGCACGCCGCCGACCATCAACGACGCCGCCACCGCCGCCCGGGTCCGCGCCGCCCTGACCGCCGGCCTCGGCGAAGGCGTCCTGATCGACAAGGCGCGCTCGGGCATGGGCGCCGAGGACTTCGCCCATTTCGTCACCCCCGAGCACGGGGTGAAGGGCGTCTACTTCAGCGTCGGCGGCACCCCCGCCGATCAGGTGGACGCCGCCCCCGGCCACCACTCGCCCCTGTTCCGCATCACGCCGGAACCCGCCGTGACATTGGGCGTCGAGGGTTCGGTCCTGGCCGCCGAAGCGCTGATGCCCCGCACCTGACCCGGCTGAACCCTCGGGCGGCTGGTCCGTTCAGCCTCCAGTCGCCCCTGGTTTCCCGGAGTCACCCCATGCGCCTGCCCCGCCTCGCCACTCTTCTCGGCGGCCTGCTCCTGTCGCGGCGCGGACGGGGCTTCGCTGGCCGCCATGCGGGCAAGCTGGCGTTGGCGACCCTGGCCTTTGAACTGTGGCAGAAGCATCAGGCCAGCCGCCCCGGCGCGACCCAGCATTCCAGGGTGCGCGCCAAATCCGGCCCCGGCCGTCGCTGGAGCGGGCGCTCGCGCCGCTGATCGACGCGTCGCCCTCTGGACGTCCCCTAGGTCAAGCGCCCAAGCTGGACTGATCCCTGATGGAGCGCGCCCATGATCGTCGTCCACCACCTGAACAATTCCCGCTCGCAGCGCGTGCTCTGGCTGCTTGAGGAACTGGGCCTGCCCTATGAGGTCCGGCGCTACGAGCGCGACCCCGCCTCCATGCTCGCCCCGCCCGAACTCAGGGCCGTCCACCCTCTGGGCAAGTCGCCGGTTCTCGACGACGGCGACATCCGCGTGGCCGAGACGGGCGCGATCATCGAGTATCTGCTCGACGCCTACGATCCCGAGGGTCGGCTGCGCCCGGCCCGGAGCACGGCCGATGGACGCCGGTTCACCTACTGGCTGCACTACGCCGAGGGGTCGGCCATGCCGCCCCTGTTGCTGAAGCTGGTCTTCGCCCGGATGCCCGGACGCGCGCCGGGCCTGCTGCGGCCGATCGTCAACGGCGTCGCGACCAAGGCGCAGCGGACCTTCATCGATCCCCAGCTCAAGGCCAACGCGGACTGGCAGGAGGCGGAGCTGGCCGCGACCGGCTGGTTCGCCGGGCCCCGGTTCAGCGCCGCCGACATCATGATGAGCTTCCCGCTTGAGGCCGCCGCCAGCCGCGCCATCGACCTGTCGGCCTACCCCCGCATCCGCGGTTTCCTGGAGACGATCCACGCGCGTCCGGCCTGGAAGCGCGCCCTGGAACGCGGCGGCGCCTACGCCTACGCCTGACGCGGCGATCGCCATCACGGGTTCGCGACAAGGAAACCCGGACGGGACGACGACGTTATGGACCCCATGCGTATGTCCGTCATTCAAGTCATCGCGGCCCTCGGCGCCGCCGTCTGCATCGCCATCGCGTTCATCGCCGCAGGGGTTGGAGTCATCTCCAGCATCTTCATGCTGCTGGCGGTGGCCGCCTTGGGCTTCATCGCCTGGACCGCCATCCGGCGCGCGATGGGCCAGCCCAAACCCTGACGGGTCTCACCGACGGATCCTCTTGAGTTTACCGAAAGGGCGCCCTACCCTCTTGGCCCCGATCACGTGCGCCCCGTGATCGTGTCTGTGCCGATTAACGTCTCTCATTAGTCTCCGGGCGAAACAAGAAAATCACGACACAATGGAAAAAGTGCCGATGACGGCCGAGGGCTACCGTGTCCTCGACGAACAGTTGAAGCAATTGAAGCAGGTCGAACGGCCGAGCGTCATCGCGGCCATCTCCGAGGCCCGCGAGCACGGCGACCTGTCTGAAAACGCCGAGTATCACGCCGCCAAGGAACGTCAGGGCTGGATCGAAGGCTCGATCGCCGACATCGAGGACAAGCTGTCGCGCGCCCAGGTGATCGACGTCTCCAAGCTGTCCGGCAGCCAGGTCAAGTTCGGCGCCACCGTCACCTATGTGGACGAGGACACCGAGGAAGAGGGCGTCTATCAGATCGTCGGCGAGCATGAAGCCGACGTGAAGGCGGGCAAGATCTCCATCGCCTCGCCGATCGCCCGCGCCCTGATCTCGAAGGAGATCGGCGACGTGGTCGAGGTCAACACGCCTGGGGGCGTGAAGGCCTACGAGATCCTCAAGGTCGAGTGGAAATAGGCTCATGACCGAACCGGCCGGGACGCGTTCGCCTCTGGTGTCGCACGTCTCGGTCGGCGTGACGGACATGACGCGCGCCGGGCGGTTCTATGACGCGGTGATGGGCGCCCTGGGCGCGCGCCGGGTGATGGAGCACGCCGTCGGCATCGGCTACGGTCGCGCCTTCCCCGAGTTCTGGGCCGCCCGTCCGCACGACGGCAGGGACGCCGCCGCCGGCAATGGCGTCCACGTCTGCTTCACCGCCGACACCCCGGAAACCGTGGCGCGCTTCCACGCCGCCGGCCTGGCGGCGGGCGGTTTCGACGAAGGGGCGCCGGGACGTCGTCCCCACTACGCCCCCGGCTACTACGCCGCATTCCTGCGCGATCCCGACGGCAACAAGATCGAGGCCGTCTGCTGGATCGCCGCCGATACGGTCGTGGCCTCGCCCGCCGGGCCGCGAACGGGCTCGTGAGCGCCTCTCCCCTGTCGATCTGGGTCGTGTCCGACGGCCGCGCCGGCATCCAGAACCAGGCCCTCGGTCTGGCCGAGGCGGTCGCCCGCCTGACCCCCGCGACGATCGAGATCAAGCCGGTGCGCTGGCGGCCCCCTTTCGACCGCTGGCCTTCCGCGCTGAAGACGCCCGCGATGCTGGCGCCTGAGGCCTTCGATCCCCGCGCCGTCGACGAATGGCCCGATCTGTGGATCGCCACCGGCCGCGCCACCCTGCCGCTGTCCGCCAGGGTTCGCGACTGGAGCGGCGGCCGAACCTTCACGGTGCAGACCCAGGACCCGCGCTGGCGCAATCCGGCCTACGACCTGATCGTCGCTCCCGCCCATGACGGCCTGTCGGGCGACAACGTCTTCGAGATCATCGGATCGCCTCACCGGATCACGCCGACGGCGCTGGCCGCGGCCGCGCCCGCCTTCGCCGAGCGCATCGCCGCCCTGCCCCATCCGCGCGTCGCCGTCATGATCGGCGGCCGGTCAAAGGCCTTCGACCTGCCCCAGAGCCACGCGGCGCTTCTGGCGGATCAGATCAGGGCGGCGGTCGAGGCGGCGGGCGGGTCGATGCTGCTGACCTTCTCGCGCCGCACGCCCGAGGCGGCGAAGGCCGTCATGACCGAGCGGCTGTCGTCCCTGCCCGGATGGATATGGGATGGAACGGGAGACAATCCCCTGTTCGCCATGCTGCACGCCGCCGACCACGTTCTGGTCACCGAGGACAGCGCCAACATGGCGACCGAGGCGGCCTCCACCGGCAAGCCCGTCCACATTCTGCCAATGGTCGCGCTGAAACCCGCCGGCAAGTTCGGGCGCCTGCACGCCGATCTGGCGGCCCATGGCGCCGCCCGCCCCTTCGACGGCGCGCTGGACGCCTGGTCCTACGAGCCTCTCAACGAAACCGAGCGCGCGGCACGCGCCGTGCTGGAGGGGATGCGGGCGCGCTAGTCTCCGCCGCCGCAGCCGCCGCCGTCCGAGGAGCAGCTGGCGTCGCCCCCGCCTGACGCGCCCCCGTCGGAGACGACCCCGCCTTCGCCGTCGCTCTTTTTCTTTGCGGCGGCGCCGCTCAGACCCATCATCGCCACGCCCAGACCCGAGCCGATGGCGATGCCGAGCGACAGCCACAGGGCCAGGTTGTCGGTCGCCGTGCCCACCGCCACGCCGATCGCCATGCCGGCGCCTACGCCGATCGGCAAAAAGGCCGCCTTGTTATTTGCGCTCATGAATCCCTCCCACTCAGCCTGAAACGCATCCTAGCATCGCGATTCGGGGAATCAGCGCCTAAATAGGCCCCATGACCCAAGCCACCGCCCAAGTTCGCACCGTCCGCGTCGCCATCATCGGTTCCGGCCCCGCCGGCTGGACCGCCGCCATCTACGCCGCCCGCGCCTCGCTGAACCCCGTCGTCATCGCCGGCCTGCAGCCCGGCGGCCAGCTGACCATCACCACGGATGTCGAGAACTATCCTGGCTTCGCCGAGACCATCCAGGGTCCCTGGCTGATGGAGCAGATGAAGGCCCAGGCTGTGCACGTCGGGACCGAGATCATCCACGACATCGTCGTCAAGGCCGACCTGTCGCAGCGTCCCTTCCGCCTGACGCTGGACTCCGGCGCGGAAATGCTGGCCGAAACCGTCATCATCTCCACCGGCGCCCAGGCCAAGTGGCTGGGTCTGGACAGCGAGGCCGAATATCAGGGCTTCGGCGTCTCGGCCTGCGCCACCTGCGACGGCTTCTTCTATCGCGGCAAGCAGGTCGCGGTGGTCGGCGGCGGCAATACCGCGGTCGAGGAGGCCCTGTTCCTGACCAACTTCGCCGAAAAGGTCACGGTCATCCACCGCAAGGACGAGTTCCGCGCCGAGAAGATCCTGCAGGATCGCCTGTTCGCCCACCCCAAGATCGAGGTGATCTGGGACGTGGCCGTGGATGAGATCCTCGGCGTCGTCGACGGCGTGGCCCGCAACGTCACCGGCGTTCGTCTGAAGAACGTCAAGACCGGCGCCCTGTCGGAAATCCCCGCCGACGGCGTCTTCATCGCCATCGGCCACGCCCCGTCGTCGGAGCTGTTCGCCGGCCAGCTGGAGATCAACTCCGGCGGCTATCTGCGGGTCAAGCCGGGCACGGCCGCGACCGCCATCGAAGGCGTCTACGCCGCCGGCGACGTGACCGACGACGTCTATCGCCAGGCCGTCACCGCCGCCGGCATGGGCTGCATGGCCGCCCTGGAAGCCTCCCGCTTCCTGGCCGAAGAGGACCACAAGGCCGCTCACAATCCGATCAGCCACAAGGAAGCCGAGAAGATCGGGGCGTGGTGATCGCCTAACCTCTCCCTTCTTCGGGAGACAGACAGGACCACAGGACATGGGCTTGACGACGCGCGCGACGATGACGGCGGCCCTGGTCTTCTGTCTGTCTGCGTGCGCGAGCGCGCCGGCTGCGCCCGCCAGGGATGCGGATGTCGGCGCTTTCGTCTTCCTGCGCAAGGACAGTGGATGGGCTCTGTCTTCGACGCAGCCCGCCTATCCCTATAACGCCGAACCCCGGATTCAGGCCCTGTCGGGCGCGTCGGGCGCCACGCCGTTCGGATGCGGCCTGATGTCGGTTCGCAGCGGCTATTTCTCCGGCGCGCGCGGCGAACTGGCCTGCGTCACCCGCGCCGCCGACGGCCGCCTGCGGTTCCTGGGCCTGGGCCAGGGGGCCGACTTCACCCGTGTCTATGACGCCGCGCCAGCCCAGGACGGCTACGTCCTGATCGCCCGCCCGACCGGTCGCCGTCCCGCACATCTGATCAGCCTCAACGCCCAGGGCCAGGTGCAGGCGGTTGAGATCCTGCCCGGAGACGCCCCCGCCGAAGCGATCCTCCTCAGCACCGGGCGCATCGCCCTGCTTCGCCGTGAAGACGGCGCCTGCCAATGGACCCTGTTGGCGCCCGGGCCGAGCGGCTTCAGCTCCGCCGCCGTGGTCGTCGCGGACCTCCACCTCTGCCATCTCTCCAGTTCCGGCGGGGCGGTTCTGCGCGACCAGGTCAGCGGGCAGGCCTATCTGCGCGACCGCCAGACAGCGCCCAACGCTCTCTACCGCCTCGACGACAATGGCGCGGCGAGCCCCGCCACCCTGGCGGTTCGCGATTTCACCGAGGCTCTGGCGCCCGGCGTCGAGGCCGAGTCTGACTTCGTGACCCTGCACGGCGGCGCGGTTTACTTCGTGGCGCCGACCGAGGCCGGCCCCGTCATCGGTCGGCATGATCTGGCCGCCGGGACGACTATCCGCACGGACCTCAGGGCTTCCAGCGGCCGCTGGCAGGATGCGGAACGCATCTACGGCTTCATGACAGCCCCCGGCCTCGGCCCGTCGCCGCAGGCGGCCGTCATGAACAGCGCCGGACAGACGCGCGTCATCGCTCTCCAGCCCTGACCGCATCAAGCCGCCGGCTCAGGCCCCCGGCTTGCCGACTTCCTCGACCGCCATGGCGGTGACGCCGGGCGGCGGTGGCGCGACCGTGACGGTCGGCGCGGGCGCGGCCTCATACGCCTTCAGCCTTTCGTTGATGGCGGCGATCTCGTCCTTGCTGGCCTGACGACGGCCGCCCAGGCTGGCGACGCCCACGACACGGGTCTGGCCGTCGATCTCGACCGTGCGCAACTGGTTCGGCGCAGCCCCGGCCAGGGCTTCCTCGACGCTGTCTGCGGCGGTCGCCAGCAGGATGCGCGGGCGGGCGAAGCGAGCCTCGTCGATGACCGGCTCGCGGCCGCCCGACCTCTGGACGAAGGCGGCGCTTTCACCCGGCCCGCCCTTCCAGCGATAGAAGATGTGCGCCCCGACCTGGGTGATCTTGGCCAGGGTCGGCGACCACCAGGGATGGACATAGTCGGCGTGATAATGGGTCGCCGTGCCCACGCGCGTCGCCACATGGCCGGCCAGGGCGCGCTCGGCCACGCGGGCGGCGCGGGTCCAGGCCCAGGCGATCGGCGCGCGGCTCAAGGCCCCATCGCAGGTAAAGCTGAACTGGCAGCCCGTGGTCCGCTCGGCGCCCTGATAGACGACGCCGCAGACCGTGTTCGGATAGTTGGGATCGCGCACGCGGTTCAGCACGACCTGGGCCACCCCCTCCTGCCCTTCGGTCGGCTCCAGAGCCGCCTCATAATAGACCGCCTGGGTCAGGCAGCGCAGGGCGCGCTTGCGGTCGGCCTCCGTGGCCGGGCGCAGATCGAAGGGCTTGGCCGGCTGCAGGGCGCCGAAGGCGTTGGGCATGGCCGCGTTCAGCTGCTGGGCGGCGATGCCAGACACGCCCTGATCCAGCGACGGCTTGCCGCCCAGGGTCAGGCTCTCCCACCCGGGCGTCAGGTCATAAAGCTCCGGCAGGTTCAGCGCAGCATCCCCGCGACGCGCCACCGCCAGTTGACCCGGGTCCAGCCGCGCCATGATCAGTTGCAGGCCGCGCGGGCTCAGTTCGCCGCCCGTGGCGCGCGCCACCGCCTCGGCGGTGCGGTCCAGATCGGGCCGCGCGCTCGAGCTGGCCGACATGGCCACGCCCAGAACGGCCAGACTGACAGCCATGGCCATGGGCGCCGCGGCCAGGACCCGGCGTCCGGTGGTTTTCAGCTGTGGCAGTCGGCCTTTCAGCATCCAGCGTCCATCATGCGGCGCTGGCGAGCGCCGGAGGGTGATCTGAGTGACCGCCCAATCCGGCGCTTTTCAGGCCCGAAGATTACTGTTCCGTGAGGACCTAGCGGTCGCCCAGGCTGGAACGCAGCATCCAGGCGGCCTTTTCGTGCGCCGCCAGACGCTGGGTCATCAGGTCGACGCTGGCCTCGTCGCCCACCTCGTCGGCGGCGTCGAGCGCGGCGCGGGCCGTGGCGATCAGCACGCCATGGTCCTTGATCAGTTCCTTGAGCATGGCGCTGGCGTCTTTCTCGGGATCGCCGTCCTTGATCGAGGTCAGGTTGGCGAAGGCCGAGGCGCTCTGCGGCGCCAGTTCGCCCAGGGCCCGGATACGCTCGGCGATATCGTCCAGCGCGGCCCAGATTTCATTGTACTGCTGCTCCAGCAGCTTGTGCAGGCTGAAGAACTCCGGCCCGCGGACGTTCCAGTGATAACCGTGCGTCTTCTGATAGACGGCGAAGCTGTCAGCCAGAACCTTGGACAGTTCCTGGGCGACGTCGCTGCGCTCCTTGGGTTTCAGGCCGGTGTCGATGGAAGCGGTCATGTCTGCTCCTGATGCGTAACGAACGAAGATCCAGCTCTGCAGTTAGGTCGTTTTCCGCGTCAGCCAAGGGCGACGTCGACCTGCGCGCATGAATCATCGGGGCTGTAACGCTGAAGACGCGCAGGCGTTGCAGGACAAGGCCTCGCCCGTCGCCGGAGCAAACGGCGGAACCCGGCCAGCGCCCGGTCCCGCCCGTCATCAGGTCAAATCAGCGCTGACGCGCCTTGCGCGCCGCATAGCGGGCGTCGCGGGCCGCTTTCTGCTCTTCCTTGGTCAGCTGCTTGCGCTCCTTGCGGGCGGCGCGCTTGGCGGCGTCGACCTCGTCCTGGGCGGCCATTTCGGCGGCCAGGCGAGCAGCTTCCTTCTCGGCCTTCTCACGGCGCTGTTCAGCCTTCTCCAGCTCGAACTGCTGACGCTGGGCCTCCTTCTCGGCGGCGCGCTTCTCGGCCAGCTTCTCGAACTCGGGATCCTGAACCGTCGGCTTGGGCTTGAACTTGGCCAGCAGGGCCTTCTTGGCGTCCTGTTGAGCGGAGATGCGGTCGTTGAAGCCGGTTTGTTTGAGGTCTCGCATGCGTAGAGGCGGTCTTCCCTGGAAATCTGATGAGGTGGTCGCCGATCGGTGGCGGCCCGGCGGGCGTGCAGATGCGCGAACGGCCCGGCGCGCTGCCAAAGCCGAATCCCGCGCAAAAATCAAGCGCTGCCGCCGATTCTAGGCTGGATGGACGTAAATTAGACGTCGATCGCGTCCCGACGGGCGCCCGGACGATAAGAACGCGCGCGGCCGCCAACGGGCAGATCCGCGCGCGCACCCACTATCGGTTGGGCTTGTCGACATGACCGACGGCGGCGCCCGCCGCGCCGCCGACCGCCGCCCCGACCGGTCCGGCCACCACCGCGCCCGCAATGGCGCCGGTCGCGGCCTTCTGCTCGATCGTGTGACCGCAGGCGGCCAGGCCGAACGTCGAGACAGCCAGAACGAGAACGGCGGCGGCGCGGGTGGAGAGACGGGTCATATGGGCGAGAACTCCTTGAAATGGTTGAGCTTGCAACGCAGGTCGAGGCTATCAGTTCCCCTCTATGGCTGGAACTTGTCGAACAAGTATAGATCTATCATCAAATAGGGTTTTCGATCACGGACGAGATCGCTCGAAATCATGTGCTCGTAATCGAATACAGCAACGGAGAGATGTTCTGGCGACAAGACACGCCACAATTGCGATTTCATTCTGCTGCGTCTCAGACCGGCTCAAGGAATGCTGCACCGCAATAGCAATTGCCGAATCAACCACATTGAGGCCATAAACGAATGGCTTAAGGCCCGCCTTCCGGAGGTCGGCCGTTCGTCGATCTCTGGTCCGGAGCCGGTTCGCGACGCGTCTTGTCGCCTGGTTTCGTCGAGTACAGGGGCGGCATCCTCGCCCTGCTGAACAGGACTACGCCTTTGAGTTTCTCTTCGCAGACGCGTGCGCTGATGCACGCCGCCCAATCGATTCGCCTGCGCCCCAAGACGGCGGCTGCGGCGTTCGGCGGCGTTGTCAGCCTCGCCGTCGGTGGAGCCTATCTGGGCGGCGTCGCCGCCCAGGCTTCAACCGTTCGCGTCCAGGCGGAGCGCCTGCAAGGCGCCGGCTCCGAGGGCTACACCCAGGAAGCCATGACTGCTGCAGCCGGCGGTCTGGACGCCAGCGCCCTGACCATCGCCGATCGGCATGATCCCTATTCCGTCGCCGGGGCCGCCCAGCGCGACCGCCAGGCCGAGTTGCTGACCGCCCGCCTGGAAGAGTCCCAGAACGGCCTGCGTCGCGCCAGCCTGACCAATCCCGCCGCCCAGCCCTTCCGCCTCGGCAGCGCCCTGGATCAGTCCCGCGATCTCGATTGCCTGACCAAGGCCGCCTATTATGAAGCCCGTGGCGAAGGCGTCGACGGCATGCGCGCCGTGGCCCAGGTCGTCCTGAACCGCGCCCGCCATCCGGCCTTCCCCAAGACCGTGTGCGCCGTGGTCTACCAGGGCTCGAACCGCAGCACCGGCTGCCAGTTCAGCTTCACCTGCAACGGCTCCATGCGGGGCTCGGTCAACCGCGCCGCCTGGAACCGCGCTCGCGACGTCGCCTCCCAGGCTCTGTCGGGTCGGGTCTATGCAGCGGTCGGCAACGCGACCCACTTCCACACCACCGGCGTCACGCCGCGCTGGCGCAACAGTCTGGTACGGGTCGGCCAGGTGGGCGATCACCTCTTCTATCGCTTCGGCGGCCGGTCGGGCTCCAGCGACTCCTTCCGCTACTCGCCGCGTCCCTCCACCAGCGAAGCGCCGCGCCTGATCCAGGCCAGCCTCGACTCGGCGGAGCCCGCGCGTTCGCCCAGCGGTCCCGTCGCCTACTCCGCCATGCTGGCCCGCGAAGGCGCAACCGCGCCAGCGACCACCGCCTCGACCGAGGCCGCGATCACCGAGTAACCGCCTTCAACCGCCTCAGCGGTCCTGCGTTTTCCACTGGGGCGTCATGTTCTGCTTCAGGTTGCCGAAGCGGCCCTGCTGTCCGGTATTGACGTCCGCGTCGCCGGGCTGACCCGATTGGGCGCCGGTGGCCAGGTCACGCCGGTCCGCCATGTCGCTGATCGCGCTCGCGCCGTGGTTGGCGAAACTGCGTTGTTCCTTGGGAACCGAGGGGGTCTTGCTCATGGGGCTGTCCTTTCGTCAAAATGAAACGATCTCCGACGGAGAGACGTTCCCGGCGCGTTCTGACTGAAGCGGATGACGAAGCGCCTCTCCCCGGGCGCGGGAGACGGCCCTTGACGACAGCGACCCCCGCCCTGCCTCCGTCCCCCGCGCTTGTTCGCGGCGGGGCGCTCGACGCCTTGCGCTTCCTCGCCTCCATGTTCGTCGTCCTCTTCCATTTCGGCGACGAGGCTCCGATCCCGCTCCACGCCCTGCACAGCGTCTGGGAGCGCGGCTATCTCGCGACCGACTTCTTCTTGATGCTGTCCGGCTTCGTGCTGGCCCGCGCCTATGGCGCCGGGGTGGCTTCAGGGCGGATCACCCCGGCTCGTTTCTGGCTCAAGCGGTTCGCCCGCAGCTATCCGACCCACCTGATCACCCTGCTCATCCTGGTCCTTCTGGTGCTCGAGGCGTCCGCCATCGGCCGCACCCCAGCCCATGCCGAGCGCTTCGAGTGGTCCGGCCTGCCCGCGCAGATCCTGCTGCTGCACGCCTTTGGCCTGGGCGGCGGACAGTGGAACATCCCTGCCTGGACGCTATCGGCGCTGCTGATCTGCTACGCCTTCTTCCCCTGGCTGTGGCGCGGCATGTTGCGGCTGTCCGGCGCGCTGCCGGCCCTGGCTCTGGGCCTGGGCGTCCTGGTCGGCGGACAGGCGCTCAGCCTGCTGCTGCTGCACCATTCCCTGTTCGACCTGCCGTTCCAGTGGGCCATGGTCCGCGCCGCGCCGCTCTTCCTCGTCGGACTGACGCTGGCGCGCGCCGTGGAGACCGGCGGCTGGTCGCCGCGCACCGCACGTCTGATCGGTCTGGGCGGCGGCGCGGTCCTGCTGGCCAATGTCGCGGTCGCCGGCCCGGACATGATCAGCGTCCTGGCCATCTGCGTCGTGGTGCTGGGCTGCGGCGCCCTGCCGACCACCCGGCCGATCCCTGGCGCGGCCTGGGGCGCCCGCGTCAGCTTCTGCCTGTTCATGACCCATACGATCACGGGCGCCGTCTGGTTCGGCGTCATCCAGCCGCTCATCGAGCAGCTGCACCCGGCCGCCGCAACCGTCGCCTGGCAGGCCTGGAGCCTGTGGGGACTGGGCCTGTTGGCCGCCGTCGTCGCCGCCGATCTCTACAACCGATGGATCGACGCCCCCCTGCAGCGCGCCATCCGGCGTCGCTGGTTCGCCCCCGCCGACGTCAGCGCGCGTCCAGACCCACGTCCAGCTGCGGAACCGAGTGTGTAAGGGCGCCGACCGAGATCACGTCCACCCCGGTCGCCGCGATGGCCGCCACCTTCGCCAGGGTGACCCCGCCCGAGGCCTCCAGCACCACAGGGCCGAAGGCGCTCTCCTTCACACGGCGCACCGCCGCCTCCAGATCGGCCAGGCTGAAGTTGTCCAGCATGACGACATCAGGCCGTTCCGGCAGGACCTCGTCGAGCTGATCCAGGCCGTCGACCTCAACCTCGACCTTCATCAGGTGCGGGGCGAAGGCCTTGGCGCGGCGCACCGCCTCGCCCGCCCCGCCACAGACGGCGACGTGGTTGTCCTTGATCAGGATGGCGTCATCCAGACCGAAGCGGTGGTTCAGCCCGCCGCCGCAGGCCACCGCGTGCTTCTCCAGCGCGCGCAGGCCGGGCGTGGTCTTGCGGGTGTCGGCGATGCGCGCCTTCGTCCCGGCGACCGCCTGCACATAGGTTCGCGTCAGGGTGGCGATGCCGCACATCCGGCCCAGCAGGTTCAGCGCCGTCCGCTCGGCCGCCAGCAGGGCGCGGGCCTTGGCCTCGACCGCGACCAGCACGGTTCCGGCCTCGAACGCCTCGCCGTCGGCGACCCGGACCGTCACCGTCGCCGTTGGATCCATGGCCTCAACCGCGATCCGAACCACGGCCCCGCCCGCCATCACGCCCGCCTGACGCGCGGCGAAGACCGCGCTGAACCGCGCGTCCTCGGGGATGCAGGCCTGGGCCGTCACGTCGCCGGTGCGGCCCAGGTCCTCGGCCAAAGCCATCCGCACGATGGGCTCGATCAGCAGGTCCGGCAGGGTTCGGGTCACGCAGGCGTCCTTCGTAATCAGATGATGGCGGCGAGTGCGGCGATAATCGCCGCCTCTTCGTCGGCGCCGACAGGCGTCAGCCGCATCCGCGTATGCTCGGCCGTCGGCAGGCTGTCGGGATAGTCGGCGCGATAGTGCCCGCCCCGGCTCTCGCGGCGGTTCAGCGCGCCCTCGGCGATCAGACGCGCTGCGGTCAGGACCACGGCGTCGGGATGCGCCTTCATCAGCCGGTCGACCACGGCCATCAGGGCGCTCAGCCCCTCCTCGTCGCGCACCACCCCCGCAAACCGGGTCATCGCGACGCGCAGTTCGGCCATGGCTTCGGGCGGCAGGTCTCTGGACGCCCGCGCCGGTCTCAGCGCGGCCTTGGCCGGCTGGACGTCCTGCGCCGCCGCCCGCCCCGCGCGACGCCCGAAGGCGCCCGCCTCCAGCAGGGAGTTGGAGGCCAGACGATTGGCGCCGTGCACCCCGGTCGCGGCGCATTCGCCGATGGCGTAGAGGCCCGGCACGCCGGTCCGCCCCTCGTCGTCAGCGACGACGCCGCCCATGTGGTAATGAGCCGCCGCCGCCACCGGAATGGGGCTGACGCGCGGGTCCAGCCCGGCGCGCATACAGGCGGCGAAGACCGCCGGAAACTCGTGGGGGAAGGCCTCGCCCACGGCCCTGGTCGCATCCAGAAACGCCCCGCGCCCGTCGGCCCGCGCGGCGTGCACCACCCGCGCCACGATGTCGCGCGGGGCCAGATCGGCGTCGGGGTGATCGCCCAGCAGATAGGCGCCGCTCCCGTCGACCAGCCGCGCCCCCTCGCCGCGCAGGGCCTCGGTCGCCAGCGGCGCCGGGTCCAGCCCCACGTCGATCGCCGTGGGATGAAACTGCACGAACTCCGGGTCGAGAATCTCGGTCCCCGCCCCATAGGCCAAGGCCAGACCCTCGCCGCGCAGGGCCGAGGGGTTGGTCGTCACTTCATACAGCCCGCCGACCCCGCCGGTGGCCAGAACCACGGCAGGCGCGAAGACCTCGTCCACCCGTCCTCCGGCCCGCTCTATCAGGGCGCCGCGCACCCGGCCGTTCACGTCCTGGATCAGGCCGCGCAGCCGCCCGTCTTCCCAGATCTCGATATGCTTCGACGCCCGCGCCGCCGCCACCACCGCCGACAGGATGGCCCGTCCGGCGCCGTCGCCGCCGACCCGCGCCACGCGCGGCAGGCTGTGGGCCGCCTCCAGCGAGACGGAGAAGCCGCCCGTCTCGTCGCGGTCGAAGGGCGCGCCCAGGGCGGCCAGCCATTCCACCGTCTCGCGCCCGCGCTCGGTCAGGGCGCGCGCGGCCTGCGGCTCGACCAGACCGGCGCCCGCGCCCTCGGTGTCCTGGGCGTGCAGCAAGGCGCTGTCCTTCGGCGACAGGGCCGCCGCCAGTCCGCCCTGGGCCCAGGCCGAGGAGCAGGCGTTCAGCAGCGGTTCCGGCGTGACCACCAGAGTCTTCGCCGGCGCGGCCTCCAGCGCGGCCGACAGCCCCGCCAGCCCGCCGCCGATGACCAGCGGCCCGTCATGCCGGATGCGCGCCATGCGTCTAGCGGCCTCCCACGCCGATGAATCTCAGGCCCATGTCGAAGGCCGGCTCCACCGCCCCGCCGGTCAGCGGCAGCAGGGCGCCGATGGCCGCCGCCGCACAGACCGCCGCCGTGGCCAGATAGAGGGCCAGGCTGCGACCCGCCTCGGGCCAGCTGAGCTGCCCCCACCCTGCGCGCCACACCCCGCGTTTCAGATGGCTGAAGACGGCGATGCCGAGGAAGACCGCCAGGATCAGCCGCCCCGTCGAAAGTCCCCACCAGACGGCCAGACCGCCGACGGCCAGCAGGGCGACCTGCTCCAGCCGCGGATGGACCCGCGTCAGCACCGGCCCCAGCGCCTTGGCCCCGTCCAGCGGCGGGGCGGGCAGCAGGTTCACCAGATTGATCATGGCGATGAAGAAGGCGCCCATCAGCCACTCGGGCGAGCGCAGCCACAGGCCCGCGGCCACGAAGGGGATCATGGCGATCAGGCCGAAAGCCGGCCCCGCCAGCGAGACCAGCACCCCGTGCCACTCCGTCTTCGGCTCGCGCTGCGCCTTGGCCAGTCCGCCGAGGAAGGGAATGATGTAGATGCGCGCCGGCCCCATGCCGAGCTTGTTCATCGCCAGCACGTGTCCGTATTCGTGGACGAACAGGCCGAACAGGACGGCGCCCGCCACGACCACGCTGCCGGTGATCCACCACAGGAAGCCCGCCATCAGCAGGGTCGAGGCGATGGCCCAGCCCGGATGCTGGCCCTTGTCCTCCAGCGGCGCGGATGGGCGCGCGCGCGCAGGCTCGGGCGGCGGGGCGGCCGCTTCAGGCGGCAGATCCCAGGGACCAGGACGGCGGCCGGAATGGGGCGTGGTGTTGTCGATGTCGCTCATGTCGTCGAACTGGGCGTGCGGCGCGCGACCCGCAACGGGCCGCATCGCCGCAGGACCTCAGATCAGCTCCACATCGACGTGGTGCCGGGCCTTGATCAGGTCATAGCGCGCCGGGATGGCGGGCGGAGGCAGGTCGATCATCCGCTGCACGGCCAGACGACCGCGCTCGGCCATGTCCGGCTCCACCGTCGCCTCGAACTTCATGTCGCGCAGGCAGTCGCGGATGTTCTCCAGGGTGATCCGCTTCATGTGCGGGCACAGGTTGCACGGGCCGATGAAGTCGACGCCGGGCACGTCGCCCTTGACGTTCGAGGCCATCGAGCACTCGGTGATCATCACCACCTGCTTCGGCTTCCTCGCCTCGACATAGTCGATCATCGCCGCCGTCGATCCGGCGAAATCCGACGCCGCCAGGACGTCCTCGGGGCATTCCGGGTGGGCCAGGATTTCCGCGCCGGGATAGGCGGCGCGCATGTCGGCGATGTCGTCGGCGGTGAAGCGCTCATGCACCTCGCAGCGGCCCTTCCAGGCGATGATGCCGACGTTCGTCTGCGCCGCGACGTTGCGCGCCAGAAACTCGTCAGGGATCAGGATGACCTTGTCGACGCCCCATTCCTTCGCCGCCCACTCCACCACCTGAACGGCGTTGGCGCTGGTGCAGCAGATGTCGGTCTCGGCCTTCACATCGGCGGTGGTGTTCACATAGGTGACGACCGGCAAACCGGGGTAGCGCTGCTTGATCAGGCGCACGTCCGCCCCCGTGATCGACGAGGCCAGAGAACAGCCCGCGCGCAGGTCGGGGATCAGCACGGTCTTGTCCGGCGACAGGATCTTCGACGTCTCGGCCATGAAGTGCACGCCCGCCTGGACGATGACCTTGGCGTCCGAACGCGCCGCCTCCTTGGCCAGGCCCAGGCTGTCGCCGACGTAGTCGCCGACCCCGTGGAAGATCTCGGGCGTCATATAGTTGTGGGCCAGGATGACGGCGTCGCGCGCCTTCTTGAGCGCATTGATCTCGCTGATCAGTTTCGCCTGTTCCGGCCACTCCAGCGGAGTCACCAGACCCTTGACCTTCTCCCAGACGGGAGCGGTCTCTTCCGCCAGTTCCCGCGACAGACCGAAAGCGCCGTCCGCCATCACCTCAACTCCCTTGCGACTGTCTGCGCGGCCCCGACTTATGCTCAAAGTTAGCATAAGCAGGCGCAATGTAGGCCGTTCCGCACACGGCGCAAGCGGAAAGGGCGCAAAGGCGTCTCTCGCCCGCGAAAGACAGAGCGACATCACGCAATTTCCATTCTCATTGTCGCCCCACGCCCCTAAACCGGAACACGCATCCGCTGCACCGCGCCTATTGATCGAGAATTTCGTGCAAGACACCGTCCGTCGCATCCTGACCGCCCGCGTCTATGACGTGGCCGAGGAAACCCCTCTGGACCCGCTGAAGCGGCTTTCGGCGCGGATCGACCGCCCCGCCCTGCTGAAGCGCGAAGATCTGCAGCCCGTCTTCTCGTTCAAGATCCGCGGCGCCTACAACCGCATCGCCAACCTGAGCGAAGCCGAGCTGGGGCGCGGCGTCATCTGCGCCTCGGCGGGCAATCACGCCCAGGGCGTGGCCTTGGCGGCGGCGAAACGCGGCGCGACCTCGACCATCGTCATGCCGACCACCACGCCGGGCATCAAGGTGGCGGCGGTCAAGGCTCTTGGTGGTCAGGTGGTCCTGCACGGCGAGAGCTTCGACGACGCCTACGCCCACGCGCGGAAGCTGGAACAGGAGACCGGCGCCGCCTTCGTCCACCCCTTCGACGACCCTGACGTCATCGCCGGGCAGGGCACCGTCGGCCTCGAAATCCTGCGTCAGCACCCAGACTCCATCGACGCCGTCTTCGTCCCCATCGGCGGCGGCGGTCTGGCGGCGGGGGTCGCGGCGATCGTCCGCTTCCTGCGCCCCGAGACCAGGATCATCGGCGTCGAGCCCGCCGACGCCCCGACGATGAAGAGCGCGCTGGACGCCGGTCAGGTCGTGACCCTGGATCAGGTCGGCCTGTTCGCTGACGGCGTGGCGGTGCGCCGCGCCGGCGATGAAACCTTCCGCCTGTGCCGCGATCTGCTGGACGAGATCGTCCTGGTCGACACCGACGCCATCTGCGCGGCGGTGAAGGACATCTTCGACGACGTCCGCGCCGTGGCCGAGCCCTCAGGCGCCGTGGCCCTGGCCGGGCTGAAGGTCTGGGCCGCACGTCATCCGGGCCGCGGCGCCCTGGTCGCGATCAACTCGGGCGCCAACGTCAACTTCGACCGGTTGCGTCACGTCGCAGAACGGGCCGAGATCGGCGAGGGCGCCGAGGCCCTGCTGGCCGTGGCGATGCCCGACCGTCGCGACGACTACCACCGCTTCCTGCAAAGCCTCGACGGCCGCTCGGTGACCGAGTTCAACTACCGCTGGTCCGGCGACGGCACGGCCCAGATCTTCGTCGGCGTCTCGCTCAGCGGCGGCGCCCTCAAGCAGCCGAACGCCGCGCGCGAGGCGATAGGGCAGGAAAAGGAAGACCTGATCGAGCGCCTGCGCGCCGATGGCTACGCTGTCGAGGACATGAGCGACAACGAGACGGCCAAGCTGCACGTCCGCTACATGGTCGGCGGACGCACCATCGGCCTGCCGCACGAACGGCTGCTGCGCTTCGAGTTTCCCGAGCGCCCCGGCGCCTTCCTGCGCTTCCTCAACAGTCTGCAGCCCGCCTGGACCCTGACCCTGTTCCACTATCGCAACCACGGCGACGACGTCGGCCGGGTGCTGGCCGGCATCAACGTGGCGCCGGATCAGGCTCCCGCCCTCTGGACCGCGCTGGACGCCCTCGGCTACCCCTATGTGGACGAGACCGACAATCCGGCCTGCCGCCTCTTTCTTGACGGCGCCGCCTGAGGGGAAGCTGCATGACCTTGAACCGCCGCGCCGTTCTGGCCGCCCCGCTGGCGCTCGCGCCTCTGACCTTTGCGCCCCTGTCCGCCTGCGCCTCCTTCGAGGTCGCCACCCAGCCGGACCAGATTGTCTGGACCTTCGACCGCCTGACGGACATCGGCGGCGAGACCACCCATGTCGAGGGCGCGCCGCAGATCATCGACACTCTGATGGGCGCCGCCGTCCGCTTCGACGGCGTGGACGACGCCCTGTTCATCGACCGCCATCCGCTGGCGGGGGCCGAGACCTTCACCTTCGAGGCCGTCTTCCGCCCCGACGGCGGCCCCTTCGAGCAGCGCTGGTTCCACCTGCAGTCGGACGAGGCGCCGGGCGGCCCCGGCACGCGCATCATGTTCGAAATCCGCGTGGTCGAGGGCGGCTGGTATCTGGACGCCTTCACCAAGGGCGAGGGCTACAACAAGCCCCTGATCGAGACGAGCAAGCTGCATCCGCTCGGCCAATGGGCCCACGTCGCCCAGACCTTCGACGGGACCACCTATCGCTCCTTCGTCAACGGCGAACTGCAAACCGAGGCCGAGATCGCCTTCAAGCCGCAAGGCCCCGGCCGATCCTCGGTCGGCACGCGCATCAACCGCGTCAACTATTTCAACGGCGCCGTGCGCGAGGCCCGCTTCACCCCCCGCGCCCTGGCTCCCGCCCAGTTCACCTCGCCGTTCAGATAAGGCGCGGCGCGGCGCTCTCGTGCGCCAGCAGCCAGCGCTTGCGTTCCAGTCCGCCAGCATAGCCGGTCAGCGTCCCGTTGGCCCCGACCACGCGGTGGCAGGGCACGATGACCCCGACGGGATTGGCTCCGTTGGCCAGACCCACGGCGCGCACGGCGGCGGGCTTGCCGATGGCCGAGGCCAACCGGCCATAGCTCCAGGTCTCGCCCGCCGGAATGGTGCGCAGCGCCGCCCAGACCGCGCGCTGGAAGTCGGTGCCGCCGGTCTTCACCGCGATCCCGTCCAGCGCCGTGGCGTCGCCGCCGAAATAGGCGGCGATGGCCGCCCGAACCGCCTCGGGCGCTCGACCTTCGCGCAACTTCACCTCGCCATAGTGACGCGTCAGCAACTTCAGCATCCGCGGCTCGTAGTCCGAAAAGTCGAAGGCCCGCACCGCCCCCTCGTCGTCGGTGACCAGCAGGACCTCGCCCACCGGCGAGGCGATGCGGTCGAGGGTGAAGGCTTCAGGCTGCGTCTTTTTCATCGCCGTTCTCCATCAGATGCGCGTCGTCGATCCCCGCTTCGCGCAGGTGCAGCGCCCCATAGGCCCGCCACGGCCGCCATTGTTCGGCTCTGCCCGCGAGCCGGGCGTCCTCGAGCCGGTCGCTGGCCATATCAACGCCCGCGTCCAGCCAGTCGCCGGGCAGACGCAGGCCGGGCCGCGCCCGCACCAGAGGGGCGAGCAGGGCGTCCGCCGCCAGGTCATGCTGGATCGCCTCCGGGTCCGCCGACAGGTCGAACACTCGCCGCACCCGCGCCAGAACGCCAGGCAGGGCCTTCAGGTCTGCGATCGCGACCGTGACCGCCAGCCGGTTCCCATCCTCGAAGCGGGCCGAAACCTCGCCGGTCGCGCCGTCGGCCTCGGCCGTGAGAGCACGCCGCCAGACGCCGCCTTCCACCACCTCGCCGCGCGCCGCCAGCGCCGCCAGCATGGCCTTGATCTCATAGGGGGCGCGGTATGGCAGGCTCAGCCTAATCCCGCCGTCGCCGGCCTTCTCCGCCCGTCGTCGCAGGGCCGAGGGCGGCCGCCCGTAGAGCCGCTGAAACGTCTCGTTGAAGCGCCGGACGCTGCCGAACCCGGACGCCAGAGCCACCTCGGCCATGCCCAGATCGGTCTGATGGATCAGGGCCTTGGCCAGCAACACCCGCCGGGTCTGGGCCACGCTGACCGGCGCCGCGCCCAGGTGCTGGCGGAACAGGCGGCGCAGATGCCGTTCGCCCACCCCCAGCCGCGCGGCCAGAGCATCGACGTCGCCTCCAGACTCGGAGTGGCTATCCAGAGCGCCCGCGTCGATCAGACCCAAGGCCCGGCTCACCGTATTCGAGGTGCCGCGCCACGCCCCCATGTCGGGCGCCGTCTCGGGCCGACAGCGCAGGCAGGCGCGAAACCCCGCCTCCTCCGCCGCCGCCGCCGAGGCGACGAAGCTCATGTTCTCGCGCCGGGGCGTCCGCGCCGGACAGACCGGCCGGCAATAGATTCCCGTGGTCTTCACACAGGTGAAGAACCGTCCGTCAAAACGCGGGTCACGCGTCAGGACGGCCCGATAGCAGGCCTCCTGATCCAGACTGTCGCGGGCGTTTTCCATGCCCGCACCCTGCGCCTTCGCCGCCGCCCTG
This sequence comes from Brevundimonas sp. UBA4553, assembly GCF_002387245.1. Lineage (GTDB taxonomy): Bacteria > Pseudomonadota > Alphaproteobacteria > Caulobacterales > Caulobacteraceae > Brevundimonas. The sequence continues at coordinate 39,395 of NZ_DGLD01000008.1, forward strand.
TCTCGCGGTTTTCGGACATGACGGCGCCGACCGGCTCAGCGGTCGCGGGCCGTCGCGATGCGCCACAGGTTCTGCACGATGCTGAAACCGTAACCGATCATGGCGATCACCAGCACCCAGCTCAGGACGGCCCCCAGGGTCACGGCGGTCTCTTCCAGTCCGCGCCCCTCCAGACGCAAGGCCCGCAGCAACTCCGTGCCGATCCGGTCGGCCGGACCGCCCACGACCGGCGCGACCTGTTCGCCCTGGCTCAGCGTGAACCACCAGCCCGCATCGAACAGCCGCCAGGCGATCCAGACGGCCGCGCCCGCCAGCGGAATCCTCAGCGCCCAAGTGATCCGATCCGCTCCGCCGCGCGCCAGGGCGATGGCGTCCACCGCCATCACGGCCACCACCCAGGCCAGGATCACGCCATACAGGCTGGCCCAGATCGGCGCTGCGGCCACCGCCACCTCGCCGCTCCGCAGCGTGAACTGACCCAGGCCCTCGAAACGGATCACGCCCATCCACCACAGCAGGAAAATCCCGCTGAAGACGATGGACCACAGGACCTCGGCTATGCGCGGCGCCTCGGCGCGCACGCCCCAGACCTTCGCCCCCTTGGGCAGCCATTCCGCCTTCGCCTTGTCGCTTCCCGCCATGGACGCGCCCCACTTGGCCGGATCAGCCAGACCAAAGGCCGACAGGTCGCGCACCCGCCATTTCGTCAGCCAGGCGGGCTTGATGCCGTAATGCTCCATGATCGCCCCGGCCAGCGTCAACGCTCCCAGCAGGGTCAGCGCGCCGGAGAAGAAGCCGTGGAAGGCCTGGCTGATCGCCCGTCCGAAATCGGCTGGCGCGCCCAACACATGGACCAGCAACCCCAGCGCCTGCACCGCCGCAATGACGATCAACCCCGCCTTGGCTCCGAACAGCCAATAGGGGAACAGCTCGGGTCCGATCAGGCTGTCCGGCCCCTTGCGATAGCGGGCGGCGACGACCAGGGGATGGCCGATCTCGTGCAGGATCGCCTCCTTCTCGTCGTCGGTCAGGGCCCGGCCCAGTTCTTCCTCGCGCGCCTCGACGCGGCTCAGGATCAGGTCGCGCAGTTCGGCGACGATGTCCTCGCGGTCCTCGGTCGGCAGCTGGGCCGCCACGGCCTCCAGATAGCGTTCGATCACGTCCATGTCGGTCTTCCTCCCCCGAGCGTTCACAGCATTCGATCCAGCGAGGCGTTGATGCCGCGCCATTCCTCGGTCAGGGCGGCCAGCAGGGTCTCGCCCTGCGGCGACAGGACGTAGAAGCGCTTTTTCCGCTTCTCCTCCTCGCGCCATTCACTGGTCAGCAGCCCCTGCCCCTCCAGACGCCGCAGCAGCGGATAGAGGGTGGATTCCTCCATCTCCAGGCCGTCCGCCGCCAGGGCCTGACGCAGGGTGTAGCCGTAGCGCTCGGTCCGCAGGCAGGCGAGCACCGCCAGCACCAGCGACCCTCGCCGCAGCTCCAGCCGCATCGCCTCGAACACCGCCTTGTCCACGCCGCCTCGCCTCACCTGTCGCCACATAGTGTGTGACGCACAGTGTATGGAACACACTGTACGAGACTGTCAATTCTATTCGTCCTGACACACTGTCAGGACCACTTAGCGCCCGCTCAAAACCACTCAGGAACAAGCGCAAGCTGAGACCGACCCTCAGCAGCTTGCCCCTGAGGCCATCGGGAACGGCTGCGTTGAGCCAGTGGTGAACATTGGCTGGCAGCCCCGTTTCGGACCCTCGACATGCCGACCGCGCCAGTGGGGCTCGGATTCGTCCGATCAAGGTTTTTGACACCGGTATCAGGTCGTGATCTGAACAGGCGGGACCCAGGTCGCAAACACATGATCCAGCGCGGCAGACGCAGGACGTGGGAGGACATCATGAGACTGAGCACCCTGTTGATGGCGAGCGCGGCCCTGTGCGCGCCTCTCTTCTCCGGCGCGGCGCGGGCGGACGACGGACTGCTGTTCCACCTCTCCGCCGACCGGAGCCTGAAGGCGGACGTCGCCGGCGGACAGGCCGAGCCGACCTTTGTCGACAAGGTCGCCATAGTGTCCGAGGGCGGGCGCTCGGGCGGCTATCTTCAGGCGCAGGACGATCAGGTGCTGGCCTGGTCCGCGCCCGGCAATATCCAGGCCCAGCGCGGCGCCCTCTCCTTCTTCTGGCGTTCCCGTTATCCGGTGGGACAGAACCAGTTCCCGCTGTTCCGCGTCAGCTACGCCAACCATTCCAGCTGGGACATGACCTTCCTGCGCATCGACTGGAATGGTCACGGCTTCGACGCCTTCGTCACCGACGCCAACTTGGCGCGAGTGCGCGTCTCGTGGGAAATGCCCCAGACGCCCGCGTCCGACCAATGGACCCACATCGCCTTCACCTGGGACGAGACCACCGGCGTCAAACTCTATGTCGACGGCCGGCTGGTCGCACGGAAGGATCAGCCCGCCCTGCTGGATGCGGGACTGGACCAGTTCGGACCGCACAGCCGCATCATCAGCCCCATCCAGGTGCAGAGCCGCTACAACTTCCTGCGTGGCGGCGATCTGGACGAGATCCGCATCTACGATCATGCGCTGGACGACGCGGCTGCAGCCGCCCTGGCCGAAAACCGGGAGCCGACGCCCGCGACGGCCGCGATCGACTGGCGGCCGACCTGGAACCGCCGCCATGGCTTCGACGGCGCGCCGCCGCCCTATCTGGCGGACGCGAGCACGCGCATCCGCCGTGTCGAATTCACCGACCAGCGCGATGTCGCCCAACGCATGTGGAAGGGCAACGACGGCATCCGCGAGACCACCTGGCCCGGCGTTTACAACCGCTCGCGTCTCGAGGGGCGGCATGACTATTTCACCCTGCCTGACTGGAACGTCTATTCGATGGGCGGCAAGGCGGGGACATGGTTCCTGCCCGACGAGCCCTGGAACCAGATCGAGATCCAGGGCGCGGCCTATGGCCGACTGTCGGTCCTGACGGACGGAACGGTTCCCGCGGGATCGGCCCAGGTGACGGATGAGGGCGAGTTGCTGGCCCGGCGACGTCAGGGGGCGGAGCGGACCACCACCCGCCTCTCGGTCGAACGCACAGGCGGCGCCGTCCGCTTCGTCAACGAGGCCCAGGAAACCCCGATCGAAGAGATCGGCGCCTATCGCGTCTCGCCCGGCGCCGCGCCCGCCGGGATCGGCCGTTTCGACTTCACCATCCGCGCCGACGTCGATCCGAACTACACGACGGTCAAAGACGCGACCGATTTCATCGCCGGCCGCTATCCGGCTGAGGAGCAGACCATCGTCGCCGCCCTGCCCGGCGGGGCTCCGACCTTGCCGCGCACGCGCCGATCTGGCGATGCGCGGCCCATCGTTCATGTCGTCATCCCTCAGGACTTCCGCACCCAGGCGCCGGGTTTGCCGCTCAGCCGGGGCGGACCCGTGTTCGGCTACGAGAATTTCGGCGGACTGGACGGAATCGAACTGACCTTGCCGGCGTTGGACATCGCCCCCACGCGCGACGGCCTGATCCCGCTGAACATCCGCATCAAGGATCCGCTGACGCCGACCCGCGACCTGATGGACGTCAATGTCTCGGTCAAGCCGGGCGAGGCGCGCACCCTCTGGCTGGACACGCGCGACCGGATCCTGCCGTCAGGCAAGGGGATCTATTTCACCGTCGTCTCGGCGGACCCGGCCTTCGGCGCGGACAGTCTGGACGGCGCAAAGGTCGCCCTGGTGTTCAAGAGCCGCGAGGAGGCGCGGATCGAGCACGAGCAGGACCGGTTCGAACAGGTGCGCGACAACTACGGCTTCCTGGTCGAGGAACGCCAGAACACCCGCGAACTGGGATTGTTCAACCGCTTCTATGAAGATCTGACGGACCTGTTGCGGGTCAATCCCGGACATCCGGGCGGCGTGCGCTACTGGGCGGAATGGAACCCGCAGCAGCCCCTGCCGCCTGTCGCGCTGGAGCCGGCGCCCGAGGGCGTTCCGGCCTGGGCCTGGGGCCAGACCCAGGCGCTGAAACAGGCGGCCGACTTCGTGAACTGGTGGATCGACAACCGTCAGGTCGAGGGCGAGTTCGGCGGCGGTCTTTCCGACGACACAGACCTGACGAACCAGTGGCCCGGCCTGGCCCTGATGGGGGTCGAACCCGACAAGCTGAACGCCTCTCTCAGCGCCATGATCGACGCCATCTACCGCAACGGCATGTTCACCAGGGGTCTCGGGACCATCGTGACTGACGAGCTCCATGTCTATGAGGAGGGCGTCAACGCCATCAGCCAGTCAGCCTATATGAATCCCGGCGACCCCCTGACGCTGGAACGGCTGATGGAGACGGCGATCCGCTATCAGGATCTGACGGCCGTCAATCCGCAGGGTAACCGACTGCTGGTCAGCAACTATTTCAGCGGCGATCACGTGGTCACCGAGACGCCGTGGCAATGGTCCAAGCCCTATTCCTACATGATCTTCCATCCCGGCATCCTGCTGGTGGACTGGAACGGGTCGCCGGAGTTGAAACGGCTTCTGCTGGAACTGGCCGATGGCTATCTGGCTCACGGCAAGCAGGACGCCCAGGGCCTGTGGACCTATCCGACCGAGATCAACTGGCCCGACGGCGCGACGCGCGGCGGCGCCAGCCCGCAACAGACGAATCTGCTGATGTGGGCGGCCTGGCGCTGGACGGGGGATGACCGCTATCTGCGCCCCATCGAACAGGTTCTGCGCAGCGGCGGCGCCGGATCCCTGGCCGGGATCATCACTTCGGACATTCCGACCGCGCTGAACCGCCCCGAACTGGCCGAGGCCTGGATCGCCGCCGCCCGCTCGCCGAACGCCGCGCCGCTTGCGCTGCACGGCGCCTGGGCCGCGACCGGCGACAAGACCTATCTGGAGCGGCTCTACGACGGCCTGCGCAGGGACGCCGGGTTCCGAATGCCTATGATGACCGAGGATCACTGGTGGGTGGACCGGGTCGAAATCCCTACCGTGGAGCTGCAGCGTCAACGGCTGGGCGGCGTCGCCCTGTGGCGCAACGCCATCGTGCCCGGCCATCTGATCGGCTGGCGGTTCGATCAGGAAGCGGACGCCGGGAAGCTGGCCGTGCTGGTGCGCGAGCCCAGCCCGACCGGTTTCCGCATCCTCGCCCACAATCTGTCGGACGCGCCCATCCACGCCGTCCTGACCGGAGCGGGCGTTTCGACAGGATCCTGGACGATGCGTCAGGGCGTTGATGCGGACGGAGACGACCACGCCGATGCCTCCTCGTCGCCGCGCGCCTTTGATTTCGGTCGCGACCAGACGCTGGACCTGACCTTCGCGCCCGGCGTCACGACCGTCGTTGATCTCAAACTGGACGGTCCCGAGGTCGATATCCTTGCGCGCCCCGACCTGGCGATAGGATCACATGAGATGAGGTGGCGCGGCGATATTCTGGAAGTCGCTGTCCATTCGCTTGGCTCGATCGGCGCGCCCGAAGCGCAACTGCAACTGGTGGGGGCCGACAATGAAATCCTGGCTCAAACTGTGATAGCGCCCCTCGAAGCGCCGAACGACCTGCGCCCGCGAACGACGACAGCCCTCCTTCGTGTGGCGCCCGGAGCCGATACGGCCGGTGCGAGAGTCCGGGTCCTTTCGACGGTGAAGGAGATATCGAGCGCCAACAACGAAGTGATTGCGCCGGGACGCAGGCGATAGGGGACCGCGTCCAGACCCCTGCTGCGCATCACCGGCGAAGTTCCAGAAAAGCCCTGCCCCGCCGAGACGCAAACGGTCCAGCGGCCGGCGCGAGGGCGATCATCAGCTCATCATTTAAATCAGGCGCTGAGCCCGCGGTCAGTTGGGGCGCCCCGGCACGACCGCCAAAGCATAGGCTGGCTCGGCGGCCCCGATCGGCGCGGGGACGTCCGGAGGAACCAGCCGGGCACTGCCCTCAAGGCCACGTCCGCTCACGTTATCGCTGGCGAGGCGCGGCCCGCTGTAAACGCTGACGTCGATGTTCGAGAGCTCAACGTTTTTCATGTTCGCCAGTGTGATGCCGCGACCCGCCGTGCCGCTGACATCACGCAGGACAAAGCCGTCCAGCGGCTTGTCGGGGTGGATTTGCACCGCTTCGACAAGCACGGGGACATCGACGACCTTGATCCGTTCAAACAGGAAGTTACGGATCGTGGGAATGCCTTCCAGCCCAGGAACAGGAAACTGATCCTGTTTGCCGCCTTCCAGGATATTGATGCGCAGGAAGCCGTAGCCCGTATTCCTCACCTCGAGGTCGCGCATGGCTATGTCTTCGATGAAGGCGCCGCGGCCCGGACGGCTCTTGATATAGATGGCGAAGGTATGGGCCGCTTCGCACAGGCATCGCTCGACCAGCACGCGCCTGACGCCGGCGGAGGTTTCTGATCCGATGCCGATGCAGGCCCAGCGACGGTCGATGAAGACACAGTCGGTGATGGTGACATCTTCGGTTGGCCGATCGATCACAAAGCCTTCCATGCCGCGTCCCGATTTCAGCGAAATGCAATCGTCCACGGTGTCAAAGCGGCATTGATCTATAATGACGCGTCGGCAGGAATCGACGTCGATCCCGTCAGCCCGACCATTCACCATCAGGCCTCGAAAGATCACATCGTCACAATAGACCGGATGGATCGACCACTGGTCGTTCTGTTGCGTGAACAGGTCAGAGACGGTCAGGCCCTTCACGTCCACAAACTCCAGAAGGCAAGGGTGACGCAGGCCTGTTGAAGCCTCGATCCGGCGCTCGATCGCGTCGGACGCCAGGATGCGCCCCTTGCCCGTCAGGATGATGTTGGTTTCACCCTGGGCCGAAATCAGTCCGATGTAGCCTGGCGTCCACTTGCCTTCCCAACGGACCTGAGTGACCGGATAATCAGTGATGTCGGGCGATCCCTGAAGCGTGGCGCCGTCCTCGATCCGCAAGACAGTGTTCGAGCCGAGGCGAATCGCGCCGATGAGATAGACGCCGGGGCTGATGATCACCTCGCCGCCCCCAAGGACGGCGACCCGATCCAGCGCCGCCTGCAGGGCCGCCGTGTCCTTGACCACTCCGTTTCCGACAGCGCCGAAAGCGCGTGGGTCCAGCTTCAGCCCGTTGCTGGGTTGCGGTGTTGCAGCGGGCAAGGTCGGGACCGCTGGGCCCCCCGCCACGCTTGGGACAGGGATGATTGACGGCGGCGGACGATGCGCGGCGGCGGTCGTCGTCGAGGCGGCGACCAGCCCCGCGACGCCGGAGCCCGCCAGAAAGCGGCGTCGGCTGGAGGAGAGCGTCATCGAATACTCCATAGCGAGAGTGCAGGCTGGGTGTTGTCGGCCTCAGGGCCGATAGGCGGCCGCTTGGCTGCGGTCGAACAGGGACGGTGAAAGCACGACGCTTGGCCGTCCGAACAGCGCCTGCCGACGGGCGGCGCCTAGCGCTTGACCGCGACTGTCGACCGGCGACGAGACGACGACCGAGCCAGGCGGCATGGCCGCGACCAGGTCCGGCAGATCGTAGTGCTTGAGAACGCCTGGCAGATTGACCTCGGGGGTATCGAGGCTGACAGGCGCGTCCACGATGTCCCGGTAGCTGGCCAAGGCTTCGTCCAGAAATATCCGCTGCACCCTGGGGTCAAGGACCCCGGCCTGGAGAGCGACCGGCCCCATGATCCCGGATCCGTGCAGAGCAATGCGGCTGGCGTCGACCGACGGCTGGGCGACCAGCCAGTTGATCGCCTGAACAGCATCGTCCATCCGCATGCCGGGCACCGTCTTGCCTACCAGAAGGGCGCGCAATGACAGCAGGCCCCAGTCGCCGACAAGGGCGGACTTCACCTCTTCAGTTCCGCCCCATCCACGAGGACGCAGGGCGAAGACGTTCCATCCGCGCTCGGCGTACTGGTCTATCAGGCCTCCAGCCTGACGCAGCGCCTCGGGCGACTCGTCGGTCAGGAGGACCAAGGCGGGCCGCGAGGCCCCTTCATGACGGGCGTAGAAGCCGTCCAGGATGACACCGGGCTCGCTGCTTATGCGCAGGGCGTCGATCCGGTAGCCTTGGCGCTGGTCACGCTGGAAGAAGGCAACGCTCGGCGCAGGGGCGCCGGGGGCGGCGGTCACACGCGCGACGTCGCGAATCCGTCTGGCCAGTTCGGCGCGCGCCTCCGGGCCGGTTCCGCCGGCAGGAAGCGCAGGGGGGCGCAGACGATCCGCGCGCTGGCGGCTGAGCGTCTGCACCGTCTGAGCCTCGAAAGCGGTCGAGACTTGACCGGTACTGGTGACGAGCAGGTCTTCCGGCGCGGGAATCCGGACCTCATCCATCACGACCGGCGCTTCGTCTCCGTTGAGGGTCTTCAGGAAAAAGCCGATGATCTGGGGGGCGACAGGAGCAAGCGCTCCGTGGCCGCCGGGACCGACGATCCACTGGACCTGGTCCTCCGCGCCGAACAGGCGGTAGAAACGGCGCGCATCTTCGTAGGCGGCTTCGGCTCCCCCAAGGGGGAAGCTGTCGTCATGCGTAGAGACAATGGCGAAGGGGCGTGGAGCCGCGGCCAGCACCCAGTCAGTGACGTTGTAGCCCCTCGCAATAAAGTCTGGCAGCGATTGCTCGGCTTCCTGCGGCCCATAGGTCGGAATCATGTGTTCGAAGTCGCTGATGTAGCAGCCGGCGGCGGCAGCCTTCACCCGCGGATCCAGGGCGGCCAGATAGGCGCTGACCATGCCGCCGCCCGAGCAGCCCAAAGTTCCAAGGCGCGTGGCGTCGACATCCGGTCGAGATGAAAGATAATCGAGGCCCCGCATGGCGTCCCAGACGAAGTAGCGGGCGGGATTGTCGCCGATCGGCAGGGTTTGCTGGAACGCCAAGGTGTGTTCGCCAGTCGCCCCTCCGGCTCGCGCTACGCCGCGATCGGGGTCGAAGGTCTGGAGCCGTTCGCCGTGCCCGAGCACGTCGTAGAACATGACCACCACGCCGCGCCTGGCCAGTTGGGCCGCGATCTGCGCTTGGACGCCGCCTCGCACCTTGCCGTCGGCGCTGTGACCAGGCGTCAGGAGCACGGCGGGATGAGCGCCGGGCGTTGCAGGCACATAGACGTTGGCGGTCAGATAGAAGCCGGGCTGGCTTTCCAAGATCACGCGTTCGAGGCTGAAGCCGTCGAGCGAGATGGCGCCAACCGTTCGCGCCCGCAGCGGGGTGCGCGCCTCCGGCAGTCCGCCCATCAGGCGAACGGCGTCGAGCCGGAAGCTCGCCTGGTAGGCCTCGGCCTGCCGCTGGTCGGAGATGGCGTCAACGCGCGCGCGTCTGTGATCAAGGTGCGCCATGGCGATGGCGTCGAGGTAGTCAGTCAGGGCCTCGCGGTTATCCGCGCGAGGCGTCCAATTCCGCTGAGAAGGTCGCTGACCGCCCTCGCTTCGGGTTGGGTGCGAAGCCGTCATCGGAACCTGCGCCATGGCCTGTACGGCCGTGGCCAGCACGAACCAGGATGCAACGCCCGCCAAGGCGCAACGGCGTGAAGACATCACCCACCCTCCCTGAGACACGGGACCGCTAATGTCGCGGAGGCCCGGATTCCTTCCCTCGGATCGGCGGCGCCGGTCTGTGCCGGCTACGCCTCCCTGTGGAACAGGGTTCGTCAGGTAACACTGGGGGCCAAGACCTTTCTGCGTATGGATCCATGCCCTTTCGGCATGATCCTCTGACGATGCGCCGCGCGCAAAAGAACGCCGCCCCTCGTCAAAGGGACGGCGTCAAGCGCGGGTTTCAGGAGGAGGCCCGCTTAGAAGATGTACCGCAGACCGACGAAGAACTGCCGACCGGTGTGGCTGTAGACATTCAAACGATTGCTGGCGTCGACATACTGATCATTGAACTCGTCAGTGAGGTTAATTCCCTCAATGCTGACCTTCAGCTTGTCGCTGATGGCGTATGAGGCCTGCATGTCGAAGTTCATGGTCTCATTAGTGCCGTGAACGCTGTTGCCATCGTTGCCCGGAACCGCCGTCAGGTAGCCCTCGCGGTAGGCGGCCGAGCCCCGGATGCTGAACTTGTCGGTCTCGTAGTAGATCGTGGCGTTCCAGGCGTTCTTGGACAGACCCGTCAGCGTCTGGGTAATGGTCGGGGCGCCCGGCGTCGTCGAGGTCAGATACTCGATGTCGGAATCGACAAAGGTGTAGTTGGCCTGAACGCCGAAGTTTTCCATCCATCCTGGCAGGAAGCTCAGACGTTTCTGAAGATTGACTTCGAAGCCCTTCAGCTCCCCGCCCGGCGAGTTCACGGGCTGGCTTACAGCGAACAGATCGGTCGGCAGGGCCGAGGTGCCGTCCAGCAGCGAGTTGGGCAAACCAAGCTGGTTGAACGGGATATCCTGCCGCAGGTTTTGAACGAACGAATTGATCTTCTTGTAGAACAATCCCACGGCGAACAGGCTGTCGGCGTCCGGATACCATTCCAGCGACAGGTCCAGATTGTCGGACTTGGTCGGGTCGATATTGGGATTGCCTGAGGAGAAGCTGCGGTTGGCGCCCTGGATGCCGACGTCGCCACCCGGCGTCAGCACGCTGATCGAAGGCCGGGCGATGGTTTGTGCAGCCGAGATGCGCGCCACGACCGTGTCGGTCAGGTCCACAGCGAGGTTCGCCGCCGGAAGGAACATGTCGTACTCGCGACGGGCGCGAACCAACTGGATGGTCGACCCCACGGCGGCGTAGCCGTCCGAATACTGCTCGGTCAGGACGTAGCGTGCGCCAACGTCGCCTCGCCAGTTCAAGCCGAAGGCGTCGAAGCGGAAGTCCGCCTGCAGATACGCCCCCATATCCTTCTCATCGACGGTGATATACTGCCCACGGGCCGAAGAGTTGTTGAGGCCGGTCAGCGCGTAGATGCCGTTACCGGAATAGATGTCATAGGTTGCGATGAACTTATTGAGGTCGGGGGCCAGCCAGCTGGTCGGAGCCCCCGACGGCAGGCCGAGATCGCGTCCGAAGCCCGAGAAGACCTTCGACACATCGGCCAGTTGCTGGGGGGTCAGCGTCTGCACGACCGTTTCCGACGTCCGATACAGGCCTTCGGAATCAAAGTGGAAGCGACGGAAATCAATCCCGGCCTTCAGGGTGATGTTCTCGTTGGCGTCGAACTCGCCGTAGGCCTTGGCGGTCGAGAAGCTGTTGGTCACTTCGGTCGGGCGGATACGCACCTCGGACGTGCCGTTGATCATCGACCAGTTGGCGGGGTTGGTCAGATCGAAGCCGAAGTCGAACTTGGGCATCCGTGACGTGAAGTCGTACGAGAAGCCGTTGGTGTTCGCCCGGTCGAAAGTGACGATAGTCGACACGGGGTTGGTGAATTCCGAACGCGAATAGCCGCCGATGAAGCCGGAGCGGAACCGATCGGTCCAGTTGCGGGTCGCGGTGAAGGTGTACTGCTGGAATTCGGTTTCCAGTTCGTCGTGAGCCGACTGGGAGCGCACATCAACAGCGTCAAATACGCCCTGAACGATATTACGTCCGTCGACTGTGCCTGAACGGATGATCGTTTGCGGCTTGCCTGTTCCGCCGCGGCTAAAGCCGATGGCCTGAAGCTGGGCCTCGTCACGCGTGCTCTTCACGTCCGAATACAGGACATCCAGCGTCAGGAGCGTCTGATCGTCTGGTTTGAGCTGGAACGAACCGGTCAGACCCAGACGTTCGGTGTTGTGATCATACTGAACATAGGAGGGAATCCGCGGGTGATAGAGCGCCGTGGACGTGTTGGTGTTGTTGATCTGGCCGATCGCGTAGCCGTTCAGAGTCGACGAAGGATGGAAACCACCATTCGCGCCGCCAAAGGTCCAGCGCGTGATATTGGCGCCTTCCTCAAGGATATGACGCTCTTCATAGGCCGCCGAGAACAAGGCGCCGAACTTGCCGTCCATCCAGGTGTTCGAGGCCAGCAGGGTGAAGCGCGGCTTCACATCCCGCGCCAGGTCGTTGTAGCTGGCTTGCACCCCCATCACGAGGGTCGGCTCGCGATAGTCGAACGGGCGGGCGGTCTGCAGGTCCACCGTGGCGCCCAGCGATCCCTCCTCCACGTCGGCCGAGGCCGACTTGCGCACCGTCAGGCTGTTGAACAGCTCGGACGCGAACATGTTGAAGTCGAACCCGCGCGAGCGGTTGGTGCCGCCTGAGTTCACCGTGCCGCCGGTGGTGGCGATGGCCTCCATGCCGTTGACCCGGACGCGGGTGTATTCCGAACCCAGGCCACGCACCGAGATCTGGCGACCTTCGCCATTGGCGCGGCTGATGGTGACGCCCGGCACGCGCTGCAGCGATTCGGCCAGGTTCAGATCGGGAAAGTCGGCGATGTCCTCGGCCTTGATGACATCGACGATGCCACTCTCTCGGCGCTTGGCGCTCACGGCGCTTTGAAGACTGGCGCGGAAGCCGGTGACGACGATCTCGTCGACCTGGGTTGCGGGCTCGTCCTGAGCCGGCGCATCGGCCGATTGGGCATACGCCCCTCCGGCGCTGGCCATCAGGACCGCCAGGACCGAAGCCCCGGTCTTCAGCGCAAATTGGAATCCATGCGTGGAACGCATCGCCTCTTCCCTCCCTGTTCGCCAGCGTTTCGCCGGTCTTTCTATGGGCCGCGAGATCCGGGGAACTCGCGCTGCCGTCGGTCACCCGATCTCGCAGAATGACGATAGGTTCACCTGATCGATGCACGCCAATCCGAAGAAGGCATGAACCGATGCAGGATATGAACTGATACCGGTTTCCTACTGATACCAATTCTGGATCGATCAATAAGGATTTTAGCTTAGACGGCTGCAGGACTTCCTGACTATCGTCGATTCCAGAGCGCCCGAAGAGGCGCAGCACAGGGAAGAGACGGCCAGCGGCGATCGGCGTCCCGGTCTGGTCTCGCAGATCGAGGAAACGCCCAGATGATCGACGGGACAGTTGCGTCCGCGCCCGCTGCGACCCAGCGCCGCACCCGCGTGCGATATGGCATCCTTCTGCTGATCTTTCTGCTGACGACGATCAACTATGCCGACCGGGCGACCTTCTCGATCGCGGGCGACGCGGCTTCGAAAGACCTGGGGCTCGATCCGATCCAGATGGGCTACATCATGTCGGCCTTCGCCTGGGCCTATGTGATCGGCCAGATCCCCGGCGGCGCCCTGCTGGACCGCTTCGGCACCAAGCTGATCTATACGATCGCCATCGCCGCCTGGTCCTTCTTCACCCTGGTGCAGGGCTTCTCGGGCTTCCTCGCCGGCGGCGCCATCTTCGCCGGCCTGTTCGCCATGCGGTTCATGGTGGGTCTGGCTGAGAGCCCCTCCTTCCCCGGCAACGCCCGTCTGGTCGCCGCCTGGTTCCCGGGCTCCGAGCGCGGCACGGCCTCGGCCATCTTCAACTCGGCGCAATACTTCTCCCTGGTCGTCTTCGCCCCCTTCATGGGCTGGCTGGTCCATACCTTCGACTGGCATTCGGTCTTCTTCGTCATGGGCGGCCTGGGCCTGATCGCCGCCTTCGTTTTCTGGAAGATGGTGCGCAGTCCCGTCGACCATCCCCGCGTCAACAAGGCGGAGCTGGACTATATCGAAGCGGGCGGCGGCCTGGTCCGCATGGAGGACCGCACCGTCACCAAGTCCGCCGCCTTCAGCTGGGCAAACGTCAAGCAGGTGCTGGGCAGCCGTATGCTGATGGGGGTCTTCATCGGCCAGTACGGCATCAACGTCCTGACCTACTTCTTCGTGACCTGGTTCCCGATCTATCTCGTCAAGGAGCGCGGCCTGAACATTCTGGAAGCTGGTTTCGCCGCCGCCGCCCCGGCCCTCTGCGGCTTCGCCGGCGGGGTGCTGGGCGGGATCATCTCCGACGCTCTGCTGAAGAGGACCGGCTCGCTGACGATCGCCCGCAAGACGCCGCTGCTGATCGGCATGCTGCTGTCCGCCCTGATCATCGCCTGCGCCTATATCGACAACTCCGCTATGATCGTGGTCGTCATGGCCGTGGCCTTCTTCGGCAAGGGGATCGCCTCGCTGGGGTGGGCCGTGGTGTCCGACACCTCGCCGCGTGAGTTCGTCGGCGTCACTGGCGGCATCTTCAACACCTTCGGCAACTCGGCTGGCATCGTGACCCCCATCGTCATCGGCTATATCGTGGCCGCGACGGGCTCGTTCGACGGCGCCCTGTGGTTCGTCGGCATCCACTGCCTGCTGGTCATCGCCGCCTACTTCCTGATCACGGGCAAGATCGAGCGCCTGACCCTGACGTCGACCGAGGCCAAGGCCTGATGCGGCTGGATCGTCGACAGATCCTGGCGGGCGCCTCGGTCACGGCGCTGGGCACGGCGCTCAGGCCCGCCGCCGCCCACGCCGCCCCGCTCCAGGTCGTCGCCCCCATGGCCGCGCCGACCTGGGCCTTGCTGCAACGCGAGCTGATCCGCGCCAACACCGAGGCGTGCGAAGCCTTCTACGCCCGCTATTTCGACGAGCGCGGCTACTTCCTCTGCTTTGAGCGCTGGGGCGCCAACGACGGGCCTGACGACGCCATCGAGAACGTCAACGGCTGGCCCTTGCTCCACGCCATCGGCGCGCCCGACCGGGTCAAGGCCATGTACACCCAGGCTTGGGAAGGCCACCTGCGCCAGTTCACCGAGGCGAAGACGACCGAGGTCGAAGTCGCCCGCGAGGGCATGTTCTTCAAGGAGTTCAACGTCCAGCTGGACTGGCAGCATCACGCCGAGGAGATGACGCTGTTCAACGTCCAGGGCCTGTCGGACCCGGACAATCCCCGCTTCCGCGATCGCGCCCGCCGCTTCGCCGGCCTCTACATGGGCGAGGATCCGACTGCGCCGAACTACGACCCTCAGCACAGGATCATCCGCAGTCTGATGAACGGCTCCAAGGGACCGATGCTGCGCAAGGCGACGGCGTTGGACTGGGCCGGCGATCCCTTCGACCCGACGCACTTCTTCATGGAGCACGGCGAAGAGACCTACGAACAAACGCTTCAGCATTATGAGGAATACACCGACGTCGTCGGCGACCACCCGCTGAACATGTTCTCGACCTGCCTGGCGCTGAACGCCTTCATGCTGGAGCATGAACCGAAATACCGGGAGTGGCTGCTGGGCTACATCGACGCCTGGGCGGAACGAGCCAGGGCCAATGACGACATCCTGCCCTCGAACGTCGGACTTGATGGAGTGATCGGATCGGCCGCCGACGGCAAGTGGTGGGGCGGCGCCTACGGCTGGGGCTTCAGCCCGGTCAATCCGGTGACAGGCAAGCGCGAGGACCGCAATCGCGTGCCGCGCACGGCCATGGGTTTCTTCAACGCCTACCTTCTGACCGGAGATGACAAGTATCTGCAGACCTGGCGCGCCCAGGCTGACCGCATCAACGCCCAGAAACGCACCGTCGACGGCAAGGTCCAGACTCCGACCATGTACGGCGCCGACGGATGGTATGGATGGCGCGACGGCCTGCATCTGAACAACGCGCTGGATATATGGTGGCTGTCTATGAAAGACAGCGACCGCCGCCGCGCGCCGGATCATCCCTGGGTCGCCTATCTGGAAGGCCGCAACCCCGAGTGGGTCGAAAGCGCCCTGCGCGCCGATCTGGGCAAGGTGGCCGAACGCGCCAAGGCCCAGCGTGAGGACACGACCACGCCGGACACGCGGCTGGCCGACGGGGTTCTGGACGTCAATCCGTGCAGCGTCACCGCCCTGATGCACCAGACCATGGGCGCCCTGCACATCGCCCGCCCGTCGTGGGCGCCGAGCAGCGCCAACGCCGGCGGCTCCCCCCTGTTCGCCCGCCTGCGCTACTTCGACGCCGACGCCCGCCGCGCCGGTCTGCCGCCGGACACCGCCGCCCTGATCGACCGGATGACGGCGACCGAAACCGGCGTCACCCTGGTCAACCTCAGCCAGACCCAGGCCCGCACGGTCATCATCCAGGGCGGCGGCTATGGCGAGCATCGCATCCGCGACGTCCATATCGGCGAAAGCCGCCGAACAGTGAACGCCGCCGACGTCAGCCTGACCCTGGCGCCGGGCGCGGGGGCGCGTCTGGTCCTGACCATGGATCGATACGTCAACACACCGACCCTGAAGTTCCCTTGGCGACGCTAGGACGGCGTGCGCTAGCCGGTGCGCTGGGCCTGTCGCTGATAGCGGCCGGCTCGGGCGCCGCTGCGCAAGACCGTTGGGTGGCCGCCTACGCCTTTGCGCCGTCGTCCACCGCGGGACCGTCAGGACCGGCCTCGGCGCCCAATCCCCATGACGTGCGCGGCCCGCTGGGTCCAGACGTCGTCGAGGGTGTGACCCTGACCCATGCCGTAATGGTGACGGCGTCCGGCAGCCGCCTCCGCCTGCGACTGTCGAACGCCTATGGCGCCGAGCCGATCACTCTGGGCGCAGTGACCGTTCGCGTTGGGGACACGACGCGCGAGGTGCGCTTCAACGGCGAGCCTTCATCGGTCATGCCGGCCGGCGCGCCGCTGGTGTCGGATCCGGTCGATCTGCCCGTCGCGGCTCTGGAGCAGGTCAAGGTCAGCATCGCCCTGCCCCACGCCACCCGACTGCCCACGCATCGCTGGCGTCAGACGTTGCGAGGCGCTGAAGGCGGGGAGAGCGCACCTATGCGCCTGGGCGCCCTGCTGGCGGGGATCGAGGTCGAAAGCAGTACGCCGCCCGGCGTCATCGTGGCCTTCGGCGATTCCATCACCGAGGGCACAGGCGCCTTGCCGGACGGCCCCGGCGGCTGGCCTGAACGGCTGGCCGCGCGTCTGGTGGAAGCCGGCCGTCCGTGGGCGGTCATCAACGCCGGCATCGGTGGAAACCGCCTGTTGAACCAGGGATCGGGTCCGTCAGGTCTGGAGCGTCTGGACGGCGACGCCCTGGCGCCCGCGGGCGCGCGTTGCCTGATCCTGCTGGAAGGCGTCAACGACATCGGCCGCCCTTCGCGGCCGCAGTACGCCCACCAGGCCGTAAGCGCCTCAGACCTGATCGCCGGCTATCGTCAGGTCATCCGCCGCGCCCATGCGGCGGGGCTCAAGGCCGTGCTGGCGACAGTGCCGCCGTTCGAAGGCGCCAACTACTTCACCCCTGAAGGCGAGGCGATCCGACAAACGGTCAACGCCTGGCTGCGCACCCAGACCGAAGCCGACGGGGTGGTCGACTTCGACGCCGCGCTTCGCGATCCCGTCGCGCCTTCTCGCCTGCAGGCCGCCTTCCACAGCGGCGACTGGCTGCATCCGTCCGACGCCGGCTATCAGGCCATGGCCGAAGCCATTCCGCTGGACGTCTGCGACTAGGTGCCCTGTTTCAGGAAGGGCGCAGTCTGGAACAGGCGGCGCTCGTCGGCGCGCGGGTCGTTCTCGCTGCGGCTGTCCACGTCGAAGATCATCGTCGTCCGCTGCGGCAGCGTGTAGCGATCCCAGCGGGGAATGGCGGCGTTGTTGGGGTCCCCGGTGCGTGCGAAGGCGATGAAGGTCTCGCTCATCGCCTCGGCCGCCCGCTTCGCATCCGGCCCTGCCCCCGCCTTGGCTTCGGTCTTGTCGCAGTTGTCGAACGCCAGGCCGATGTCGAAGCCATGATAGGCGCCGCGCCATGGCTCGACCGGAGAGGCGAAGTCCAGCTGATACATCCAGGTCGGGCCGTTCAGTTTGGCGCGCTCCTCCGCCTGGATCAGGTGCCCTGGCCGTGAACGGCCGCACGTCGCGGCGGCGACGAACACCTCTCGGGGCGTCATCTTTGGGAACCGGGCGCGATACCAGTCGACGACGTACTGGGCGTTGAGATCCAGGACAAACTCCGGCGCGAGGCGTGGCGCGATGTTGTCCCAGGTGATCTCCGGCGCACCAGGACCGCCCGCCGCGCCGCCGCCGAACTCGTCGTGGGTATTGCCGATGATCATGGGGATGTGCCCGCTCTCGCGCGGCGCGTCCGGCACGAACGGGTGTCTTGGCAAGGTGTGATGATCCATCACCGAGTGGAAATAGATCCCGCCCTTCTCCAGCGGGTCCGCCATCTGAAGCGCCTCGACCAGCCGCCCGCTCGGCAGGGTCGCCAGCTCCGCCGCGCGATCCGCCGTCAGCCCCAGATGATCCAGGAAACGACGCATCCGCAGCTCCGCATGCTGCGGCCCCATGGCGGTGACGTGCTGGCCGCTCATGGTGATGACGCGATGATAGAGACCGGCCGCGCGCGGCATGGCCATCAGGGTCACCAGCTTGCCCCCGCCGCCTGACTGACCGAAGACCGTGACATTGGCCGGATCGCCGCCGAAGTTCGCGATATTGTCGCGCACCCATTCCAGCGCCAGGATCAGATCCAGATTACCGATGCTGCCCGAGGCCGCGAACTCGCCGCCCAACAGCTGTCCCAGACCGCTGTAGCCAAAGACGTTGAGGCGGTGATTGAGCGTCAACACCACCACGTCGCCGCGTCGGCACAGGGCCGCGCCGTCATACAGGGGACTGGAGCCCGAGCCGTTGGCGTGCGCTCCGCCGTGAACATAGACCATGACCGGCCGCCCCCCGCGGTCCGCCAGGGCGGGCGTCCAGACGTTCAGGAACAGGCAATCCTCGCTCTGGTCCGGTTCGGCGCTCTTCTGGGGCGAGGCGTGGCCGTAGGCCGTGGCGTCCGTGATCCCGCTCCAGGGCGCGGGCGTCTGTGGCGGACGAAAGCGGCGAGTGCTGGTGTCCGCCCCATAGCGAACGCCCTTGAACACCTTGATGTCGCGATCGACATAGCCTCGCACTCGGCCGTACCGCGTGTCGGCGACCGGCGCCGCACCCTCGGCCTGCACGCCGCCCGCCATCGCGGTCAGCGCAAGCCCCCCGCCCAGTGTGCAAACGGCGCGTCGCGTCAGGTCCTGGGTCATGCAACGTCCTTCAGGGGGTTTCGTCCTCGACCTGGGCCCGGAACAGGTCGAGCAGCGGCTTCAGACTGGGGTTGTCGTTGTCGCGGCGCCAGGCCACGAACAGTTCGACCGGGCGAGCCGGCGTAATGTCCAACGGGCGGAACTCGACTCCGTCGAAATGCAGACGCATCGCCGCTTCCGGGACGATGGCCGCACCGATGCGAGCGTGAACGAGGGCCAGGATCGAGTGGATCTGGCTCATGTGCTGGACCTGCTGCGGGGAAACGCCGGCGGCGTCGAACAGGCCGCTGAGCATGCCGTGGAAATAGCCGGCCCCCTCGGGCGCATACATGATCATCGGCAGGGCGTCGAAGTCGCCCAGGGACACCACGGCCCTGTCGAGCCGGGGATCGCCCGAGGGCAGGGCGGCTACCAAAGGCTCGGTCATGACGCGCAACTTGTCGAACTCGGGCCGATTCAACGGTGGCCTGATCAGCCCCAGGTCGATCCGCCCGGTCAGCAGGGCCTCGATCTGTTCGCCCGTGACCATTTCCCGCAACGCCAGATCGACGCTGGGCAGGCGCTCACGCGCCAGTTCCACCAGCCGGGGCAGGAAGCTGTAGCCTGAGGCGGCGGTGAAACCGATCGCCACCCGGCCGGCCTCGCCACTGGCGATCCGCCGCGTCGCCAGAGACGCGGACTCGGCCAGACGCAGGATGCGCCGCGCCTCGATCAGGAAGGACCTGCCCGCAGGCGTCAACCGCACGGACCGGCTGGTCCGGTCCAGCAGCACCACGCCCAGAATGCGCTCGAGCAGTTGAACCTGCCGGCTCAGCGGCGGCTGGGTCATGTTCAGCCGCACGGCCGCACGGCCGAAATGAAGTTCCTCGGCCACGGCGACGAAGCACCGTAGTTGGCTCAATTCGAACATGGCGCGCCCTCCATCGGATCGATCAGCCTAGGCGCTTCGATCCGATGGGAACAGGCCATGCCCTAGGCGCTCGCCGCCAGCTTGGCCGGCGTCGCCTGGATGCGGGCGATCAAGGTCTGAAGCTCGGCGAATTCACTGTCCTTCAGATCGACCAGCGGCGTGCGCACAGGGCCGGCGGAGCGGCCGATCGCGGTCATGCCCGCCTTGACGATCGACACGGCGTAGCCCTTGCCCTTGTTGCGCAGGGCGATGTAGGGCAGCACGAAATCGCGCAGGCCCGCCATGATGGTGTCGTGATCGCGCGCGCGCACCGCCTTGTAGAAGTTCAGCGCGAAGTCCGGCACGAAGTTGAAAATGGCCGACGAATAGGTCGTCACGCCCATCTCCAGATAGGCCGGGGCAAAGGTCTCGGCCGTCGGAAGGCCGCCGATATAGGTCAACCGGTCGCCCATACGGGCATAGACCTGCATCATCAGTTCAATGTCGCCCACGCCGTCCTTGAACCCGACCAGGTTCGGGTTGCGCGCACACAGAGCCTCCAGCGTGTCGGCGTTCAGGATGGCGTTGTCGCGATTGTAGACGATGACGCCCAGCTTGGTGGACTTGCACACCGCCTCGACGTGGGCGGCCAGACCCTCCTGCCCCGGGAACATCAGATAGGGCGGCAGCAACAGAATGCCGTCGGCGCCCGCGGCCTCGGCGGATTGCGCCATCTCCACGGCCGCGGCCGTGCCGTGACCGGCGCCGGCGATGACGGGCGTGCGCCCGTTCGTCTCGGCGACAGCAGCCTTGACCACGGCCTCGACCTCGGCCGGCTTCAACGAGAAGAACTCGCCCGTCCCCCCTGCTGCGAACAGGCCGGCCAGCTCATTCTGCAGCATCCAGTCGCAGTGCTCGCGATAGGCCGCTTCAACAAAACGCCCTTGGGCGTCGAAGTGGGTGACCGGAAAGGACAGCAGACCGCCGCCGATCGTGCCGGCCATCTCCGCCGGGGTCATTCTGGACATGGAAATCCCTGTCATCTCGCGGCTGAGCGGCCCCAACGGCGCTCTGCATTGCTCGCGTCTGATCAGGACCGTATCGAGGGGCACCATTCCGGTCTAAGCCAAATGAGCTATCGATTGATGCGGTTTTTGGCTTGATGCGACAACTTTGGATCAATGCCAAATCGCTCTTGATCCATACCGTCTCGAACAGTTCGCATCGGGTCGCGGGACGGCTAGATCAATCGGGAGAACGACGATGATGAAGGGACCAGTCCATGACCGACAC
>NZ_DGLD01000019.1:0-512115 GCF_002387245.1 Brevundimonas sp. UBA4553
GATCGTCGAGTAATCGATGGATCCGGGTCTTCGGACCCGAGCAGTAGGCGTACCGGCGGCTCCTCGGAGCGGTCGGAGTACCGAGTAACAGAGCGGCCCCCCGGAGCGATCCGGGGGGCCGTTTCTGCGTCAGCCGTTCGGCTCGCCCGTCGCGGGATCGGTCTCGGTCTCGCCGGAGTTGCTGGAGCCCTCGGCGCCGTCGGGTTCGGTGGCCGGGCGCGGCGGCTGGCCGGGGCGATCCGGCTTCTGGTTTTCGTTCTCGATTTCGCGACTGTCGGGGCGAGGGTCGGACATGGCGTGCTCCTTGTGAGGCAGGACAACGCGTGGCGGGGGAAGGTCGCTCCCCACATCCTGTTCACCAACCCTCTAAACCGTGTTGAAACGGCCATGGGCTAGAGCGGGACAGCGGAATGGAAATTGGTAACCGTTTCGCGCAAAGGGAAAGCCATGTCCGGCGCGCTATCGGTAGAGATCCGCAACATCGACAGCCTGACGGCTGACGAATGCGCCCAGTGGAACGCCTGGAGCGCGGCGGACCCTGACCTGGCCAGCCCCTATTTCCGCGTGGAGTTCGCCCGGATCGCCGGGCGGATCAGTCCCGGCTCCGCGCTGGCGGTGTTCAAACGCGATGGCGAGACCGTCGGCTACTTTCCGTTCCAGCGCCGCGGCGGGGCGGTCCAGCCGATCGGCGCGCCGATGAACGACTATCACGGCGTGATCGGACCAAAGGGCGCCGTGCCGAGCCTGGCGGAGGTCGCCCGGCTGTTGGGCGGCACGCGGTTCAGCGTCAATGGGTGGGTGGGTCCCGCCTCGGGCGGCGTCAGGGGCGAGAGCTTTCGCACGGCCATCTGCGAGGTCGGCGCCTATGAGGCCTGGTACGCCGAACGGCGCAAGGCGTTCAGCAAATACTTCAAGGACAAGGAGCGGGCGCGACGCAGCATGGCGAGCGAGTTCGGCCCGGTCGAGGTCGAGATCGGGGTGCGGGACGGCGCCCTGCTGGACGAACTGATCGCCCTGAAACGGGAGCAGTACCGGCGCACCGCGCGGCACGACGTCTTCGCCTGCGGCTGGACCCGCGACCTGCTCCACGCCCTGATGGCGGCGGAGCATGAGGATTTCGGCGCCTCCATCGCTGTGCTGAGAGCCGGCGGACGGATCGCAGCCCTGGAATATTCGCTGCACGCCGGACGGCGGTTCCACTTCTGGTTTCCGGCCTATGTGCCGGCGCTGGCGCGGTGCTCACCGGGCATCATGCTGAGCATGGAGACCATTCGACTGGGCTATGATCTGGGTTATCGCGACTTCGACTACGGCTTCGGCGGCGAGGCCTACAAACGCTACTTCTGCGACCGGGTGCAGCCCGTGACCGAGGCGGTCATCCTGAGGCCGGGCCTGCCGAGCGCGCTGGGCGACCTGACGGCGTCGGTGCTGGGGCTGGCGGGGCCGGTCCGGGCCGAGCGGCTGCGCAACAGCCTGCGCCGTCGCTGGAACGTGATCGAGGCCTGTGAGACCAATGGGGCGGACCGGTTCAAGGGCGCGGCCCTGGCCGCCCGAGTGGCGGTCGCCAAGGCGATCGGCCGACCCGCGAGGGCATCATGAAGACGAGGACCATCATGACTGAACGCGGCACCCGCTATCCGGGCCCGATCGCCGAGGCGGCCGTTCATCCGCATAGCCTGATCGATCAGGGCTTCGCCGAGGACGCCGCCCTGGCGGGCGTTCTGGACCGGTATCCGGCGGAGCTGTTCGACATCAACCTGTACGACTACGACGACGAGGGGCAGGTCTCGCTGCGCACCGGCGCACGGGGGCGGCTGGACGGCGGGCAACTGCTGGAGGCGATCCAGCAGGGGCGGCTGTGGGTCAATCTGCGCGGCGTCGAGACCGGCTGGCCGGAACTGTGGGCCGCCGCCATGGCCGAGTATCGCAAGATCCAGGCGACCTATCCCGGACTGAAGGCCGTCACCAACGCCGGCCAGTTGATACTGTCCTCGCCCAAGGCGCGCGTGCCCTATCATTTCGACGCGGCTGGCGTGGTGCTGTTCCACCTGCGGGGGCGCAAGCGGATCTTCGTCTATCCGGGCGACGAGGCGCATCTGCCCGAGCGCAACATGGAGCAGGTCGTGGCCCGGCAGACGACCGAGGAACTGCCCTATACGCGCGCGTTCGAGGCCGATGCGCGGATCATGGACCTGGAACCCGGCCAGGCCCTGACCTGGCCGCTGTATGCACCGCATCGGGTCGAGAACCTGGACCGGTTCTGCGTCTCGCTGTCCATGGACTTCCAGACCTGGCCGTCGCGTTTCCGCAACGGCGCCCTCTACACCAACGCCGTGATGCGCAGCCGGGGCGGCGCGCCGCGGTTCACCGATCAGATGGGGCAGGGCGAACTGGCGACGCGTTGGGCGGCGTCCCTGGCGCTGCGGCGGATGGGGGCGCTGAAAAGCCGGATCGCGAACTTCGAACGCGACTTCGAGCCCGAGGTGGGGGCGACCGACGGGGCCGGCGCCCTGGGCCGCTGAGGGCCAAGTCCCCCATTTCTTACAACGACTTCATGACCTCGATTTAAAATGACTTGAGGCCGGCCCCAGCCCATTTTCAGCTCACATCTGGAGAGGGACACCGCCATGAAGATCGCCGTCTACGCCGCCGCTTCCGCCGCCGTTCTGGCCGCATTCGCCGCCGCCCAGCCCGCCGCGGCGCAGGACGCCGAAATCCGCAACGCCGTGGCGCGGGTGATCGTCATTCCCGAGGACCGCGCCGACATCGCCGTCGAGATCACGCCGGGATCGGCCGACCTGCCGCAACTGACGGTCGAGCGTCGCGGCGACAAGGTTCGCATCGACGGCGGTCTGGGCCGTCGCCGCAGCATGCTGCAGTTCAACAACGACAGCATCCGCAACTGCAACAGCGGGTCGGCCGACGCCCGTCAGCCGGGCGAGGGCGCCACCGTCGAGCTGGCCGGCAAGGGCCGCATCCGTCTGGAGGACGCGCCGCTGGTCGTGCTGCGCACGCCGCGGGACGTGGACGTCAGCGCGGGCAGCGGGGTCTACGGCTCGATCGGCCGCGGCGCGCGCTCGGTGGACCTCGGGGCCGGCGGATGCGGGGCCTGGACCGTCGCGAACGTGGACGGGCGTCTGGAAATCGGCGTGGGCGGCTCGGGCACGGTCCGCGCCGGGACGTCGCGATCGCTGGAGGCGTCGGTCGGCGGTTCGGGCTCGATCCTGGCCGGCGCGACGGGCGATCTGGAAGCCAATATCGGCGGCTCGGGCAACATCGTGGTGGCGGGCGTGAACGGACCGGCGGAGGTGTCGATCGGCGGATCCGGCGACGTGACGATCCGCGGCGGTCGCGCGACGACCATGGAGGTGGCGGTGGCCGGCTCGGGCAACGTCCGCTTCGAAGGATCGGCCAACAGCCTGGAGGCGTCCATCGCCGGGTCGGGCGACGTGCGCGTGGCTGAAGTGACCGGGCCGGTGTCGCGCTCGATCGTGGGTTCGGGCGAGGTGCGCATCGGACGCTGATCCGACGCATCCAGCCCAGAGAGAAGGCCCGGGAGCGTGGAACCCCCCGGGCCTTTTTCACGTCTGCCGGCCCGCTGCGCGACAGCCAGCAAAAAGCCCCGGCGGACAGGTCCGCCGGGGCTTCGCGTTTCGACCGTGAGGCCGAAGGTCTGAAAGGCTTAGAAGCCAGCCAGGCCCGGCAGGCCAGCAAGGGTGCGACCCAGGTTGGCGCCGGCGCGGTCCAGCGACTGCAGGGTGCCGCCGAAGTTGTAGCGAGCGCCGATCATGAAGACGTCAGCGTCGACGTCGACGTTGGCGAAGTCGGTCGACACGCGCTGGTACGAGCCGTTGACGCTGAACGGGCTGTTGGCGAACTGATACTCGGCGCCGGCGCCGTAGGCCCAGACGTCAGCTTCGCCGAGGTCGGCGTCGACGTTGGTGTACGAGACGCCAGCGTTCAGGCGGAACGACGGGTTGACGTAGTAGGCGGCGTCGCCGCCGAAGGTCCAGGCGTCAGCGCCGTCCAGGTCGGTGTAGGACACCAGGCCGGTCAGGGTCGCCGAGGCGAGGTACTTCTGCACTTCAGCGCCGACCGAGAAGGTCTCGTCGCCGCCCAGGTCCGAAACGCCGACGAAGCCGCCGACGCGCAGGTCCGAACCGAAGGTCTTGCTCAGGTGAGCAGCGGCGGCGGCCGTGGTGTCGTCGCCGAGGTCGCTGTCAGCGTAGTTGACGGCGCCGTTGACGGTCACGGTCCATTCCGGAGCGACCTGGAAGGCGCCGACGCCGTCCAGCTGGGCGCCGTCGGTCTTGAGGCCTTCGATGTCGGTGTGGACGTAGCCGATGCCGGCCGAGCCGACGGCGTCTTGAGCGAAGGCGGGAGCGGCGATCAGGGTCGCGGCGGCGACCGAGGCGAGGAAGACGGTTTTCATTATGATTATCCTTTTTGTCGTGCCGCCGGATTCGCATCACGGCGGGACTGGGCAGATAGGCCCCGCTTCGACGCTTTGCTGTAACGAACTTGTCATCTTTCAGCGGTTTAGGGCTGATGTTGCCGATGTGTGACGCATTGCGGCATGTTTGCGTCACTGGGCGGTGCGGGATTGAGGCCGACCCTTAACAGGGCGGTCATGTGGCCAAGCTTTCGCCCCAGGCGTTAAGGCGGCGGGTGTGGAAAGCGGGCATGGGCGCCATTATAAGGAGCGCTCGATCCGGCGACGGGCCGCAGGAGGCGACGAGTCTCAAACCCTTGCTGCGCGGCGGTTTCGGCGCTTGACGAAAAAGGAATCGAAGGGCATAAGCCCCCTTCTTGTTGGACCGGCTGTGCACTTTCGGGTGCAGACGCGGTTCGCAGGGACGACCTAAGTTACTGTTCTTTGCAGCATTCTTGGGACTTCAATGGCCTTCGCGGGGTTCTGCGTGGGCCAATCGTTTTTGCGGATTTGCGTTCCTTGGGGCTCTGCCCGAGGCTTCGGTCTTTGAAATGGTTCACAGGGACGCGGTTCCGACCGCTTGGGAATAACAACCGATATGGATCAAAGCATCCGCATCAGGCTCAAGGCCTTCGATCATCGCGTCCTCGACTTTTCGACGCGCGAGATCGTCAACACCGCTAAGCGCACCGGGGCGACCGTTCGTGGTCCGATCCCGCTGCCGACCCTGATCGAAAAGTTCACCGTGAACCGCTCGCCGCACGTCGATAAGAAGTCGCGTGAGCAGTTTGAAATCCGCACGCACAAACGCGTGCTCGACATCATCGACCCCACCCCGCAGACCGTGGACGCGCTCATGAAGCTCGACCTGTCCGCTGGCGTGGACGTCGAGATCAAGATTTAAGAAAGAAAGAGGCGGGATCCGACATGCGTACGGGCGTGATCGCCAAGAAACTGGGTATGACGCGCGTCTTCGCTGAAGACGGCGCGCACATCCCGGTCACGGTTCTGCAGCTTGATGGCTGTCAGGTCGTGGGTCAGCGCACTCAAGAGCGGGACGGCTACGTCGCCCTGCAACTGGGCGCCGGAACCAAGAAGGCAAAAAACACCAACAAGGCTCAGCGCGAAGTTTTCGCCAAGGCCGAGGTTGAACCTAAGCACTATGTGACCGAGTTTCGCGTTGACGCGGAAGGTCTGCTGGACGTGGGCGCCGAGCTGTCGGCCGATCACTTCCTGGCCGGCCAGAAGGTCGACATCCAGGGCGAGACCATCGGTAAGGGCTTCGCCGGCGCCATGAAGCGCTGGAACTTCGGCGGTCTGCGCGCCACGCACGGCGTTTCGCTGTCGCACCGCTCGCACGGTTCGACTGGCCAACGCCAGGATCCGGGCAAGACCTTCAAGGGCAAGAAGATGGCCGGCCACTATGGTCAGGAAGTCGTCACCCAGCAGAACCTGACCGTCGTCCGCGTGGACGCCGAGCGTGGCCTGATCCTGATCAAGGGCGCTGTCCCGGGTCACGACGGCAGCTACGTCAAGGTTCGCGACGCCGTTAAGAAGGCTCGTCCGGCTGACGCTCCCTTCCCGGGCGCCGTCAAGTCGACGAAGGCTGCTCAACCCGCCTCGACCCCGGCTGAAGCGCCGGCCGTTGAAGCGACCGAAGGCGGTGAAGCGTAATGAAACTCTCTGTCATCAAGCTCGACGGCAAGGCTGCCGGCGACGTGGAACTGTCGGAAGCCGTCTTCGGC
Organism: Brevundimonas sp. UBA4553; assembly: GCF_002387245.1. GTDB lineage: Bacteria > Pseudomonadota > Alphaproteobacteria > Caulobacterales > Caulobacteraceae > Brevundimonas. The sequence continues at coordinate 6,178 of NZ_DGLD01000019.1, forward strand.
ATCTCGGACATCCGCGGCGACCTGCTGGCCCGTTACGTCAACTGGCAGCTGGCCAAGCGCCGCGCCGGCACGCACAAGGTTCAAACCCGCAACGAGAACTCTCGTACGGGTAAGAAGATGTACAAGCAAAAGGGCACCGGCGGCGCTCGTCACGGTTCGCGCCGTGCACCGCAGTTCGTCGGCGGTTCGCGCGCCTTCGGTCCGGTCGTTCGCGACCACGGCTACTCGCTGCCGAAGAAGGTCCGCGCCCTGGCTCTGCGTCACGCGCTCAGCTCGAAGGTCAAGGCCGGCGATCTGATCGTGGTCGACAGCGTTTCGGTCAAGGAAGCCAAGACGGCCTCGCTGCGCGAGACCTTCGGCAAGCTTGGCTGGACCAAGGCCCTGATCATCGCGGGTCCGGAAGTCGAAACCAACTTCGGCCTGGCCGCTCGCAACATCCCGCACATCGACGTGCTGCCGAACGCCGGCCTGAACGTCTATGACATCCTGCGGGCCGACAAACTGGTGCTGACCAAGGCCGCCGTTGAGGCGATCGAGGCGCGCTTCGCTGAGAAGGAAGCCGCATAATGGCCGCCGCTCAACCCACCGCCAAGCACTACGACACCATCCTGGCTCCGATCATCACGGAAAAAGCCACGATCCTGTCGGAGCAGAACAAGGTCGTCTTCCGCGTCGCCGGCACGGCGACCAAGGACGAGATCGCCGCGGCGGTCGAAAGCCTGTTCAAAGTCAACGTCCTCAAGGTCAACACCCTGGTTCAAAAGGGCAAGACCAAGCGCTTCCGGGGCATCCTGGGCCGTCGCGTGGACATCAAAAAAGCAATCGTGACGCTGGCCGATGGTCAGTCGATCGACGTGACGACGGGGCTCTAATCAGATGGCTCTGAAGCATTACAATCCGACGTCGCCGGGCCGCCGCGCCCTGGTGCTGGTCGACCGGTCCGAGCTCCACAAGGGCCGTCCCGAGAAGTCGCTGACCGAAGGCCTGACGAAGTCCGGCGGTCGTGGCGCAGGTGGTCGTATCGCTGTCCGCTTCCGCGGCGGCGGCGCGAAGACCCTGTACCGCAAGATCGACTTCAAGCGTCGCAAGTTCGACGCCATCGGTACGGTCGAGCGTCTGGAATACGACCCGAACCGCACGGCCTTCATCGCCCTGGTCACCTATGCCGACGGCGAGAAGACCTACATCATCGCGCCGCAACGCCTGAAGGCCGGCGACACGGTGATCGCGGGTGAAAAGACCGACGTGAAGCCGGGCAACGCCATGCCGCTTCGTTCGATGCCGGTGGGTACGATCATCCACAACATCGAAATGAAGCCGGGCAAGGGCGCCCAGCTGGCCCGCTCGGCCGGCGCCTACGCCCAGCTGGTCGGCCGCGATCAGGGCTACGCCCAGATCCGTCTCGGCTCGGGCGAGCTGCGCATGGTCCTGGACTCGTGCATGGCCACCGTCGGCGCTGTGTCCAACCCGGACCACATGAACCAGAACCTCGGCAAGGCCGGTCGCGTTCGTCACATGGGCTTCCGTCCGCACGTTCGCGGCGTCGCCATGAACCCGATCGACCACCCGCATGGTGGTGGTGAAGGCCGGACCTCTGGTGGTCGTACCCCGGTTACGCCGTGGGGCAAGGACACCAAGGGCACCCGCACCCGCAAGAACAAGGCTACGGACAAGTTCATCATCCGTACCCGCCACGTGAAGAAGGCTCGCTAAGAATGGCCCGCTCCTCCTGGAAAGGCCCGTTTGTCGACGGGTATCTGCTCAAGAAGGCCGACGCCGTTCAAACGTCGGGCCGCAAGGATGTGATCAAGACCTGGTCGCGTCGTTCCACCATCCTGCCGCAGTTTGTCGGCCTGACCTTCGGCGTCCACAACGGCCAAAAGCACGTGCCGGTGATGGTCAACGAAGACATGGTCGGCATGAAGTTTGGCGAGTTCGCCCCGACCCGGTCGTTCCCGGGTCACGCGGCGGACAAGAAGGCCAAAAGGAAGTAACTGATGGCCAAGTCCAACAACCCCCGCCGCGTCGGCGCCACCGAGGCTCGCGCCAAGCTGGTCAACGTTCGCATCAGCCCTCAAAAGCTGAACCTGGTCGCCGCTTCGATCCGCGGTCTGCCGGTTCAGAAGGCGCTGAACGAGCTTGAGTTCAGCCGCAAGCGCATCGCCACCGACGTTCGCAAGGTCCTGTACTCGGCCGTTTCCAACGCCGAGAACAACCACAACCTCGACATCGACAACCTGGTCGTCGCCGAGGCCTTCGTGGGCAAGAACCTGGTGATGAAGCGCTTCGCGAGCCGCGCTCGTGGTCGCTCGTCGCGCATCCTGAAACCGTTCAGCGAGATCACGATCGTGGTCCGTGAAGCCGGCGAGGCCGCCTGATGGGTCAGAAAATCAATCCGGTCGGGCTGCGGCTCGGCATCACCCGTACGTGGGACAGCCGCTGGTTCGCCGGCGGCGCCGACTACGCCCGCCTGCTGCACCAGGACCTGAAGCTGCGCACGTGGCTGAAGGAACGTCTGGCCGCCGCCGGCGTCTCGCGCATCATCATCGAGCGTCCGCACAAGAAGTGCCGCGTGACGATCTACGCCGCCCGTCCGGGCGTCGTGATCGGCAAGAAGGGCGCCGACATCGAGAAGCTCCGCAAGGACATCTCGGCTCGCACCGAAGGCGAAGTTCACCTGAACATCGTCGAAGTCCGCAAGCCGGAAGTCGATGCTCAGCTGATCGCTGAAAACATCGCGCAGCAACTGGAGCGTCGGATCGCCTTCCGTCGCGCCATGAAGCGTTCGATGCAGTCGGCCATGCGTCTGGGCGCCAAGGGTGTCCGGATCAACGTCTCGGGCCGTCTGGGCGGTGCTGAAATCGCTCGTATGGAGTGGTATCGCGAAGGTCGCGTGCCGCTGCACACCCTGCGCGCCGACATCGACTATGGCTTCTACGAAGCCAAGACGACCTACGGCATCATTGGCGTGAAGGTCTGGGTCTTCAAGGGTGAAGTGCTCGAGCACGATCCCATGGCCCAGGACAAGCGCTGGGCCCTGGAAGCCTCGGGTCCGTCGTCCAACGAAGGCCGTGGCGGCCCCCGCGGTGATCGCGGTCCGCGCCGCGGTCGTGAGGGCTGATAGGCCATGTTGCAACCGAAAAAGACCAAGTATCGCAAGGCCTTCAAGGGCCGCATCCATGGCTCGGCCAAGGGTGGTTTCTCGCTGAACTTCGGCTCCTACGGCCTGAAGACGGTGGAACCCGAGCGCATCACCGCGCGCCAGATCGAAGCGGCTCGCCGCGCGATCACGCGTCAGATGAAGCGTCAGGGCCGCGTCTGGATCCGGGTCTTCCCGGATCTGCCCGTCACGGGCAAGCCGGCTGAAGTCCGGATGGGTAAGGGCAAGGGCGCCGTGGACCATTGGGCCGCGCGTTGCCACCCGGGCCGCATCCTGTTCGAAATCGACGGCGTGCCGGACGACGTGGCTCGTGAAGCGCTGCGCCTCGGCGCCGCCAAGCTGCCGGTCCGCACCAAGGTGGTCACCCGCCTGGACGCCGGCATTGCTCACCTTGAGGAAGCGGCATGACCAAGATCGCCGATCTCCGGGGCCAAACCCCCGACCAACTGGCCGACGAGCTGCTGAAGCTCAAGAAGGAACAGTTCAACCTGCGCTTCCAGGCCGCCACCGGTCAGATGGAAAAGACTCACCGCGTTGGTGAAGTCCGCAAAGACATCGCTCGCATCTCCACGCTTCTGCGTGAGAAGCGCGCAGCGGTTTAAGGAAACACCTATGCCCAAACGTATTCTTGAAGGCGTGGTCGTGTCCGACAAGGGCGACAAGACGGTCGTCGTGAAGGTCGAGCGCACTCTGCTGCACCCGGTCCTGAAAAAGATCGTCCGTCTGTCCAAGAAGTATCACGCTCACGATGAGGGCAACGCCCTCAAAGTCGGCGACGTCGCACGCATCGTCGAGTGCGCCCCCAAGTCCAAGCTGAAGCGTTGGGAAGTCGTTTCCCCCGCCTCGGCTTCCTAAAGAAAAGGATCGGATCCTATGATCCAGATGCAAACTAACCTGGAGGTCGCCGATAACTCGGGCGCCCGCCGGGTCATGTGCATCAAGGTGTTGGGCGGCTCCAAGCGCCGCTACGCCTCGGTGGGCGACACCATTGTCGCCTCGGTGAAGGAAGCTATTCCTCGCGGCCGCGTGAAGAAGGGCGACGTCGTTCGCGCCATCGTCGTGCGCACCGCCAAGGACATCCAGCGCAAGGACGGCTCGGTCATTCGTTTTGACAAGTCGGCCGCCGTCATCGTCAACAAGCAAAACGAGCCGGTCGGCACGCGGATCTTTGGCCCGGTTCCTCGCGAACTGCGCGCCAAGAACCACATGAAGATCATCTCGCTGGCTCCGGAGGTCCTGTAACATGGCCGCCAAGATCAAGAAGGGCGACAACGTCGTCGTCCTGGCCGGCAAGGACAAGGGCCGCACCGGCCAGGTGCTCCGCGTTCTCCCGACCGAAAACCGCGTCGTCGTGCAAGGCGTCAACATGGTTCAGCGCCACACGCGCCCGACCCAGGCTGACCCGCAAGGCGGCATCAAGCACAAGGAAGCCTCGCTTCACCTGTCGAACGTCGCGATCGCCGACGCCAACGGCAAGGCGACCCGCGTCGGCTTCAAGGTCGAAGGCGACGCCAAGGTTCGCTTCGCCAAGACCACGGGAGACGTCATCTAATGGCTGACACCAAGTACACGCCGCGTCTCAAGACCGAATATCAGGACCGCATCCGCGCCGTCCTGAAGGAACAGTTCGGTTACACCAACGAGATGCAAGTGCCCAAGCTGGACAAGATCGTCCTGAACATGGGTATCGGTGAAGCTGTCGCCGACTCCAAGAAGGCCAACGCGGCCCTCAAGGATCTGACGGCCATCGCCGGCCAGAAGGCCGTCGCCACCAAGGCTCGCAACTCCATCGCCGGCTTCAAGCTGCGTGAAGGCATGGTCATCGGCGGCAAGGTCACGCTGCGCGGCGCCCAGATGTACGAGTTCCTGGACCGGTTCATCACGATCGCGCTGCCGCGCGTGAAGGATTTCCGTGGCCTGAAAGGCACCTCGTTCGACGGTCGCGGCAACTACGCCACGGGTCTGAAGGAGCACATCGTGTTCCCGGAGATCAACTACGACCAGATCGACCAGATGTGGGGCATGGACATTGTCGTCTGCACCACGGCCAAGACCGATGCGGAAGCCAAGGCTCTCCTCACCGAGTTCAATTTCCCGTTCGTGAAGAACTGAGCGGGAAGGGATAGAGAACAATGGCTAAGAAAAGCGCCGTAAACCGTAACGAAGCCGTCAAGGCCCTGGTTGCGAAGTATGCCGCGAAGCGGGCCGCCCTCAAGGCGACCGCCAACGACGAGAGCCTGCCGCTGGAGGAGCGCTTCGACGCGCGCCTGAAGCTGGCCGAGCTGCCGCGCAACTCCGCGCCGTCGCGCATTCGCAACCGCTGCGAAGTGACCGGCCGTCCGCGGGCCTTCTACCGGAAGCTCAAGATGAGCCGTATCGCCATGCGCGAACTCGGCAATCTGGGGCAAATCCCCGGCCTGACGAAGTCGAGCTGGTAAGGGGAGCGAACAGACATGATGATCAACGATCCCCTGAGCGACATGATCGCTCGCATCAAGAACGCGGCGACTCGCAAGCGTTCCAAGGTGCTGACCCCGGCTTCCCGTCTGCGCCAGCGCGTCCTCGACGTGCTGCAGGACGAAGGCTACATCCGCGGCTATTCGCTGGTTCAAAACCCCGGCGAGTTCCCGCAGTTCGAGATCGAGCTGAAGTACTTCGACGGCCAGCCGGTGATCGCTGAGATCGCCCGCGTGTCGAAGCCCGGCCGTCGCGTCTATTCGGCCATCGGCGATCTGAAGCCGATCAAGAACGGCCTCGGCATCTCGATCCTCTCGACTTCGAAGGGCGTCATGTCCGACGCCAACGCCCGCGACGCTAACGTCGGCGGCGAAGTCCTCTGCAGGGTCTACTGATATGTCCCGTATTGGCAAGAAAACCATCGCTGTGCCGAAGGGCGTGACTGTCACGCTCGACGGCCAAACCGTCTCGGTCAAGGGTCCCAAGGGCGAACGCTCCTGGACCGTGGCCGAAGAAATCGAAGTCACCCAGGGCGAAGAGGGGCTGTCGCTGGCTCTTCGCACCGACACCCAGCGCGGTCGCGCGATGTGGGGTCTGTCGCGCACCCTGGTCGACAACATGGTCACCGGCGTGACCGAAGGCTTCGAGAAGACCCTGGAACTGGTCGGCGTGGGTTACCGCGCCGCCCTGAAGGGCCAGGCTCTGTCGCTGCAACTCGGCTTCTCGCATGAAGTCGACATCGCGCCGCCGGCCGGCATCACCTTCGTCGTGCCGAAGCAGACCGAGATCAAGATCTCGGGCAACGACAAGCAGGTCGTCGGTGAAATCGCCGCCGTCATTCGCAAGCTGCGTCCGCCGGAACCCTACAAGGGCAAGGGCGTGCGCTATCAGGGCGAAACCGTCCGGCGCAAGGAAGGCAAGAAGAAGTAAGTCATGGCTCTTTCTCTGCAACAACAAGCCAAGCGCCGCGCCGAACGCAACCGTCGTCGCCTCAAGTCGGTGGCCAACGGCCGTCTGCGTCTGTCGGTCTTCCGTTCGGACAAGAACATCTCGGCCCAGATCATCGACGACGCCCAGGGCGTCACGGTGGTCGCCGCCTCGTCGCTGGAAGGCGGCAAGGGTTCCAAGGGTTCGGACGTCGCCGCTGCAGCTGCCATCGGCAAGCTGATCGCCGAGCGCGCCAAGGAGAAGGGCGTCTCCGACGTCGTCTTCGACCGCGGTGGCTACATCTATCACGGCCGCGTCAAGGCGCTGGCGGAGGCCGCGCGTGAAGCCGGCCTGAACTTCTAAGGGATCGAGAAGCATGGCTCGTGAACCCCAACGCGGACAAGGTGGTCAGAACCGCGACCGCCGCGACCGTAACGCTCCCGTTGTCGACGGTCCGGACTCGGACATCGTCGAGAAGCTGGTGCACATCAACCGCGTCGCCGCCACCGTTAAGGGCGGCCGTCGTTTCTCGTTCGCAGCCCTGATGGTTGTGGGCGACGGCAAGGGCCGGGTCGGCTTCGGTCATGGCAAGGCGCGTGAAGTGCCGGAAGCCATCCGCAAGGCGACTGAAGAAGCCAAGAAGACCATGATCCGCGTTCCTCTTCGTGAGAACCGCACCCTGCACCACGACGGCAACGGCCGTTGGGGCGCCGGCAAGATCATGATGCGCGCTGCCCCTCCCGGCACCGGCGTCATCGCTGGCGGTCCGATGCGTGCGGTCCTCGAAACCCTCGGCGTCCAGGACGTCGTCGGCAAGTCGACCGGTTCGTCGAACCCCTACAACATGATCCGCGCGACCTTCGAAGCTCTGAAGGTTCAATCGTCGCCGCGTCAGGTTGCTGCAAAGCGTGGCAAGAAGGTCGCTGACCTGATGGGCCGCCGCAACGACGGCGCCTCGGCGCCTGAAGCAGTCGAGGGCTGATAGACATGGCCAAGAACGAAAAAGCCACCGTCACGGTTCGCCAGACGGCCAGCCCGATCCGCCGCAAGGCTGATCAGCGCGCCACTCTGTCGGGCCTGGGTCTGAACCGCATCGGCCGCGAGTCGACGCTGGAAGACACCCCCTCGGTCCGTGGGATGATCGCCAAGGTCGCCCACATGGTCGAAGTGGTCGAAAAGTAAGACGACACGCCCTCTCCCGATCCGGGGGAGGGCGTTTCTCTTTGAAGAAGCATCTTGCGATGCTGCGACGGGCCGCCTAGAAGCGGCCTTCAATTTTTCCAACGCCGAGTCAGGCCTGATCGTTCGTGATCGACCTGGCGCTAGCACCCGAAAGGATCAGGCACATGAAACTGAACGAAATTCGCGACAACGAAGGCGCCCACAAGAAGCGTATGCGCGTCGGCCGCGGCCCGGGTTCGGGCAAGGGCAAGACCGCCGGTCGCGGCGTCAAGGGTCAGAAGTCGCGTTCGGGCGTCGCCATCGGCGGCTTCGAAGGCGGTCAAATGCCGCTGTACATGCGTATGCCGAAGCGCGGCTTCAACAACGCCAACGCTCTGAAGCTGGCCGAAGTGAACCTGTGGCGCGTGCAGGAAGCCATCGACGCCGGCAAGCTAGACGCCAAGGCTGAGATCAACGGCGCCGCCCTGGTGGCCGCCGGCGTGATCCGCCGCGTCAAGGACGGCGTGCGCGTGCTGGGCGAAGGCGAACTGAAGGCCAAGCTGAACCTGGTCGTGTGGTCGGCCTCGGCCGGCGCCGTCAAGGCCATCGAAGCCGCCGGCGGCTCGGTCGAGCAACAGCGCATCGCCGCTGAAGCCAAGGCCGCTGCTCGTGTCGAGAAGCGCAACGCCGCCAAGGGCAAGGCTCCGGCCGCCAAGGCTCCGCTGGGCGACGCCAACAAGGTTTCGGCTCGCGCCAAGCGCGCCGCGGCCAAGGCCTAAATCGATATCGTCATCCCGTGCGAGCGTTGCTGATGCGGCGTTCGCCGGGATTGTCCGCACCGGGATGACGAAATTCATGAAAGCGGCCCTCGCAAGACGGCCGCTTTCCGCCTATCTGACGACGGGCATAGTCGTGGGGACCGCCTAATGGCTTCGGCCGCTGAACAACTCGCCGCCAATATGAACATGGGCTCGTTCGCGAAAGCGACCGAGCTGCACAAACGCCTGCTGTTCACGCTGGGCGCGCTGCTGGTCTATCGGATCGGCACCTATGTTCCGATTCCGGGCATCAATTCCGAGGCCTTCCTGGCCTTCTTCCAGAACCCTGATGGCCAGCGCGGCATCCTGGACATGTTCAACATGTTCTCGGGCGGCGCGGTCGAGCGTATGGCCGTCTTCGCGTTGAACGTGATGCCGTACATCTCGGCCTCGATCATCGTGCAACTGATGGGCGCGGTTTACCCGCCCTGGGAGAAGCTGAAGAAGGAAGGCGGCGAAAGCGGCCGCAAGCAGCTGAACCAGTACACCCGCTATCTGACGGTGTTCCTGGCCCTGGCGCAGTCCTTCGGCATCGCGGCGGGCCTCAACGCCCAGGCCGGTCTGATCGACAGCCCCGGGATCTTCTTCATGATTTCGACGGTCACGACCCTGACCGGCGGCACCATGTTCCTGATGTGGCTGGGCGAGCAGGTGACGGCGCGCGGGGTCGGCAACGGCATCTCGCTGATCATCTTCGCGGGCATCGTGGCGGTTCTGCCGTCGACCGTGGCGCGTCTGCTGGGTCTGGCCCAGCAGGGTCAGATGTCGGTCTTCACCCTGCTGTTCATCGCCATCATGGCGGTCGCCGTGATCGTCTTCATCGTCTTCATGGAGCGCGCCCAGCGTCGCCTTCTGATCCAGTATCCGAAGCGCCAGGAAGGCAACCGCATGACGGGGGGCGAACGTTCGTTCCTGCCGCTGAAGGTCAACACCGCCGGCGTCATCCCGGCGATCTTCGCCTCGTCGCTGCTGATGCTGCCGACGACGGTGGCCACCTTCACCGCCCAGGCCAATCTGCCGGAGTGGATGAGCTGGCTGCCGATGGTGACGGCGCAGCTGACCCACGGCCAGCCGCTGTTCATGATCCTGTACGCGGTGCTGATCGTCTTCTTCTGCTTCTTCTACACCTCGATCACGTTCAACCCCGAGGATACGGCCGAGAACCTGCGCAAGTACGGCGGCTTCCTGCCGGGGATCCGTCCGGGCAAGCGCACGGCCGAGTATCTGGACTATGTGCTGACCCGCCTGACGGTCATCGGCGCGGCCTACATCACTGCGGTCTGCCTGCTGCCGGAGTTCCTGGTCAGCAGCCTCGGCAACAGCCTCTACTTTGGCGGAACGTCTATCTTGATCGTCGTCTCGGTTACGATGGACACTGTCGCCCAGATCCAGTCCCAACTGCTGGCGCACCAGTACGAAGGTCTGATCAAGAAGGCCAAGCTGCGTGGTCGCGGCGGTCGGGGCGGCGCCGCCCCCGCCCGGCGCTAAAGCTCGGGTAGGGGAGCCCGTACGATGAACCTGATCCTGTTCGGGCCGCCCGCGGCCGGCAAGGGTACGCAGGCCAAGCGTCTGGTCGAGGAGCGGGGCATGATCCAGCTCTCGACCGGCGACATGCTGCGCGCGGCGATCGCCTCTGGCTCGGACCTCGGCCTCAAGGTCAAGGACGTGCTGGCGCGCGGCGACCTCGTCACCGACGAGATCGTCATCGCCCTGATCGAGGATCGCTTGCCGGAGGCCGAGGCCGCCGGCGGCGCCATCTTCGACGGTTTTCCGCGTAACGTGGCCCAGGCCGAAGCCCTGGACGCCATGCTGGCCAAGCGCGGCGCCCAGATCGATCGCGTCGTCCGCCTGAAGGTCGACGACGCCGCCCTGACCGACCGGATCGCCAAGCGCTTCGCCGAGCAGGGACGGCCGGACGACAATCCGGAAACCTTCAAGGACCGCCTTGGGGTCTACAACGCCCAGACGGCGCCGCTGCTTCCCTATTATGAAGCCCAGGGCAAGCTGACGGAGATCGACGGCATGGGCGATATCGCCGCCGTCGCCACGGCGATCGACGCGGCCCTGGCCTGAACCGGCCCTGATCTGAAGCGGCGTTCGGGCGTTAGAGTTCGGACGACCGCATTCAGGAGACGCCCTTGACCGATGGACTGACGACGCGCCGCAACGCGCTGGCGCGTTTGGGCGTCGCCGGTCTGGTCGGCGTGGTCCACATCGGGCTTTTCATATTGCTGGGCCAGGTGCGGACCGATCAGGCCTACAGCCCGTCACCGACGCCGATCATCATCGACCTGGTGCGGCCGGAACCCGCGCCGCCACCGCCGCCTCCTCCGCCACCCTTGCGGACGCCGTCCGCAGCAGCCGGCGGCGGCGCGCCGTCCGCCCCCTCGGTCGTGCGCCCGGCCCGACCTCGTACCCAGCAACCGCCCGTCGAGATCACAGCGCCGCCCAGCCCGGCGCCTGTGCAGCCCCTTGTGATCGGCGCGGCTCCGACGCCGTCCGCCACGACGGGCGCCGGTCAGGGCGGACAGGGCGCGGGCGTCGGCGGCGGGATCGGAACCGGGGCAGGGCGCGGGGCCGGCGAAGGCCGCTTCCGCCTGCTGCGCGGACCCACGATGGAGGAGTTGCGTCGACTGCACCCCCCGGCGGCCTTCCGCCAGAGGTTGGGCGGGCGCGCTACCCTGTCCTGCCGCATTCGCCTCGATACGCGGCTGGAGGATTGCCGCGTCGTTGATGAGAGTCCGCCTGGCATGGGCTTTGGCCGGGCGGCGCTCGAGGCGTCGGGCTACTTCCGGTTTCAACCGCCGACGCGCGACGGCGTGGCAGTGGAGGGCCAGGAGGTTCCCGTCGTCGTGCTCTGGCCGTGACCTGTTGCGGGCGACGGCGCCTTGCACCGTTGTCAAAGTGGCGCATTATGCTCGGATTTCGACGTTATCCTTGAGTAGCCGGAGGACGAGCCGTTGCATATGGCGATGCAGGCAGGGGCGGTGCGGCATGGGGCGACGTCGGCAGGGACGGACCGCCGACGTCGCCTGGCCCTGACGTCGGCTGTCGCCCTCGCGCACGCGGCCATGATCGCGGCTCTGGTGATCGCCCGGCCGGATTTTCCGCCGGACTCCGTGATGCCCCCGGTGTTCGACGTGCTGATGATGCGGGCTCCGCCCCCAGGCGACGGAGTTGAAGAAGACAGGGCGGGGGGCGGCGCGCCGGCGGCGGCGTCACGAGTTCATCCTGTGCCGGCTCCTCCGCCCGATCCCGTGGAACTGATCGCGCCGCCAATCCCGACGCCGGTTCCCGAGCTGGCGATAGGGCCGGCGATCGTGCCGAGTGTTGCGCCGGCATCGGGGCACGGCGGCGAGGGAAGCGGCAGGGGGCAGGGGACGGGCGCCGGCGACGGTCCGGGATCGGGTTCAGGGCGAGGGGCGGGGCCGGTGCTGATCAGCGGTCCGCGTGGCGCGGTCATGACGGCCAATGTCTCCGGCGCATCGCTGGCGGGTCTTCCGGGGCCCTACGCCGTGCTTCAATGCTATATCAGGGTCGGTCGTGATCGACTGGAGGACTGTCGCGTCAAGCACGAACATCCTGCCGGTTCAGGCGTCGGCGCAGCGGCCCTCAGGAAGTCCGAGGAGTTTCGCTACAGAGCGCCGACGCGCGTCGGTCGCTCACGCGACCGCTATCGCCAGACCATTGCGGTCGGCTTCCCCGCGTCGCCGACCGACCCGGCGGGCGTCGCGGGCGGGTGGCATTGACGCCCGCAGAATCCCCTGTATAAGGGCCGCTTCCGCGAAGGGCGCACACGCTCCTGGTCTGTTGACCGGAGCGGTTTCCGCGTCTGTTTAAGCGTATCTGGAGATTCTCGTGGCCCGTATCGCTGGCGTCAACATTCCGACCAACAAGCGCGTCGAAATCGCGCTTCAGTACATCCATGGCATCGGCGCGCACGCGGCCAAGGAAATCACCGCGAAGGTCGGCATCGAGCCGGCGCGTCGCGTGAACCAACTGACCGATGCAGAAGTCCTGCAGATCCGTGAAACGATCGACAAGGACCACACCGTCGAAGGCGACCTGCGTCGCGAAACCTCGATGAACATCAAGCGTCTGATGGACCTGGCCTGCTACCGCGGCCTGCGTCACCGCAAGGGCCTGCCGGTCCGCGGCCAGCGCACGCACACCAACGCCCGTACCCGCAAGGGTCCGGCCAAGCCGATCGCCGGCAAGAAGAAGTAAGAGAGGGCTGATCGATGGCCAAGGAACCGGGTCGCGTAAAGAAGCGCGAGCGCAAGAACATCACGTCGGGCGTCGCTCACGTGAACGCCTCTTTCAACAACACCATGATCACGATCACGGACGCCCAGGGGAACGCGATTTCCTGGTCTTCGGCCGGTCACATGGGCTTCAAGGGTTCGCGTAAGTCGACCCCGTACGCCGCTCAGATGGCGGGTGAAGACGCGGGCAAGAAGGCTCAGGAACACGGCGTCAAGACGCTGGAAGTCAACGTCTCGGGTCCGGGTTCCGGCCGTGAGTCGGCGCTTCGCGCCCTGCAGTCCATCGGCCTGACGATCACGACCATCCGCGACGTCACCCCGATGCCGCACAATGGTTGCCGTCCGCCCAAGCGTCGCCGCGTCTAATCGCGACTGCGTTAACAGGCACCCCCAATCTCCGTCGGCTCCACCATGGCCTCGTCGACAAGGCCGGAGCCGACGAAATCCGTTCGAGGGACTCTATGATCGAAAGAAACTGGCAAGAGCTGATCCGTCCCGAGAAGCCGCAAGTCGAGGGCGGCTCCGACCCGCTGCGCAAGGCGCGTCTGGTCGCTGAGCCCCTCGAGCGTGGTTTCGGTGTGACGCTCGGCAACGCGCTTCGTCGCGTTCTGCTGTCGTCGCTGCAAGGCGCGGCCGTCACGGCCATCCAGATCGACGGCGTTGTTCACGAATTCTCGTCGCTGGAAGGCGTGCGCGAGGACGTGGTCGATATCGTCCTGAACATCAAGCAACTGGCGCTGCGCATGCACGCCGAAGGCCCCAAGCGCATGACCCTGCGCGCCACGGGCCCCGGCGTCGTCACGGCTGGCCAGATCGAGGCTCCGGCCGACATCGAGGTTCTGAACCCCGAGCACGTCATCTGCACGCTGGACGACGGCGCGTCGGTCCGCATGGAACTGACCGTCCAGAACGGCAAGGGCTATGTCGCCGCCGAACTGAACCGTCCGGAAGATGCGCCCATCGGCCTGATTTCGGTTGATGCCCTGTATTCGCCGGTCAAGCGCGTCGCCTATCGCGTCGAGCCGACCCGTCAGGGTCAGTCGATGGATTACGACAAGCTGATCCTGGAAGTGGAAACCAACGGCGCGGTTTCGCCGGTTGACGCGGTGGCCTACGCCGCCCGCATCCTGCAAGACCAGCTGCAGATCTTCATCACCTTCGACGAGCCGACCAAGGCTGTTGAGGCCACGGACGGCAAGCCCGACCTGCCCTTCAACCCGGCCCTGCTCAAGAAGGTCGACGAACTGGAGCTGTCGGTCCGCTCGGCGAACTGCCTGAAGAACGACAACATCGTCTACATTGGCGACCTGATCCAGAAGACCGAGGGCGAAATGCTTCGCACCCCGAACTTCGGCCGCAAGTCGCTGAACGAGATCAAGGAAGTTCTCGCGACGATGGGCCTGTCGCTCGGCATGGACGTGCCGAACTGGCCGCCCGAAAACATCGAAGATCTGGCCAAGAAGTTCGACGACCAGATCTGATCATCAACCCTCCGCCCAGCGCCCTTCGGGACGCGGATGGGGCGGTTAGAAGAACAAGGCCCCAGGTCCCGCCCCTTTAGTTAAGGCCGGAAACCAGGGTTGAGTAGGAGAGACCCCGATGCGCCACGGCGCCGCTTACCGCAAGCTCGGCCGTACGGTCAGCCACCGCCAAGCCATGTTCGCCAACATGGCCGCCTCGCTGATCAAGCACGAGCAGATCACGACCACCCTGCCGAAGGCGAAGGAACTGCGTCCCTTCGTTGAGAAGCTGGTCACCCTCGCCAAGAAGGGCGACCTGCACGCTCGTCGTCAGGCCATCAGCGCCGTCCGCGACGTGCCGCAAGTCGGCAAGCTGTTCGAAACGATCGGCCCGCGCTACGCCGAGCGTTCGGGTGGTTACATCCGCATCATGAAGGCCGGCTTCCGTCACGGCGACAACGCCGCGATGGCCGTGATCGAGTTCGTCGACCGCGACACCGCCGCCAAGGGCCTGGACTCCGGTCCGGTCTACGCGATCGAAGGCGACGAAGCGTAATCCGCTTTTTCGACCGAGACATTGAAGGGGCGGCTGGAGCAATCCAGCCGCCCTTTTCATTTGGCCGCCCTCGCGGCTCCGGCTAGCGTTCGCCGGTCTAAGGGAGCGCGCGGTGCTTAGAAGTCTTGCGGCGGCCATAGTCGGCCTGGTCCTTCTGGCGGCGTGCAGCCCGATGAAGCTCTCCCATCTTGATCGGCCTTCGTCGGAGCGCGTGCTGGAGGCCGTTGGCAAAGGGGGAGGCGGGACGAGCCGTCACCGACCAAGGGCAGGTTCTTGACCTCGGCGGTGCGGTCACGGCCGGGCCGTGGGTCTGCGCGACGACGTTTGAACCCGCCTGTATCGCTGCGGGACGCGTCACGGCGCTGGAGGTGCGGCAGGCGCCCCGATCGCCCTGGTGGGCCTATGCCGTTGCAGCGCCCTTCGTCCCTTTGGTCCTGGGCGACATGGCGCTTCAGGAGGTGGATCGCAGGCTGACCGGCGGACCTCAGACCTTTTCGGCGCAATGGGCCGCCAGCGATGCCGGTCCCTGTATCCGGCATGTGCGCCGAGACAAGAGCGGGGCCTGGCCTTCAGATCAACAAATCCGAGCTGATCTCTATCGACGACGTGGCGCCCTGGGCGGTCGCTGTCTGGTGCAGTTGGCGGGGGACTTCGCCTTTCCTGCAGCGGAGCGGCGCAGGATGTCGCTGACCGGATTGGCGCGGTGGAGGTTCGAAGCCTTCGCCTGTGTTCGAGCCCGTCCCGACGCGGAAGCGGGGGCGTCGAGGGCTCTTGTGCCCCGCCCGTGGGACCTGGACGGGCGCGAGGTCGATTGGCCGCTCGAACTCAAAACCATTCTCGAAGACGAGGATACCTGGGCTGTGACCGATGAAGTGACCGAGGGCTGCCGATCAGCAGGGGGCGCGGCTCCAGATCTGTCTCTCGCCGTGGCGAGGGCGCGAGAGGGATGGCCGCTGCCGTCGATCTGAACCGAGCTTGGGCAGGGCTATTCTCGCCGGCGCCATCCGGCGCCATAGACGACCCATGAGCGAACCACTGTACCGTATCGTCGGCTATCGCCCGGAGCATCGCGCTGCCTGGCAGGCTTTGAATGAAGCCTGGCTCCACGAGGGCGGCTTCCGCATCGAGGACAAGGATCGGAAGGTTCTGGGTGACCCGGAAGGGCAGGTCCTGAGCCAGGGCGGACACATATTCATCGTCGAGCGCGAAGACGGAACGGCGGCAGGCTGCTGCGCCCTGATGGCCATGGATGACGGGCTGGGCTTTGAAGTCGCCAAGATGACCATCAGTCCCGAGGCGCGGGGCGGCGGGCTGGCGATGCGCCTCCTGGAGGCCTGTGAGGCGAGGGCGCGGGCGGTGGGGGCGCACCGGCTCTATCTGGAGACCAGCTCGACCCTGGGGCCGGCGCTGGCTCTCTACGCCCGCTTCGGATTCGTGCATCTGCCGCCGCAGCCGACGCCCTACGCGCGCGCCGACGTGTGGATGGAGAAGCGGCTGTAGCCGCTACTCCTTCGATAGATCCTGACGGCTGAACCAAGCGATAGCCGCGGCCAAGGGAAGCAGGGTCCATAGGGTCAGGCTGGTGATCGCCTTTACGGCGATGCCATCGGGCAGGGTGGACGCGTCCATGCCGCCGTTGACCAGGGCCTTGAGCGCCTCGAACGCCGTCCCGGGCAGCAGCAGTTGGGTCAACCAGTCGCCGGGCTCAAGCCCCAGCAAAGGCGCGAACGGACCGCCGAGGAAGAACTGGGCGACGCCGAGCACCACGGGGATGAAGAGCGCCGCCAGCAGCGATCGCGTGACGGTGGCGGCCAGCAGGCTGATCATCAGGAACTGAACCACGCGCACGAAGGACAGCAGGAACAGCAGACCGAACTGGCCCGCTTCGGCGGCGCCGAAGGTGAAGGTCAGGGGGCGGTCGAAGATGGCCGCCTTGATGACCTCGGAGACAGCGCCGGTCAGCAGCAGGACCACCATGGCGACGAGGGCCAGCAGCTTCAGCACGCCGACCTTGCCCAGCAGCAGGTTGGGGCGGCTGTTGCGGGCGCTGATCAGACGCCAGGTCTCCCAGCGATAGTCGCCGGCGTAGAGCGTGGCGGCGCCGATCAGCAGGAAGGCGAGGATGGCGGGGTTGGCCAGGTCGCCGGCGCTGTTGGCGATGGCCTGACCCAGATCCAGCGGGCCGCCCAGCGACAGCTCGGGCGGCAGTTGGCCTCCGCTGATCTGCGCCGCCTTCGACTTGACGACCAGGAGCCCGACGATGGACAGCGCCAGGCCCATGATCGGCACGAAGAAGACGCTCCAGAAGACCGCGGTGCGGTTCTGGAGCAGGCGATAGGCTTCGGAACGGATGGCGTCAGCCAGCATGGAGGGCCTCCCGGACCTGAGCAGGGGTGCGCGCCGGACCGGTCTCGGCCATGAAGACGCTTTCCAGATCGGCGCCGACCCAGCGGGCCTCGTCGATGTCCACGCCCTGTTCGATCAGGGCGCGCAGCAGGGCGGGGGCCTCGGCGCGGGGAATGGCGGCCAGAACGGCGTCGCCGTCCAGCGTCGCCCGGTCGCCCAGCACGCCCATGATCCTGGCCAGAGGCGTGGCCGACAGGCGCAGGCGTTCGCCGGAGGCGGTCAGTTCGCTGACCTTGCCCTCGGCGGCCAGTGTGCCGCGATTGAAGATGGCGACCCGGTCGCAGACTCGTTGGACCTCGAGCAGCTGGTGGCTGGCCAGGATGATGGTCACGCCGTCGTCGTCGGCCAGGCTGCGGATCAGGGCGCGCATCTCCTGAATGCCGGGCGGGTCCATGCCGCTGGTCGGCTCATCAAGGATGACGAGGTCCGGTTTGGTCATCAGGGCGGCGGCGACGCCGAGGCGCTGCAACATGCCGACCGAGAAGCCGCGCACGCGGCGGTTGGCCGCTTCGGTCAGGCCGACGCGGTCCAGCCAGGCGTCGATGGCGGCGTCCTGTCCCATGCCGTGGGCGAGAGCGAGCCAGTTCAGCACCTGGCGCGCGGTCATGTAGGGCGGGAAGCGCGGCGTCTCGATCATGGAGCCGATGCGACGCATCACGGCGGGATCGCCCGCGTGCTGGCCCAGGACGCGGACCTCGCCCGCCGTCGGCCGGATCAGGCCCAGCAGGATGCGGAACAGGGTGGACTTGCCGGCCCCGTTTGGCCCCAGCACGCCATAGACCCCGCCGCGCGGGATGGAGAGGCTCAGCCCGTCCAGGGCGCGCACGGCGCCATAGGTCTTGGTCAGGCCGGTCGTTTCGATAACAGCGGTCATGCGGTCGAGCTTGGCCCGATGGGGATAAGCCGACAAGCCGTCTTCTTGCTGTCGCAGATTAAGCTTAGGCAATCTTCCCGAAGTCGCTTCGGAGTTCCCATGTTTTCTCGCGTCGCGGGCCTGTGTCTGGCCCTGCTGCTGACCGCCTGCGCCACCACGCCTGTCGTCGCCCCTGAGCCGCAGACTGCCGAACGGCCGCTGGTCATGCTGGTCTCCATCGACGGGTTCCGCGCCGACTATCTGGACCGGGGCGTCACGCCCAACCTGTCGCGACTGGCGAGCGAAGGGGCGACGGGGTCGATGCGGCCGTCCTTCCCCAGCGTGACCTTCCCCAATCACTATACGCTGGTGACGGGATTGCATCCCGACCACCATGGCATCGTCGGCAACAACATGATCGACGCCGAACTGGGCCGCTTCAGCCTGGGCAACAAGCAGGCCGTGACGGACCGACGCTGGTGGGATCAGGGTGAACCGATCTGGGTCTCGGCCGAGAAGGCCGGGGTAAAGACGGCGACGATGTTCTGGCCCGGCTCGGAAGCCGACATTCGCGGCGTGCGGCCGTCCTACTGGACTCCCTTTGATCAGGGGATGCCGGGCGATGCACGCGTGGACCGGGTGCTGGAATGGATGGACCTGCCGGCGGACCAGCGGCCGCAGCTGACCACCCTCTACTTCGACATCGTCGACACCCAGGGTCACCACAACGGTCCTGACGCGCCCGAGACCGCCGAGGCCATACGCTCGGTGGACGCTTCGATCGGCCGCCTGGTCGAGGGCCTGAAGGCGCGGGGTCTTTATGAGCGCACCGTGCTGGTGGTCGTGTCGGATCACGGCATGGCCGCGACCTCGCCGGAGCGAGTGACGTGGATTGACGATCTGATTGACCCGGCGGCGATCCAGATCGTCTATTCCGGGGCGGTGACCTTCCTGAACCCGGTGGCGGGGCGCGAGGCCGAGGTCGAGGCGGCCCTGCTGGGCTCGCGCCCGCATCTGGACTGCTGGAGAAAGAGCGAGATTCCGGCGCGGTTCGTGCTGGGCTCCAACCCGCGCGTCTCGGCCATTGTCTGCGCCTCGGAGCCGGGCTGGAGCTTCACGACCAGGGCGCGGCCGGTGACCAAGCCGGGCGGGGCGCACGGCTATGACAACTTCGCGCCGGAGATGGCGGCCATCTTCATCGCGCATGGGCCGGGCGTGATTCAGGGACGGCGTCTGGCCGATCTGGACAGCGTGGACGTTCAACCCTTCCTGGCGCGTCTGTTGGGCGTGGACGCGCCGCGCGGCGACGGGCGGGCGGAGGACACCCTGCCGGTGACGACCCGCTGACGGCGCCATTTGTGGTCCCGGATAGCCCTGTGGGCTTCCGGGATGACGGGAGAGGGGGCGCGGTCTAGAACACCCGTCCAACAGATCGGCGCTCCATGTCCCTGCATCATCCCAAGGTCCGCCGCGCGGCGATCGCCTTTATCCTTGTGACGGCGGTGCTGGACATCGTGGCCATGGGGATCGTCATTCCGGTCCTGCCGCACCTGATCGAGGAGTTCGTCGGCTCGAACGCGCGGGCGGGGCTGCTGAACGGCGTTTTCGTGGCCCTATGGGCGGGGATGCAGTTCCTGGCTTCGCCCGTGATCGGCTCGCTGTCTGACCAGTATGGGCGGCGGCCGGTGATCCTGATCAGCTGCGCTGGGCTGGCGGCCGACTATGTGCTGATGGCGCTGGCGCCGAACCTGTGGTGGCTGGCGGTCGGTCGGCTGATCGCGGGCGTCACCTCGTCCAGCTTCACGACCATCTACGCCTACATGGCCGATATCACCGAGCCGGAGAAGCGGGCGCGGGCCTATGGCCTGATCGGGGCGGCTTTTTCGGGCGGCTTCGTGCTGGGGCCGGTTCTGGGCGGCTTCCTGGGCGAGTTCGGCCCGCGCGTGCCGTTCTGGGTGGCGGGCGGCCTGTCGGGCGTGGCCTTCCTCTATGGCCTGTTCATCCTGCCCGAGAGCCTGGCGCCGGAGAAGCGGATGAGGTTCAGCTGGGGCCGGGCCAACCCCGTCGGGGCCATGATGCTGCTGAGGCGTCACGCCGAGCTGGCCGGCCTCGCGATCGTGAACTTCCTGCTCTACTTCGCCCATCATGTGTTTTCGGCGGTCTTCGTCCTCTATGCCGGGCTGAGATACGACTGGGGGCCGTGGCAGGTGGGGATGCTGCTGGCGCTGGTCGGGGTGCTCGACATGATCGTTCAGGGTCTTCTGGTCGGACCGGTGTCGAAGCGGCTGGGCGACCGGATGACCATGATCCTGGGCCTGTGCGGCGGCACGATAGGCATCGCCCTGATGGGCTGGGCGCCTACGGGCGTCGCCTTCATCATCGCCATGTTGCCCAACGCCCTGTGGGGACTGGCCATGCCGACGCTGCAGTCCCTGATGACCCGGCGCGTCAGCGAGAGCGAGCAGGGCCAGTTGCAGGGCGCGAACATGAGCGTCGCCTCCATCGCCGGGGTGGCGTCGCCCCTCTTCTTCGGCTGGGTCTATTCGGAATCGGTGGAGCAGGGGATGTGGGCGCCCAATCCGGGGCTGGCCTTCTATCTGGCGGCCGTCGTTCTGGCCCTGGCCGCGCTGATCGGCTGGATCACCGCACGGCGCGCGGAACGGGAAGAGGTCACGGTCGTTTGATCGCGGGCGGGCGTCAGGCTTGGCCGTTGGCCTTGATCCTGTCTCAAACCCGTTGCGCAATGCCTTGTTAATTCAGCCTTCCGAACGAGACCGGACCCGATGAAGACGTCCAGACTGGCCATCGCCGCCGCCCTGATGCTGTCCGCCTGCGGCCAGCCGCAACCGTCCAAGGCGCAGGAAGGCGTCTTCGCCGAGCAGCCGCGTCAGGCCCCGCGCGACGCCGGGGCGATGAAGTCCAGCTTCGCCCCCGTGGTGCGCGAGGCGGCGCCCGCCGTGGTCAATATCTCGGCGCGCGGCGTGCAGCAGGTGCGCGATCCCTTCTTCGAGATGTTCGGCGGCGGACCGCAGTCGCGGGTGACCGGCTCGATCGGCTCGGGCGTCATCGTGCGGTCCGACGGGGTGGTGGTGACCAACAACCACGTCATCGAAAACATGCAGCAGATCCGCGTCACGCTGAATGATCGGCGCGAGTTCGCGGCCAGGGTGCTGCTGGCGGATTCCCGCTCCGACATCGCGGTGCTGCAACTGGAGGGCGTCGAGGGGGCGCTGCCCGCCCTGCGCATCGACGATCAGGAAGAACAGCAGGTCGGCGATCTGGTTCTGGCCATCGGCAATCCGTTCGGGGTCGGCCAGACGGTGACCAACGGCATCATCTCGGCGGTGAACCGCACCGAGACGGGGATCAGCGATTCCGGCTCCTTCATCCAGACCGACGCGGCCATCAACCCCGGCAACTCGGGCGGGGCGCTGGTCGACATGGACGGCGACCTGATCGGCATCAACACGGCCATCTTTTCCCGCACCGGCTCCTCAAGCGGCGTGGGCTTCGCCGTACCGGCGACCATGGTGAAGCGGGTGGTGGATTCTGCCATCGGCGGGGCCAAGGCCGTGGTGCGGCCCTGGCTGGGCGTGAAGGGCGACACGGTCAGCGCCGACATCGCCCGCAGCCTGGGCCTGTCGCGGCCGCAGGGCCTGATCATCACCGAGGTCTATCCGCAGGGACCCGGCGCGCGCGCCGGCCTGGAAGAAGGCGACGTCATCACGGCCGTCGACGGAGCGGAGATCAACGACCAGGGCGGCCTGAACTTCCGCGTCGGCACCAAGTCGCCCAATGACACGGTAGCCGTGACCATCCTGCGCGATGGGCGCACCCAGACGCTCAACGCCCGCGTCTCAGCCCTGCCCGGCGAGGCTGATCCCGGTCAGGGCACGACCGTGGGGCAGGGCGCGCTGGCGGGATTGCAGGGCGTGGCGCTGAACCCGGCGCTGGCCGACCGCCTGGGCGGAGATCCCTTCACCAGCGGCGTGGTCGTGACAGGGGTGCAGCGCAACAGTCTGGCCGCGCGCATCGGTCTGCGCCCCAATGATCTGATCGCGCAAGTGGACGGTCGTCCGCCGACGTCGGTGGCGGCTCTCGGTCGGGCGCAGCGCGGCACCGAGTTGACCATTCTGCGCGGCGGTCGCCGTCTGACGGGACGGTTGCCGTAAGCCATCGGAAGACGCGGCTGGGGATAGCTGGGCTGTTCGGGGTAGCGCGGCTTGCGTCCGGGGATGGGGCGTGCGGAATGGCGGGATGATCTTCTTGCCCCTCGCCGTCGCGCTTTTCATGATGTCCGCCAGCGGGGGCACCGCCCATGACGATCCCCTGACGCAGCCGATCCCGGGGAACGCGGACTGGGTGAAGCCGCAGGCGCCTCTGAGGCTCTACGGCGACACCTACTTCGTCGGGACGGGTGGTCTCAGCCTGGTGCTGATCGACACGGACGACGGCCTGATCCTGATCGACGGCGCCCTGCCGCAAACCGTGGCGGCCACGGAGGCGAGCATTCGTCGGCTGGGATTTCGGGTGGAAGACATCCGCTACATCCTGAACACCGAGGCGCACTACGATCATTCGGGCGGGCTGGCCGCGCTGGCGCGCGACAGCGGGGCGGAGGTGATCACCAGTCCCATCGGCGCCGCCGCCCTGCGGACCGGTCGGGTCGACGCCCATGACCCGCAGGCTGCGAACATCCCCGAGCATCCGCCGGTCCCCAATGCTCGCGGTATCGGCGACGGGGAGACGGTGCGTCTGGGCGATACGGTGGTGACGGCGGTTTTCACGCCGGGCCACACGCCGGGCAGCGTCAGCTGGACCTGGAAGACGTGCGAAGGCGAGACCTGCGTGGACGTGGTGTTCGCCTCCAGCCTCAACGCCGTGGCGAACGGGACCTTCACCTATACGGCGCACCCCGAGGTGACGGCGACGCTGCGCGCTTCGATCGACCGGGTGGAGGCCTTGCCCTGCGACCTGCTGATCTCGGCCCATCCCGACAACTCGGGCGGCGACGTCAAGATCGCGGCCTTGCAGGCGGGCGCGACGCCCAACCCCTTCCTCGATCCGTCAGCCTGTCGCGCCTATGCGGACCGGGCGCGAGGGCGGTTGCAGACGCGGCTGGACGCAGAAGCGCGCTAGGCGCCCCTGGCGGCGCTGATGATCGACCAGACGTGGCCGAAGGGATCGCGCAGCTTGGCGTGGCGACCGTAGAACTCGTCAGCAGGCGGTCGCAGGGCGGCGGCGCCGGCTTGGATGGCCCGGTCGAACCAGCGGTCCACGTCGTCCACCGACAGGTTCACTGAACAGGTCGTGCCGCCAAGCGTCTCGGGCGAGGCCGTGCCGACGATGTCGGCCAGTTCGGGGAATTCGTCCGACAACATCAGCGAGCCGCCGTTCAGGCCGAGGGTGGCGTGGCCCAGGCGGCCGTCCTCCATGTCGTAGCGCTCGACCACCTCGGCGCCGAAAGCGCGGACGTACCAGTCCATGGCCTCGGCCCCGCGCTTGACCATCAGATAGGGGCTGAGCGGGGGATAGGCGGGATCGGACATGGCCTTATTCCTTCTTCGGCCCGCCGATGGACCAGGTGTGGCCGAAGGGGTCGCGGACCTGGCCGTAACGGTCGCCCCAGAACTGATCTTCCAGCGGCATGACCGGGACGGCGCCGGCCACCAGGGCGCGGGTCCACCATTCGTCGGGATCGTCGACCTGGAGATGGAGGGTGACGCCTCTGGGGGTGATGTCGGCCTCGCCAGACCATTCGGGGAACTCGTCGGCCAGCATCAGGCTGGCGCAATTGATCTTGAGGTGGGCGTGCATCAGGCGCTCGCCGTCTTCGGCGGGCATCCGCAGGACCTCTTCGGCGCCGAAGGCCCGGCCGTAGAACTCGATAGCCGCCGCGCCGCCGCGCGACGGTATGGTCAGATGAGGCGTGAGGCCGCCGGTCGGGCCCTGGTTCGGCTGGGATTCGGACATGGTTCCTCCGTTCGCGCCGATAGTAGTGCGTGTGTTCGACTGAACGAACGCCTATCTAGGCTGTTCCATGAGTGATCTGTTCGAAGCCTCCGGCATCCATCCTCCCGACGCGCCCCTGGCCGACCGTCTGCGCCCGCAGACGCTGGATCAGGTCGTGGGGCAGGACCACCTGCTGGGCGAGGGCGGACCGATCCGCCGCATGGTCGAGGCCGGGCGTCTGGGCTCCATGATCCTGTGGGGGCCGCCTGGG
Source organism: Brevundimonas sp. UBA4553 (assembly GCF_002387245.1). GTDB lineage: Bacteria > Pseudomonadota > Alphaproteobacteria > Caulobacterales > Caulobacteraceae > Brevundimonas. The sequence goes on from NZ_DGLD01000019.1 coordinate 30,464, forward strand.
ACCGGCAAGACCACAATCGCCCGGTTGCTGGCCAAGGCCGCGGGTTATGAATATCAGTCCATTAGCGCTGTCTTTTCCGGCGTCGCCGACCTGAAGAAGGCGTTCGAGGCCGCGCGGATGCGTCGGGCTGCGGGGCAGCAGACCCTGTTGTTCGTGGACGAGATCCACCGCTTCAACCGCGCCCAGCAGGACGGCTTCCTGCCCTTCGTGGAGGAGGGGATCGTCACCTTAGTCGGGGCCACGACCGAGAATCCTAGCTTCGAACTGAACGGGGCGCTGCTGTCCCGCAGCCAGGTCTATGTGCTGAAGCGACTGGACGATGGGGCGCTGGACCAGTTGCTCGACCGGGCGGCGGCCTTGATGGAGCGGCCCTTGCCGCTGACGGCTGAGGCGCGTCAGGCCATGCTGGCCCTGGCCGACGGCGACGGGCGCTATCTGCTGACCATGTCGGAGGTGCTGTTCGACCTGCCCGAAGGCGAACCGCTGGACGTTCAGGCGCTGGCCGGCGTGTTGCAGAAGCGGGCGCCCGCCTACGACAAGTCGCGCGAGGAGCACTATAACCTCATCTCGGCCCTGCATAAGTCGGTGCGAGGATCGGATCCGGATGCGGCGCTCTACTGGCTGGCGCGGATGCTGAACGGGGGCGAGGACCCGCTCTATCTGGCGCGACGGATCGTGCGCATGGCGGTCGAGGACATCGGCCAGGCCGACCCCCTGTCCATCCTGGTCGCCAACGCCGCCAAGGACACCTACGACTTCCTGGGATCGCCCGAGGGCGAACTGGCTCTGGCCCAGGCGGTGGTCCATCTGGCCACGGCGCCCAAGTCAGTCGGGGTCTATGAGGCCTTCAAGGCGGCCAAGAGAGCGGCGCACGAAACCGGCTCCCTGATGCCGCCGGCCCATATCCGCAACGCCCCGACCAAGCTGATGAAGCAGCTCGGCTACGGCAAGGGCTACCAGTACGACCCGGACACGCCAGAGGGCTTCTCCGGCGCTGACTTCTTCCCCGACGAGATGGAACGCCGCACCTTCTACAAGCCCAAGGGCGAGGGCCACGAGGAGAAGGTCAAGGCGCGGCTGGAACGCTGGGCGGCGTTGCGGGAGCGGGCGCAAAGGGAAGGCTAGACGTCCCTTGGCCATGCAGCGGGCGCGCTGTCTTATCGCTGTTCATTGTTAAGCATGGCCGTTCGGGCTTAGCCTCTCCTCCATCGGCAACCTGGGGAGGGAAACATGACCGATATTGCAAGGCGAGCGCCGACGCCCTGGCACCTGTGGCTGGTGGGCGTGCTGTCGCTGCTGTGGAACGGCTTCGGCGGGTACGACTTCATCCAGACCACGACGCGCGGCGAAGCCTATATGCGTGAATCCGGCTTCGGCGATGAGATGATCGCCTACTACAACGCCATGCCCGCGTGGATGTATGCGCCATGGACCCTGGGCGTCTGGGGGGCGGTGATCGGGTCGCTGTTGCTGCTGGCGCGCAGCCGCTTCGCAGTCCACGCCTTTGGTCTGTCGCTGATCGGGGCGGTGGTCAGCCTGATCTATTCCAAGATGATCAACCCGCCGCCGGCTCTGCCGCCGGAGTTGGCGATGATGCAGTGGATGCCCTACGTCATCACCCTGATTGCTGCATTCCTGGCCTGGTACGCCTGGACCATGGCGAAGAAGGGCGTCCTCCGCTAAAGGCTCGGCGGGTGAAAACCCGCCAGCCCGCTTCCCTGACCGAAGAAGACATCGCCGCCGTCCGTTCGTGGGTCATCCACGAGGACGCGCACATCATCGCCTTCAACAAGCCCTCGGGTCTGTCGAGCCAGGGCGGCCGTATCCAGGCCCATACGCTGGACGACCTGCTGTGGGCCTTCGCGCGCTCGAACGGCAAGCGGCCGGAACTGGTGCACAGGCTGGACCGCGACACCTCGGGCGTCATCCTGGCGGCCAAGACCAAGCCGGCGGCTGGCTTTCTGGGCAAGGCCATGCAGATGCGCCGCTTCCAGAAGACCTATCTGGCCCTGGTGTCCGCAGCCCCTGAGCCGAAGTCAGGCCGCATCACCGCCGCCCTGCGCCGCGAAGAGATCGGCCGCGAGAGCTATATGCGGGTGGTCGAGTTCGACACGCCGGGCGCGCAAGGGGCCGTCAGCGGCTATCGCACCCTGGCGGCCAGCGAGGACGGCGCTCTGGTGGAACTGTCGCCCGAGACAGGGCGGATGCACCAGCTGCGGGTCCACATGGCCTCTATCGGCCGTCCTCTGGTCGGCGATGTGCGTTACGGCGGGGCTTTGACTTTCGCCGGACGCGGCGCGGCTCGTCTGATGCTGCACGCGGCCAAACTGTCCTTCCCGCATCCTGAGGGCGGCGAGCGCGTGACGCTGGAGGCGGCACCGCCTGCGGACTTTGCGGCCTTGCGGGAGGCGGCGGGCCTTTAGGCGGTTCAGCGGCCGTTCAGCTTCATGGCGGAACATCCTGCTTGGCTCGACGCTATGCGAGCAAAGGGAGATCGCTGCATGAAACGCCTGACCTTCAGCCTGATCGCGGTTTCGGCGCTGGCCCTGACCGCCTGCGCCAGCCTGGCCCCCTATGGGCCGCAGCAGGCGGGAAGAGGGCAGGGGTTTAGCGAGCAGCGCATTGAATCCAATCGTTTCCGCGTGACCTACAACGGCGTCGGCGCGCCCGGACCCGTTGCGGACCGGGCCCTGTTCCGCGCGGCGCAACTGACCGTCGACGAAGGCTATGACTGGTTCGAGGTGACGCAGCGGTGGCTGGACGGCCGGCCGGACAGCGCCGGGGGCGTCCGCCCCAGCGTCTCCATAGGCGCGGGCTCCAGCCGCTACGGCGGCTACAGCGCGTCAGGCGTCGGCGTCGGGCTTGGCTTCGACCTCAGCGGCCCACAGCCGACCTCCACCACGCTGGAGATCGTGATGGGGCGCGGGCAACGCCCGGATCGCGCCGACGCCTATGACGCACGAGGCGTTCAGGACGCCATCCGCGCACGACTGTAGCAACCTGAAGGATACTTCAGGCGGAAATTTCCATTTCTTTGGAACTACTGGGTCTAGCGAACCCCTTCCGATCGCAGTCACGGCGTTGAACGGTTGCGAGCTTTTCCGGATTCGCGCAGATTCGGGCCGAGGGCGTTACCGGGCGAGGCGCGCGGGAGCGGCCTTGATGGAACGCCTGCAGGGCAGGGGATCCGCTGACGGTCAGAGCGTCGCCTTGGATCTGGGCGGTTGTTCTAGGGCGTCCCTGTCCGCCTGACGCTCAGGCTGCCGTCAGCCGCGTGGCCATTCGCCAAAGCCGCTCAGGCGTTGAACCGCAACGCTTTTACTGCTCCGCTTGGTCGCCGGGACTGGGCACGCCGTCGCGGGGTCGAGCGCGCGGGGCGCGGATCGGCGCCCGAGGAATGTTGCGCGGATCGCCCGACGGCGTGGGCTCACATCGTAAATAACATCGGTATCGAAGAAGTGAAGTCGCCGAAATTGCTCCGACCTACGCCAATATCGTTCCCCATATGCGCCCGTGCAGGGATATCGACTACAGCAATAGCGTCATAAATGGGGCAAGTTTGCCTCGATCGGATGCGCGATAAACCGTGTCTACTTTGCGACATATGGGACGGCATTATCGTGACAGGCAGTAATTTCGTGGCGCAAATCGGACGCTACAGCGTAATCGAAGGGCGGATTGGTGGTCGAATCGAGAATTGGCCACCCCAGGATTTAGGGCGGGGGCGCGGGGAGCATCCTTTGCTTTGTCGCCTATCTTCAGGAGAGGGTTCTGAAATTGACCATTAAACGTGAACGCCTTTTGGCCACCACGATGATCGCCGGCCTTGCGCTGGCTGGCTTCGCTGCGCCCGCCATGGCGCAGACCGCGCCGACGGCTCCGGCCCCGGCGGATCAGGCCAGCCAGGTTGAAGACGTCGTCGTCACGGGCTCGCGCATTCGTCAGCCCAACCTGACCACCACCAGCCCGGTGACCCAGGTCACGGGCGAGGACATCGACGTCCAGGGCGTGACCCGGGTCGAAGACCTAGTGACGCAACTGCCGCAAGCCTTCGCCGCGCAGAACTCGACCGTGTCGAACGGCGCCTCCGGCACCGCGACCGTGTCGCTGCGTAACCTTGGCTCGTCGCGCACCCTGGTGCTGATCGACGGCAAGCGCATGGGCTACGGCTCGCCGCTGGACGACGCCGCCGACCTTAACCAGATCCCCGGCCAAATGGTCGAGCGGGTGGAAGTGCTGACGGGCGGCGCCTCGGCCGTTTACGGTTCGGACGCCATCGCCGGCGTCGTCAACTTCATCATGCGCCGCGATTTCGAGGGCATCGAAATCGACGCCCAGTACGGCTTCAACCAGCACAACAACGACTATGACGGCGTCGGCAACGTCCGGAACGTCGTCGCGGCTCGCGCGGCGACCAACCCGTCGCAGTTCAAGCTGCCCGACGACAACGTCACCACCGGCTTCAGCCGCGAAGTCAACATCCTGATGGGTGTCAGCACCCCGGATGATCGCGGCAACATCACCGCCTACGCCGGCTATCGCAAGAACAACAAGGTTCTGGGCCGCGACTACGACTACTCGTCCTGCTCGCTCGGCGCGCCTGCCGCCGCCACACCGAACGATTTCGCCTGCGCCGGTTCGGGCACCTCGTTCCCCGGCCAGTTCACGAACTTCGGCAGCTACACCTATACGGTTGACGACGCCGGCAACTTCATTCCTTACGTTGGTGCGCGTGACGCCTACAACTTCGGCCCGCTGAACTACTACCAACGTCCTGATGAGCGTTACACGCTGGGCGCCTTCGGTCATTATGATGTCAATGACAAGATCGAGCTCTACACCCAGCTGATGTTCAGCGACTACTCGACCATCGCGCAGATCGCGCCGTCGGGTAACTTCTTCGGCGAGTTTGCAGACGGCTTCCGCACGACGGACGGGAGCTCGACCATCCGATGCAACAACCCGCTGCTGTCGGCTCAACAACGCGGGGCGATCGGCTGTAGCGCTGCGGACATCACCTCCGGCGCGGCCAAGGACATGTATATCGGCCGTCGTAACGTCGAAGGCGGCGGACGTCAGTCGGACATCCGCTTCCAGTCCTACCGCGGCGTCATCGGCGCCCGCGGCGACCTGAACGAGGCCTGGAGCTACGACCTGACGGCGCAGTATTCCCGCGCCCAGTACACCAACATCTATCGCAACGAGTTCTCGAACACGCGCCTGGCGCGGGCTCTGGACGTTGTGACGGATCCGGTCACCGGCCAGCCCGTCTGTTCGTCGGTTGTCGCCGGCATCGACGCCGACTGCGTGCCCTACAACATCTTCCGCTCGGGAGGCGTCACGCAGGAAGCTCTGGATTACCTGCAAGTGCCGCTTCTGGCGACGGGCTGGACCACCCAGCAAGTCGTGTCCGGCTCGCTGACCGCCGACCTCGGAACCTATGGCGTCAAGTCGCCCTGGGCCACGCGCGGTGTTCAGGCGGCGTTCGGCGTCGAGTATCGTCGTGACGCGCTCGATCTGACGCCCGACGTGTCGTTCACGAGCGGCGACGGCGCCGGTCAAGGCGGCCCGACGCTGGGTCTGAACGGTGCAAACCAGGTCTACGACGTCTTCGCCGAAGCCCAGATCCCGATCGCTGAAGGCATGGCCTTCGCCGACCAGCTGTCGATCGATCTGGCCTACCGTCATTCCGAGTATGACCTCGGCGGCGGCACGGATTCCTGGAAGATCGGCGGCGACTGGGCGCCGGTTCCCTCGGTTCGCTTCCGCGCCAGCGCCCAGCGCGCCGTGCGTGCGCCGAACGTGATCGAACTGTTCACGGCGCAAGGCTTCAACCTGTTCGACCTGGACGCCGACCCCTGCGACAAGAACGTGGCCGCCAGCTACGCTGGCGACGCGGCCTGCATCGGCACCAATCCGTGGCAAGTGACCTTGGCTCAGGCGACCAGCACGGGCATCTCCAGCCCGGCGGGTCAGTATAACTTCCTGCAGGGCGGCAACACCGCACTGACGCCGGAAGAGTCCGACACCCTGACCCTCGGCGTCGTCTTCACGCCGGAGTTCCTGCCGGGCTTCAACCTGACGCTCGACTACTTCGACATCCAGATCGACAACCTGATCTCGTCGATCGGCGCGCAGAACTCGCTGGACGCCTGCTACACGGCCGGTCTGGCGGCGGCTTGCTCGAACATCCAGCGTAACTCGAACGGACAACTGTGGATCGGCACCGGCAACGTGGTCGACCTGAACACCAACATCGGTGGTCTCTCGACGTCGGGCCTGGACGTGGCGGCCAACTACCGTATGGACCTGGCCGATTTCGGTTGGGACAGCGCCGGCACGCTCGGCTTCACCATGGTCGGCACCTGGCTGCAGTCGCTCGAGACCGACACGGGTCTGGGCTTCGACAACTCGAAGTATGACTGCGCCGGCTACTACGCCAACCAGTGCGGCGTTCCGAACCCGGAATGGCGTCACCGCGCGCGCATCGATTGGGGCACCCCGATCGAAGGCCTGAACCTGGCCGGCACCTGGCGCTACTACGGTGGTTCCGAGATCGCTGTCCTGGGCGACGACGGAAGCCTGAACAACTCGCCGGCGGCCCGTATCGACCGCGAGTTCGACGCCATCAACTACTTCGACCTGGCGGCGACCTGGCAAGCTCGTGACAACGTGAACGTCCGCGTCGGCGTGAACAACGTCTTCGACACCGATCCGCCGCTGTCCTACTCGGTCGGCACCACCGGTAACAACAACACCTACCCGCAGCTGTATAATGCGATGGGTCGCTACGTCTTCTTCGGCGTTACGGCGAACTTCTAAGCACTTATCGGGCTTGGTATCTGGGCGGCGGCGGATCTCACGATCCGCCGCCGTTTCTTTTTGCCCGGAAGGCGACGGCTGTTCGCGCGCTATCTCACCGTGTTGCGGCAGGGGAAGGTCGTCTTCGCCAAAGCCGAGCGGCGGTGTAGAAGCCCGTCATGACGCAGTTTCTTCTTGTCGCCATCGGCGGCGCCCTGGGCGCTGTGGCTCGCTACGGCCTTGGTCTGATGACGGGTCGGCTGGCGCCCGGCGCGGTCTGGCCGTGGGGCACCTTCGCCGCCAATATTTCGGGAGGCCTTCTGATGGGGCTGCTGGCCGGCTGGCTGGCGCTGAAGGCGGGCGCGGGGCAGGAGAGCGTCCGCCTTTTCGCCGCCGTCGGCGTGCTGGGCGGCTTCACCACCTTCTCGGCCTTTTCGCTGGAAACGGCCTTGATGATCGAACGCCGTGAACTGGCCACGGCTTTCGTCTATGCGGTGAGTTCGGTGGTTGTTTCCATCGCCGCCCTGTTCGTCGGCCTGATGATCGCGCGCAAACTGTTTACCGGAGTGGGCGCATGAGCCGCGAAGTCCAGACCCTCTATGTCGCCGAGGATGAACACGACATCCGTCTGGACCGCTGGTTCAAACGCCGATGGCCGCACCTGACCCACATCCAGGTCGAGAAGATGGCCCGCAGCGGCCAGATCCGCGTCGACGGATCGCGGGTCAGGCCGCAGGACCGCCTGACCGCCGGCGCCGCCGTGCGCGTGCCGCCGCTGCCCGACGCCAATCCGCGCAAGCCGGGCGACCTGCACGAATTGTCGGAACGCGACGTGGCCTACGCGAAATCGCTGGTCCTCTATGAGGATCACATGGTCATCGCCCTGAACAAGCCGCACGGCCTGGCCGTGCAGGGCGGCACCAAGACCACCAAACACGTCGACCGCCTGCTGTCGGCCTGGGGCGAGGGGATGGACCGGCCGCGTCTGGTCCACCGCCTGGACCGCGACACCTCGGGCGTTCTGCTGCTGGGCAAGGGACCGGAGGCCGCCAAGCGCCTGGCCGGCGCCTTCGCCCGGCGCCAGGCCAAGAAGACCTATTGGGCCATCGTCATCGGCAATCCCAAGCCCTCGGCCGGTCAGATCGACATGGCGCTGAAGAAGACGGGCATCAACGACTTCGAGATGATGCGCCCCGCCGATCCCAAGGATCCCAAGGGAGAGCCGGCCGAGACCGCCTTCGCCACCATCAGCCGCGCCGCCCATCGCGCGTCGTGGATGGCGCTGCGCCCCTTTACCGGGCGGACCCACCAGCTGCGCGCCCACATGGCGGCCATCGGCCACCCGATCCTCGGCGATCCCAAGTATGGCGACGAGAAGTCGCGCGAACTGTCCGGCGTGCTGAAGCTGCAGCTCCATGCGCGTCGCATCGAACTGGATCACCCGGGCGGCGGCAAGCTGATCGTCGAAGCGCCGTTGAGCCCCGAGATGAAGGCCGGCTTCGCCCACTTCGGCTTCTCGGAGGACGAGAGCGAGGTCGATCCGTTCGAAGGGGTCAAGCGCCAGCGATGATAAGGCCGCTCGCTGTCTTCGACATCGACGGGACCCTGGTGGACAGCCGGGCCTCGATCTTTCGCGCCTCGTGCGAGGCGGCGCAGGTTCTTGGACTGGCCGAGCCGTCCTATGACCGGGTGCGCCAGATCGTCGGGCTGTCACTGGACAAGGCGTTGCACGTGCTGGAGCCGGGCCTGACGATGGCCGAAATGGCGGACTTCGTGGCCGCCTTCCAGGCCAGCTTCCGCGCCATGTACGAGGCCGGGCACGAGGAACCGCTCTATCCGGGCGTCATGGACACCCTGAGGCGGTTGAAGCGTGACGGGTGGCGGCTGTCGCTGGCGACGGGGCAGAACCGGCGCGGCGTGACGCGCAATCTGGCGCGGCCGGAATGGAGCGCCTTGTTCCTGTCCAGCCACTGCGCCGCCGATGGTCCGGGCAAGCCCGATCCCGCCATGCTGCTGGCCGCCATGGCCGCCTGTGGCGCCGACGCGGCCTCGACCGTCATGATCGGCGACACCAGCCACGACATCCTGATGGCCCGGAACGCTGGCGTGCATCCGCTGGGTGTCGGCTGGGGCTTCCATACGCATGAGGAGCAGGTGGTGGCAGGCGCGCAACACGTCGCCGTCGACTGCCCTGATCTGGAGGCGGCGCTGGATCGCTTCGCCTCGACCGCTATCGCCGCCTAGAAGACCGTCATGTCCCACATTCCTCCGCTTGATCCCAACGTCGCCGCCCGCAAGGGCTTTCGCGAATCCGAGGAGCGCATCAAGCGCTTCTGGGCGGTCGCGGACGTCTCGAAAGACGAGGGCGGGTGGACGGTGCGTCTGGACGGGCGTACGCCCAAGACACCGGCTGGCGCCACCCTGACCCTGCCGACCGAGGCCGCCGCGCGGCTGGTCGCCGACGAGTGGGCGGCGCAGGGCGAGTTCCTGCTTCCCGGGACCATGCCGGCCACCCGTCTGGCCTCGACCGCCATTGACCGGGTCAGCCAGACGCGCGAGCCGGTAGCGGCCGAGATCGCCGCCTACGCCGGGTCGGACGTGATCTGCTACCTGGCCGAGCATCCGGCGGCCCTGACTGAGCGTCAGCAGGCCGAGTGGGGCCCTTGGCGTGACTGGGCGGCGAGGGAATTGGGCGTGACGTTGCATACTGCCGAGGGCATCGTCCACCGGCCCCAGCCGCCTGAGGCGCTGGAACGGGTCAAGGCGCTGGCGTTGGCGATGGACGACTATGCCCTGACCGGGCTGGCGACAGCCGTGCCGCTGCTGGGGTCGGCGGTGCTGGGTCTGGCAGTGCAGCGCGGCGTCTTGTCGGGGGCGGCGGCGCTGGACCTGTCACGCCTGGACGAGGCCTTCACTGAGGAACGCTGGGGCGTGGACGAGGAAGCCGCCGCCCGGGTTGACGCCCACCGCGCCGAGGCGACGTTGCTGGAGCATTGGTTCCGGGCCTTGGCGAGATAACTTTCCAATCTGGAAAATTATCGCTTGCCGTTGTGGAAAGTGAAGCCTAGTCTTTCCGTATTGGAAAGTGAGGTTTCGTCATGTCGCAGGATCAACAGACCCCTCAAGAGGCCCTCGCATCGATCAGGGCGACGCGGGCAAGCGTCGCGCCCGCGATGAGTTATCCCGTAGCGTATGACCTGGCCTACGGCGCGGTGTGCGGGCTGCTGGTGGCAGGGCAGGGGATGCCGCAGCCCTGGTCCCTGCTGGTCCTGCCGGTCGCGCTGGGCGGACTGGCCGTCATGGTGATGTGGTGGCGCAGGAAGTTCGGTTGGTGGGTCAGCGGTTACTCGCCAAAACGCGCGCGTTGGGCGGCGTTCGGTTTGCTGGCGGTGTTTCTGGGCCTGATCGGCCTGTCTCTCTACGGGCGGTTCGTCGGACCGTGGTGGCTGTTAATGGTGTCGGGCGCATTGGGCTTTATCGCCGCCATCGTAGGCAGCCGGGTGTGGCTGGCCGTCTGGCGACGGGAGTTGGCGGAGACGGTGGAATGAGCACGCCCCCCGTTTTCGACCCCGTCATCCATGCACCGGGACGGCTGCAGATCTGCGCCCTGCTGTCGGGGATCGACGACGCGGAGTTCGCCATGATCCGCGATCGGTTGGAGGTGTCGGACTCTGTCCTGTCCAAGCATCTGAAACAGTTGGAGGAGGCAGGCTATGTCGCGCTGCGCAAGGCGGCGACGGCGGGGCGTCAGCGGACGTGGATCAGCCTGACGCCGGCGGGCAGGAAGGCGTTCGCCAGCCATGTGCTGGAATTGAACCGACTGGCCGGGATCGCGCTGACCTGAACGATCAGGCCGTCGCGCCGTTGATCAGCGCCTCGCGTTCCTCGGCCGTGATCATCCGCCAACTGCCTTCGGGCAGGTTGTTCAAGTGGATGGGGCCGACGCGGATGCGCAGCAGGTCGACGACCTCCAGATCCACCATTTCGCACATTCGACGAATCTGACGGTTGCGGCCCTCCGTCAGGATGAAGCGCAGGCGGTTCTGCTCCATGCGCGACACCTTGGCGTATTTCAGAATACGCCCGTCCAGCATCAGGCCGCGGCGCAGCAGAGCCAGCTTCTTCTCGGTGACGTCGCCCTCGACGCGGACCAGGTATTCCTTGTCCAGATGCGACTGCGGGCCGATCACGGCCTTGGCGACCACGCCGTCGGACGACAGCATCAGCAGGCCGCGGGAATCCTCGTCCAGTCGACCGATGGGGGGCAGGGAGGCGTCTTCGCCCGGAACAGCGCCCTCGCCGACGCGGTTGGCCTCGGTCAGCAGGCGGACGGCGGGGATCTTGTCCGGCTCGGGCTGGCCCGAGACATAGCCGAGCGGTTTGTGGATCAGGATGGTGACGCCCGACGCCAGAGCGGCCTCGCCCCGGTCGTTCAGGGTCAGGGTCTGGCCCGGCTCGATCTTGCGGCCCGCGTCGGTGACGCTTTCGCCGTCGATGCTGACCATGCCGGCGGCGATCAGGGCTTCGGCCTCACGCCGCGAGCAGACGCCGGTCTGACCCAGCCACTTGTTGATGCGGACAGGCTCGGGGCCGTCATAGGTGCGGGTGAAAGCCATGGCGTCGATCCTTGCAGACGCGCTCTGTAGAAGGCGGGAGGGGGACGAGGCAAGCTGTCGCGCGACCGGTGTTCGGAAAGATTTCGGGAGATGTGTATGAATATCTCTGAGGTCAGGCATCGCTGCCGCATCATTGACCATGAGCGCAGCCGCTCTATATGTTCAGTCACCCCAACGAATTGATCCAGATCGCGTCCGGCCGCTCCGTGACGCGGCGATTCCTGTTTTCAGTTTCGCATTCGGGAGGTTTCGTCCGGTCCGTGTCGATCAGGCGAATGAATATTGAACGACAACCTTCGAAGGAGACGTCTTGTACGCTCAACGCAACACCTCGACCTCACCCCGCCCGCGTCAGGGTTTCAGCCGTCCCGCCGCCGTGCGTCTGCGCATGGCGCTGATCATGCGCAAGGGAATGGATTTCGGCCCTCTGGGCGATATGGAGACGGCGCTCCGCTTTGACGGCGTGTCCCTGGCGCCGATTTCGACTGGCGACGCCAGCCTGATCAACGGCGGCGTGACGGTGCTGGCCACCGCGACAGGCGACGACATCACCAGCGGACGGGTCAAGGGCGTGGTCTTGCCGGGCGGCGAGGCGGACGAGGCGGGCGTGGCGCAGGCCAAGGCTTTGCTGAAGCTGGCCAGGGCGCAAGGCTTGCCGGTTCTGGCCTTCGCCGACGGCGTGGCTTTGGCGGCTGAAGCGTTTGGCGTCGCAGCGGAAGCTCCGGGCGCGGTCTTCCAAGGCGACAAGGCGGCTCTGATCAATGAGCGCGCCGAACTGTCGGCCGTGGTCGCGACCATTTCCTGATGTCGGGCGCCGGCTCGAAAGACGCTTAGACTCGTCTGAACAGGAGGCTGATGTTGTTGGCGGGCATCTCCGTCCGCAACGTCAGCGTCAGGCCGTGCGATCGGGCCAGGGCGACGACCTCGTCCCGATCGCGCAGGCCCCAGGCCGGGTCGCGTGATTTCAGGCTGACGTCGAAGGTTTGGTTCGACGGGGCCAGAGGAACTTCGGTCTCGCGATAGGGACCGTAGAGATAGAGAAGACCGCCGGGGCGGGGCAGAAGGCGCTCCGCCAGCCTCATCAGGCCCTCGGTCGCCGTCCACGGGCTTATGTGGATCATGTTGATGCAGACGATTGCGTCGAAAGGACCCTCGGGCCAGCTGCTGTCGTCCATGCAGTCCAGGGCCAAGGGGGACTGCAGGTTCGCCGGGCCTGCGTGTGCGGCCCAGGCGGCGATGCTGCCGCGAGCGTCGGGGCTGGGATCGCTGGGGGTCCACTTCAGACCCGGCAGGGCGCTGGAAAAGGCGACGGCGTGTTGACCCGAGCCGGCCGCGATTTCGAGCACGTGGCCGCTTCGGGGCAGGTGCGCCCGCAGGATTTGCAGGATGGGTTCGGTGTTGCGAACCGACGCCGGCGAGGCCAGGGCGCCGTCGGGCAGGGCGTTTAGGGTGTCCATGGTGCGCATCGCATCGTGATATCGCCGGTCGATGCGCGTCGCGAGCTCAAATCATGCTGCGGCGCACCAATTTTATTCCGCTCAAGGTGAATTCCGGCAACGGTTGACCTTGCGTCGTTTCCGGTGGCATTGCGCCTGTAACAGGGCGTGATCAGCGCCCGACTCGTCACGACGGCGACAGATCGTCGGGCGGCCACGGTTCAGGAGACCATAGTTGTGACTGCAGACGTATCGATTCCGGGACTCTATCCCGCGCCGACCGAACACAAGGGTCTGGTCGCCTGGGTCGCCCAGATCGCGGCCCTGACCAAGCCGGACCGGGTGCATTGGTGCGATGGCTCCGAGGCCGAAAAGTCCGCCATCATCGCGGATCTGATCGGCAAGGGCACGCTGAAGGAACTGGATCAGATCAAGCGCCCCGGCTGCTATTACGCCGCTTCCGACCCGAAGGACGTGGCCCGCGTCGAGAGCCGCACCTTCATCTGTTCGGAAGACGAGGCCGACGCCGGCCCGACCAACAACTGGTCCGATCCGATCGAGATGCGTGATCGCCTCGACGGTCTGTTCGACGGCTGCATGAAGGGGCGGACGATGTATGTCGTCCCGTTCTGCATGGGCCCGCTGGGCTCCAAGATTTCCGCCCTGGGCGTCGAGATCACCGACAGCGGCTATGTCGCCGTGTCGATGGGCGTCATGACCCGCATGGGCAAGGGCGCGCTGGACATGCTGGGCGCCGACGGCGTCTTCGTCCCCGCCGTTCACACGCTGGGCGCGCCGCTGGCTGACGGCCAGGCCGACGTGCCGTGGCCCTGCAACGACGACAAGTGGATCGTCCACTTCCCTGAAACCCGCGAAATCTGGTCCTATGGCTCGGGTTACGGCGGCAACGCCCTGCTTGGCAAGAAGTGCTACGCCCTGCGCATCGCCTCGATCATGGCGCGCGACGAGGGATGGCTGGCCGAGCACATGCTGATCCTCAAGCTGACCAGCCCCGAGGGCGTGTCCAAGTATGTGGCCGCCGCCTTCCCGAGCGCCTGCGGCAAGACCAACCTGGCCATGCTGCAGCCGGCGCTGGACGGCTGGAAGGCCGAGACCGTCGGCGACGACATCGCCTGGATGCGCTTCGGCGATGATGGCCGCCTCTATGCCGTGAACCCTGAAGCGGGCTTCTTCGGCGTGGCGCCCGGCACCAGCCGCAACACCAACCATAACGCCCTCGAGACCCTGGCGAAGAACACCATCTTCACCAACGTCGCCCTGACCGCCGACGGCGACGTCTGGTGGGAAGGCCTGACGAAGGAAGCGCCGGCCGGCCTGACCAACTGGAAGGGTCAGCCGCATGATCCGGCCTCGGGCGAGCCGGCCGCTCACCCGAACGCCCGCTTCGCCGCCCCCGCCGGCCAGTGCCCGGCCATCGCGCCCGAGTGGGAAGACCCGGCGGGCGTGCCGATCGACGCCATCCTGTTCGGCGGTCGCCGCGCCTCGGCCGTGCCGCTGGTGACGGAAGCCTTCGACTGGGAGCATGGCGTCTTCATGGGCTCGACCGTGGCCTCGGAAGGCACTGCGGCCGCCGAGAACAAGGTGGGCGAACTGCGCCGCGATCCCTTCGCCATGCTGCCCTTCTGCGGCTACAACATGGGCGATTACTTCGGTCACTGGCTGAAGATGGGTGAGAAGGCGGACGCCTCGAAGCTGCCGCGTCTCTTCTTCGTCAACTGGTTCCGCAAGAACGAGGACGGCAAGTTCGTCTGGCCGGGCTTTGGCGACAACGCTCGCGTGCTGAAGTGGATCGTTGAGCGACTGGACGGCAAGGCTGAGGCCGTGGACACCGCCGTCGGCCGCGTGCCGACGCGGGCTGCGCTGGACCTGTCGGGCCTGAGCCTGTCGGACGCCGACCTGAAGATCCTGCTGGACGTCGACGCCGACGTCTGGACCGAGGAAGCGGCTCTGATCCCCGCCTTCTACGAGAAGTTCGGCGAGCGTCTGCCCAAGGCCCTGTGGGCCCAGCACTCGGCCCTGACCAAGCGTCTGGAAGAAGCGCGGGCGGCCAGGCTCGCCGCCGAGTAAGACAAAAGCCGGGTTGAAATCGGGGCGCGGGAGGTCGAAGGACAGCCCGTGCCCCTTTTCAATTCTCAAGACATCCTGGTGGTCGGCGCGGGCGTTCTGGGCCTGTGCACGGCGGCGGAACTGGTTCGGCGTGGTCATGGCGTGACCGTGGTCGATCCCGGCGGCCTGAACGCCTCGGCGGTGGCGGCGGGGATGATCGCACCAGCGATGGAAAGCGCCATCGACGACCTGAGCTCGGACCACGCCGAACTGCTGCGCCGCGCACGTGATGCGTGGACCGACTTCGCCGAGGCGACCGGGGTCCGGCTGGACCGCGATCCGGCTGAATGGCGGGGCGAGAACGTCGAGGTTCTGGCCGGGCGGTTGTCCGCCCTGGGCTTTGACCACGCCTGCGACCGCGAGGCCGGGCGTCTGACGACAAACGAAGACTGGAAGGTCGAACCGGCCCAGGCGCTGGCGGCGCTCGGCCGCCGCGTTCGCATGGTTGAGGCCAGGTCGACCGGATTGAGTCGTGAAGGCGAGCGCTGGCGGATCGACACGACGGCGGAGCCGCTGTCGGCTGATCAGGTCGTGCTGGCCACTGGAGCTTCCGACCTGATGGAAGGCCTGCCGGAAGACGCCGCTCGCTTGCTGGGCATGGTCGCGCCGATCCGGGGCCAGATCGGCCTGGTGGGCGAACGACTGGTCGAGCACGTCGTGCGCGGTCCAGGCGCCTATATCGCGCCCATGGGGCAGGGCTGCGTCATCGGCGCAACCATGGAGGCCGGCGAGCGGTCGCTGACGCCTGATCCCGAACGTTGCGCCCGGATGCTCGACGCGGCCTGGGCCGTGCTGGGCCAGGCGCCGCGTCCGCTGACCATCGAATGGCGCGCCGGGGTGCGCGGCGCCACGCCTGACGGCCTGCCGATGGCGGGCGCGGTCGAGCGGGGGCTGCACCTGGCCCTGGGGCCGCGTCGCAACGGCTGGCTGTTGGGGCCGCTGGTGGCGGGCGTGATCGCCGACGAAGTCGAGGGCCGGTCCTCGAAAGAGCCGACCCTCGCGCCCCGTCGCTTCATCCAGCCCTAGAGGGCGGCCCTATTCGGGCAGATTGAAGCGAATGGCCATGCTGACGCGGGCGCCGTCGACGGCCTGGCCGTCCACCGTGCGCGGGCTGAGGCGGAAGTAGCGCGTCAGGCCCATGGCCGCCCGCCCGAAGCCTTGATTGCCAGGCGTTTCGGAGGCCACCGAACAGCCAGTCAGGGTCCCGTCCACCTTCACCAGGCAGGTCAGGTTGGCGACGCCGCTGACGCCGCGCGCCGCGGCCGCCGAGGGATAGGCCCGCATCATCTGTTCGCCGGTGGGCTTGCGCACCCAGTCGGGGTTGGTGATGACCGGCGGCGAACGCACCGGCTCGGCGCTGACCGCCGTTCCGGTCGAAGGCTCGCTCGCGGGAGCGGTCAGGTTGATCGCAGGTCCGGCGTCGGTCGATGTCACCGGCGCAATCGGAACCTCCAGCGGCGCCACATCGGACGGGATGACGGTTTCCGGCCTGTGGATCGGCGGCGTCGGCGCGGGCGGGACCTTGGGCGCTACGGTAGGCTCCGGCGGCTTGGGCATGGGGATGATGTCGATGATGGTGGTCGGCGTGTCCTCGATCGCCGGGATTTCAGCCAGTTCGAAACGCTGATTGTAGAGCCACACTCCGGCTCCGACGTGGACCAGGGCCGAAACCCCGATCGCCGCCCACATCCAGCGGGGAATCGGCTTCCTTCGTTCGGCAAAGTCTATCGGGCTCACCAGTCCGGGGCCGCCCGCGGTTCTGATCATCATGGCCTTCAACGCCTCCTGTCGTGGCCCTCCCCAGAGCCCACATAACGAAGGTCGCGCCCCGCTTGCGGCTTTATTGCGGCGCTTGGCGATTAGGTTTTCATTAACCTTAGTTAGCGACCGTCAACCTTATGAGCGTAGGAGCGATTCCATCGTCTGGCGGGGTTGAAGCGGCCATCCGGCGTGCGTCCAGCACGACCGGCGTGGACTTCGATTTCCTGATGAAGACGGCGCGTCGCGAGAGCGCGATGAACCCGTCGGCGCGGGCTTCTACCTCGTCGGCCTCGGGCCTGTTCCAGTTCATCGAGCAGACCTGGCTGGCCACGGTGAAGCAGCATGGCGCCAAGCATGGATACGGCCAGTACGCTGATCTGATCCATCGCGGCGACGATGGCCGGTGGCGGGTGCAGGGATCGGCTCGCAACGTGGTTCTGGATCTGCGTTTCGACGCCCAGGCGGCCTCGACCATGGCGGCGGAGCTGACGGCGTCCAACGCCGCCTATCTGCGGGGGCGCACAGGGCAGGAGCCCGGCGCGGGCGACCTCTATGCCGCACACTTTCTCGGCCCGGCGGGCGCCGCCAAGCTGATGGAGGCGATGCAGTCGCGGCCGGGCGCCAGCGCGGCGTCGCTGTTCCCCGACGCAGCTTCGGCCAATCGCTCGATCTTCTATCGCAATGGCCGCCACGCCACGGTGGCCGAGGTCCACGCCAACCTGCAGCGCACGGCGGGCGAGGGCGCGCCGGCGGCGGGTGTCGGCTCGGCGTTCAAGAGCGCCGTGCCGGAGCTGAGCGAAAAGGACCGGATGCTGGCCGCGCGGCTCGATCGGTTGAAGCAGGATCAGAGCCTGCTGGCCCTGCTGCTGGGGCAGGACGGCCAGGGCGGCAAGAGCAGCGGCTTCGGCGGAGCCTTCTCACCGCCCTCGGAGACAGCGGCCTAAAAGAACGTGGTTTCGCCTCATTCCTAATGAGGTGTTAACTATGTAACGCTAAGCGTGACGATTGATTCTTCGCCCCGCCAGCTCACGAGCGTCCTTTCATGACCGCCTACCGCGCCCGACTGACGGAAAGCGACATCAGGCGTCTGATCAAGTCTGACGCGGAAGACGAGCGCGCGGCGGCGGCGCACAAGCTGTGCCGCAGCATAGACAGGATGCCCCTGGACGAGACGGACAGGGCGGCGGCGCAGAAGATTCTGACCGTCATGGCCAATGACGCCGCCGAGCTGGTGCGCCGCGCCCTGGCGGTGACCTTGAAAGCGTCAGACCTGATGCCGCGCGAGGTGGCGCGTCGCCTGGTCGCAGACGTGGACAGCGTGGCCCTGCCCATCATCAGCTGCTCGCCCGCCTTCACCGACGACGACCTGATCGAGATCATTCGTGCCGGTTCCGCAGTGCGCCAGAGCGCGGTGGCGGGCCGTGATCGCGTGCCGCGCGATGTGGCCACGGTTCTGGCGGCCGAGGGTTGCCAGACGGCGGTGCGGGCCCTGGCGGCCAATGACAACGCCGACCTGTCCGAGGCCGCCCTGGGCGTGGTGATCGACCGCTTTGGCCAGACATCGGAGATCGTTTCGGCGATCGCCTACCGTCAGGTTTTGCCGCTTTCCGTGACCGAGCGCCTGGTGGCGCTGGCCAGCGACGCGGTGCGCGAGCATCTGGTGACGCGTCACGCCGTGGCGCCGGAAACGGCGATCCAGTTCTCTCAGTTCGCGCGGGAGCGGGCGACAGTCGATCTGGTGGACCAGGCGCGGGTCAGCAATGACCTGCCGGCGTTCGTCGCCAGCCTGAACGCCCGCAGGGCGCTTAACGCATCCCTGCTGCTGCGGGCCCTGGCGCGAGGGCAGATGGCCCTGTTCGAGCACGCCCTGGCCGAATTGACCGGAACGCCGCATCATCGCGCCTGGCTGATGGTGCATGACGCCGGCCCGCTGGGGTTGAAGTCCATCTATGATCGGGCCGGCCTGCCGCCGCGCCTGTTCCAGGCCTTCCGCGCGGGGGTGGATACGTGGCGCGCCCTGCAGGCCGAGGGCGGAGACACCGCCAGCGACATATTCCGTCAGCGGATGCTGGAACGCTTCCTGAGCCAGCGGCCCAGCACGTCGCGCGACGATCTGGCCTATCTGATGGAGCGGCTGGACCGATCGACCGAGGTCGAACGAGAGGCGGCCGTCAGCGCAGCCTGATCCTCATCCAGCCACGAAAAAAGGCGCCCCCGGCATCGAGGGCGCCTTTTTTATGAACCGTCGGCCGGCGTCAGGCGAGGTGTTCGTTGACGCGCGCTTCCAGGGTTTCGGCCAGCTCACGACCAACCGGGTGTTCGTCGGTCTGGATTTCGTCGCGCACGACTGCGCGGATGGCGTCGATATGGGCGTCCAGAATCGCCAGCGGAGCCGCCATGCGTCGGTCGGCGTCATCCATCATCCGGCAAAGCGAGCCGGCGATGCGGGTCACCAGCGGGTACTGGTAGGTGGCGCCGAGGCCCTTGAGGTCATGGGCGCGGAAATAGAGCGCTTCTGCGGTTTCGGGCGTGTAGCCCCGGGTGCGGATGTCGGCCTGAGCCTGATCCAGCTTGGTGATTTCGTCCTGCAGCCATTGGCCGAACTGAGCCGACATGGCCTTGAGCGCGGCTTCGGCCTTGGCGATGGCGTCGGCGTCGATGCCGCCAAAACCGCCGACCTTGGCGCGCAGGGGGTTGGGCGGGCGAATGACCTGGGGAGGGTTGCTCACGTGACGGCTCCTGAACTCGTAGCGGACAGCCTATGCGACCGAGCCTTAAAAACCCGTGACGCTTCAGCTGGCGAATTGTTCAGCCATGACGCGTTCTTCAAAGGAACGCCCGGCGTCGAACAGCATGGTCAGGCTGATGTCGCGGCGTTCGCGCACTTCGACGCGGGTCACGCGGCGGACTTCGAAGTTGTCCGCCGTGGCGCTGACCGGGCGCTTGTCGGGCTCCAGCACCTCGAAACGCACGCGCGCCGTGTGCGACAGCAGGGCGCCGCGCCAGCGCCGGGGGCGGAAGGCGCTGATCGGCGTCAGGGCCAGGCTGGGCGCGTCCAACGGGATGATCGGGCCGTGCGCCGACAGGTTGTAGGCGGTCGAACCGGCGGGCGTGGCCACCATGCAGCCGTCGCAGCTGAGCTCCTCCAGCCGGACCTTGTCGTTGATGCTGACACGGAGTTTGGCGGTTTGGCGCGTCTGGCGCAGCAGCGAAACCTCGTTGATGGCCAGGCCGCTATGGACCTCTCCGCTTTCGACCCAGGCGTCCATCTGCAGGGGGTGGATGACCGTGTGGTCGGCCTCGGCAAGCCGCTCCAGAAGGTCGTCTTCCTCGTAGTCGTTCATCAGGAAGCCTACCGAGCCGCGGTTCATGCCGTAGACCGGGGTGCGAAGCTGCAGGTTGTTGTGCAGGGTCTCCAGCATGAAGCCGTCGCCCCCGAGCGCGACGACGACATCGGCCTCCGTCACAGGCACGGAGCCGTAGCGTTCGCTCAGCCGCACGCGCGCAGCCTCGGCTTCGGGGCGGTCGCTGGCGACAAAGGTCAGGGCGCGGGGGGCGGAGGCTGTCTTCACGGCGCCACGTGATCGGAGAGCGCAGTCCGTGTCAAACGGAAGGACCGTCGGCGTTGGCCATCAGTAACCGAAATTCATAGGCCGCCTGGTCGGCGGAGCGTTCGGCCAGTCGCCAGGCGGAGCTGTCCGGGTCGCGCGGGAAGCCCTTGTTGAGCTTCCGGATTTCGGTCAGCAGGGCCGGGAAGGCGGCCCGATCGAGGCCGACCGCAATGCAGGCCAGAAA
Source organism: Brevundimonas sp. UBA4553 (assembly GCF_002387245.1). GTDB lineage: Bacteria > Pseudomonadota > Alphaproteobacteria > Caulobacterales > Caulobacteraceae > Brevundimonas. Next base: position 51,000 of record NZ_DGLD01000019.1, read on the forward strand.
CAGAGGGCGGGCAGTGTCGCCGTCCAGCGCGCGGCGGACTTGCGACACTTCGAACCCGCCGAGCGTCGCCAGGCCGTGGGCGAAGACGCCCAGCTTTTCCTCGCGGAGGGCGCGGATCAGATAGGCGGCGCGCAGCTGGCCCGCAGCATGCAGCTTGGCCACCAGGCGTGAATCGGCCTCGTCGGCGGTGAGAGCCCATTCGACGGCGGCGGTCTGGCCGGTCGTCTGGCCGGCCGAGGTCCTAGCGGCGGCCTGAACCGCGTCCGCCAATCGAGCGGGGTCGATTGTGAAACGGTCGCTGATGGCCTGACGTAGAGCTTCGCCGACCCACTGGTAGAGACGGAGGGCCAGATCCTCGTCCAGCGACGGGTGCCGTGTCAGCGGCGCGCGGAGGGCGGCCAACTGACGGGACTGATCGACCAGTTGGGCGAAGTCCGGGGCTTCGATCCGGGCGCTGCGATTTGTGGCCAGCGCCGTCATGACCGCCGGATCAGCGCCCGCGATGATGGCGCGAGCCACCGCCGCGCCGATATTCGGGCGCAAGGCGATCTGAATCTGGTGGTCGATCGATCCGTCGGACAGGAGTTGCAGCAGGTCCTCGTCCAGCAACAGGGGACTGGCGGCGATCACCGAGCGAGCGATCTCGATCTCGTCGGCGGCCAGCATCTTCACCAGGGCGGCAGGAGCCCAGTCGACCTTGGCCAGTCGCTGGGCCAGGACCTGACGGATCTCGCGCTCGGCGCTGCGGGTCAGGGCGATGAAGATGTCGGCCAGGGCTTCGGGCGCGCCGCCGTGGGCGCCGGCAGATTCGTACAGGCCGGCGACGCCCATCAACAGGCGGTTCTGGTCATCAGGCGAGCGCTTCCTGGCCAGGTCCAGCAACTGATTCAGCCCTGACAGGGGAACGGCCTGGGCCGCGCTCGTCGGGTTTGGCGGAACGACTGTGGACAACGGCGGCTCCGCGCTTGGAAGGCGGCCGCCCTGGCCGCGTTGCATCCTCGTCCCAGCACGTGAAAACAGGGTTAACGAAAACCTTCCGGAGCGGAACCCGGGTCGCTTGACGCCAAGCCTGAGCGGGGCGAGGTTCAACAGAACAACGATAAGGGAGGTCGTCATGGCGGATGGAGCGGCGTCATCGCTGCAATCGCGAGTGTCGGAGGCGGAGTGGCAGGCGCGGGTCGATCTGGCCGCCCTGTACCGGCTGGTGGCGCTTCATGGGTGGGATGACATGATCTTCACCCACATTTCGGCGCGGGTGCCTGGTCCGGAGCATCACTTCCTGATCAACCCATACGGCTGGTATTTCGATGAAATTACAGCCTCTTCCCTCGTGAAAGTCGATCTGGACGGCAACATCGTCCAAGAGACGACCAGCTTCATCAATCCGGCCGGCTTCACCATTCACTCGGCGGTCCACGCCGCGCGCGAAGACGCCAAATTCGTCGTCCACCTGCATACGGTTAACGGCGTCGGCGTGGCGGCCCAGCAGCACGGCCTGCTGCCGATCAGCCAGAACGCCTGCCTGCTGCAACATCAGGTCGCCTACCATGGCTATGAGGGCCTGGCGCTGAACCATGACGAGCGCGAGCGGCTGGTGGCGGACCTGGGCGACAAGCCGCTGATGCTGCTGCGCAACCACGGCACGATGGCGGTGGGCGAAACCGCAGCCCAGGCCTGGGTCGGGATCTTTTTCCTGGAGCGGGCCTGCGCCCAACAGGTGGCGGCTCTTTCGGGAGGACGCGAGCACGTGCTGATCGCGCCGGACGCCGCCCAGGCCGAGACCAAAGATCAGGGGCGAGGCATCGGCTTCATCTCGTCGCTGGCCTGGCCTGGCGCCCTGCGTCAGCTCGAGCGAAAATCGCCGGGCTACGACGTGTGAGGTCGGTCGGGGGGCTGATCATCACTATGGCGCTGGCGTCGGGGGCTTCGCCCGTCCTGGCCGGCAGCTGGAACCTGCCGAAGGGGCAGGGCCAGGCCATCGTCAAATACGAGGACATGCGCGCAGACAAGAGCTTCGCCGCCGACGGCGAGACGGAAGACCTGTCTCGAGAGCGGGTGGACCGGACGGCGTCGCTGTTTGTCGAGTACGGACTGACGGACAAGGTGACGGTGCAGTTCAAGGGGGAGTGGCAGGAGGGGCGCGACGATTTCACCGACTATGACGGGCGAGGACCCATCGAGATCGGCGCACGCTGGCAGGCCTATCGCGACGACGCCAACGTGGTGGCCGTCTATGCCGGCTACGCCCTGAACGGCGAGGGCCGCAACGCCGGCTATGCGCCGCCCGGCGTAGGCGACAGCGACTGGGAGGTGCGGCTGATGGCCGGCCGCTCGATCGACGGTTCCGGCTCAAAATGGCTGCCGCAGCGCAGCTTCGTGGAAGGCCAGGTCGCGCGACGCTGGCGACAGGGCCTGCCCGACGAGGTCCGCGTCGACGTGACCGCCGGGGCTCACGTGAGCGAGAACTGGATGCTGATGGCGCAAGGTTTCGGCGGCACGGCCGACGATGACGGCGCGCGGTGGCTGTCGGTGGAGGTCTCGGCGGTTCGGGATTTCGGCGCCTGGAGCCTGCAGGGCGGCTGGCGTCAGGCGGTCGCCGGGCGGGATACGCCGGCGGCTGGCGGGCCGGTCATCTCCGTGTGGCGGCGTTTCTGATCCGGTTGTCGCGACGGAAACCAAACGCTGCGTCGTTACAGATACTTTATTTGCGTAACGACCATGACCCGCTAAGCGGGACCGCTTGTTGTCGGGGAGACTGCGTCGCGTGTTCAAACGCCATTTTTTCATTATCGCGGCGGCGTGTCTGGTAGGGCTGATGGTCCTGGCGGCGGTCCTGAAGATCACGCTTCCTGACGACAGCAAGGGCGGCGCGGGCGGTCCGGGACGAGGCGGTCCGGGCGGCGGACGCGGTCAGGCCGTGGCCGAGGCGATCGCCACGCCACGCGAGTTTGCTGACCAGATCCGGGTTCTGGGCGTGGCGCGCAGCAAGCGCTCGGTCAACATCACCTCCAACACCACCGAACTGATCACCCGCGTCATGTTCGCGGATGGACAAAGGGTCGCAGCAGGCGCGCCGCTGGTCGAGCTTCAGGCGCGCGAGGAAGACGCCGACCTGATCCAGGCGCGGGCTCAACTGGCCCAGGCCCAGCGTGAATACGACCGCTTCAGGATCCTGGCGGAACGCGGCGTGGCGCCGCGCGTGACGGCTGAAACCGCCGAGACCGCATTGGAGACCGCCCGCGCCGCCGTCGCGGCCTCGGAGGCCCGTCGGGGCGATCGCGTGCTGCGCGCGCCCTTCGCCGGGGTGCTGGGCCTGACGACCGTGACGCCCGGCACGTTGATCTCGCCGGGATCGGTCATCACCACACTGGACGACACCAGCGCCATTCGCGTCGATTTCCCCGTGCCAGAGCGCTATCTGGGCGTGTTGCAGGTGGGGACGCCGCTGAGCGCCACGGCCGACGCCTATGCCGATGAGACCGTCTCGGGCCGCATCGCCTTGCTGGACACGCGGGTGAACGAGCAGACGCGTGCGGTCATCGCCCGCGCCGAGTTCGCCAATCCCGGCAATCGCATTCGCCCCGGCATGATGATGCGGGTCGCCGTCCATCAGGGCCGTCGCCAGAGTCTGTCGGTGCCCGAGGCCGCCGTTCAGTATGAAGGGCAGGGCGCCTTCGTCTATCGCATCGCGCGCGGCGAGAACGGCTCGACCGCCCAACGGGTCGAGGTGCAGGCGGGAGCCGTCGAGGGCGGCTACGTCGAAATCCTGTCGGGCCTGGACAACAACGATCGCGTGGTGGCGTCGGGCCTGAACCGCATCCAGCCCGGAGCGCCCGTGACGGTGGGCGGCGCCGGCGAGCAAAAGGGCGGCGCCCGCGCGCCTCAGGCGGCCCGCCCATGATGCTGTCCGATGTTTCGGTCCGTCGCCCCGTCTTCGCGGCGGTGGCGGCCATTGTCTTGTGCGTGATTGGTCTGGCGGCCTTCTTCTTCCTGCCGGTGCGCGAGTTGCCGGACGTCGATCCGCCGGTGGTGTCGGTCAGCACCAGCTACGCCGGGGCCTCGGCCGAGGTGATCGAGAGCCGGATCACCGAGCCGATCGAGCAGCAGATCGCCGGCATCCAGGGCGTCGAGCGCATCAACTCGACCAGCCGCGATGGTCGATCCAGCGTCAACATCGAGTTCTCGCTGGACCGCAATATCGACGACGCCGCCAACGACGTGCGCGATCGGGTGTCTCGCGTGCAGGGGCGCTTGCCGGATCAGGCCGATCCGCCCGAGGTGGCCAAGGCTGATTCCGACAGCCAGCCGATCATGATCATGTTCCTGCGCTCCACGACGATGAACCGTCTGGAGCTGACGGACTACGCCGATCGCTATCTGGTGGACCGTTTCGCCACCGTGCCGGGCGTGGCCCAAGTCAACATCTTCGGCGAGCAGCGCTACGCCATGCGGATATGGCTGGATGCGTCCGCCATGGCGGCGCGGGGTCTGACCGTCAACGACATTGAAACCGCGCTGACCAACCAGAACGTCGAACTGCCCGCCGGTTCGCTGGAGTCGACGCAGAAGGACTATACCGTCCGCGTGGCGCGCACCTATGCGCGGCCGGCCGACTTCGCCCAACTGCCGATCGGCACGCGCGGGTCTGCCTCCACGGCGACGGGCGCGCAGAGCTCCGGCACGCTGGCCGCCGCAACCACCGCCATGACCAATGGCGTGACCGGCGCCCTGCTGGGCAACGCCGCCTATGTGACGCGCCTGGGCGACATCGCCCGTATCGAGGAAGCGCCCGCCGAGGACCGCCGCCTGTTCCGTGGCAACGGCATCGACCAGATCGGTCTGGCCATCACGCGCCAAGCCCAGTCGAACGATCTGGCGATTTCCGAAGGCGCGCGCGCGCTGATGGAGCAGGTCACGCCGACCCTGCCGCCGGGCACGACATTGGAGGTCGGCTCCGACAACTCGGTCTTCACCTCGCACGCCATCGACGAAGTCTGGATCACCATCGGCATCTCGATGGCGCTGGTCGCCCTGGTCAACTTCATCTTCCTTGGCAGCCTGCGGGCGGCGATCATCCCTTCGGTGGTGGCGCCCATCTGTCTGCTGGCGACCTTCATTGTTCTGGCGCCGCTGGGCTTCTCGCTGAACCTGCTGACCCTGCTGGCCCTGGTGCTGGCGATCGGCCTGGTGGTCGATGACGCCATCGTGGTGGTCGAGAACATCCAGCGCCGTCTGGATCATGGCGAGCCGCCGCTGATCGCTGCGGAGCGTGGCGCGCGTCAGGTCTTCTTCGCCGTCGTGGCGACGACGGTGGTGCTGCTGTCGGTGTTCGCGCCGCTGCTGTTCCTGCCCGGATATGTGGGACGACTGTTCGTCGAGCTGGCGGCGGCGATCGCCGCGGCCGTGGCCTTCTCGGCCTTCCTGGCGCTGAGCCTGTCGCCCATGCTGGCCTCCAAGATCCTGAAACCCGCCCATAGCGGCGGCTGGGTGGCGCGCCGCGTGGATCGGGCGATGGACGCGCTGAAGAACTCCTACGCTAACTCGCTGAACGCGCTGCTGGGCCGTCGCATCGCCGTGGGCGGTGTGATCGGCCTGATCGTGCTGGTGGCGGCGGGGGCGACCGGCATCTTCCTGCACCTGCCCAACGAACTGGTGCCCAATGAGGATCGGGGGCGCGTGACGCTGCGTATCGCCGGCCCCGAGGGCGCGGGCTTCGACTACACCCGCAAGATCATGTTGGGGTTGGAGCCCATTCTGGCCGAGTACCGCGACAGCGGCGAGGCGGCCAACTTCCTGATCTCGGCCCCGGGTTTCGGCGGCTCGGGCTTCAGTTCCGGCAGCGCCGTCCTCAATCTTGCCGACTGGTCGGAACGCAGCCGGTCGGCCGACGAGATCGCCCAGGAACTGAACGGCAAGCTGAGAGGGCAGACCGACGCCCAGGTCAACGCCTCGACGCCCGGCGCCTTCCAGCGCGGCGGCGGCAATTCCAACTCGGTCGAGATGATCGTGACGGGATCCGAATACGGGCCGATCTACAACTGGCTGCAGCCGATCCTGACGGCGGCGCTGGAAAATCCGGGCCTGTCGCGGCCCCGCCTCAACTATGAGCCCAACGCCCCGCGTCTGCTGGTCGATGTCGATCCCCAGAAGGCGGCGGCTCTGGGCGTGTCGTCGCAGCAGATCGGTCGCGCGCTCGAGACCATGTTCGGGTCGCGCCGAGCCACCACCTACATCAAGGGCGGTCAGGAATACGACGTCATCCTGCAGACCGACCGCGACAATCGCCGCGGCGTGGCTGATCTCGAGGCGCTCTATGTCTCGACCGGCGCAGGCCAGTTGGTGCCGCTGTCGGCGGTGGTCACGACCCAGACATCGGGCGATACGCCTGACCGTCGTCGTCTGGACCGTCAGCGCGCCATCACTCTGCAGGCCGATCTCAATCCCGGCATGACGATCGACGACGCCGTCGCCTTCCTCAACGCCGAGGTGGCCAAGCAGCCGCAGGGCGTCGGAACCATTCGCTGGGGCGGCGCGGCGCGTGATCAGCAGGAGGCGGGCAGCGCCGTGGGCTGGGCCTTTGCTCTGGCCCTGCTGCTGGTCTTCCTGGTTCTGGCGGCCCAGTTCGAAAGCTGGATCACGCCGGCGGTCATCATGCTGACCGTGCCTCTGGCGGCGGCCGGCGGCCTGTTCGGCCTGTTGATGGCGGGCTCCAGCCTGAACATCTACAGCCAGATCGGCTTGATCATCCTGATCGGCGTGGCGGCCAAGAACGGCATCCTGATTGTGGAGTTCGCCAACCAGCTGCGCGATCAGGGACGGACGATCCGCGAGGCGATCATCGAATCCTCGTCGCTTCGCCTGCGGCCGATCATCATGACCTCGATCGCCACCGCCTTCGGCGCCCTGCCGCTGATGCTGTGGCAAGGCGCGGGCGCGGGCAGCCGCCAGACCATCGGCGTGGTTATCTTCACGGGGGCGATGTTCGCCACCATGCTGACGCTGTTCGTGGTGCCGGTGATCTATGGCGTTCTGGCGCGCTTCACCAAGTCGCCGGAATACACCGCGCGCAAGATCGAGGAGTGGGAAGCCCAGGAAATCGCCGACGGCAAGACGCCGGACATGACGCCCGGTTAGGTCTGTCCGAACGTGCGATCAGTAAGCGGGGGCCGTCGCAGGTGCGGCGGCCTTCGTCGTTTCCGGCTTGAAGCCCGTTTCCACCTTGAGGAAGGCGATGACGTCGCGGCGATCCGTGGCGTCGGGCAGGCCGGGGTAGGTCATCTTGTTGCCGGGCAGGAAGGTGCGCGGGTTCTGCAGCCAGTGATCCAGCTTGTCGGCGTCCCAGGTGAAACCGGCCGACCGCATGGCGTGAGAATAGCTGAACTTGGCGTCGGCGCCGGCCGCGCGGCCAAAGACGCCATAAAGGTTCGGGCCCGTCATGTTGGGACCGCCCGGCGTTATGGTGTGGCAGGAACGGCAACGGGCGAAGGCGCGTCGGCCATTCTCCAGATCACCGGCGTTGTAAGGGGCGGGCAGGGTCGCCAGCGCCGCGATCTTCTCGGCTTCGGTCGGGGCGGGCGGCGGCGGAGCCTTGGACGCCGTATCGGTCGTTGACGCGGCGTTGTCGCCGCAGCCCGAGACGCCCAGCGCGACGACGAAGGCGGTCAGGATTGAAACATTGCGCATAGTGGTCTCCATCGACTCCCTCCTTAGGCCGGACCGCCCCGCTTGCCGATGGGCATTTGGTCCCACGGCGATGCGCTATCGCTACTGGACGCGCAAGGCGCGCGACTGATAGTCGCTTTCGTAATATGTGAACGGCGTGAGTTGCCGTCGTAATGAGCGCCATGACCGACACCATCAAACTCAGCCAGGCCCGACGCGGCGATCGCGGCGTCATTGTTCAGGTCGGCGGCGACTGCCACCATCAGGAGCACGAGGCCGAACTGGAACGCCGCCTGCTGGAACTGGGGTTCGTGGAGGGCGCGCGGGTCGAACTGCTGCACGAAGGCCTTTTCGGACGCGATCCCATCGCCATCAAGGTCGACGACATGCGGGTGGCTCTGCGCCGGCACGAGGCCGCCAGTCTTACCGTTTGTCTGGATGCGGGAGCCCTCTGATGGACATGGCTGTTCGCACCGCCCGTATCGCCCTGGTCGGCAACCCGAACAGCGGCAAGACCGCGCTGTTCAACGCCCTGACCGGCGCCCATCAGAAGGTGGCCAACTACGCCGGCGTCACGGTCGAGCGCAAGGAGGGGCGCATCCACGCCGCCGACGGCCGCACCCTGTCGGTGCTGGACCTGCCGGGCACCTATTCCCTGCGTGCGCGCAGCCTGGACGAGGAAGTCACCCGCGACGCCGTTCTGGGCGCCCTGCCGGGCGAGAGCCCTCCGGACGTGGTGGTCTGCGTCGCCGACGCCACCAACCTGCGCCTGGTTCTGCGTCTGGCGCTTGAGCTGAAGCAGGTCGGCCGTCCGATGGTGCTGGCCCTCAATATGTACGACATCGCCCAGCGTCAGGGTCTGCGCATCGATTTGGAGAAGCTGTCCGCAGAGATCGGCGCGCCGGTCGTCACCACGGTGGCGACCCGCAAGCGCGGCATTGATGAACTGGTCGCCGCGGCTCAGGCTCAGGCGGATCTGGCGGTCGGCGAAACCCGCAGCCAGTGGCACGCCCCGTCCGCCGCCGAGATCCGGGCCGCGCATCGAGAGGCCCAGCGCATCGTCAAGGCCTGCGTTCGCCCGCCCGAGCGGCCGGACACGCTGACGGGCAAGATCGACAGCGTCCTGCTGCATCCGGTCGCCGGCCTGATCATCCTGCTGGGCATCCTGTTCGTCATGTTTCAGGCGGTCTTCACCTGGGCGACGCCTGCGATGGACGGCATCGAGGCCTTCTTCGCGCTGGTCGGCGGCTGGGTGGCGACCGTTTTGCCCGACGGGCTTGTGCAGAGCCTGATCGTCGACGGCCTGATCGGCGGGGTCGGCAGCGTGCTGGTCTTCCTGCCTCAGATCCTGATCATCTTCTTCTTCATCATCGTGCTGGAAGACTTCGGCTACATGGCCCGCGCGGCCTTCCTGATGGACAAGATCATGGGCGGAGCGGGGCTGCACGGCCGAGCCTTCATTCCCCTGTTGTCCAGCTTCGCCTGCGCCATCCCCGGCATCATGGCGACAAGGGTGATCGAGGCGAAGCGCGACCGGCTGACCACCATCCTGATCGCGCCGCTGATGACCTGTTCAGCGCGCATTCCGGTCTATGTCCTGATCATCGCCGCCTTCATTCCCAATGAAACGGTCTGGGGCTTTGTCAGCCTGCAGGGCCTGGTGATGTTCGGTCTCTACGCCAGCGGCATCATCAGCGCGCTTCTGGTCTCGGTGGTCATCCGCAAGGTCTTCTGGCGCGGCGCGGTCGAGCCCTTCATGATGGAACTGCCCGCCTACAAGACGCCCGATATCAAGAGCGTGCTGTTCAATCTGTGGCTGCGCGCCAAGATCTTCATGCGCCGGGCGGGCAAGATCATCCTGCCGTTGATGATCATCGTCTGGGCCCTTTCAACCTTCCCCTATCCGCCCGAGGGCGCGACGGGACCGGCCATCGACTATTCGTTCGCCGGCATGATCGGCAAGGCGCTTCAGCCGCTGTTCGCGCCCATCGGGTTCAGCTGGCAGATGGTGGTGGCTTTGGTGCCGGGCATGGCCGCGCGTGAAGTCGCTGTGGCGGTTCTGGGCACGGTCTACGCCGTCGCGGGGGCGGAAGAGAACGTGGGGGCTCTGGCCTCGGTTCTGTCGGCCGACTGGTCGCTGGCCACGGGTCTGGCCTTCCTCGCCTGGTATGTCTTCGCGCCTCAGTGCCTGCCGACCATCGGGGTCGTGCGCCGCGAGACCGGCTCGATGAAATGGACCCTGATCATGGTCGGCTACATGTTCGGTCTGGCCTACCTGGGCGCCTTCATCGTCTATCACACTGCGGTGGCGCTGGGCGGCGGCTGAGGCGTCCTCGGGGTCTTCACGCTGGCGGCCGCCTGGGTCGTCAGCGTCCGGTCGTCAGCTTGACGACAATGTGGGCGGTCGTATCGATAATGGCCTCGGCGGTGTCGGCGCGTCGCATCAGGGCGAAGCCCGCGGCGACGGATTCAACCAGATTGGCCGTCTCATAGGACGTCAGGCGCGGGTTTAGGCCTTCGGGGTGATAGCCGCTGGCGCGCGCCTGGGCGATGCGCCGTTCCAGGGCAAGGTGAAGCCGCCGTAGTCGCCGGATACGGCTTTCAGCGAAGGCAGGCTCGCCCTTGTCGGCCAGCATATGTTCGACGCGCAAGACCGGACCATGCTCGTCCCAGAGGGCCAGAACCTCGGTGACATAGGTGCGGATCGCCTCGAAGGCCCGGTCGCCCGACCAGTCTGCGTGGATATGCGAAGCCAGTCGCTGGAAGTCTTCGCCGGCTTCTTCGCACAACACCAGCAAGGCTTCCTCGACCGACTTGAAGTAGGTGTAGAAGGTCGGCGCCGAGACCAGGGCGGCCTGTGCGACGTCGGCCGCGCGGATTTCTCCCAGATGCCTCTGGTTCAGAAGGCTGCGCAAAGCGTAGAGGATGGCGCGGCGGGTGCGCGCTCCGCGTTTGCCGATCTTGTGGCCCAGCTTGTTGGTCGTCTCTGACATGGGAGAAGGTGGGGCGGCCGGAGGGATATCGCAGGCGGAAGACGCCCATGATTCCACGGTTGCAGGGGCGCAGGCCCCCTGGATCAGCGCGTTTCACAGTCTTTCGGACGTCGGTCAAGCTCAAGGCCGCCGCAGGCGTTAAACGGACAGGGTTCCGGTCCAGCCGCGCCCCCGCTCGCCTCAGAAGCCCATGGACACCACGACCGCCGCCATGGTGTGCCGATCGTCGGCTCCGGGGGCGCGCCGGAGTTGAGGTCTATCAGGTCAATCCCGGACACTTGTCAGACGGGAAGCGGTCAGGCGCAGAAGGTTGAGCCCGGGCGGGACCGGGGCGGGCCAGGCGACGGCGCGGTTCTCGCGGTTTTGGAGGAGGGTCAGCCTGGGCGCTTAACTGCGCCAGGGAGTGGTGCCGGTTGCAGGAATCGAACCCGCGACATCCAGTTTACAAAACTGGCGCTCTACCAACTGAGCTAAACCGGCGATGCGCGCCTTATGCTGGCGGAATCTCCTGGATGCAAGCACAGTCCGCGCATGCCGATGACGCCCTATCTCACGCCGGTCCTTCTTCTGGCCCTGTCCAACGTCTTCATGACCTTCGCGTGGTACGGACACCTGAAATTCGGGTCGAAACCGCTATGGATCGTGGTCATCCTGAGCTGGGGGATCGCCTTCTTCGAATACTGCCTGGCGGTGCCAGCGAACCGCATCGGTCATCAGGTCTATTCCGCTGCCGAGCTGAAGACCATGCAGGAGGTGATCACCCTGCTGGTCTTCGCTGCCTTCTCGGTGCTCTACCTCGGCGAGAAGCTGACCCTGAACCATCTGGTCGGCTTTGCGCTGATCGCCGGCGGGGCCTTCTTCATCTTCAAGGGGCCGCTCTGATTTAGTCCAGTTCAGCGGCGATCCGAGAGGCCAAGGCTTTCAGGTGCTCGACGTCAGCCATGGGCAAGTGGCCGTGGCCCTCCATGGCGCGGTCGGCCCATCGGGGGACGATGTGGAAATGCAGGTGGAAGACGGTCTGGCCGCCAGCCTCGCCGTTGAACTGCATTAGGCTGAAGCCCTCGGGTTTCAGGGCCTTTTCGACGGCGCGGGCTGTACGCTGAACCGCAGCGGTCAGCCTGGCGAGAACCTCTGGTTCCATGTCCAGCAGGGTGCGGGCCTTCGAGGTCTTGGACACCACGAGAACGTGGCCCTCGGACTGAGGAAAGACGTCCATGAAGGCCAGGACCTCGTCGTCCTCCCACACTTTCACGCTCGGAATCTCGCCGCGCAGGATCTTGGCGAAGATGTTGTCGGGGTCGTAGGCGCCGTGAAGGCTCATGGGAGGCTCCGTCAGAGGGTTCTCATCGAGGCTAGCAGGGCCGGGCGGATTTCGCACGGGAGCGAAACGCGATCTGGCGCGCTATATGGTCAAGGTTCAGGGAGACTGCGTTTCATGCTGCGTTTCATTGTTCAGGCGATCGTCACCGCTCTGGGGCTGTGGTTGTCCGCCAAGGTCGTGCCGGGGGTGGACTTCACCTCTACGGGATCATTGGTCGCGGCGGCGGTGATCCTGGGTCTGGTCAACGCCATCGTGCGGCCGATCATGGTGATCCGGACCCTGCCGCTGACCATCGTAACCCTGGGGCTGTTTCTGCTGGTGGTGAACGCGGCGATGATCGGTCTGACCGCCTGGTTCCTAGGCGGGTTCGCGGTCAACGGTCTTTGGGCCGGGATCGGGGCCGCCATCGTCACGGGCGTTGTCAGTTGGATCGCCGCCTCGGTGTTCGGCGAGGGCGAGCGTGCGCGTTAAATAAATCCGGGTAATATTGACGCAGATATAATATCCGGGTAAAACATCTTCATCTGTCTCGGAGATGATGATGACGACTGCAAGCTGCACCGCCTTCGCCGGAGATCGCCTGATCGCCAGCGGCTCGCCGGCCGTGGTGGCGTCCGCCGCCAAGGCGGCGCACGATAGCGGAGAGAGGGTGCTGGTCTTCGACAACGCTGACGCTCGCCCGGTGGAGTTCGACCTGCGCGGCGATCTGGCGACGGTCCTGGCGCGCCTGCCGTCAGAGCCGGTCGAGAAGCGCGGCCCGGGACGGCCCAGGCTGGGGGTGACAGCGCGGGAGGTGACCTTGTTGCCGCGGCACTGGAACTGGCTGACGTCTCAGCCGGGCGGCGCCTCTGTCGCGATGCGCAAACTGGTCGAGGCCGCCATGCGCGACGGCGAGGGCCCGGATCGCGTCCGTCGCAGCCGCGAAGCCGCCTATCGCTTCATGACAGCCATGGCGGGTGATCAACCCGCCTATGAGGAAGCGACGCGGATGCTGTTCGCCGGCGACTGGGTCGCCTTTGACGCGGCGATCGAGGCCTGGCCGTCAGACGTGCGCGATTACGCCCGGCGTCTGGCCGAGGAAAGCTGGCGCAACGGCCGGGGCAGGGCGGGCTAGCTCGGTCGGATGACCATGCAGGTCACGCGACGTTCGCCAAGGGCGTCGCAGGCGGCCTCGGCCGCCGCCTGGGTCATGCCGGTGAAGCGCGAGCGATACCAGCCGTTGGCGACCTGAACGTCGCGCTGAGCGTCGCTGAACTGGGTGCGGAAGCGACGGCTGACGTCGTTCAGCCAGTCCCGCGCCACTGATTCCTCGCGGAAGGCGCCGACCTGAACGGTCCAGCGACCGGCCGGCGCGGTTTCGCGTGCCGGCGCCCGAGCAGGCGCCGACGCAGTGCGACGGGTGGTCGAAGACGCGCCGCCATTCAGCGAGGCGGTCAGGCTTTCCGCCGTGCGTGGAGCCTCGGCGCGCTGGATCGGCGCCGTGGCGCGAGGCGTGGCCGCAGCCGCCCGGGCCGACGGCGGCGGCGTGACCTCGGTCGGCAGGCTGGCGGGCGGCGGCCCGGAAACATAGGCTACGGCGGTCGAGCTGACGCCCTCGCCGTCCTCGTCCGAAACAGAGGCGTATTCGACCGGCGGGTTGGGATCGGCGCTGATTCCGTAACCGCGCTGTTCGAAGAAGGTCTGGGCCACTTGAATCCGCTCGCCCTGACCGCGACGGCGCTGAACCTCGAAGCCGGTGTCCATCAGTTCGGCGACGTGCTCGTTGCGGCTCTTGGTCGAGCGACCGCCCATGACGATGGTGATGATCCGCTTGCCGTCACGCACCGAGGAGGCCGCCAGGTTGTAGCCGGAGGCGTTGGTGAAGCCGGTCTTGATGCCGTCATAGCCGCGCCCGGTGGCCAGCAGGCCGTTGGTGTTGCGGTAGTCGCGGCCGTTGTAGAACCAGTCGTGCAGGCCGAGGTAGCGATAGTATTGAGGATAGTCGCGCATCACCGCGCGGCTCAGAATCGACAGGTCGCGGGCGGTGGTCGCCTGGCGCGTGTCGGGTAGGCCGTTGGCGGTGGTGAAGCGGGTGTGATCCATGCCCAGTTCGCGGGCCTTGGCCGTCATGCGGGCCGTGAACTGGGCCTCGGATCCGCCGATGTGTTCGGCCAGCACCACCGCCATGTCATTGGCGCTGCGGACCGCCGTGGCCTTCATGGCGTCTTCCAGGCTGATCGACTGGCCGGCGGCCAGACCCAGCTTGGACGGGGGCTGCGAGGCCGCGCGGGGCGAGACCGTCAGGTTGTCGGTCAGCTTGACCTTGCCGGACTCCAGCGCCTCGAAGACCAGATACAGGGTCATGACCTTGGTGATCGAGGCCGGGTATCGCCGTGCGTCGGCGAAGCGGGAGAAGAGCACCTCTCCCGACGCAGCGTCGACCACGATGGAGGCGTAGCGCGAGTTGTCAGAGGACTGGGCCACCGGGGGCGGCGCGCCGAGGGCGGGCGTGAGGACCACGCCGCCCACAACGAGGGCGGCCAGGAAGCGACGGCTGAATGCTGCGTTCATGGTCAATCTACTAGCCTCGTCACTGTGGCGCGAAGACGACCGTGATCACCGCGCGTTACAAAGGCTAACATCGGCGGGTCGGGTTTCGAGAGGGTTAACAAGCCGTCAACGGAGTTGTGATCGGCTTGGCCGCATAAGGGTGATCGGCGTTCATATGTTGCGTCGCACAATTTTCACTTGAAGTCATTTCGCAGTTGCACCATATGACCCCTGTCGCGATGGACGCCGTTCGTCGTGAAACCCCTCATCGCTTCAGGAGAGTCCCCATGGCCGACGCCGCAGAGACTGTTAAGAAGACCGTCGAACAGACCACCGCCAAGGCCAAGGCCCAGGCCGAGAGCATCCAGGCCGCCGGCGCCAAGGCCTTCCGCGAAGGCGTGGACAAGTCGGTCGCCTCGCTGACCGAACTGAACGCCCACGGCAAGAAGAACCTGGAAGCCGTCGTCGAGTCGGCCGCTGCCGCCCAGAAGGGCGCCGAGGCTCTGTCGCAAGAGACGCTCGCCTTCTCGAAGAAGTCCTGGGAAGACGGCGTCGCCGCTGCCCAGTCGCTGAGCCAAGCGCGTTCGGTGCAGGAACTGGTCGAACTGCAGACCTCGTGGGCCAAGTCGGCCGCTGAAGCCTATCTGGCCCAGTTCGGCAAGACCACCGAGATCTTCACCGCTTCGGTGAAGGACAGCTTCAAGCCGATCAACGAGCGCGTCACCGCGACCGTCGAGAGCTTCCAGGCCGCCCGCTAAGCCTGACGCTTTTCAGTAGCGTAAAATCAGGCCCCGGCAGAACTGCCGGGGCCTTTTGCGTCCGGGGCTCAGGGTGCGCCGGGCGATATGGCGGCATGGTCGATGCTGAAGGCGCGGGCCAGCCGCCACTGGCCGTCCTCCAGCCGCCACAACATGGAGAAGCGGGCGCGACCGACCAGGGTTTCCGGCCCGTCTCCCTGACGTTCGTAAAAGAGGTGGCTGGCTTCCTCGACCGCGCCGACGCCGGGGATGGCGTAGACCTTCATCGTGCCCGGTACAAGTTCGCGGCGTGAGCGCCAGGCGTCGGGGGCCTTCCTGGCTTCGCAACCCTTGGCGTAGTCGGCGACGAAGGCGGTCCGCGTCGCCGTCAGCCCGCCCCGGTCGTGATAGAATTCGAGGTCGTCGGTGACCAGATCAGCCAGGGCCGCTGGATCGCAGCGGTCGAACATGGTGGTGAACAGGGCGGTGTCGCGCTCGGCGATGATCGGGGTCAGCGTCGCCTCATCCGGAATGACGACCACAGGGGCGGTTGTCTGGATCAGTGCGGCGATAAGTGCAGCGATCAGGGTCATGGAGGCGTCCAGCAGCGCGAAACCGAGCCGCATTGGTGCTGCCCCGACACGCCGGTGTCCCGTGAATCTTTGGTTAGCTGGGCCGCTCACGCAACGCGTGACTGGACGCCTCTACAAATCAGGCCATCATCACCTATCTGAGCTATCGACTCCCCCCGAAGACGGATGACTAATGCCTACCAGACGGCCAGGTGAACAAGGCGGAGGCGCAGGCGCCGCCGTCGTCACCGAGACAAAGCCGAAGCTTCAGCGGCCCTCGCTCTATCGAGTGCTGATCCTGAATGACGACTACACGCCCATGGAGTTCGTCATCTATGTGCTGGAACGGTTCTTCCAGAAGAGCCGGGAAGACGCGACCCGCATCATGCTGCATGTGCACCAGCATGGCGTCGGGGTTTGCGGCGTCTTCACCTACGAAGTGGCCGAAACCAAGGTCGCCCAGGTGGTCGAGACGGCGCGCCGTCACCAGCACCCTCTGCAATGCACGATGGAAAAAGACTGAGAGGATCTCCCATGCCCTCCTTTTCTCGTCCTCTCGAAGAGACCCTGCACCGCGCGGTCCACTATGCGAACGAGCGCCGGCACGAATATGCGACGCTTGAACACCTGCTGCTGGCCCTGATCGACGACACCGACGCCTCGGCGGTCATGACGGCCTGCAACGTCGATCTCGGCGCGCTGAAGACGGCGCTGACCCTCTATGTCGACAACGATCTGGCCGCCCTGGCCACGGCCGACGGCGACGACGCCAAGCCGACGGCGGGCTTCCAACGTGTGATCCAGCGCGCGGTCATCCATGTCCAGTCGTCGGGCAGAGAAGAGGTGACGGGCGCCAATGTCCTGGTGGCCATCTTCTCCGAGCGCGAAAGCCACGCCGCCTACTTCCTGCAAGAGCAGGACATGACGCGCTATGACGCCGTTAACTTCATCGCCCACGGCATCGCCAAGAAGCCTGGTGCGGCCGAGGCTCGTCCGGCCAAGGGTTCGCCCGAGGAGGCCGAGGACGCCGCTGCCGTCAAATCGGGCGGGGAGGCGCTGGAAGCCTATTGCGTGGACCTGAACGAGAAGGCGCGCAACGGTAAGATCGACCCCCTGATCGGCCGTCACGCCGAGGTCGAGCGCTCGATCCAGATCCTGTGCCGCCGGACCAAGAACAACCCGCTGCTGGTCGGCGATCCGGGCGTCGGCAAGACCGCCATCGCCGAGGGTCTGGCCCGCAAGATCGTCAACGGCGAGGTGCCCGAGGTCCTGAAGGACGCCACCATCTACAGCCTCGACATGGGGGCGCTGCTGGCCGGCACCCGGTATCGCGGGGACTTCGAAGAGCGGCTGAAACAGGTCGTCAAGGAACTGGAGACGCATGAGAATGCGGTCCTGTTCATCGACGAGATCCATACGGTGATCGGCGCCGGCGCGACTTCAGGCGGGGCGATGGACGCCTCCAATCTGCTGAAGCCGGCCTTGGCCTCGGGCAGCCTGCGCTGCATGGGCTCGACCACTTACAAGGAATATCGCCAGCACTTCGAGAAGGATCGCGCCCTGGTGCGTCGCTTCCAGAAGATCGACGTCAACGAGCCGACGATCGAGGACACGGTGAAGATCCTCAAGGGCCTGAAGACGACCTACGAGACCCACCACAAGCTGCGTTACACTGACGCCGCTATCCGCACGGCGGTGGACCTGTCGGCGCGCTACATCACCGACCGCAAGCTGCCGGACAAGGCGATCGACGTGATCGACGAGGCGGGGGCGTCGCAGATGCTGCTGCCGGAATCGAAGCGCAAGAAGGTTATCGGCCAGAAGGAGGTCGAGGCCGTCATCGCCAAGATGGCGCGCATCCCGCCGAAATCGGTGTCGAAGTCGGATACGGAGTCCCTGCGCGAGCTGGAATCCGATCTGAAGCGCGTGGTCTACGGCCAGGAGCAAGCCATCGACCAGGTCTCGGCCGCGATGAAGCTGGCGCGCGCGGGTCTGCGGGATCCGAACAAGCCCATCGGCGCCTTCCTGTTCAGCGGCCCGACCGGCGTCGGTAAGACGGAAGTGGCCAAGCAACTCGCGTCCACCCTGGGCATCGAGATGCAGCGCTTCGACATGTCGGAATACATGGAGCGCCATACGGTTAGCCGCCTGATCGGCGCCCCTCCGGGCTATGTCGGCCACGACCAGGGCGGCCTGCTGACCGACGCCGTCGATCAGCACCCGCACTCGGTGGTGCTGCTGGACGAGATCGAGAAGGCCCACCCCGACGTCTACAACATCCTGCTGCAGGTGATGGACAACGGGACCCTGACGGACGCGATCGGCAAGAAGGTCGACTTCAGGAACGTCATCCTGATCATGACCACCAACGCCGGGGCCGCCGACAACGCCCGCGCCTCCATCGGCTTTGGCCGAGGCAAGGTCGAGGGCGAGGACGACAAGGCCATCCAGCGTCTGTTCGCGCCGGAGTTCCGCAACCGTCTGGACGCCATCGTGGCCTTCAAGCCGCTGGGCGCCGAGACGATCCGCTCGGTGGTCGGCAAGTTCATGATGCAGCTGGACGCCCAACTGGCGGACCGCAACATCACCATCGAACTGACCGACGAGGCGACCGACTGGCTGGCCAAAAACGGCTTCGACGAACTGTATGGCGCACGGCCCCTGGCCCGCGTCATTCAGGAGCACATCAAGAAGCCGCTGGCCGACGACATCCTGTTCGGCCGCCTGACTCGCGGCGGACACGTCAAGGTCGAGTTGAAGGACGGCAAGATCGCCTTCGACATCACCCCGGCCAAGGGCGCGGCGGTGAAGGAAGCAGAAGAAGAAACGGCCTGATTTCAGGCTGAAAAACGGGTCGCTCCTCCCTCGTTCAGGCGGGGGAGGAGGTCCCGATCCAGAATCGACCGGGGGGCGATAATGAACAAACTCATTCTGGCGGGAGCCTTGGCTCTGGGGATGGCGCCGGCCGCCTATGCGGGAACCCCGTATCCCATCAAGGTGGAGTGTCCGCTCACCGGCGAAACCTTCACGCATACGGCGACGGCGTCCTATTCCACCTACGGAATGCATATGGACGGGATGCCGGTCGGGTCGTGGACGTTTCCGATGCCTGTGCCACAGTGTCCGGGCAGCCGTTTTCCGGTGACCAAGGAAGTCTATAGCGATGCGGAGAAGACTGCGCTTCGCGCTCTGGTGCTGACGCCCGAATACGCGGCGGTCCAGAACGAGGCATCCTACTATGTGATGGACTTTGTCATGGCCAAAACGGGCGAACAGACGCCTTAAAGCCATGTCTGGTTGTTGTTGCAGGCCACATGGCAGGTTCGATCGGATATGACGGCCTATGCCCGCTATGCTGCTGAGTTGGCGCCGGCGATGGACGCCGCCAGCGACCAGCTCAAATCGGAAGACCCCGAGAACTGGTATTTCTATCAGCTATCGACAGCCAACGTGCTTCGTCAGTCTGGCGACTTTGACGGGGCAGCCCAACGTTTGGCGGTGGTGGAGGCCGCGCCATCCGACCAGCCAATGATCAATAAATGGATCGAGCTGTCCCGCGCCATGATCGTGGCACGGGACAGCAGGTCCGAGGAAATCCCCAGAGAAGATTAGCGTTTGCGGCCCAGGCTGCTGAGCAGCACCGCCGCCCCGGCAAGGATGCCGGTGGTCAGCAGGGGTTTGCGGCGAGCGAAATCCAGACCCTTGCGGGCGGGATCGCGCAGGTCGGCGGGCGCCTTGTCGACGATACCGTCCAGGCCGTCGATGACGCGGCCATAGGCGTCCAGCGCCTTGCCCTTGACCTCGTTCAGCTTGCCTTCGACCTGCAGCTTGCTGTCGCCAGTCAGGCGGCCGAGGCCGTTCTGGGCCTTGCCCTGAAGTTCAGTTGCGGCGCCTTCGATACGTTGATCGGTCATGGTGATCCCTGATGTGAGGAGGAGACTCACCTCCCAAGCGCGTCGATCTGGCGAGAGTTCCCATCCGCGCCAAACTGTCCTGCACAAGTTCGGACCTCGCGCGGGATCTGCAAAAGCGGGATCCTGGCGAGGTGGAGGCGGCCACCCAGACGATGGTCGCGGGTCTGGCGGCGGCAGGTGATACGGACGCTGCGGTCGCAATCGCCCAGGCCTTCATCGCTTCCAATCCTGAGCATCCGGACATGTTGAACGCGGGGTGCTGGATGTTGGCGCTGGCGGGCGTCGGCCTGGCCCAGGCAGAAACCTGGTGCGATGCGGGTCTGGCGGCTCAACCCCTGTCGGGCGCCATCGCCGACAGCCGGGGACGTCTGCGGCTTCAGCAGGGGCGACATGAACAGGCGCTGGCTGATTTCGACTATGCGCTGAGCCGCGAGGCGGTCATGTCGCCGGCGCGTTACGGGCGTGGTCTGGCGCTCATATCTCTCGGGCGGGAAGCGGAGGGGCGCGACGATCTGGCTCTGGCGCAGGGGCAAAGCCCGAGCGTTGCACGCCTGTTCCGAACCTACGCCGGCGCGCGGTAGGGCGAGAGATCGAGGGTCATCGCCTGCATTTCCGCCTCGACCGCCGGTCTTTCGTTATCGAGGTAACGGGCGACCGGATCCCGCAGGGCCGGGTCGGCGATCCAGTGGGCGGAATAGACGGGTGAAGGCAGGTAGCCGCGCGCGATCTTGTGCTCGCCTTGCGCGCCGGCTTCTACGCGGGACAGGCCGCGCGCGATGGCGAAGTCGATGGCCTGGTAATAACAGAGCTCGAAATGAAGGAAGGGGACGTCCTCCAGCGCGCCCCACTGGCGGCCATAGAGGGCGTCGCGGCCGATGAAGTTCAGAGCCCCAGCGATGGGCGTCTCGTCCCGGAAGGCCATGACCAGGGCGATGCGGTCGGCCATGGTCGCGCCGACGCGGGCGAAGAAGTCGCGCGTCAGATAGGGTCGGCCCCATTTTCGGTCGCCGGTATCCATGTAGAAGGCGAAGAAGGCGTCCCAGTGGGCCTCGGTGATGTCGGCGCCGGTCAGGACGCGGATGTCGAGGCCAGCCTGGGCTTCGCGCCGTTCGCGACGGATGGTCTTCCTGCGGTTGGACGACAGGGCGGCCAGGAAGTCGTCGAAGGTCTGATAGCCCTCGTTGCGCCAGATGAACTGGATGTCGCGGCGAGGCAGCAGGCCCGCCTCGGTCATGGCGCGCCATTCCGGCTCGGTCGGGAAGTTGACATGCAGGGAGGAGACGCCGAGGCGCTCGACCAGGGTCAGGGCCCCTTGCAGCAGGGCCTCGCGTACGGTCGCGGCGTCGGCGCCCGGCGCGTTCAGAAAGCGCGGTCCGGTCGCGGGCGTGAACGGCACGGCGCCGAGAAGCTTGGGGTAGTAGCGGCCGCCGGCGCGCTGCCAGGCGTCGGCCCAGCTGTGGTCGAAGACGTATTCGCCCTGGCTGTTCCCCTTGAGATAGAGAGGCATGACGCCGATCACGGCGCCGTCTTCGTCATGCAGGGACAAGTGGCGCGCCGCCCAGCCCTGGGACGGGACGGCGCTGCCGGACGCCTCACAGGCGTGCAGGAAGTCGTAGGAGACGAAGGGATCGCCGGTCGGGGCGGCGCAGGCGTTCCACGCATCACGACCTATTGCGGCGATCCCGTCGTTAACCTGAAGCGTGAAGCTCACTTCACCTCGATGATGGCGTCGATTTCCACGGCGAAGCCGAGCGGGAGCTTGTAGACGCCGACGGCCGAACGGGCGTGCTTGCCTGCGTCGCCGAAGACCTGGACCATCAGGTCCGAGCAGCCGTTGATGACGGCGGGGATAGCGACGAAGTCCGGGCCGGCCTGGACGAAGGCGCCCAGCTTGACGATGCGGACGACGCGATCCAGGTCGCCGTCGACGGCGGCGTTGATCTGGGCCAGCAGGTTGATGCCGCACAGGCGGGCGGCCTCGGCGGCCTGCTCCGGGGTCACGTCCACGCCCACGGTGCCCTTGATGCCGCCATTGGCGTCGTTCGACAACTGGCCCGAGATCAGGACCTGGTTGCCGGACTGGACGTAGGAAACGTAGCTGGCGACGGGCTTGGCCGGCTCGGGCAGGGTGATGCCGAGTTCGGCGATGCGGGCGTGGATGCTCATGTCGGAGACTCCGTTGAGGGGTTCGAGCGGGGTTTAGCGCGCCGGACGGGCGGCGTCATCCAGGCTTCTTGAGCGCGCGGCCCGCGACCACGGCGGCGGCCCCGAATTTGGCCCTCAGGGCGTCGATGGCGGTCTCGGTCTTCAGGGCGCGAGTCTCGGCGGTGGCGAACAGGCCCGCAGGCGCGGCGCTGGCTTCGGCGATCTCGGCCAGGCCTATGCCGATCAGGCGATAGGGCTCGCCCAGTTCAGGTTTCAGCAGGTCACGTCCGGCGGAAAACAGCACTCGCGCCGTCTGCACCGGTTCGGCTAGGGTGATGCGGCGGGTGACGATCCTGAAGTCGGCCTTGCGCAGCTTCAGCACCACTACACGGCTGGCCACGCCGTCGCGCCGCGCCTTGGACGCCAGTTTCTCGCACAGGGGCCACAGCTCGGCCTCCAGATCTTCGGCGGAGGTCAGGTCGTCGTTGAAGGTGGTCTCGGCGCTCATGCCGCGCCGGTCGTGGTCCGGCCTGACGGGACGCGCGTCGCGGGCGTGGCTGAGATCGTAGAGGCGCAGGCCTGTCTCGCCGTATCTCCGGATCAGGTCCTTGACGTCGGCGGCGGCCAGATCTCCGACGGTGGCGAAGCCGTCGGAGCGCAGGGTGCGGCCGAACACCGGCCCCACGCCGGGCAGGATGTTGACCGGCCGCGAGGCGAGCAGGTCTTTCGCCTCAGCGGCGCCAATGACGGAAAAGCCGCGCGGCTTGTCCAGTTCCGAGGCGATCTTGGCCAGGAAGCGGTTGGGGGCCAGGCCGATGGAGACGGTCAGGCCTGTCTCGTCTTCGATCCACTTCTGTAGTCGGATGAGCTGAAAGGCGGGCGGGCCGCCATTCAGCCGCTCGGTGCCCGCCAGGTCGATCCAGGCTTCGTCCAGCGACAGCGTCTGAACCAGGGGCGTCAGCCTGCCGACCGCGCCGAAGATGCGCTCGCTCTCGGCCACGTATTTGCGGAAGTCCGGCTTGATGACGACCGCGTCGGGACAGGCCTTCAGCGCCTTGTACATGGGCATGGCCGAGCCGACGCCGTGCAGGCGCGCGACGTAGCATGCGGTCGAAACCACGCCGCGCTTTCCGCCGCCGACGATGACCGGCTTGTCGCGCAGTTCCGGTCGGTCGCGCTTTTCGACGGAGGCGTAGAAGGCGTCGCAATCCAGGTGGGCGATGGTCAGGTCGCCCAGCTCATCGTGGCTGACCACCCGGCGCGAGGCGCACGAAAGGCACCGGTCGACCTGGTGGTCGCCAGTCCACAGACAGTCCCGACAGACGGCCTTCACGGGCAAGTGGAACTCCGGTTGTTCAGCTTCACCTCAACTTAAGACTGCGTGCGTCACAGTGCATCCGAAGAAGGCGAAAAGCCCTGCGCACCAGCGCGATTTTATGGCGAAACGGCCGGGTGGCGGATGTCCAAGAAAGTCCTCATCGTCGAGGATAACGAGCTGAACATGAAGCTTTTTCATGATCTGCTCGATTCCCAGGGCTACGAGACCCTGCAGACCCGCGAAGGGCTGCAGGCGTTGGCGATCGCACGCCAGCATCGCCCCGACCTGATCCTGATGGACATCCAACTGCCCGAGATTTCCGGCCTGGAAGTCACCAAGTGGCTCAAGGACGACGAAGAGCTGAACCATATTCCGGTCATCGCCGTTACAGCCTTTGCCATGAAGGGCGACGAGGAGCGGATCAGGCAGGGTGGTTGCGAAGCCTATATTTCCAAGCCCATTTCGGTGGTGTCGTTCCTCGAGACGATCCGCAAGCATCTGGGGTAGGGCGTCATGAGCGCTCGCATTTTGGTGGTGGACGACGTCGAGACCAATGTCCGACTGCTCGAAGCCAAGCTGACGATAGAATACTACGACGCCCTGACCTGCGGCGACGGGCTGACGGCCATTGCTCTGGCGACGTCGGAGCAGCCCGATCTGATCCTGCTCGACGTCATGATGCCGGGGATGGATGGGTTCGAGACCTGTCGCCGGCTGAAGGACGATCCGAAGACACGGCATATCCCTGTGGTTCTGGTGACGGCTCTGGACGGGCGGCACGACCGCATCCGCGGCCTTGAAGCCGGCGCCGACGACTTTCTGACCAAGCCGCTGGACGACGTGATCCTGATGGCGCGGGTCAAGAGCCTGACGCGGCTGAAGATGGTCATGGACGAGCTGCGCGAGCGTGAGGAAAGCGGGCGTCGCGTCGGCGTGGACACCGCAGGCGTGGCTCGGTTGAAGGGCTCCGGCGGGCGGGTCCTGGTGGTGGACGACAACGCCCTGCAAGCCGCCAAGGTGGCGCAGGAGCTGGCGATCGAGCATCGCCCCGTCGTCGAGGCTGATCCGGTTGCTGCGCTTGAAGCGGCGCGGGGTCCGGTTGACCTGATGATCGTCAATGTCACGGCCGAGGGGTTTGACGGGCTGAGATTGATCGCGCAGGCGCGTTCCAAGGAGCCGACACGACGCTTGCCGATCCTCGCCCTGGTCGACGCCCAGGACCGGAGCCGTCTGCTCAAGGCCCTGGACCTCGGCGCCAGCGATATTCTGACCCGGCCGGTGGATCCCGAAGAACTTTCCGCGCGCGTTCGGACCCAGGTGCGCCGCAAACGTTACGGCGACTTCCTGCGCGAGAAGCTGGATCACAGCCTGGAGATGGCGGTGACCGACGCCCTGACCGGCCTGCACAATCGGCGCTATATGTCGAATCAGCTCCAGGCCCTGGTCGCGCGGACCAATCGCGGCGGGGAGCCCGTGGCGGTGCTGGTGCTGGACATCGATCACTTCAAGGCGGTCAACGACGGCTTCGGTCACGACGCCGGAGACGAGGTGCTGCGCGAGTTTTCCGTGCGGCTGGCGACGAACGTGCGCGCTGTGGACCTGCCCTGCCGATTCGGCGGCGAGGAGTTTGTTGTGGTCATGCCAGGCACGACGCTGGAGGACGCCCATCGCATCGCCGAGCGGATCAGGCGCGACGTTGGCGCCGCTCCTTTCCGCGTCATGGACGGCAAGGCGCACCTGAACATCACCGTCTCGGTCGGGGTGGCGGCGACCCTGGAGAACGACGACACGCCCGAGGCCCTGCTGAAACGGGCGGACGAGGGCGTCTACGAGGCCAAGGCGTCTGGCCGGAACAAGGTCGTGGCCCGCGCTGCCTAGATCGCCTTCCTGTTGAAGTCACAACGAAAAACGCCCGGCTGAAAAGCCGGGCGTTTCGAATTCTGCAGTCAAGCGAGCCGTAGGCCCGGGGCGATCGCCCCTTACTTGATCTTGCCTTCCTTGAACTCGACGTGCTTGCGCACGACCGGATCGTACTTCTTGACGACCATCTTTTCGGTCATCGTACGAGCGTTCTTCTTGGTCACGTAGAAGAAGCCGGTGTCAGCGGTGGAGTTCAGGCGGATCTTGATGGAAGCCGGTTTGGCCATCGGAATTACCTTTGCGACGGCGAAAGCCGCATGAAACGAGAGGCGCGGAACATACTCAGGCGGAGATCAAAGTCAACGCCCGCGATGTCGCGTTGAGGAAAGGCTCCTAACGGCTAGGGTGATCAAATGAAAGCCCTGACCTCGATCGCCCTTGCGGCCGCCGCCCTGACCCTGTCGTCCTTGCCTGCCTCGGCGCGGGCGGACACGGCCCAGGACGCCTTCTTCCACAACCTGAGCGCCCTGTGCGGCAAGCGGTTCGAGGGCAAGGTCGTCACGACCGACGCCGCCGATTCCGACTTCGCCAGCCAGAGATTGCTGATGCACGTGCGCGACTGCTCGGCCGAAGAGATCAGGATTCCCTTCTGGGTCGGCGCCGACCGGTCGCGCACCTGGGTGGTGACACGCACGGCGACCGGTCTGCGGTTGAAGCATGACCACCGTCATGACGACGGCACGACCGACGTGCTGCACTGGTACGGCGGCGACACGGCGGGCGCGGGCTCGGCCGAGCGGCAGGAATTTCCGGTGGACCAGGAATCGATCGACCTGTTCAACGCCAACAACGCGTCGGTTTCGACCACCAACGTCTGGGCGATGGAAGTCCACCCGCGGCGGATGTTCGCTTATGAGTTGCGCCGTCCGAACCGCCACTTCCGCGTCGAGTTCGACCTGACCAGACCGGTTGCTCAGTAAGGCGACGCCGGAGAACTGTCAGTCCTGATGATCGACGACGTGACGGCCGCGCACCATGCGCACGAAGGGCAGGGGGCGGTCGGGATAGGTCAGGCGCTCGGCCACCTCGCCCAGAACGAAGCGGGTGATGGCGGGCAGGTCCAGGCCCTGCGCCTGGTCCAGCGGCAGCCAGGCGATCTCGTCCAGCTCGCCAGAGCCTTCGATGCGATCGGGATCGCGCAGGGCCTCGACCGGAGCCATGAAGAAGCGGGCGTCGAAGCGACGCGTGCGCCCCGGCGGGGTGATGGCGCGGGCCACGTAGGACAGGACCGACAGGTCGGGCAGGGCGCCCGCCTGGCGATACTCGCGCCAAGGCCCGGCGACGGAGACTGACGGGGCGGGGCGTCCCAGAATCAGCCCGGTTTCCTCGAAGGTCTCGCGCACGGCGGTCAGGGCCAGGGCGCGGGCGCGGCGGGCGGGGGTCTCGGCCTCCAGCCGTCGAGCCACATCGGGCGACAGCGCGCCTGTCGAGGCGGCCGTGAAGTCGGAACGGTCGATGCGACCGCCGGGGAAGACCCACTTCGACGCCATGAAAACGTGGCCGGGCGCGCGCCGGCCCATCAGCACTTCGGGGGGCGATCCAGGCCGGTCGCCGCCGCGCGTCAGGATCAGGGTCGCGGCGTCCTTGGGTCTCTGGGCGCCGCCCGTGCGCGGGGCGTCCGCCAGATCCTGAGCGGCGTCGAAGGGGGCGGCGGGTTTCACCGCCGCTTGCCCTTGCGAACCCCCTTCAGCCCGCCCGAGGGTTTGGCGCCGTTGCGGGGCTTGGGACCGCCGGGGCGACCCTTGCCGCGTTTCGGAGGGCCGTCGCCACCGCGTCCCCGGATGCCGTAGCGCGGGGCCGGGGCGTTGGGGTCGCGCGGGTCCGGTTCGGAGATCATCTCCAGCACCAGACCGCCGGTGACCGGCGTGGCCTCCATCAGCTTGACCTCGACGCGACGGCCCAGGGTGAAGCGCTTGCCTGTGCGTTCGCCGACCAGGGCGTGGGCGCGGTCGTCGTGGGTGAAATACTCGCTGCCGAGCGTCGAGACCGGCACCAGGCCGTCGGCGCCCGTCTCGTCCAGCCGCACGAACAGGCCGAAGCGGGTCACCCCGGTGATGCGCCCGCTGAAGGTCGCGCCGACGTGGTCCTGCAGGAAGGCGGCGATATAGCGGTCCATGGCGTCGCGTTCGGCGGCCATGGAGCGGCGCTCTGTACTCGTCACCTGTTCGGCGATGGCGGTCAGCTCGGCGATCTCACGATCCGTCAGACCGTCCGAGCCCAGGTTCAGACCGCGGATCAGGCCCCGGTGAACGATCAGGTCGGAATAGCGCCGGATCGGCGAGGTGAAGTGGGCGTAACGGTCCAGATGCAGGCCGAAGTGGCCGACGTTGTCGGGTGAGTAGACCGCCTGCATCTGGGTGCGCAGGACCACCTCGTTGACCACCTCGGCGTGGGGGCCGTCGCGCATCTCATCCAGCAGCTTGTTGAACCGCTTGGTGGTCGGCGCCTCGCCCTTGTTCCAAGGCTTGGCTATGGTGTGCAGGAAGTCGGCCAGGTTGAAGATCTTCTCCTGGCTGGGCGCTTCGTGGACGCGATAGATCAGCGGCGTGCGCGTCTTCTCCAGCGTTTCGGCGGCGCAGACGTTGGCCTGGATCATCATCTCTTCGATCAGGCGGTGGGCCTCCAGCGACTTGCGCGGCTCGATGGCGGCGATGCCGCCGCCCGGGGCCATGATGACGCGGCGTTCCGGGCTTTCGATGGCCAGGGGGCTGCGGCGTTCGCGACCTTTCAGCATGGTCGAATAGGCGTTCCACAGCGGATAGAGGATGGCGTCCATGATCGGACCCGTCACATCATCCTGCTGGCCGTCGATGGCCGACTGGGCCTGCTCGTACGACAGCTTGGCCTGCGACCGCATCAGGCCGCGCATGAACTTGTGCCCGGTCTTCCTGCCGTCCTTGTCGAAGATCATGCGCACGGCCATGCAGGCGCGGTTCTCACCCTGCTTCAGGCTGCACAGGCCATTGGACAGGACTTCCGGCAGCATGGGCTCGACGCGGTCGGGGAAGTAGGTCGAGTTGCCCTTGTCGCGGGCCTCGCGGTCCAGAGCC
This sequence comes from Brevundimonas sp. UBA4553, assembly GCF_002387245.1. Lineage (GTDB taxonomy): Bacteria > Pseudomonadota > Alphaproteobacteria > Caulobacterales > Caulobacteraceae > Brevundimonas. Next base: position 79,161 of record NZ_DGLD01000019.1, read on the forward strand.
GAGTTCGGGCGGACATAGGCGGCGACATCGGCGATGGCGACCCAGACGATCCAGCCGTCGGGGTTTTTGGGGTCCGTGTCCCGCTCGGCGTAGACGGCGTCGTCGTGGTCGCGCGCATCGGCCGGGTCGATGGTGATGAAGGGGATTTCGCGCAGGTCCTCACGGCCCTTCAGCGTCGGCAGGGCCTGGTCCTCGGCCTCCCGCTCCACCTGTTCCGAGAAGCCGGTGGGCAGGCCATGGGCGTGGATGGCGATAATCGAGGCGGCGCGCGGGTCATCCTCGCGGCCGATGGACTCCAGAATCTTGCCGCGCTTGGGGCCGTAGCGGTGATCGCCCTTTTCGATCGAAGCCAGAACCAGGTCGCCATCGCGCAGATCACCTGCCTGGGCGCTGGGGATCAGCAGCACGTCCTTGGAGCGCTTGTCGACCGGCTCGACGCGGGTTTCCCGCGCCGACTTGCGGATCACGCCCAGGACGCGGTTGGTCCCGGCGTCCAGCCGTTTGACCAGACGGGCTTCCCAGCCTTCGGCTCCGCGCGAGAACTTGACCAGAAGGCGGTCGCCCAGGCCGGGGGCGGGCGTCTTGCCCTCCCGGTCCGGCAGCAACAAAGCGCGCGGCGCATCCTCGCCGCCCTTGACCAGTTCGACGTAAAGTTCGCCGTCCGCGTCGCGATCCACCACGTCGGCCACGCCGACCGGGGGCAGGGCGCCGGCCTCGGAAAAGCCCTTGCGGCCGCGCTTGCCCAAGGCTCCCTCGGCCTCCAGCGTCTTCAGCATTTCGCGCAGCTGGCGGCGTTCGATCCCCTTCAAGCCGAAGGCGCGGGCGATGTCGGCCTTCTCGGCCTCGCCGGCTTCTCGCAGGAAGGCGATCAGGGTGTCTTTGTCGGGCAGGCCCGCAGCGGGGCGTTTCGGCGTCTTGGTCATTGCGTCCTATGTAATGCGCTTCGGGCCAAATGGGTGAAAACTTGCGTGAGTTGACCGCGAGGACCTCGACGCCCAGCTTCCGCCCCTGAACTCGCCTCAATCGGAGCTTTCCGCATGTCGATGTCCGACGCCCCTGTCATGTCCCGCCCCGTGGGGTCTTTGCTGGACCTGATCGGCAAGACGCCCATGGTTGAGGTGACGCGGATCGACACCGGCCCCTGCCGTCTGTTCCTGAAGCTGGAAAGCCAGAACCCCGGCGGATCCATCAAGGACCGCATCGCCCTGTCGATGATCGAGGCGGCGGAGAAGGCGGGTTGGCTGAAACCAGGCGGCACCATCGTGGAGGCCACCGCGGGCAATACCGGCCTGGCCCTGACGCTGGTCGGCAAACAGAAGGGCTACAACGTCCTGCTGGTCATCCCCGACAAGATGTCGAAGGAGAAGATCCAGCACCTGCGCGCCATGGGCGCCGACGTGCGCCTGACCCGTTCGGACGTGCCGCACGGCCACCCCGAATACTACACTGATATGGCCGAGCGTCTCGCCCAGCAGATTCCCGGCGGTTACTTCGTCAACCAGTTCGCCAACGACGCCAATACAGCGGCCCACTTCAAGACGACCGGCCCCGAAATCTACGAGCAGATGGAGAACCAGATCGACGCCTTCGTCGCCGGCATCGGCTCGGGCGGGACGATCACGGGCAACGCCCAGTATTTCAAGTCGCAGGGCTCGAACGCCAAGATCATCCTGGCCGACCCGGTCGGTTCGGCGCTGGCCGGCCTGATCAACGAGGGCGTGGCCGGGCCGGACGGCAGCTATTCGGTCGAAGGCATCGGCCAGAACTTCATGCCGGATACGGCCGACCCCGACCTGATCGACGTGGCCTATTCGATCCCGGACTCGGAGGCGATCGCCACGGTGCGCGAACTGCTGCTGAAGGAAGGCATTCTGGCCGGCTCCTCGTCGGGCACGCTGATCGCCACGGCCCTGCGCTGGTGCCGCGAGCAGACCGAGCCGAAGCGGGTCGTGACCTTCGTCTGCGACACTGGGGCCAAGTATCTGTCCAAGGTCTACAACGACGCATGGCTGGCCGATCAGGGGTTGAGCCAACGGGAGCTGCACGGCGACCTGTCGGACCTGATCACTCGCAAATACGCCAACGGCGACGTGGTGGTGATCGGCCCCGACGACACCCTGGACACCGCCTTCAAGCGGATGAAGGGCGACGGCGTGTCGCAACTGCCGGTCATTCAGGACGGGCGCCTGGTCGGCATTCTGGACGAGAGCGACATCGTCCACATCATGAACACCGATGAGATCACCCGTAAGGAACGCTTCGCCAAGCCGGTGTCCTCGGCCATGACGCGTGATCTGGACACGCTGCAGGTCAGCGAAACCCTGGACGCCCTGATCCCGATTTTCGACCGTGATCGCGTGGCCATCGTTCTGGACGGCGAGACCTTCGTCGGCCTGATCGCCCGCACCGACCTGATCAACCACCTCAGCCTGAACCGGTAAGCCCATGTCGGATCTGAAGAACAGCCAGGGTTTCTCGACCCGCGCCATCCATGCCGGCCAGAAGCCCGACCCGACGACGGGCGCGGTGATGACCCCGATCTACGCCACCTCGACCTATGCCCAGGAAAGCCCGGGCGTGAACAAGGGTTATGAGTATGCGCGCGGCAAGAACCCCACGCGCGAGGCATTCGAGGCCTGCATCGCCGATCTGGAAGACGGGGTTCAGGCCTTCGGCTTCGGTTCGGGCATGGCGGCGACCTCGACGGCGCTGGAACTGCTGGACGCCGGGTCGCACATCGTCACCGGCGACGACCTGTATGGCGGCTCGTGGCGGCTGTTCGAGCGGGTGCGTCGTCGCTCGATGGGGCTGGACTTCAGCTATATCGACCTGACCGATCTGGCCGCGGTCGAGGCGGCGATCACCGACAAGACGCGGATGCTGTGGGTCGAGACGCCTACCAATCCGCTGATGAAGCTGGCCGACATAGAGGCCCTGTCGAAGATCGCCAAGGCGCACAAGCTGATCCTGGTGGTCGACAACACCTTCGCCACGCCGTGGAGCCAGCAGCCGCTGGCCCTGGGCGCGGACGTGGTCATGCACTCGGCGACCAAGTACCTGAACGGCCACTCCGACATCGTTGGCGGGGTTCTGGTGGCCAAGGACGCCGAGATGGCGGCCCAGCTGAAGTTCCTGCAGAACTCGATCGGCGGGGTGATGGGGCCGTTCGACGCCTTCCTGGCCAACCGTGGGCTGAAGACCCTGGGCCTGCGCATGAAGGCGCATAATGAGAACGCTATGGCCGTCGCGCGCTGGCTGGAAGACCGGACGGGCGTGGCCAAGGTCATCTATCCTGGTTTGATCAGTCATCCCCAGCATGAGCTGGCCGCGCGCCAGATGAATGGCCGTTTCGGCGGCATGGTCACGGTGCTGATCGATGGCGACCTGGAGCGCACCCGGCGGGTGCTGGAGCGGGTCCAGATCTTCACCTTGGCCGAGTCCCTCGGCGGCGTGGAGAGCCTGGTGAACCACCCGGCCATCATGACCCACGCCAGCGTGCCGAAAGACGTGCGCGAGGCCGGCGGCGTCACCGACAACCTGATCCGCCTGTCGGTCGGGGTCGAGGACATCGACGACCTGATCGCTGACCTGGATCAGGCCCTGACCTGAAGCGCTTGGCCCGAAATCAGACCGTCTTGTCGGGCAAGGCGGTCTGATGGCCTGTGGCGGGGGGAAGTTTCTTTTTCGGGGCAGCGCGCTTGCGCGCCACGGGCGCCTTGGGCGCGGCGGCTATCTCTTCCAGACGGGCGTCGATCAGGGGAATGATGTCAGCCGCTGTAGTGATCTGAACCGGCGAGCCGTGCTCTATCAGCCGGGCGGCGTTGGCGCGCAGGCCCCTCAGGTCAGCTTCGTTCAGGGTCGGAATTTTATCGGCCAGGGAAGTCATGGGCGTCTCCAGATGGCGTCAGGGCCGGCGCGCATGCGGCCGGCCCCTCGCCGGATAGAAAGCGAGCGGCATTCAGCCGCCCGACAGGGCTGTGATCAGTCAGCAGCCTGAAGGCGGCCGGCGGACTCTTTACCGCTGCGGCTGTCGCGTTCGATTTCGTAGGAGACTTTCTGGTTTTCGTTCAGCGAACCGAGCGAAGAGGCCTCGACGGCCGTGGCGTGGACGAAGACGTCCTTGCCGCCATCATCGGGCTGGATGAAGCCGTAGCCCTTGGTGGAGTTGTACCATTTGACAGTGCCGGTAGCCATTTTCAGGACTCCCCGTTTGAGTGGCCGCAGGAAGGATATCCTGCTGGCCTGTCGGGTCTGAATGGGATCGGCTTTGGACCTCGGTGCGCGATGCAAAGGGGCAGCAGCGTTTCGCAGAGAGATCGACGGCATAGAGGTGGGCGCTTTGCCGCCCATTGGCAAGGGGAGGGCCTCAAAAGCCCAAGAGGTCGTCAGGAACGAAAACGGCGGCGACTGCCGAAGCTGTCGCCGCCGTTCGAAATCCGCACCGACTGAACGGTGCGAGAAATCAGCCTTCGGTCTTCAGTTGACCGGCCGATTCCTTGCCCGAGCGACGGTCGCGCTCGATTTCGTACGAGACCTTTTGGTTCTCGTCGAGGCCACGCAGGCCGGCAGCTTCGACAGCCGAGATGTGCACGAACACGTCTTTGCCGCCGTCATCCGGTTGGATGAAGCCGTAGCCCTTGGTGGAGTTGAACCATTTCACAGTGCCGGTAGCCATTTTCAGGACCTCCGCTAGTCGTTGGCCTCAGGGAACAGCCCCTTTGGCCTGTCGGGTCTGAATGGATCGGCCTAGTCCTCGGTGCGCAGAGCAAAGGGGCAGCAGCGTTACGCAGAGAGATCGACGGCGCTTAAAATGGACGGCAATCGTGTCCAGCGCAAGACCCCTTGGATCAGGCCTCTTCTTCTTCACCGACATCGGCGGCCGCGTCGCCGGCGCCGCCTTTGTAGTTTTCCTGGCAAAGCTTGCGCAGGGCGGCGGTGATTGTGCCGCCGTAGAGGCTGTCCTGAATGCGGTCATAGCCTTCGCCCTGCAGGGCCTGCTTGACGTCGCTTACGGTGCGGCAAGTCCCGCTTCCAGCCAGTTGATAAGCACGCTCTAGGGTCGTCGGACGGAAAGTCATGCCTATAACCTAGGGACTTTCCGTCGATTAGCCACCGCTGATCGGCAGAAAGTCAGAAGGCGAAATTGACCCCTGCGACCAGGGCGCCCTTGTACTGCTCGCCAGCGACGTCGGCGTCGGTGTCGTGCCAGCGCAGGTCCAACTCCACCTTGGGCGTCAGGGCGTAGGAACCGCCGACGTTCCAGCCGGTGTAATCGACGCTGTTGTCCTGATCGCGATAGCCGATCTCGGCCGAGACGTTCAGCTTGTTGGTGAAGTCCCAGCCGCCGCGCAGGGCGACCCAGGTGAAGGCCTCGGTCGAGCCGGTGCTGTCGGGCGAATACTGCAGCCGCAGGCGCGCGCTGGCGGGACCGATCGAGCGCTTCGTGTCGGCGGTGAACTCCCAGGCGTCGGCGTCATAGCCGGGGTCGGCGTCAAAGCGGTTCTTGTGGGCGACGTTGAGGTCGAAATCGAAGCCGGCGAACTCAGGCCGCAGACCCAGGGCCAGTTCGGATTCGAGGTTGGAGCCGCCAGCGTCGATGGTCTCCAGGCTACCCGACGCATAGAAGAGGCCGCTGGCGTTGGCCCACTCCACCCCCCCGTAGACGAAGGGATTTCCGTCAGACTTGGACGCGTCCTTGGAGCGGTTGTCGGTCGCGGCGCCGGCCGAGAACGACCACTTGCCGCCGCTGTCCTGGGCTTGTGCTTCGGAGGCCAGGACGGCCAGGGATGCGACGGCGAGAAGCGCGGCGGGGATGCGGTGCATGGAGAACCTCTTGAGCGATGGGCTCAGGCTCTAGGGACGCTTTTTGTCGAATTTATCACAGGCCTGTGAAAACTCGTCCGCCAACCGCGCGACAAGCTGAGCCGTTGTCGGGCTGTCGTGGATGGCGCCAGAGCCCTGACCGGCGGACCAGATGGTCTTCCACGCCTTGGCTTCCTCGCCCATGTCCAGCTTGTGTGCGGGCAGGGCGGCGGGGTCGATCTTGTTCTCGACCAGGGACGGGGTCAGGAAGTTGGCCGGGATGCCCGAGACGGCTGGCGTATAGGTGATGTCGGCCGAGCCGGAGGCGACGATCAGGTCCTTGTAATGTGGCTGGGCCTCGCTCTCGGTCGTGGCGATGAAGCGGGTGCCCATATAGGCGAAGTCGGCGCCCATCATCAGGGCCGCAGCCACGTCCTGACCGGTGGACAGGCAGCCCGCCAGGATGATGGTCCCGTCATAGAAGCTGCGGACCTCGTTGATCAGGGCGAAGGGGTTCACGACGCCCGCGTGCCCACCCGCGCCGTTGGCGACCAGGATCAGGCCGTCGACGCCCGCCTCGGCGGCTTTTCTCGCATGGCGGACGTTGGCGATGTCGTGGAAGACCACGCCGCCGTAGCCGTGCACCGCGTCCACCACGTCGCGCACGGCGCCCAGCGAGGTGATGATCAGCGGCACTTTTTCTTCCACCGAGACCATCATGTCGGCCATCAGGCGCGGATTGGTCGGGTGGACGATGTGGTTGACGCCAAAGGCGGCGGCGTTAGGCGTCAGCCGCGACTTGATCTCCCGAACCCAGTCCCGATAGCCCTCGGTGGTGCGCTGGTTCAGCGAGGGGAAGGTGCCGATCACGCCCGCATTGCAGGCCTCGACCACCAGATCCGGGCCGGACACCAGGAACATGGGCGAGGCGATGACCGGCAGCTTCAGGCCGGACTGCAGGGAAGCGGGAATGGCCACGGTCGTTTCCTGGAATGGTTTCTGCGGGTTGTTTTAAGGGACGCTAACCGGGTGTCGCGGGGGAAGGCAAACGCTGACTACCCGCGCATCCCCGCGGAGGCGGGGACCCAGTAGGAGCCTTACGCGCCGCGTTCGGATTGAGCGCCCTTTGATTTCCACGCCCCGCTTGCAGCCAAAGTACTGGGTCCCCGCCTCCGCGGGGATGAGCGGAAATGGGGGACTGAGGCGCGGAAGCAGAGCGCCGAAAAAACAGAGTCCAATTCGTCTGAATGGTCTGAAATTCCCTTCAGGCCCATCCGTCCGCGACCCGCATCCTACCACGGTGTGAAGGGGCGCCAGGTCGATTGTGGAAACGCCCGCGCGGCGGCAGGATTTTCTTTGGCGGGCCAAGCGCCTAAATGGCGGGCATGACGCACTATACCGACAGCCTGTCCCAGCTCGGCGCCCAGACCGCCGCCCCGACCAACCCGGAAGAGGCGGTGCTGGAACGCGTGCCCAATCCGCACGCCGACACGCTTTATGTGGCGCGCTTCACCGCGCCCGAGTTCACCAGCCTGTGCCCGGTGACGGGCCAGCCCGACTTCGCCCACATCGTCATCGACTATGTGCCGGGCGACTGGCTGGTCGAGTCCAAGAGCCTGAAGCTGTACCTGACCAGCTTCCGCAACCACGGCGCCTTCCACGAGGACTGCACCGTCGCCATCGGCAAGCGCCTGGCCGACCTGCTGCAACCAAAATGGCTGCGCATCGGCGGCTACTGGTACCCGCGCGGCGGCATCCCCATCGACGTCTTCTGGCAAACCGGCGCCCCCATCGAAGGCGTCTGGCTGCCGGATCAGGGGGTGGCGACCTATCGCGGGCGGGGGTGAGGGGGCTTCGCTGTTTCAGAGTGTTCGAAGTAATGCCTATCGTCGATCTATATTCGGCGAATGAAAAGACCGATTCCTGGCCAGAAGCATCATTGGTTTCCCAAGGCCATGGCGAAGGCGTGGGTGGATTCAGAAGGCCTAGTCTCGCGTACAAATAGTCGAGGCCTCACCAGCCGGAAGCACCCCAGCGCTATCGGGTATTCCCCTGACCACCACAACATCCTGTCGGACGGTGGTAGCCCGTGGGATGCGACATTCGAGCCAGATTTCGATACGGCAGATAACGCATTTCCTCGAGTGATCGAGTGGTTGACTGCAATCGCAGATGCCCACCCTAGTGGTGCTCGGATCAGCCCAGTTACCATTTCGTCTGCTATGCGTGCGTCGCTCGCGGAATGCTTGGCGTCGTTGGTCGTTCGGAGTCCAAGACTTCGTTATCTTTCCGAAAAGCACGTCGCCGAATTTCAGCTTCAGACAATTGGCTTCGAGGAGCCTCGTAATCTTCACCAAACTGCGGGTGAAAATCTGAGGCGCTGCCAAGAGCCGTTCGCACGAGATATCCGAACTGGAGGGAAGTTTGCTTTCCTGATCACACAGGAAGATCGTTTCGTGTTCGGGGATGGCTTCATGTCAAATATCAACCCGACTCCAGATCGGGGGTTGAATCCGATGGCTGTTACGGCCTTCACGCCACGGGTTGCGGTGCTTTGGTTTAGTCCGATGCAATACCCATTATACCCAGAAGGTGTGACGATTTCAGTGTCGAAGAACGAAGTGGAAACGTTCAACGACATCGTTCAGATTTATGCCAAGGACAGTCTTTTCCATTTAGGAAGTCCCCCAAAGCTTCACGAGGCTTTCCTACACAAGCAACATTACATTGTGACCTCCGAAGGTGCCAATCATTGCGCGCCCTTGGTGGAAGGTTGGAAATACGAAGCGCTTCAAGTTCGAGAGTGCCGATGAGGCACTTTTTGACGCAACCCGGGGATTTGGCTTGGAAGTCTGACAAGCTCACCCTCATCTCGCACCGTCATTTCTCTTAGCCTCCGCCCATGACCCCATCCTCCCGTCTCCCGCTCGAAGCCTGGGGCCGTCGTCTGATGACCCGCGCGGAGGCGTGGGCGGATCGGGGGCGGTGGCGGGGGTATGTCTATGAGTTCCTGTGGTTCGGGCTGAAGCAGGGGTGGGCCTGTCTGTTCGGCGGGGCCATGCTGGGGCTGCTGGTGGGAACGCATCTGCTGTGGCCGGTCGTCTGGCCGGAAGGCGGGGCGCCGCTGTCGCGCTACGACTTTCTGGTGGTCGGGGCGCTGGTAATTCAGGGGCTGATGCTGGCCTTCAGGCTGGAGAGCTGGGAGGAGGCGCGGGTCATCTTCCTGTTCCACATCGCCGGGACGATCATGGAGCTGTTCAAGACGCATCACGGGTCGTGGATCTATCCCGAGGACTCGCTGTTGCGGATCGGGGCGGTGCCGCTGTTCTCGGGCTTCATGTATGCGGCGGTGGGCAGCTATATCGCGCGGGTGCAGCGCATCTTCCATATCCGGGTGCGGAACTATCCGCCGCTGTGGACGACCTGGGTTCTGGCGGCGGCCATCTATGTCAACTTCTTCGCCCATCACTGGCTGCCGGACGTGCGGATCGCGCTGTTCGCGGCGACGGTGCTGCTGTTCGGGCGGGGCTGGTTCTACTTCACCGCGGACCGGCGGCGACGGGGGATGCCGCTGCTGCTGGGCTATGGGCTGGTGGCCCTGTTCATCTGGTTCGCCGAGAACCTGGGGACGTTCGCGCGGGCCTGGGTCTATCCGGGGCAGAGCGATGGCTGGGAGATGGTCAGCCTGAACAAGCTGGGGGCGTGGTTCCTGCTGATGATCATCTCCGTGGTGCTGGTGTCGCTGGTGCACCGGCCGGAGGAGGAGCCAAGGGGGTGAGCGTCCTTCTCCCGCAAGGGGAGAAGGAAGAGGTTATGCTCGCCGCTCGACCTTGTGGGCCATGTTGGGGCGGGGGCGTTCCAGCGGGGCTTCGGTCAGGGTTCCGAGGTGGATGAAGCCGGCGATGGTCTCGCCGTCCTGAACGCCGAACAGGGCGACGGCGGCGGGGTCGTAGGTGTACCAGTCGGTGATCCAGCTGGCTGAATAGCCTAGGGCGTCGGCGGCGTGTTCGATGTTCATGCAGACGGCGCCGGCGGACAGTTGCTGCTCCCAGACCGGGACCTTGTGGCCCTGGATCGGGGTCGAGACGACCATGATGGTCAGGGGCGGATTGGCCAGCTTGGCCAGGACGGCCAGGTCCTTGTCGATGCGGCTCTGGGTTTCGGCCAGGGCCGCGAGGGCCTCAGACAGGTCAGCGCGGCTCTGTGGGCCCAGCACCACGAAGCGCCAGGGAAAGAGCTTGCCGTGGTCCGGAGTGCGGGCGCCGAGATGCAGGATCTGCTCGACCTCGGCCTCGGACGGGCCGGGGGCGGCGAGAAGCTGGGCCGAGGCCGAGCGGCGGTTCGCCAGACGGGTCAGCATCTCATCCGAACGGACGGGCAGGGGCAGGGCGGCGTTGAGATCGGTCATGCCGTCTAGCTAGGATTTCGTCGCGCCCGGCGCCATAGCGGAGGGATGCACGATATTCCCGACATCAAGCCCCGCTGGGCCGAGGACCTGCCCGAGCCGCCGAAATGGCGGAGCCACGGGGACAGCCTGCTGGTGGACACGCCGTGGATGCAGGTGACGCGCCACCCCGCCACGGCGCCGACCGGGGCGGAGGCCGACTATCAGGTGGTGCGGCCGAAGAATGTGGGCACCGGGGTCCTGCCGCTGCATGACGACGGGACGGTGACGCTGGTGGGGCAGCATCGCTTCGCCCTGATGCGCTATTCCTGGGAGATGCCGGAGGGCGGGGCGCCGATGGATGAAGATCCCTTCGACGCCGTGCGTCGCGAACTGGCGGAAGAGGCGGGGCTGGCCGCCGCGCACTGGCGTGCGGCGCTGGACGTGGACCTGTCGAATTCCATCACCGACGAGCGGGCCATGACCTGGGTGGCCTGGGGATTGAGCGCGGTTCCGGTCGATCCGGACCCGACCGAGGTGATCGTCGTGGCGCGCGTGCCGTTCCGCGACCTGCTGGCCGAGATCGAGCGCGGAGCGGTGCGCGACGGCCTGACGGTGGCGACGGCCTATCGCGCCTACCATATGGCCCGGGAAGGCGAACTGCCCGCCGCGCTGGCGCAGGCCTTGCTGCGGGCGTAGGATCGCCGACTGAGAACGGAGGGCCGATGGCCAAGCTGGAAATCGTGCCGCAACATCCCGACCTGTGGGCGCAACTGCGCGCCGCAGCCGAGGACGCCGCGCGCGAGGAGCCGCGTCTGGCCTCGCAGCTGAACGCCGTGGTTCTGGCGCACGACGATCTTGCGGGCGCGCTGAGCTTCCAGATCGCGCGCAAGCTGGGCGACGCCGAGCTGGCGGCCATGTCGCTGCGCGAGGTGGCCCTGTCGGCATTTGCAGCCGATCCCGGCATCCTGGCGGCGGCGGAAGCCGATCTGAAGGCGGTGCAGGACCGCGATCCGGCGATCCGGTCGCTGCTGCAGCCCTTCATGTACTTCAAGGGGTTCCAGGCGCTTCAGGCCTGGCGCGTGGCCCATTGGCTGTGGGGACAGGGGCGCGACACCCTGGCCTTCCACTTCCAGAGCCGAATTTCGGAGCTGTTCCAGCTGGACATCCATCCGGCGGCGCGGATCGGCTCGGGCGTCTTCGTCGACCACGGCACCGGCATCGTCATCGGCGAGACGGCGGTGGTCGGCGACGAGGTGTCCATGCTCCACGCCGTGACCCTGGGCGGGACCGGCGCCGAGCGCGGCGACCGCCATCCCAAGATCGGGCGCGGGGTTCTGCTGGGCGCCGGGGCCAAGGTGCTGGGCAATATCGTGATCGGCGACTACGCCAAGGTGGCCTCGGGGTCGGTGGTGCTGAAGCCGGTGCCGGCGGGCTGCACCGTCGCCGGGGTGCCGGCCCGGGTCGTGGCCTGCCCGACCGATGCGACGCCCGCCCGGACCATGGACCACACCCTGGCCGACATCGCCTATGACTACGTGATCTGAGGCCCTCGCCTGTGGACGCCCGATACGCGGGCTTCCCATGCGGCGGCGTGTTCTTTAGGTTCCGCCGTCAACGACACCAACGAGGCTACCCCCGTGAAAGAATCTGATCTGAAGCGCGTCGAGACGCACCTGAAGCGCACCTTCAACCACGGCGGCATCAAGGTGAAGGCCCGCAAGGTCGCCGATTCCGCCGAAGTCTATGTCGATGACGAGTTCATCGGCGTGGTGTTCGAGGACGAAGACGAAGCCGGATCGTTCATGTTCGAGATGGCGATCCTGGCGGAAGACCTGCCGCAGGACTGAGGCCGGTTCTCCAGAGACTTCTGGGAACCACGCAATGAAAAGGCCGGAGGGGGCAACCCCTCCGGCCTTTGTCGTTTCAGGTCCTGAGCGCGCCTTAGAGGCCGAACAGGCGGGCGAAGAAGCCCTTCTTCTTTTCAGGCTGAGGCGCCGCAGCGACGGGCGCGGGCTGCGGTGCAGCGGGCTTGGGAGCCTCCACCGGCTTGGGCGCCGGAGCGGGAGCCGCAGCGACCGGAGCCGGGGCGACGGCGGGCTTGGGCGCTTCGACCGGCTTGGCGGCGGCCTTCGGCGTCGCCGGTTTAGGGGCGGCGGCCTTCTTGGGGGCGGCGGGTTTGGCGGCCGTCGATTTCGCGGCGGTCTTGGCCGGAGCCGTTTCTGGCTTGGCGGCCTTGGGCGAGGCGGCGGTGCTCTTTACCGCGGCGGCCTTTGCAGCCGGCTTGGCGACGGCCTTCGGCGCAGCCTTGGCGGCGGGCTTGGCCGTGGCCTTGGGAGCGGCGGCCTTCACCGCGGGCTTGGCGGGCGCCGCCTTGGGCGCGGCGGCTTTCGGCGCGGCCTTCGGTTTTGCAGCGGCCTTAGGCGCCGCAGCGCTCGACTTTGCCGCCGGTTTCGGCTTGGAAGCGGCAGGCGCCGCTTTCGGCGCAGCAGATTTCGACTCAGACGGTGCTTTAGCCATGGATACCCCGACCCCTAAATGGACACGGGCATTCCGCACGCCCGCACTCGTTGCGATTCGTCATCATAACGGTGTTTGAGAAATGTCCGAGTCCGCTCTTCAGGTAATCGCACGCGGCGAGCGCGAAGCCGCCGAGACCGCCGCCGCCGCGATCGACGCCAATCCCCTGCTGGAAGGCGCGACCTACTCGATCCTGGAAGAGGACGAGGACAAGGGCGTTTGGCGCATCGACGCCTTTCCCACGACGGAAGCGGAGGCCGAGGGCATCGCCGAGACCCTGCGCGCGACGCCGGGCCTGGAGGTGATCGTCGAGAAGCTGGCTGACGCCGACTGGCTGGCCATGAGCCTGTCCGGCCTGCCGCCGGTCGAGGCGGGACGCTTCTTCGTCTATGGCGCACACGATCAGGGCAAGATCCCCGAAGGCCGGATCAACTTGAAGATCGACGCGGGCGCCGCTTTCGGCACCGGCCACCATGGGACGACGGTCGGTTGTCTGGAAGCCTTCGACAATTTGCTGGCGACCGAGAGCTTCGAGAAGGTGCTGGACGTCGGCTGCGGCACGGGCGTGCTGGCCATCGCCGCGGCGAAGACGGGTTCGCCCATCGCGGTCGGCACCGACATCGACGAGCCCTCGGCCCGCATCGCCAACGAGAACGCCCAGATCAATGACGCCACCTGCGAGTTTTATTTCGCGGACGGTCTGAGCGACGCGCGCATCGCCCAGCACGCGCCCTACGACCTGGTCTTCGCCAACATCCTGGCCGCGCCCCTGGTGTTTCTGGCGCCCGAAATCGGCCAGGCGCTGAGGTCGGGCGGGGTGGCTATCCTGTCGGGTCTGTTGCGCACGCAGGAGGAGCGGGTGCTGGAAGCCTATCTGCCGCTGGGCTTCGTGGTCGAGCAGACCATCCATCACGATGCCTGGACGGCGCTGCAGCTGCGCAAGAAGTAATTTTCCTTCTCCCTTGCGGGAGAAGGTGGCTCGCGAAGCGAGACGGATGAGGGTTGCGGGACATTGAAAGTATCGCAGCCCTTCTTGCATTGAGATACCCCTCATCCGCCCCTTCGGGGCGCCTTCTCCCGCAAGGGGAGAAGGGTGTAAGGACCCCTCATGCGCCAGACATTCGACGAAACCACCGATCCGTCCTTCGGGGCCAAGCACCTGCCTCTGCTTCGCGCCGAGATGGTCAAGCAGGGCCTCGACGGTCTGCTGGTCCCGCACGAGGACGAGCATCAGAACGAATACCTGCCCGACGCCAGCGAGCGTCTGGCCTGGGTCAGCGGCTTCACCGGTTCGGCCGGGGCGGGCGTGGTGCTGATGGACCGGGCGGCGGTCTTCGTCGACGGCCGCTACACGGTTCAGGCCAAGGCCCAGACGGACGCTGCCCTGTTCGAGCGGGTGGAGCTGAACAGGCTGGCCGCCTGGCTGGAAGGCCTGAGCGCCGGTTCGGTGATCGGTTATGACCCGCGCCTGCACAGCCCCGACGCCCTGGCGACCCTGCGCGCGGCGGTCGAGAAGGCCGGAGCGACGCTGAAGGCGGTGGAGCCCAACCCCATCGATCTGGCCTGGGGCGACGCCCGTCCCGCCCAGCCGCAAGCGCCCGTCGTGCCGCACGAGGACCGCTATTCCGGCGAGGCCGCTGCGTCCAAGCGCGCAAGTATCGGCCAGGCTATCGCCGCCAAGGGCGCCGACGTGGCCGTACTGACCTCGCCGTCCTCGCTGGCCTGGCTATTCAACATTCGCGGCGGAGACGTGATCCGCACGCCTCTGCCGCTGGGGCAGGCGGTGGTGAAGGCTGACGGGACCGCCAAGGTCTTCCTCGACCCCGCCAAGATCACCAACGAACTGCCCGGCTGGCTGGGCGACGCCGTGATGCTGGAGGCGCCCGAGGCGCTGCCGGCCGCGCTGGACGCCCTGTCGGGTCAGAAGGTGCTGATCGACCCTGCCGTGTCCTCGGCCTGGTATTTCGACCGTCTGGAGGCTGCGGGCGCCGCCATTGTGCGCGGTATGGATCCCTGCGCCCTGCCGCGCGCCCAGAAGAATGACGTCGAGATCGAGGGCAGCCGTCAGGCGCACATCCGCGACGGCGCGGCCCTGACCCGCTTCCTGCACTGGGTGGACACGGTCGCGCAGAGGGAACTGCCGGACGAGCGGGCGGTGGTCGAGGCGCTGGAAGGGTTCCGCGAGGCGACAGGGATGCTGAAGGACCTGTCCTTCGACACCATCGCCGGGGTCGGGCCGAACGGCGCCCTGCCGCACTACAAGCCGGTCGGGGCCAAGATCCGGCCGATGGAGGCGGGCAGCCTGTTGCTGGTGGACGGCGGCGGTCAGTATCTGGACGGGACCACGGACGTGACCCGCACCATGGCCATAGGCGAGGGCACGGCCGATCAGCGCCGGATGTTCACCCTGGTCCTGAAGGGCCACATCGCCATGGCGGTGATCCGCTTCCCGGCCGGGACCTCCGGTCGCCAGCTGGACGCCATTGCGCGCCAGCCCCTGTGGAACGCGGGCTTCGACTTCGACCACGGCACGGGCCACGGCGTGGGGTCGTATCTCGGCGTCCACGAAGGACCGCAACGCATCGCCGGCTGGGGCACGGACCAGCCGCTGCTGACCGGCATGATCCTGTCGAACGAGCCGGGCTACTACCGCGAGGGCGAGTGGGGCATCCGTATCGAGACCCTGCAGGTCGTGACGGCCCCGGCCCAGGTTCCGGGCGGCGAGCGGCCGATGCACGGCTTCGAACAACTGACCCTGGCGCCGCTGGACCGCCGCCTGATCGACCTCGCCCTGCTGACGGCGGACGAGCGGGCCTATGTCGACGCCTATCACGCCGAGGTTCTGGCCAAGGTCGGGCCGCTGCTGGCCGACGGTGTGCAGAAGGACGAGGCGGCTCTGGCCTGGCTGAGGGCGCAGACCGCGCCCTTGACCTGAGGCGGGGCGGCGCCATCTGGTGAAGGTCGGCGCTGAAGCGTCGACCCCCTCACATCGGAAGGAAGGCGCTGATGAAGACGCGCAAGCTGGGCCGCGGCGGCCCCGAAGTCTCGGCCATCGGTCTGGGCTGCATGGGCATGAGCGCCTTTTACGGCGGCGCCAATGAAGGTCAGTCGATCGACGTGATCCACCGTGCGCTGAACCTGGGCGTGACCCTGTTCGACACAGCGGAAATCTATGGTCCCGAAACCAACGAGCGGCTGCTGGGCAAGGCGCTGAAGGGGCGACGGGACGAGGCCTTCATCGCCACCAAGTTCGGCATCAACTACAACGCCGACCGGACCGTACTGGCGGTCGATGGGTCGCCCGCCAATGTGCGTCGCGCGATCGAGGGCAGCCTGAGCCGTCTCGGCGTCGATCACGTGGACCTCTACTATTTGCACCGCGTCGATCCCGACACGCCGATCGAGGAGACGGTCGGGGCGATGGCCGAACTGGTGACCGAGGGGAAGGTGCGCTTCCTCGGCCTGTCCGAGGCGGCGCCCGCCACGATCCGCAAGGCCCATGCGGTCCACCCCATCACCGCCTTGGAGACCGAATATTCGCTTTGGAGCCGCGAACCGGAGGACGAAATCCTCGCCACCGTGCGCGAACTGGGCATCGGCTTCGTGCCCTACAGCCCGCTGGGGCGCGGCTTCCTGTCAGGCGAGATCAGGTCGATCGACGACCTGCCGGCCGATGATTTCCGCCGCTCCAACCCGCGTTTCATGGGAGAGAACTTCCAGAAGAACCTGGATCTGGTCGCGGCGGTTTCGGCCATCGCCGCCGACAAGGGGGTGACGGCTGCGCAGCTGGCTCTGGCCTGGGTGCTGGCGCAGGGCGAGGACCTGATCCCCATTCCGGGCACGCGCCGGGTGGCGACGTTGGAGCAGAACATCGCCGCGACCGAGATTGTGCTGACGCTGGAAGATCTGTCGCGGATCGAGGCGGTCTTCCCCAAGGGCGCGGCGTCCGGTGAACGCTATGCAGCCGCCGGACGGTCGGCGCTGAACCGCTGATGCGAAAACGCCTCCCTCGCGGTTGCGGGGGAGGCGTCTCGACTAGCGCTGCGCCTCGACTACTGGATGCGGGTCCAGGTCTGGGTCTTGCACAGGGGGGCGACGATGCAGCCGCGCAGGCGCAGGCTGTTGTCATTGGTCATGGTGATGGTGCCGCGATAGGTGCCGCCGTCCGCCGGGTTGTAGACCGAGCCGCCTCGCCATTCGGTCGGGCCGCCGGTGAAGCCGCTGAGCATGGGCAGGCCGCGCAGGGTGCGGTTGCGCTGGCTGGCGTCCTTGTTGTGCTCGTCGCGGGCGTTGGGCTGGGCGCGGATGTGGTCGGACGTCACCAGCGTGCCGCACAGAGCCTGACCGCAACGGGTGATGCGGACCTGGCCGCCGTTGGTCGGGGTCTGCCACAGGCCGGTCGGGTCGCCGGCGAAGGCAGGTGAGGCTAGAGCCGCAGCGACGACAGCCGCAGCCGCCAGGACGGAGAACTTCATCAGGCGTATTCCTTCACATGGATCGTTGAGCCGATCCCTTAAGCGAAGGGTGATCCCGGTTTCGGTCTGAAACAAGGCCCAAATTCATGACGTTCGCTCAATGATTACATGACCTTAGGTCAATATATGAGCGTGATGGCAGACTAAGGTGATGGATTTTCGCGGCTTTCCGCCGCCGTCAGGCCGCGCGTGGGCGGCGCGGACGAGAAGCGGCCGAGGAGCAGGGGCTGTAGCCGGCGACGTGCAGGCGACCGAGGCTGATGCCGGCGGCGGCCGCGAGCGTGCTGGCGCAGGCGGCGTCATGCAGGTGCAGCGTCTTCAGCGCCACCGAGGCGCAGGCGAAGGCGTCTTCGGCGGCGTCGTGGTGTTTGAACTGGATGCCCAGTTCGGCGCAGACATTGTTCAACTTGTGCGAGGCGAACTCGGGCCAGGTGATCTGGGCCAGTTTGACCGTGCAGAGATAGTCGAACTCGGGATAGGCGAGGCCGTAGTGGTCGCAGGTCCCGCGGATGACGCTGACGTCGAAGGCGGCGTTGTGGGCCAGGACGGTGCGGCCCTGCAGGCGCGGGGCGATGGCGGCTAGGACGGCGGGGAATTCCTCGGCGTCCTCGACCTGTTCCGGGCCGATGCCGTGGAAGGCGATGTTGAAGCTGGCGAAGCGCATGCCGGGCGGGCGGATGTAGTGGTGCTCGACGGATTCGATGACGCCATCGTTGATCCAGGCCAGGCCGATCGAGCAGGGGCTGGAGCGCTGCTCGTTGGCGGTTTCGAAGTCGATGGCGACGGCGTGCATCAGGCGGTCAGCTCCAGCCATTCGTCCTCGGTCAGGACGGCGACCCCGTGTTTCTCGGCGTCTTTCAGCTTGGACCCGGCGCCGGGACCGGCGACGACATAGTCGGTCTTCTTCGACACCGAACCCGAGACCTTGGCGCCCAGGCTTTCGGCGCGGGCCTTGGCCTCGTCGCGGGTGAAGCGTTCCAGCGACCCGGTGAAGACCACGGTCTTGCCCGCCACGGGGCTGTCGGTGGTGGGGGCCGCGACGTCCTCGACCTGGGCCAGTTCGGCCAACAGGGCGTCGACGACCTCGCGGTTGTGCGGTTCGTGGAAGAAATGGGCCAGGGCCTCGGCGGCGACGGGGCCGACGCCGGAGACGCCCGCGATCTGGTTGAGGATCTCGGACGGGCCTTCGGTGCGGGCGACGCGGGCCCAGCGGGTCAGGTCGGTCCAGCCGTCCGAGATTTCGGCCAGCGAGCGACGTGCGGGGGCGGCCATGCCGGGGAAGGCGAGGGCGATCTTCTGATCCATCGGCGCCTCCGGCCATGGATCCTCGGCGGGGGGCGTCGCCTCGGCCATCAGGCCCAGGACGCGGGTTGAGATGGCGTGGGTGGCGGCCAGCCGCTTCCAGTCGTCGCTGGCCAGACCCTCGGACGCAGCCATGCAGGCGTCACGGAAGGCGGTCCAGCTGCCGAAGGCGCGCGACAGGATCAGCGAGGTCTGTTCGCCGATGTCCGGCACGCCCAGGCCGAAGATCAGGCGGTCGAGACTGATGGTGCGGCGAGCGTCGATCCCGGCGATCAGGTTGCGGACGCTGGTCTCGCCATAGCCGTCCTCGGCCCTCAGCAGGGCCAGCTTCTGCTCGTCGCGGGCCAGGCGGAAGATGTCCGCCGGCTCCCTGATCCAGCCGCGCGCGTGGAAGGCGATCAGCTGTTTTTCTCCAAGCCCTTCAATGTCGAAGGCGCGGCGGCTGACAAAGTGCTTCAAGCGCTCGACGATCTGGGCGTCGCAGATCAGGCCGCCGGTGCAGCGGCGCTTGACCTCGTCGCCCTCGCGCACGGCCTCCGATCCGCAGACGGGGCAGACGTGGGGGAAGGCGAAGGGTTCGGCGCCTTCGAGGCGCAGGTTTTCGACCACGCCGACGATCTGGGGAATGACGTCGCCGGCGCGTTGCAGGATGACGGTGTCGCCGATGCGCACGTCCTTGCGGGCGATCTCGTCCTCGTTGTGCAGGGTGGCGTTGCGGACCACGACGCCGCCGACGGTGACCGGGTGCAGGCGGGCGACGGGGGTCAGGGAGCCGGTACGGCCGACCTGGATGTCGATGCCTTCCAGAACGGTCGTAGCCTGCTGCGCCGGGAACTTGTGGGCGATGGCCCAACGGGGACTGCGGGCGATGAATCCGAGGCGCTGCTGCCAGTCCAGTCGGTCGACCTTGTAGACCACGCCGTCGATGTCATAGCCGAGGCGGGCGCGGTCGGTTTCCAGTCCGCGATAGACCTCGATCAGGCCTACGGCGCCCTCGACGCGGGTCGAGCGCTCGTTGACCTGAAAGCCCCAGCTGCGGAAGGCCTCCAGCGCGCCGTGTTGCGTCTCCGCGAACGGGGCCGAGGTCTCGCCCCAGGCGTAGGCGAAGAAGGTCAGGGGGCGCAGGGCCGTGATCTTCGGGTCCTTCTGGCGCAGCGATCCGGCGGCGAAGTTGCGCGGGTTGGCGTAGGTGCGGCGGCCTTCGGCTTCGGCTGCGGCATTGAAGGCGTCGAAGGCGTCGTTGCGGGCGTAGACCTCGCCCCGGATCTCGATGACGTCGGGCCAGCCGGAGCCGCTCAGGGTCTGGGGGATGCTGGCCAGCGTGCGCAGGTTGGCGGTCACATCCTCGCCGGTCTTGCCGTCGCCGCGCGTGGCGCCCTGGACCAGAACGCCCTTCTCATAGCGCAGGCTGGCGGACAGGCCGTCGATCTTGGGCTCGGCGACGAAGGCGATGGGTTCGTCGCCCGGCAGTTTCAGGAAGCGGGCGATGCGGGCCACGAAGTCGCGCACCTCGCTCTCGTCGAAGGCGTTGTCCAGCGACAGCATGGGCACGCCGTGGCGGACCTCGGCGAACTGGCTGGAGACGGGAGCGCCGACCCGTTGCGAAGGGGAGACGGGGCTGGTCAGGGCCGGGAAGGCGGTCTCGATGGCGAGGGCGCGGCGCTTCAGGTCGTCGTAGTCGGCGTCGGAAATCTCGGGCGCAGCGTCGGCGTAGTAGAGGGCGTCGTGGCGCGCCAGTTCGGCAGACAACTGCGCCAACTCCTCGCGGGCCTGGTCTTCGGTCAGGGTTTCGACAGGAGTTTCGGACATGGGAATCGCGCGGTCAGCCTACATCAGTCGCGCTGTTTAGCACTGGCGGCGGCGGGATCGCAGCGTCCATGACAGAAACGTAATCTGACGAAGGCGACGACGCCCGCTAGCGTCCCGCCGACTGATTTCCCGGAGCCCTCCATGCGTCCTGTTCTCGCCAGCCTGACAGCCATCGCCGCCGCCCTGACGCTGGCCGCCTGCGAGACCACGACGCCGACCGAGACAGCGACCGCGCCTGCTGCGGCCTCGTCCGCCGATTACACCCAGTTGATGGACGACCTGCGCATCCTGTCGGCGGACGACATGCAGGGCCGCGACACCGGCTCGGAAGGCGGCGCCAAGGCGCGCGAATATATCGTCGGACGTCTGGAGGCGCTGGGCGTCCAGCCGTCGCCGATGGGGCGGCTGCAGCCGTGGGAAATGCAGGGGCGAACGCGCGAAGGGGTGAAGACCTTCAGCGGGACCAACATCATCGGCGTCATTCCCGGCACGCGCGTGTCGGACAAGTACATCGTGGTCACGGCCCACTACGACCACGTCGGCGTCAACGACGGCCAGGTCTTCAACGGCGCGGACGACAACGCCTCGGGCGTGGCGACCATGCTGGAGCTGGCCAAGAGGCTGAAGGCCAATCCGCCGGAGCACAGCGTCCTGATCGTCGCCCTCGACGGCGAGGAGCGGGGGCTTCTGGGGGCCAAGCATTTCGTCGAGGCGCCGCCGGTGCCGCTGTCGTCGATCTCGATGAACCTGAACTTCGACATGACGGCGCGCGCCGACAGCGACGGCAAGCTGTGGGTCACCGGCACCTATCAGCATCCCTATTTCCGCCCGCTGCTGGAGCGGATCGCGCCGCGCGGGACAGTCTCGCTGGCTTTCGGCAAGGACACGCCCGAGGACAAGGGCGCCGACAACTGGGTTGAAGCGTCGGATCACGCCGCCTTCCACCGTGCAGGCCTGCCCTTCCTCTATTTCGGCGTGAACTATCACCCCGATTATCACCGCCCGAGCGACGATTTCGAGAAGATCGTGCCGGCCACCTTCCAGTCTTCGACCGAACTGGCGATCGAAGGGTTCCGCGCGCTGGATCAGTGGCTGGATCAATGATGAAGCGAGCCCTGGCGGCGGCGACCCTGGTCGGGATGATGGCGCTGGCGGCCTGCGACCGGCCTGCGACCTCGCCTGAAGCGCCGGCGGCGAAGGCTGCGGCCTTCGCCCACGACCTGCCGGAAGATGTGTCCGGCTACTACATTCCGACCGAAGAGGTGCGGATCGACAACTGGCGGCTGCACCACGTCTTCATGGGCCAGGTTCCGGACTTCATCGCCTGGGAGGGCGGCGAGCGGCCGTCGGGCTTTGCACCGGTCATGATCGAGTTCGAGGACATGGTCGGGCCACCGCTGGAAAGCGGAAAACGGCGTCGATTGCGGCTGATCCCGGCGGCCTACGACGTCACCGAGGATCGGGTGCGGGTTCAAGCCTTGTCGGGGGGGCTGGGAGGCGTGTCGTTCGATGGAAAGCTCGACCAGGGCGCGCTGGCGACGGCGCGGCGCAATCTGGGAGACAGAGGCGTCGTCCTGAAGGGGACGCTCAAGGTCGGAAACCGGACCTTCAATAACGTGTCGATGCGGTGGTGGGCGGGGGACTGATCCCCCGCCGCTGATACCGATCCTTAGGCGACGGTCGCCTTGACGATCTTGCCCGGCGCGCGGGGCGGCTCGCCCTTGGGCAGGGCGTCGACGTGGTCCATGCCTTCGATCACTTCACCCCAGACGGTGTATTGCTTGTCGAGGAAGCGGGCGTCGTCGAAGCAGATGAAGAACTGCGAGTTGGCGCTGTTCGGATCCGAGGTGCGGGCCATCGAGCAGACGCCGCGGACGTGCGGCTCTGCGCTGAACTCGGCCTTCAGGTTGGGCTTCTTCGAGCCCGAGGTGCCGGTGCCGGTCGGGTCGCCGCCCTGGGCCATGAAGCCCGGGATGACGCGGTGGAAGACCACGCCGTCATAGAAGCCTTCCGAGGCCAGTTCGGAGATGCGCTCGACGTGGCCCGGGGCCAGGTCGGGGCGCAGCTTGATCACGACGTTGCGCTCTTCGCCGTCGCCGGTGTCGAGGGTGAAGGTCAGGGTTTGGTCGGCCATGAGGCTCTCCTTGCGGGGGTGTGAGCTAGAATTGTGCGCGGGTCATAGCGGCTGAACGCTGTCACGGCTATGTGGGAAGCATGAGTGACGACGAAAAGCCCTCCGACAAGCCCTCCGACAAGCCGCCGGAACGCCGCCGGATGGTTCGCCCGCCTACAGGCGGCACCGCCGCCGGGCGCGGCCTGGGCCAGAAGATGAGGACGGCCGACACCAAGTCCATGTCGAGCCAGCAGTGGATCAAGCGGCAGCTGTCGGACAAGTGGTCCGAGCGCGCGCGGGCCGAGGGCTGGCGCAGCCGGGCGGCCTTCAAGCTGCTGGAGATCGACGACCGCTTTCATCTGATCAAGAAGGGCTCGCGGGTCATCGACCTGGGCGCGGCGCCCGGCGGCTGGATCCAGGTGGCGCTGGATCGCGGCGCAGCGGCGGTGGCGGGCGTGGACCTGCTGATGATCGAGCCCGTGCCCGGCGCGACCCTGATCCAGGCCGACTTCACCCATCCGGGAGTGGACCAGCAGCTGATCGACGCGATCGGCGGGCGACCCGACCTGGTGCTGTCAGACATGGCGCATAACACGGTCGGCCACCGCAAGACGGACCACCTGAAGATCATCGCCCTGATCGAGATCGCCGCCGACTTCGCCATCCGCACATTGAAGCCGGGCGGAAACTTCGTGTCCAAGAACTTCCAGGGCGGCGACGCCGGCGGG
Organism: Brevundimonas sp. UBA4553; assembly: GCF_002387245.1. Taxonomy (GTDB): domain Bacteria; phylum Pseudomonadota; class Alphaproteobacteria; order Caulobacterales; family Caulobacteraceae; genus Brevundimonas. Next base: position 102,294 of record NZ_DGLD01000019.1, read on the forward strand.
GTTCTGGCGCGGCTGCGCGAGGAGTTCGAGACGGTGAAGTACGTGAAGCCGGAATCGAGCCGCAAGGGCAGCGCCGAGGTGTTTCTGGTGGCGCTGAACAAGAAGTAGGATTGGTCTTTCCGTCCCCTCGTGTTCATCTGGCGGGTGTCGCCTGCCGCGACGGACGGAGACGGACATGATCACAACAGTGATCGCCGCCTTGATCTTGGGCATGACCGCGAAGGAGCAGGCGTCGCCTGTTCCGGTTTCGGAACTGCGCGGTTTGAGCGTGTCCGATGCCGTCCGACGACTGGGGGCGACGCGCGATCCGGCGCCGGCTATCAGCATGATCGGACCGCAGGGGTGGGTCGATGTCTATCCCGTTCAGGCTCTGACGCCGCCTGCACCTCGTGGCCAGGTTTGCGACGTGCGGCTGGTTCCGCCCGAACGGGCCGACTATCCGGTTCAATTGTATAGACCGAACGCCTGGGCCGGGGCCTATCCGCGCACGGCCGCCGTCTATGTGGTCGCGCGCGACGGCAGGGTGGTCGAAGTGCTCAATCCGCCGATGCGTGCGCAGCCGCCGCGAGCCCAGGGCGAAAGCGCCGAACGCTACACAAGGCGACTGACGCTGGAGGGTCGTGATCCCTGGCTGTCCGTCGCGCCCGGCCGTCTGCCGCTGTCGGACCTGGACGGTTTTCTGGAAAGGCGCCCTGATCTTGCGACGCCTGCCGAGGCCGTGGTGAAGCGGGCCTGCCAGAGGGCGCCGATCATCCTGGCGAAACCGAGCACAGAACTGAGGGCGGATACGACGGGCGTGCTGCAAGGTCTGGCCCTGCTGCCTTTCGCCTGGCGTCTGCCGGCCCTGAACGAGCAGCGACGCGAGGCTCAGGTCCGGGGTTCGGCCCTGTTCGCGCGAATGAGGTTGGGGGAGGTCGTCCCAGGCGGTAGCGCCCGTTTCGCGGCCGAGAACCCCGGCGTGCGTAGCTATGTCGATGCCGAAGACCCGGCCTATGAGGTGCTGTCGATCGACATGGGGGCGGAAGCTAGCAACAATCTGGCGCGCATGAACGCCGCTGCCCTGGTCGGTGTGCGCGACGGGCGAGTCGTGTGGCTGGCGGACGGCGGGGCGGCCGCTGGCCTGGGCCTGCTAGACTCGATGTGCGTCGACGGCGCGCGGCGAGCAACCGACCATCGCCCAGGTTGCAGCAATACGGGCTATTTCTATCCCTGAACTACGGCCGGGCGTGTCGAGAGATCAGGCCGTCGCGGCTTCCGCCGCCCGACGCGCCTTCCTGGCCTCAATCCGCGTCCAGATGCGGTCATGCAGGGTGAAGAAGACGGTCTGCACCAGCGGCTCGACCATGCCGATGGCCAGGGCCAGACGCCAGTCGCGCGTCAGGGCGAACGCGACCAGAACCGCCACGGTGAAGTGCATCAGGCCGTAGGTGACGGTCTTGGCGGCGACCTGCTTCAGGTTGCGGGGCAGGGCGTGGATGTGACCGTGATGGCCGTGGTGATTGTGCGCCCGGTTCTGCTCGCGGGCGTTCATCAATTCCAGGCGCGCGGTGACGGCCTCGGCGGTTTCCTCGACCCCGGACAGCATCCGGCGCTGCTCGATGCGGTGCCACACCCGGTCGTGGATCGAATAGGCGAAGGTCTGGAAGATCGGCTCGACCAAGCCCACGGCGAGGGCGACCCGCCAGTCGCGCGTCAGGGCGAAGGCGACGAGGATGGCCACGATCAGGTGCATGAGGCCATAGCTCGCGATCTTTAGCGCGAGGCGACGGGCTGTGCTGATCAAGATGCGAACCATTATCGAAACATGTGGCGGCTGCGGCTCAGGTTCAAGGCAATTCCTCTTATTCCCCTGATAGCTCCTGCTTGGGGTTGCGGTTCCCCGCCATCGGGCGTTATACGCGGCCCGCAAAACGGAGACTCCCCATGGAGATACGCGAAGGCCTTACCTTCGACGATGTTTTGCTCGAACCCGGCCCGTCCGAGATCATGCCTGCAATGGCGAATGTCTCGACCCAGCTGACGCGCAGCATCAGACTGAACATCCCGCTGCTGTCGTCCGCCATGGACACGGTGACGGAAAGCCGTCTGGCCATCGCCATGGCCCAGGCCGGCGGTCTGGGCGTGCTTCACCGCAACATGACCATCGAGGAGCAGGCCGAACAGGTCCGCGCCGTCAAACGCTATGAAAGCGGCATGGTCATCAACCCGGTGACGGTTTCGCCGGACACGACCTTGGGCGAGGTCCGCCAGATCGTCGCCGCCAAGAAGATCACCGGCTTCCCGGTAGTCGATCCGGCCACGGGCAGACTGGTCGGGATGCTGACCCACCGCGACATGCGCTTCGAGAGCGATCCGTCGATCAAGGCTTCGGCCCTGATGACCACGGGCGACCTGATCACCGTCCGCGAAGGCGCGGGGCGTGAGGAAGCGTGGAACCTGCTGCGCACCCGCAAGATCGAACGCGTCATCGTCGTTGACGAGGATTATCGCGCGGTCGGCCTGATCACGATGAAGGATATCGAGAAGGCCCAGGCCTTCCCCATGGCCGCCAAGGACGAGCAGGGCCGCCTTCTGGTCGGCGCCGCCTCGACGGTCGGCGACGCGGGTTACGAGCGCGCCATGGCACTGGCCGAAGCCGGCGTCGACGTGGTGGTGATCGACACCGCCCACGGCCATTCGGCCTCGGTGGCCCAGGTGGTCGAGCGCATCAAGCGCGAGAACAATCGCCTGCAGATCATCGCGGGCAATGTCGCCACTTATGACGCCACCCGCGCCCTGATCGATGCAGGCGCTGACGCCGTGAAGGTGGGCATCGGCCCGGGCAGCATCTGCACCACCCGGATCGTCGCCGGCGTGGGCGTGCCGCAACTGACGGCCATCATGGATTCCGCTCGCGCCGCCAAGGGCACGGGCGCCACGGTCATCGCCGACGGGGGCATCAAGTACTCGGGTGATATGGCCAAGGCCATCGCGGCCGGCGCCAGCGTCGCCATGATGGGTTCGATGTTCGCCGGCACGGATGAATCGCCCGGCGAGGTCTTCCTGTACCAGGGCCGCAGCTACAAGTCGTATCGCGGCATGGGCTCGGTCGGCGCCATGGGTGCGGGCTCGGCGGATCGCTACTTCCAGAAGGAAGTCTCGTCCGAGAAGCTGGTGCCGGAAGGCATCGAGGGCCAGACCGCCTACAAGGGTCCGATCGCCCCGGTCATCCACCAGATGGTCGGCGGCCTGCGCGCCTCCATGGGCTACGTCGGCGGCGCCACCATTCCTGACTTCCAAGAGCGCGCCCGTTTCGTGCGCATCACCAATGCGGGCCTGCGCGAAAGCCATGTCCACGACGTGATGATCACGCGCGAAGCGCCGAACTATCGTCAGGGCTGATCCTGATCCTGATCCGCTCCCGATCTTCGGACCGGGAGCGGTTTCATCGTTTTGAGCGGATGCGGAGGGGTAAGGCGTGACGACTGAACTGACCTATCTGGCGGCGGTGCTGGTGCTGGCCCTGGTGCAGATCTTTCTGCCCGCTGGCGCGCGAACCCTCGAGTTCGGCTCCAGATGGAACGCCGGCCCTCGGGATCAGACGCCGGTATCGACGAACCCGCTGACCGGTCGCCTCGAAAGAGCCCAGTCGAACCTGTACGAGACCCTTCCGCTCTTCATCGGGGCCGTCCTGATCGCCCACGTGACGGGGGCGGAAAGCGCCCTGACCCTATGGGGCGCCGCTTTCTATTTCTGGGCGCGTGTCGCCTATATTCCGCTCTACGCCCTTGGCGTGCCCTACATCCGGTCGCTGGTCTGGCTGGTCTCGCTTGCGGGACTGATCATGATCCTGGCGGCCCCGTTCATCTGATCCGAGACCCGATTGACCCCTGCAGCCCGCCTCGCCGCCGCCGCCTCCGTCCTCGACAGCATCGCCCACAGCCGCCAGCCGGCCGAGGTGGTGCTGAAGGCCTGGAGCGCGGCCAACCGCTATGCGGGGTCCAAGGATCGTCGCGCCATCGCCGACCGCGTCTACAAGGTGATCCGTGCGCGTGGGCGTCTGGTCTGGGCCATGGGCGGGCGTGAGGATGGCCGCGCCCTGGTCATCGGCTCGCTGTCGCTGATCGACGGTCTGCCGCTGGACGACATCGACCTGCTACACTCGGGAGAGGGCTATGGCCCGCGTCCGTTGTCCAAGCAGGAGCGCGGCCGCATCACCTCGGCTCCCGGCGAACTACCCGGCTGGGTCGCCGCGGGCCTGCCCGAGTTCGTGGTCGAGGACTTCAAGATCACCTTCGGCGACCGTTGGAGCGAGGAAGCTCACGAGCTGATGGCGCCGCGCGCGCCGATCGACCTGCGCGTCAACCTGGCCAAGACCACGGTCGCGGGGGTAGAGGCTGAACTGGTCGAGGGGGGCCTGTCGCCCGAGCGCACGCCGTGGTCGGCGGCGGGACTGCGCCTGTCGGCCGAACCGCCGCCGAACGTTCAGGCGCTGGAGGCCTTCAAGCAGGGCCATATCGAAATTCAGGACGAAGGCAGTCAGGTCGCCTGCTGGCTAACCGGCGTCGCGCCCGGCATGACCGTCGTCGACTATTGCGCTGGCGGCGGCGGCAAGACCCTGGGTCTGGCCATGTTGGGTCAGCCGGTCGCGCCCCGGGCTGCAACAGCTGAGGTCGAGGCCGCGCCGGTGGCCACCTGGTCGCCGGTCGGCGGAGACGGGCAGGGCGCTGCGCCCAAGCCCAAGGCCAGACCGGTCGTCGAGATGGGCATCCGCCTGTTCGCCTATGACGTGGTGCAGAAGCGCCTGGACAACATCCGTCCGCGCCTGGCCCGCGCCGGCGTCGCCGCCGATCTGCGCCTGCTGGGCCAGAACGGCGGAGGTGTCGAGGATCTGGTCCGCCAGGCCGATGTGGTTCTGGTCGATGCGCCGTGCAGCGGTTCGGGCACCTGGCGTCGCCGACCGGAGGACGCCTGGCGTCTGAAGCCCGCCGAGGTCGAGCGCCTGCACGCGTTGCAGGTCCAGATCCTGGGCCGGGCCGCCGAACTGGTGAAGCCGGGCGGACGTCTGGTCTTCGTCACCTGCTCCATGCTGCGCGGCGAGAATGAAGCGACCGCCGACGCTTTTGAGGAAAACCACCCCGAGTTCGCCCCTGTTCCTGTGGCCGAGGCGCTGACCGGCGCCAACCTGACTGATGCGGCCCGCGAGCGTCTGGGCGTCCTGGCTGAAGGCGGTCATCGCCTGCGTCTGTCGCCTGCCTCGACCGGCACCGACGGCTTCTTCGCCGCCGTCTACGAGCGGACGGCGTGAGCGACGGCCGTTCCAAAGAAATCTACGGCCTGACGGTTCTACCCGTCATGGCGGCGCCGGCTGAGTACGGCGACGCCCTTCAGGCGCGGATCACGCCGCTGATGACCGGGATCGGCCCGGTCGAGGCGGCCATCGCCCTGACGGCGGCCCTGACGCGGCTGGAAGCGGACGACGCCCTGCCGGACCTGATCGTGTCGCTGGGCTCGTGCGGGTCGCGCGACCTGGAGCACGCGGCGGTCTATCAGGCCTCGTCCGTCAGTTATCGCGACATGGACGCCAGTCCGCTTGGCTTTGAGAAGGGCAAGACGCCTCTGCTCGACCTTCCCGGCGTCCTACCGCTGCCATGCCCCATCCCCGGCGTGCCGACGGCAACCTTGTCGACCGGCGCCAATGTCGTGTCAGGCGCAGCCTATGACGTCATCGACGCCGAGATGGTGGACATGGAGACCTTCGCCCTGTTGCGCGTCGCCCAGACGTTCGGCGTGCCGCTGATCGCCCTGCGCGGCGTCAGCGACGGCAAGAGCGAGCTGTCGCAATTGACTGACTGGACCGATTACCTGCATCTGGTCGACGCCAACCTGGCCGAGGTCTGGGACCGTCTGGCCGAGGTGCTGACGACCCAGGGTCTGGCCGCACTGGCTGATGTTCCCGCGTCGCGACTTGATCCCGACGTCTTCACCCGTCAAGAACCCGCCCCATCAACGCCCGCTTCGGATTCTGAGCCCTCATGACCGCGCCCCACACGCATGACGCCGTGCTGATCGTCGATTTCGGCAGTCAAGTGACCCAGTTGATCGCGCGCCGCCTGCGCGAAGCCGGTGTCTATTGCGAGATCCATCCGTTCAACAAGGCGGGTGAGGCGCTGAAGACGGTGGCGCCCAAGGCCATCATCCTGTCGGGCGGCCCCAACTCGACCACCGACGCCGACAGCCCCAAGGCCGACCACGCCCTGTTCGAGGCCGGGGTGCCGGTGCTGGGCATCTGCTATGGCGAGCAGACCATCTGCGCCGAGCTGGGCGGCAAGGTCGAGAGCGGCCACCATCGCGAGTTCGGCCGCGCCGAGATCGTGATCACCCGCGAGAGCCCGCTGTTCGCCGGCATCGGCGCCGTCGATCACCGCGAGACTGTCTGGATGAGCCACGGCGACCGCGTCACCGCCATCCCCGAAGGCTTCCACGTCATCGCCACCTCGGAAGGCGCGCCCTACGCCGCCATCGCCAATGAGGAGCGCAAGATCTATGGCGTGCAGTTCCACCCGGAGGTGATGCACACCCCGCGCGGCGCCGTGATCCTGAAGAACTTTACTCACGGCATCGCCGGCCTGACCGGCGACTGGACCATGGCCGCCTATCGCGACGAACAGATCGCCAAGATCCGCGAGCAGGTTGGTTCGGCCAAGGTGGTCTGCGGTCTGTCGGGCGGGGTGGACTCGTCCGTCGCCGCCGTCCTGATCCACGAAGCCATCGGCGATCAACTGACCTGCGTCTTCGTCGACACCGGACTGCTTCGCAAGGACGAGGCGACCCAGGTCACCACCCTGTTCCGCGAGCACTACAACATCCCGCTGGTGCACGTTGATGCATCTAAGGAATTTCTCGGCGAGCTGGCCGGGATTTCGGACCCGGAGACCAAGCGCAAGACCATCGGCCGCGTCTTCATCGAGATCTTCGACCGCGAGGCTGGCAAGATCGAAGGCGCAGAATTCCTGGCCCAAGGGACCCTCTATCCCGACGTGATCGAGAGCGTTTCGGCCTCGGGCGGCCCGTCGGCGGTGATCAAGAGCCACCACAATGTCGGCGGCCTGCCGGACTTCATGAAGCTGAAGCTGGTCGAGCCGCTGCGCGAACTGTTCAAGGACGAGGTCCGCGCCCTGGGCCGTGAACTGGGCCTGACCGACGCCTTCGTCGGACGCCACCCCTTCCCGGGGCCGGGCCTGGCCATCCGCATCCCTGGCGAGATCACGCCGGAAGCGGTCGCGACGCTGCAGGACGCCGACGCCATCTATCTGGAAGAAATCCGCAAGGCTGGTCTCTACGACGATATCTGGCAGGCCTTCGCCGTCCTGCTTCCGGTCAAGACGGTCGGCGTCATGGGCGACGCCCGGACCTATGAAAAGGTCCTGGCCCTGCGCGCGGTCACCTCGACCGACGGCATGACCGCCGACTTCTACCAGTTCCCCTGGGACATCCTGGCCAAGACCGCCACGCGCATCATCAACGAGGTCCGCGGCGTCAACCGCGTCGTTTACGATGTGACCTCCAAACCCCCCGGCACCATCGAGTGGGAATAGTCCCGACCCTTCGGTAGCATTCGGTATCGCTTCCGAAGCCGCCTCTAAAGGGCTGACAACATTGTGAATTCTGTCGAGACCCTTCGGAGCCATTCGGAGGGTCTTTTTTCGTTTTGTCGGACTGCCCGACGGTACGCCGCTGCATTGATCTGGCGGACTCGGGCTCATACCGTCCTGACATCGGGCCAAGCCCTGACGGTATTCATTTCCAGCAAGTCTCTGAAATGGATGATAAAAAGCTGTCTTGGCGCGCCCGAATTCGAGGACCGACAGCCAGAGGCGATTATACCGTGCTAACCGACACCGCACTGAAGAATTTGCGTCCGAAAGCAAGGGCTTACAAGAGTACCGACAGGGACGGTATGTACGTCTATGTCTCGACGGGCGGCGCGATCTCATTCCGCTACGACTATCGGTTCAACGGCCGTCGAGAGACCTTGACGCTCGGGCGTTACGGCAGCGCCGGATTGACGCTGGCCCAAGCCCGTGAGCGGCTGATCGAGGTGAAGAAGGCGATCGCGGACGGGGTGTCGCCCGCGGTTGAAAAGCAGCGCGCCAAACGTCGCCTGAAGGAAGCTCACGATTTCGCACAGGTCGCCCAGGGCTGGATGGACCGCGCGCCGATGGCGGACAGCACCCGCGACATGCGCCGGGCGATTTTCAATCGGGACATCCTGCCGAAGTGGAAGAACCGCCTGCTGAGCGAGATCACACCCGACGATCTGCGGGCCCACTGCAAGGCGATTGTGGATCGCGGGGCGCCCGCCACGGCGATCCATGTCCGGGATATCGTCAAACAGATCTACGGCTGGGCCATCCTCCACGGCGAGAAGATCGACAATCCTGCGGATGACGTGGGTCCGGCTTCGATCGCGACCTTCCGACCGCGCGACCGCTCGCTCACCCCCGCCGAAATCCGGATCATGCTGATGCTTCTGGGTGAGGTGGCGACCCTGCCAACCATCAGGCTCGGCCTGAAGTTCATCCTGCTCAGCATGGTTCGAAAGAGCGAACTTCAGGACGGGGTATGGACCGAGGTGGATTTCGACAATGCGGTCTGGTCGATCCCGGCGGCGCGCATGAAGCGCTCACGCCCTCACAACGTCTACCTCTCCACCCAAATGCTGGACATCCTGGTCGCCCTGAAGACCTGCGCCGGCAACTCGAAATACATCCTGCCGTCGCGCTACGACGCCGATGCGCCGATGTCGCGGGCGACCTTCAACCGCGTCACCAGTGCGATCGCTGAGAAGGCCGGTAAGGGTGATCTCCCGCTCGAACCCTTCACCGTCCACGACTTGCGGCGGACGGCCTCGACCCTGCTGCACGAGATGGGCTTCAACTCGGACTGGATCGAGAAAGGGCTCGCTCACGAAGAGCGATCTTCGCGAGGCGTCTACAACAAGGCGGAGTTCGAGACCCAGCGCCGCCACATGGCGCAGGAATGGTCGAACGCCGTGGACGCCTGGGAAGCGGGCCGCGCCTACACGCCGGTTCTGACCGTGTCAGAGGTCAGCGCACCGCGTTTTGATCCGAAATTTTGAAATGCGTCGGGATGCCAGCAGAAAATGCAGGGACAAGGACATGATCGACGCGCGGGATAAGGCTGCCGCCACCAAGCGCACGGCCGTCCGGCCGGGACTGCGCAAGCGGTCGCCGGACCTGTTGGGACTGTAGGCCATGGCCGGGCCGTATTTTCCGCCGCTGGAAGTCGCGGGGCAGACGCTCGCGTTCGACCATCTCGAGCCCTTCGTGCTGGAGATGGCCACCCAGTCGCGTCCGAACGGCGTGAAGATCGATGTCCGGTTTAGCAACCACTGCTTCAGTGAAACCTTCGACGCCGCCCAGCACGACGAAACTGCGGTCGCGGTCTGGGATGGTCCGAGGCGGCGCGTCTTCTGTCCGATCCGCTATGGGCTGTCGCAGGCGCTCCCGCATATCCTGAAGGGTCTGCCGACGGCGCACGTCTATCAGACCCCGGAGGCGAACTTCCTGCGGATCGGTGTGCGCAACGACGGCGGAGCAGGGGACTACAGGGTTTTCTTCCGGGTCAAGCGCGGCGCCGACGCGGGCGTCGATCTCAAGCTCTTCGTGGAAAGCGCCTACAGCCCGGAGCCGGCGCAGGCGCTCGCTATTGCGCACATGAGCAAGGTTCGCTTCGCCGTTCTGATCGACAAGACGCTGAAGGGCGAAAAGCTGAAGTTCCACCGGAGAAGATAAGGGCGCCCGGAGGCGCCCTTATCAGAAGTCACTCGGTAGCCGCTTCCGGGATCGAAATCCCTATCTCGCTCACGCGTGGACCTCCGAAGAGGCGGGTGAGGCTGTTTCAACCGATCTGGCCTCGGGACGACATATAGCTCGCGGGGGTGAAGAAATCAATTATCGGCCCTGGAAGCCCGTGTCCCGTCCCCCTTGCCTCCGCCATCCCCGGCTGAAGCAGTCGATAATCCGCTCGCCGTTTTCTAAAGCGAGGCGCGGCTTACAGGTGCGGTCGGGAGGCGCCCGGCCCATCGTGGACGGGGCGTGATCGGCGCAGGCGCACATCCGGAGCCTTGGCCGGCGTGACGGGGGTGCGGCGGCGTTTCTCCAGCCAGGTCTGCACCTCCGACAGATCCCAGACCACGCATCGCGGCGTCAGCCGGAAGCGTCTGGGGAACTCCCCGCGCTGCTCCATCTCCCAGATGGTGCTGTCTGCGAGCGGCACCATCTGGCGCAGTTCCGGTTTCTTGATCGTCCGTGGCAGGGGCGAATGGGTCTGTCCCATGATGCATCTCCTCGTTCGGGTCGATTCGAACCGAAAGATGCCGCAGGGAAAACACGCAGGCCCGCGGTGTTGGTCTTACGGTTCTCAGCACCGTCTGCGCAGACGTCGTCTGATGACGCCCGGTCGCTTAGTCGACGGGTCACCGATCCCAGTCACTCCGCCGCGGTCATCCCGCACCGCAGGATGGGCGCCGCCTTCTTCAGGCTCCTTCCTCGCTGCAACTGGGTATCGTGGCCAGTGACCGATAAGCTCCGGTTCTTAGCGGTCGACTTTGACGACGGAATGCACGGTTCGTCGGGCTTGCAGAGCTAAGGGCTCCGCCCTCGCGCGCGCCAGGGTGAAGCGGCTGCGCCGCCGGACCGGCCGGTCTCCCCGACCTTCCGCGCCGACGATCGTCATCATAGCCGCAATCAGGGTCAGGCTTGTGCAGGTCGGGTGATCCCCCTCCGGCCGGTCCGCCCTGGCCCTTGCTACCCCGGTCTCGCCGACGGGCAGGGTTTCAGGCGCGCAGTTCGCGTGCCTGCAACCCAAGCCCAAAGGAGGCAGACATGACTGCTCAATCCACCGAAACCGTCGCGACTGAAGCGACCGCGCCACAACACGGCGCGGAACTCATCGTGCCGCTTAATCGGCTCAAGGCCTCGCCGAAGAACGCGAGGAAGACGCCGCATGCGCCCGCGACCATCGAGGCCCTCGCGGCCTCCATCAAGGCCAAGGGGGTGTTGCAGCCGCCCGTGATCGAGATCGAGCGGACCGAGGAGGGCGAACCTACGGGAAATTACCTAGTGACGATTGGCGAGGGGCGCCGTCAGGGGCTTCGGCTGCTGGCCAAGCGCAAGGCGATCAAGCGGACCCATCCGGTGCGCGTGATCGTGGACGCCGAGAACGACGCCCACGAGATCAGCCTCGACGAGAACATGACGCGCGAGGCCATGCATCCCGCCGATCAGTTCGAGGCCTTCCAGCGGCTGGCCGTCGAGAAGGGCTACGGCCCCGAGGAGATCGGGGCCCGGTTTGGGGTGTCCGTCCATGTCGTGCGTCAGCGTCTCCGGCTCGGGTCAGCGGCCCCGGAGTTGATGTCGGCCTACCGGGCCGGGACGCTGGCGCTGGACCAACTGACCGCCTTCTGCGTCAGCGAGGATCAGGACCGGCAGCGGCAGGTGCTGGAGCAGGTCGGCCCCCACACCCCGGCCTACGCCATCCGGCGCGCCATGACCGAGGCCAAGGTGAGCGTCGGCGATCGGCGCGTCCGCTTCGTCGGCGTCGAAACCTACGAGGCCGAAGGCGGCGGCATCGTCCGGGATTTGTTCACCGAGGACGGCGGCGGCTGGCTGGAAGACGTGGTCCTGCTGGATCGACTGGTCGGGGAAAAGCTGGCCGGGCTGGCCGATGAGGCGCGCGAGCGGGAGGGCTGGAAATGGGCGGAGCCCGCCCTGGACTATCCGGACGTCTCGGCCTTCGGACGGGTCTATCCGGTGGCTGTCGAACGGTCGGAGGCGGACGCCGCCGAAATCACGGCCCTGTCGGAGGAGTATGACCGGATCGTCTCCGAAGCGGGCGCGGAGGGGCTGTCGCCCGAAGCGGACGCGCGGCTGGAGGAGATCGACAAGGCCTTGCAGGCCTTCGGCCCTGACTTCGACTACGCCGCCGAAGCCAAGACGCGAGCTGGCGTCATGGTGATGCTCGGCCACGACGGATTGGCCCGCTTCGAGCGCGGACTCGTCCGCGCCGAGGACGCGGTGACGCCGACCCCGGAGGAGGCGGACATCGAGGGCAACGGTGGCGACGCAGACGCCGAGCAGGGCGGGAGCGCACCGGAGCCGGAAGAGGTCGGGAGCGCCCTGTCCGACCGGTTGGTCATCGACCTTACGGCCCACAAGACCATGGGCCTGCGCGACGCGGTGCAGGCCGATGTGGGCGTAGCGTTGGCGACCGTGGTTCATGCCTTGGCGCTGCAGGTCTTCTATCCGGGATATGGCCTCTGGACGCCGCTTCAGCTTCGACTGTCCGTCAGCGGTCTGGAGCGGCTGGCGCCGGGCGTGGACGACGGTCCTGCCGGTCGGCGGGTTCGCGACCGGTGCGAGGCGTGGGGCGCGCGACTGCCCGAGCGCGCCGAGGACCTGTGGGGCGTGGTGTTCGGGTTGGCTCCATCGGACCAGTTGGACCTGATGGCCTGCTGCGCTGGGGTCGGCCTCTACGCCGTGCGGGACCCATACGACCGGCGACCCGGCGCCTTGGCGCAGGCCGAGGCGCTGGCGACGGTGGTCGGCCTCGACATGACCGGGACGTGGTCGGCGACGGCGGCCAGCTACTTCACGCGGGTGCCGAAGACGCGGGTGCTGGAGGCGGTGACGGAGGCCGTCAACGTGGAGGAGGCGGGCCGCATCGCCGGGTTCAAGAAGGTTGACATGGCCGAGGCGGCGGAACGGCTGGTGGAGGGCAAGGGGTGGTTGCCCCCGGTCCTGCGGACGGTGTCCGATGCGGCGGAGCCGGAGGACGAAAGCGCGGACGAACCGCGCGATGACGACGCCTATGCGTTCGCGGCGGAATAGCCGTTGTTCAGAGACTGAAAACTTGCCGCGCGCCCTTTGGGGGCGCGCGGCTTTTTCGTGGGCGCCGCCGTGCGGCGGTGAAGACCACCGTTGGCACGGGACAACGCTCGCTCGGGAGGCGGACAGGTTGAAGACGGCGTATTCAGCCTTGCCGTGTGCGCCCGTATCGCGGAGACTCCCGCCATGAAGAAAAGCCTCGATCATCTGCCGCTGCGCAAACAGGCCGAACTCCGTCAGGTGGTCGAGACCGTGCGCGCAGCGTTCGAGGAGGCCATCTCGACCCGCCGCGCCGCGCGGCTCAAGGACGGCAAGATTCTCAAGGTCATCCTCTACGGCAGCTATGCGCGCGGCGACTGGGTTCATGACCCTGTCGGACGCTACTTCTCGGATTTCGACCTGCTGATCGTGGTCGATCATGAAGACCTGACCGACGGCGAATTCTGGCACGAGGCCGAAAACCGGACCATGCCTATCGGGCCTGACATCCGCACTCCAGTCAGCCTAATCGTCCATTCGCTCGACGACGTAAACGAGCAACTGGATCGCGGGCGCTACTTCTTCGCCGACATCATACGCGAGGGCGTGCTGCTCTACGACACGCCGGGCGCCAAGCTGCACAAGCCGGCGGACCTCAAGGCGCGGGTCGCGCTGGAGGAGGCTGAGCGGCACTATGCGAAGTGGATGTCTAGTTCAGCTGAGTTTCAGGCAGGAGCCGGTTTCTACATAGAGCGAGGCAGTTCGAACTTGGCAGCGTTCTCGCTGCATCAAGCGTCAGAACATCGCAGCCTTGACCCGACAGCAGTTTGACCCGCTCGGTCAAAGCGTTCGCCCAGCGCTCCACGGCATCGACATGGTCTATGACGCCGAGATGGCCGGCCGGGCGCGCAAGGTCCGCGCCACGGGGCTGCTCACGGGGCAAGGCGGTGACGCCGTCTTCTTCCAGTCACCCGACCCCCTGGTCGTGGCGGACAGGTTCCGGCGCGAGGGCCTGAGAGGTTTGAACCCGGGTTATGTGGCGTCCGTGGCGCGGTGGACCCGGCACTCCGTCTGGACCATCGCCAGACATAGTCTTTTTCCGAAGCCGCGCCCGCCCGCCACGACGCGACGCCATCGGTGGGTCGAAGGGGCGGAGGCGCTGCCGCCCGCCAAGGCGCGCCAGGTTCTGCAACTCGCCAACTGCCAAACCTTCTGGAGCGACTGCCTGCGCGCCCGCTCGGCGACCCTCCTGCATCCGCTGCTGACGCAGCCGGTCATGGAGCATTGCCTCGCCATCCCCACGGACTGTCTCACACGCGGCGCACGGGATCGCGGCCTGGCCAGGATCGCGTTTGAAGACCGGTTGCCGCCGTCGATCACTGAGCGGCGCGACAAGGGAGATCTTAGCCGCTTCTATGCTTCGGTCGTGCGCCAGAGCGTGGATGTTGTGACCGACCTGCTCGTCGAGGGACGGTTGGCGGAAAAGGGTTTGATCAGTACCGACGACTTCGACAAAGCCCTCTCCGATGCGCACCTAATCTGGGATCCCGCGACCAACCGTTTTCTCATCCTCGGTGCGATCGAGGTTTGGGCGCGAAGCTGGGAGGGGCGTCTCGATCGGGTGAGACGGGCCAAGGTAGCGGTTGAACCAGTCGAGAATGCGTAGGTGCAGGTCTCTGATGTTCGCAGGACTGGCGAATTCGTGGCTCTGCCCGAAGTAGGTGACCAGCTCCGCCTCGCGATTGAGACGGTAGAGGGCGCCGAAGATCGAATCGAAGCGCGATCCGTCGAAGTCGCTTTGGATAAGCAGGATGGGCGTGCGGATCCGATCCACTGCATAAAGCGGGCTGCGCTCGACGTAGCGGTTCGGATTGGTCCCCAAGGGCACGCCAAGGCCACCCTGTCCGCCCTCGAGCCACCCGCTCTGAATGGCCACGCCCGCTTCCCCGCTCAACTGTGAATACAGGCGTGGCTCATAGGCTTCGCTGAGGTCGCCATAGCCGTTTGAGGCGATGATCGCCTTGAAGTCATCCGTCTGCGTCGCGGCGCGAAGGACGCCGTATCCGCCGAAGCTGTGACCGACCAAGGCCGCGCGCGTGGCGTCGCAGCGGTCTGCCGCGCAGCCCATCTGGACGATCGAGACGAGCTCAGGTCCTAGGTGATCGAGGTCCGAGGTGGGTGAGGCCTGCTGCGGCAAGCTGGGCATGAGCACGGCGTAGCCAGCCGCTGAAAGGATGGCCGGATTGATGTGCAGCTTGAGGGTGCCCGGCAGGAGTCGTCCGGGCGGCGTTGGGAAGGTCTGGCCGGGATAGGCGATCACGACCACCGGCGGAGGACTGGACGTCGGGACGGCGGGTAACAGTAACCAGCTGCGCAGCGGCTGCCCCTCCGAACCCGTGTGTTCGATCGGCACGACAGCGCCCCAGCTGCGGCGATCGAGGTCGTCATTGACGGAGGCCAGCTCGACCGCTCCGGTGTCGGTTCGCAGGCGGACCTGCGTCGCACCGCCCGGCGAACGGCGGCGGGTGACGACGAAGGTGTCGTCCGGGCTTGCCGCGACGACGGTCTCGTCGTCGGCAAGGGCGCCGAAGCAGTGCGCCGGACCGCTGGATCGTCGCAAACAGTCCTGCGCGTTTAGCAGGACAGATTGGCCGAGCCGCTCGGGCGCTGGATTTTGCGTGGCCCGCGCGCCGAGATCGCTCGCCGTCCCGGCATCGACGAGCCGTCCCTGGAGGTCGGCGGGAGAGGGCTCTCCTCTGAGAGGCGTCAGGCCTGTCTGTCGCGCGAGGAAGGTTGCGCCGTCGAAGCGGACCAGGGCTTCGCCGTCCTCGACCTGGGCAAAGATCCGGCGTCGTCCGCTACGATCGTTTGTCAGCCAGGCTTTCGAGCCGTCGGCCAGACGAACCTGAACGACAGGGCGATCGTCGTCCCAACTGGCCCGGGCGATGGGGATCGTCTGGCTATCGCCGTCGATCCACGGTGTGGCCGTGTCCAGGTCGATCGCCTGCGCGGAGCCGCTGTGATCAAGCAGCCAGAACCGCCCGGCCTCGAAACGGCCCCCGGGCTGTCTCGCGAACGCGATCAGCCGGTCCGAGCGCGGCGACCATGTCATCAGGTGCGATGTAAAATCCTGATCGGGCAAAGGCTCGACAGACGATCCCGTTTCAAGGTCGGCCAGGAGGATGCGCCGAACCCGTTTCGGCGTTCCGGTGAAGAGCACCGTGTCCAGGCCGTACTGGATGTCTGCGCCGTCAAGCAGAGCCGCTGCCGTCTGCCCGTCCGGCGACAGCGAGACGTCGATGATGGCGCCTTCGACGAGGAGGGTCTCGCGCCCCGTTGTGAGATCGACTCGAAGGAGTTGAAGCGGCGTGCCTTTGTCCCGGGTGTCGCGCGCCGCCCCACTCGAGATGGAAATCGACGATGGCGAATGTCCGGCCTCGGCCCGCCGCCAGAGTTCGGTCTGCTTCACGACCGACTGGGCGTAGACCCCGATGATGTAGGGCAACACACCATTTCGCCGGGCGACGACCAGGAGCTCGCTTTCCGAGCGCCAGACGACGGTTTCACCAAAGCGCGCCGGCTCCGGTGACAGGTCGAGCCACCGCATCGCGCCGGTGGCCAGCGTCATCACCCCCAGGCTCCAGCCGGTCTCGGAGAGCCGATAGACCACCATCTGCGCGCCGCTTGGCGAGAATGGCCCCGACACGAAGCCCTTCGAATGGCCCGGATCCTCA
Organism: Brevundimonas sp. UBA4553; assembly: GCF_002387245.1. Classification (GTDB taxonomy): domain Bacteria; phylum Pseudomonadota; class Alphaproteobacteria; order Caulobacterales; family Caulobacteraceae; genus Brevundimonas. Next base: position 118,897 of record NZ_DGLD01000019.1, read on the forward strand.
AGGCTTTGACGAAGGACGCCGTCTGTCGCGGAGAAGACCTGCAGCCGGCTCAAAAGCGTCTCGGTGTAGAAGTCGTATTTGTAGGTGCTCGCGCTGTTCCAGGGTGCCTGTCGCTCCAGGACGATCCAGCGGCTGTCCGGCGATATGCGGACATTGCCGATGCCTTCTTGCCCGACCAGGTCGTCGATCGTGAAGGGGGGAAGGCCGCCGGGCTGGGCGGGCGTCTGACACAAGGTCGGGCTCGCGGCGACCAGAAGGGTCGCCGCGGCCACAAGGCCGAGGAACGGTTTCATCACCAGGCCCGCGTCAACTGGATGGAGATGAATCGGCCAAGAACATTGGTGTTTGCGGCGTCGTAGGCGACGCCCTCGGGGGCGTCGTAGAAGGGCGGATCGGTGTTGAGAAGGTTCTGCACGTTCACCGTCAGCGTCGTCCCTTCGAGCGGTCCGCGCATCGGCGCGTAGCGAATCTGGACGTCAGCTGTCGTCCATGAGCCGATGGGGCGACCCGTAACGTCAGGGTAGCCCCCGACGTAGTTGACCGCCGCCGAGGCGCCCCAGTCGCGACGGGTCCAGCTTGCCGACGCCCGCGCCCGCAGATCGACGGGCAGGTTGGGACCATTGATGCCGGACTGAACGGGCGCGGTCGGGGTCGCGCGGGTATCGAACCGGTCGAGATAGGTCAGGTTGGCGTCGAGCTCGAACGCATGGTCGCCGACGTCGAAGGCGTAGCCGAGATTGGCGTCGATCCCTTCGAGCAGCACGCTGGACGTGTTCACAAACCGGGCATCGACGATGGCGCCGTAGGCCTCGGCGGGGAACAGATCGGCAAGCGCTGTCGTCGGCAGGTCCAGCAACGCCTGCATGTCGGCGCGGTCCTGCGCGTTGTTGATCGGATCGATGATGCGAACGAAGGCCGACAGGGCGGGGTTGGTGAGGGCGGTGGTGAGGGCCGTGAAGGCGGGCTGACCGATCTGGTTGTCGAAATCGATCCGGAACAGATTGAGGCCCACGCGAAGGCCGGGAAGAACCACTGGCCGATAGTCTCCGCCAAGCGTCCAGCTCTTGGCCTGCTCGGGCTCAAGGTCGGGATTGCCGCCGTAGAGAATTTCGGCAAGCACCTGCTGCGATCCGCGCGGGAGGAACGTCGGGCTCTGGTCCGCCGTCTCGTTCAGTTCGCGCAGCGCCGGCGCCCGAAAGGACTCGCCGTAGTTGGCGCGCAGTATCAGTTCGGAATAGGGCTGCCACAGAACCCCGACCTTGGGGCTGGTCGTTTGACCGGCGTCGGAATAATTCTCGAACCGACCGGCGATCGATAGCTCAAGCCTCTCGAATCCAGCGCGGCGGTTTGCGGCACTGAAGAGGGGGATGCGGACTTCCGCGAAGGCGGACGCCACCTCGCGGTCGAAGGCGACGGGGACGCCGACCGACGGCGCTACGCCTGATGTGAAGCTTGTGTCCTGACGTTCGAAGGTCTCGCGGCGGAAGGCGACGCCCGCGGCCAGTTTGGCGTCCCCGGCGGGAAGGGTGAACAGGGACCCGTCCGCCAGGGCATTGACGGACGAAACCGTCGTCTCCCCGACCCCGCGCGCCCAGCCGGAGCCAATGAACGCCAAGGCTGCCGGCGAGCTGTTCGAGCCGTCGGCGAAGGGATTGAAGTATCCATCGCGCGGTGCGCTGTAGGCGGTCGCCGGATTATCGGCGATCGCGCCGAGCGCCTCGCGCAGGAAGGTAGAGTTCAGCTGATTGCTGCTTGAGTTTTCACCGTGTTCGCGCGCGTAGGCGGCGTAAGTGTCCAGCCGCCAGCTTCCTGCCAGATCGATCTTGGCCCCGATCGAACCGCCCAGGCTTTCGGCGCGGCCTTCGATCCTCGGATTGCCGAGATCGCGGCCGAAATTATAGGCGATGATGTGTGATGTCGCGCCTGTCGGAGACACAAAATAGGGGTTAGCTGCGGTCACGGTGAAGGTCGTTGGAAACCCTTGAGACACCGCCTCAAACTCGCGCAGGCCATAGCGAACATCGGCGTTGACCGAGACGCGGTCGCCGAGGTCCTGATTGAGGACCAGATAGGCGCTGTGTCGGTTTTGCTCCGGCAGGACGTTCAGGCCCTCGCGGTGATTGTAGAGATTGCCCTGACCGACGATGAAGTCACTCGGGCTCAGGCCTTCGCCATTCTGCCCACTGGGGATGGCGTAGGTGGGGACATAGCCGCCGGCTGCGGCGTCGAAGACGACGATGTTGCCGGGGTTGCTGAAGATGCGACGCCGGTCGGATCCTCCGAACCGCCGCAAGTCCGCGTCGTTCGCCCGGTCCCGCTCGGATGCCGCCAGGCGGCTGCGGTCATTGTATTCATAGGTGCCCAGGACCGAGCCTGACGACCACCGGCTCCCTACGGTGTGGGCAATCTGGAGCTCATCGCTCGCCCCATCCGAGGTGACGCCGTACCGGACCCGCGTCTCGGCGCCGTCATAGTCCTCACGCAGGATGATGTTGACCACGCCGCCCACGGCATCCGCTCCGTACAGCGCTGACGCACCATCGAGCAGCACGTCGATGCGGGCCACGGCGCTGGTCGGTATTGTGGAGACATCGGCGAAGTCGCCCTTGTTTCCTGTGCCCGCCATTCGTCGGCCGTTGACCAGAACGAGAGTCGCATCGCTGCCCAAGCCGCGCAGATTGACGCCCGAGGCGTAAAAGCTGTTCGTACCCGTCCGGTCGCCGCCGTTGCTCATTGCGGCATCGTTACCGGTGCCGCCAAAATTCTGGGGCAGGGCGGCAAGCGCTTGGGCAACTGTTCCATGCCCCTGTCGGTCGATATCGCCCCGGGTCACGGTGATGACTGGCGACGGGCCGTCAGCGACGCCGCGGATCAAACTGCCAGTGACGATCACCTCGTCGATCTCAATCGCCTCATCTGCTGCCTCCGCCCGGACGGAAGGATCAAAGACGACCAGAGTGTTCGGGCTCGTGCGCCGCGCCCTCAGGCCCGTGCCCTGCAGTAGCGCGGTCAGCGCCTGATCGGTCCGCAGCGCGCCGCTGACGCCCGGAGACTGACGGCCGGCTACGAGGTCGGTGGAATAGAGGATTTGCTCGCCGCTCTGCGCCGCGAACAGCGGAAGAGTGGTTTCTAGCGGGCCGGCCGGGACGCGGAACTGGACGGCAGGGGATTGCGCCTGGGCGACGACAGGCATTGCCGCCGCGACAGCGAGTGCTCCGAAAGCAGACGAACAGAGACCGATACGCATAATAATCCCCCGAAATGGATATCCGCACAGACGCGGTTCGGGGAAGAGACGAAGGGGCGCGGCAAAACCCCTCAGCGCGCGCTCATAATTTTCGCGGGGGCGTCACGAATGACGATCTGACCGGAAGCCGTGCGGTCGGCGACGACCGGATAGAGCTCGGTCAGCGCGGACACGAAGCCCTCGACATCGCCCGTGTTGAAAGCGCCGCTGACAGCGATATCGGCGATGGCGGGCGCATCCAGGACGACCTTGGACGCGGTGTAGCGATTGACCTCGGCCACAGCGGCTTCGACGGTGTCGCCGGCGAAGATGAGGCGGCCGGATGTCCAGCTGGTCTCCGACGCCGCATCCACCGACCGGACGGCTGGACGAGGCGAGGCGGTGACAATCTGCTGGCCCGGGGCGAGGGACCATCGCGGCGTGGCTTGCCCCCGGTCTACGACATCGACCTTGCCTTCGACGAGCGTCACCTGCGCGCCGCCGCCCGCGCGGCGGACGTCAAACCGGGTTCCCACGGCGGTGACGTCGGTCGCGCCGGCGCGAACAACGAAGGGGCGGGCAGGATCGCCCTCCACATCGAAGAAGGCCTGGCCGCTCGCCAGCTCTACAGCACGGCGACGGCCGGTGAGCCTGACGGTGATGCGAGACTCGGTGTCCAGGGTAACCTTTGACCCATCGGCCAGGACGACGATCCGCCGTTCGCCCAGCCCGGTTTCATAGGACAGAGGACGGGCAGACCACATTGTCACGCCGACAACCACGGCGGCGACGGCCGCCACGGCGCCGATCGGTAAAAGGCCTTTGGCGAGGCGGCCCTGCAGTTTGCGCGAGGCGTCGGCGCGTGCGCGGGCCCCTGCAGTCAAGGCGGCGATATCGGCGTCGCCCTTGAGGCTCCCGGCCGCCTCCCACATCGTTTCTATCCGGGCATAGGCTTCAGCGTTCGCAGGAGTGCGGCGCCATTGACTGAAAGCAGTGATGTCCGAAGCCGCCACCCGCTTCTGGTTGAGGGTGGCGAACCACGACGCGGCCTCGCGTCGTCTTACGTCCAGGTCATTATCGGCAGTCATCGTTCGTGCCTTAGACGTCCAGTTGGGCCATGCAGTGCTCAACAGCCTTGGCCATCCGCCGTTCAACCGTAGCCAGGCTGATCCCGTGGGCCAGAGCAATCTCCGGATATGTCATACCGTCAAACCGGCTCAAGACGAAGACGTCCCGATACAGCGGCGGCATGGTCAGGAGAACCTGCTTGAGGTGAAGCCGGTCGACAGGCGCGTCGGCCGCTGTGACCCACATAGGAATCGCCCCCTGCATCGCCCGGTCCCGCAGCGCCATCCGGCGTCGCTCGTCGCGAACCAGGTTTAGCGCGACGCGAAGAAGCAGAGCCTTGGGGTGGCGGATATCTTCGAGGAGATAGGGAGCCAGGCGAAGATAGGTTTCCTGCACCACATCGGCGGCTTCATCGGCGCCCACACGTCCGCGCAGCCGTCTTCCCAACCACCCCGAATAGCGTCGGTAGAGCCCATTCAGGCTCGCCGCAGCGCCCGGATCCATCTCCTTCACATCGCTCAAGGCGACCTCCCGCCGGTTTTCAGGAGGCAGGAATCCGAGAGCGCGCCCGCCTCGACCGGGCGCACACAGGGGTGCGCCGCGGTCACCAGCGGACGGACGCCGCGCGTCGAGGCGCGGTCGTAAAGATTGAGCTTCGCACAGGGGATTCCCGGCCCCTGTCGACGCAAGCGCCGACGGCCGACAATGAATCAAAGCGAGTCCCGGTGCAAGGCGGAGGGGTCGGGCGAGGAATCCTCTGCGAAGAGGCCCGCTACTTCAGGGTGAAACGCCGCCTCCGCCGCTGACGGACCCCGGCTCAAGTTGCGCCCGTATCTGACGGCGCCCGACGCCGGACTGTGTAAGCGGTCGCCAAAGCAGGGGCAATCAGTCTCTGGCGCTGGCTTCGATCCTGAGGGGCGGCGGGTCCGACGTCGATTCTCCGCAACTTTCTTGCGGAGAATGCGCAACTCCCCTGTGTTGCTCGTGGCCGCTGGTCCGTTCAGCCTTCACCGGTCAATCGCGAGTGAAATCATGGCTCCGAACCTCCAACCGAATGTCGGCTCTCGAGTATTCGCCTTGAGCCCGCGAGAGCTGGAGTGCCTTTTGTGGGTCAGTCGCGGCAAGAGTTCGGGAGATATCGGCGCCATCCTCGGATTGTCGCCGCGCACGGTCGACAGCTACCTTGAGAAGGTGTGCTCGAAGCTGCGCGTGCGCACCCGGATAGAGGCCGTCGCGGTCGGGGTGGGGGCTGGGGTTATCGAACCGGAGTGACATCGTTGGTCACACGCGATACGCGAGTTTTCCGATGAGAATCGGAGCATGATTGCGCGCCTGAACGGTGATCAGGTCGCTTATGCCCGGAGACGTCGTCCAAGCTTTCGCCGGGGAGATCGCATCACGCGATGTGCGTCGCCTCGAATCCTATCTGTCGGAGCAGGTCGCGGCCCAGTTCGACATCGCGGGCGAACTCGTCGGACGTACAGCGCTTCTCGGCTTCTGGCGTCGGCTTTTCCAAAGCTATTCTCTGTTCGAACTTCACATCCTCAAGTCCGTCACCCAGGGCGAGTTGGTCATCGCCGAAAGCCTCTATCTGCTGGCCGCGAACCGTGGCCTCGTCATGAACGTCCGCGTCATCAACGTTTTCGAGGTTGAGAAGGGCGTGATCACTCGGTGGCGCGATCACGCCGATCTGGCCGAGGTGCCTCTGGCGGAGAAGGATCGTTGGCGTCGCCTCAGCGCCGCCCGTTGGTGAGGAGGGGAGGGGGCGGGCCGGGAACTTCTGTGTGAAGCTCGACGTCTTCACCCGTGATCGCCGCCGACGCAGAACGTCCCCTGGCTCAAGATCAAAGGCTATCCGGTCGAGGCCCGCCGGGGACCATCTTAGCCGGAGTAGGAACCAAGCCAAACCCTTGAGTGCGGTGCGCGCGCCAGAGCTTGCGGGCGTGCGCCGACGCCGCTCGAACGCCGCCAGTGATCGGTCCACCCTCTGACCCGCGGAACGCAGGACGAGGCTTGACAGGCCGGGGCGTTCGCGCCCGTTAGGGGGGGGGGCAGTGCGAAGTCAGGATCCGGGATGAACACGTCTGAACTTCGCGACGGCCTCGAAGCCCGACAGGTCTGGATCTATTTCGCCGCCGTGATCGTCGCGACGGCCATTGGGTTCGTGATCCCGGGCACGGCGGTGCTGGAATCGGCGATCAATCCGGCGCTGGCCCTGATGCTGTTCGTCACCTTCCTGCAGGTGCCCGTCGCCGCCCTCGGCCGGGCGCTTCAGGAATTGCGGTTCATGGGCGCCTTGCTGGCCGTGAACTTCATCGCCGTGCCTCTGCTTGTCCTGGGCCTGGTGCAGTTCCTGCCGGCCGATCCCCTGATCCGTCTCGGCGTGCTGATGGTGCTGCTCTGTCCCTGCATCGACTATGTCGTGACCTTCGCTCATCTGGGTCGAGCGGATGCCCGGTTGCTCCTGGCCTCGACACCGGTGCTGCTGATTGCCCAGATGGCGCTCTTGCCCATCTATCTGCGTCTGTTCCTCGGCGCCGAGGCGGCGGCCTATGTGCAGCCAGGTCCGTTCATCCACGCCTTCGTCTGGCTGATCGCCATCCCGTTCGTTCTGGCGGCGCTGGTCCAGACCTGGGCGGCCCGCAGCAAAACGGGCGAGCGAGTCTCGTCTGGTCTCGGCCTGGCGCCGGTGCCGGCCACGGCCTTGGTGCTCTTCATCGTCGTCGCCGCGGTCATGCCGCAACTCGGACAGACCCTCGACCGGACCCTGAGTGTCGTGCCGGTCTATGTCGCCTTCTCCGTGCTGGCGCCGCTCATCGGATGGGCCGTCTCGCGGCTCGCAGGGCTGACGCCGGAAGCCGGCCGCGCCGTCGCCTTCAGCGCCGGGACCCGCAACTCGCTCGTGGTCCTGCCGCTGGCCCTGGTCGTGCCCGGCGCCATCCCCCTGGTCCCGGCCATCATCGTCACCCAGACTCTGATCGAGCTCCTGGCGGAGTTGGTCTACATCCGCGGCATCCCCGGGCTGGGACGTCGGTCAGCCTGATCAGGGGAACGCTAAAGCTTGATTGTTTCCATAGTTCGACTAATTCAGAACTATGGAAACGGAAGCCTCGATTCTCGCTCTCGCCGCCTTGGCGCAGTCTACGCGGCTGGAGGCGTTTCGTCTCCTCGTGCGCCACGAACCCGGCGGTTTGCCGGCCGGTGAGATCTCGAACCATCTGGCCATCCCGGCCAATACACTGTCGTCCCATCTCGGCGTTCTGACCCGCGCGGGGCTGATCAGGTCGGAGCGGCGCAGCCGCTCGATCATTTACCGGGCCGACCTGGACCGGTTCCGCGGGCTGGTCCTGTTCCTGCTTAAGGACTGCTGCGAGGGGAGGGCGGGCCTGTGTCAGCCCTTGCTGGCCGAATTCGCACCCTGCCGCCCCTGAGGATCCCATGGACGTCGTCATCTATCACAACCCCGCCAGCGGGACGTCGCGCAACGCGCTTGAGCTGATCTGCCATGTCGGCATGGAGCCGCACGTCGTCGAGTATCTGAAGACCCCGCCGTCGCGGGCCATGATCGCCTGGCTGGCCGAACGCACCAGCGCGCCGCTGCGCGACCTGTTACGCGAAAAGGGCACGCCCTTCGCCGAACTGGGCCTCGGTGATCCAGGCCTCAGGGACGATCAACTGCTCGACGCGATCGAGGCCCATCCGATACTTCTCAACCGCCCGATCGTCGTCAGTCCCCTGGGCGTTCGACTCTGCCGGCCATCGGAGGCCGTGCTCGATCTTTTGCCCGACGACGATCTCAAACCCTTTACCAAGGAGGACGGCGAGGTCGTCATCGACGCCGCCGGCCAGCGGGTGAAGCGATGATCGACACCCCCGTGACGACTACGTCGCCGCGTCGCCTGTCCTTCCTCGACCGCTGGCTGACGCTGTGGATCTTCGTGGCCATGGGTCTCGGCGTGGCTCTGGGGACGCTGGCGCCGGGTCTGCCCGCCTGGATCAATAGCCTCTCGATCGGCACGACCAACATCCCAATCGCCGTCGGTCTCATCCTGATGATGTACCCGCCGCTGGCCAGGGTCCGGTACGAGGCGCTGCCGCGTGTCTTCGCCGACAAGCGGGTGCTGGCCCTGTCGCTGTTCCAGAATTGGGTGCTGGGCCCGGTGCTGATGTTCGCGCTGGCGGTGATCTTTCTGCGCGATCAGCCGGAATACATGACCGGCGTCATCCTGATCGGACTGGCGCGCTGCATCGCCATGGTGCTGGTGTGGAACCAGCTGGCGCGGGGCGATAACCAGTATGTCGCCGGTCTCGTCGCCTTCAACTCGATCTTCCAGATCCTGTTCTTCAGCCTCTACGCCTGGATCTTCCTCACCGTCCTGCCGCCCCTGTTCGGCCTGCAGGGCAGTGTGGTGGACGTCAGCGTCTGGACCATCGCCGGGGCGGTCCTGGTCTACCTCGGTCTTCCCTTCCTGGCCGGCTTCCTGACCCGTCGCAGCCTGATCGCCCGCCGGGGCGCCGATTGGTACGAGCGGCGCTTTCTGCCGCGCATCGGACCGATCACCCTGATCGCCCTGCTGTTCACCATCGTGGTCATGTTCAGCCTCAAGGGCGGGGAGGTGGTGGCCCTGCCGCTGGACGCCCTGCGCATCGCCATTCCGCTGACGATCTACTTCCTTGTGATGTTCGTGGTCAGCTTCCTCATGGGCAAGCTGATCGAGACCGACTATCCGCGCACCACCGCCCTGGCCTTCACCGCGGCCTCGAACAATTTCGAACTGGCCATTGCCGTCGCCATCGCGGCCTTCGGCCTGACCTCGCCGGTCGCCTTTGCGGCCGTCATCGGCCCGTTGGTCGAGGTGCCAGTGCTGATCCTGCTGGTGTCAGTTGCGCTGTGGATGGGACGCCGCTGGTTCCCGGATACGGCTCCGCCGGCGGACGCGGCCTGATGGTCGTCCTGCATCTCCTGGACGCGGATGACGTCGGCCTGATCGCGGCCCTGCGCGGCGCGGGTCTGCCCGAGCCTGGCGCTGGTCGATACTTCGCCGCCCACGAACACGGCGGCATCGCCGGCTATGTCGGCCTGGAAGGGGAGGGGCAGGATCTCCTGCTGCGCTCCCTGGTCGTGCTCGCCGACCTGAAGGCCCAAGGGATCGGGAGCCGCATACTGACCGCCGTCGAGGCCATGGCGAGCGATCTGGGTAGCGAACGGCTTCACCTGCTCACCACGACGGCCGAGCTATTCTTCGCCCGGCGTGCTTTCGTCTCCGCCGAACGGGCGTCCGCGCCCCTTGCGATCCGGCAAACCCGCGAGTTCGCGGACGTCTGCCCGGCGTCAGCGGCCTATCTCATCAAGGACCTCTGATGACTTTCGCCCGCCTGCGGCCGCTGCCGGATCCGGATCACCTGCCGGCTCTGGATGCAGCCTATCTGTCCGCCGACCCCGCCCGGGGGCTAGGTCCGACCGATCCCGCGCCGCGGATCCTTCTCTTGTATGGATCGCTGCGCGAGCGGTCGTATTCGCGGCTCTGTGTCGAGGAGGCGGCCCGTCTGCTGCAGCGAATGGGATGCGAGACCCGCATCTTCGACCCCTCCGACCTGCCCCTGCCGGGCGCGCCCGGCGACGACGACCACCCGGCGGTGCGCGAGCTGCGCGAGCACGCTTTCTGGTCGGAGGGCATGGTCTGGTGCAGTCCGGAACGGCATGGCCAGGTCTCCGGCCTGATGAAGCTGCAGATCGACCATCTGCCGCTCAGCCTGGGCGGCCTGCGCCCGACCCAGGGCCGCACCCTGGCGGTGATGCAGGTGTCGGGCGGGTCGCAGAGCTTCAACGCCGTCAACACCCTGCGCCTGCTGGGCCGCTGGATGCGGATGATCACCATCCCAAACCAGTCCAGCGTGGCCAAGGCCTTCCAGGAGTTCGACGAGGCCGGCCGGATGAAGCCCTCGGCCTACTATGAGCGGATCGTCGATGTGATGGAGGAATTGGTGCGCTTCACCATCCTCACCCGGCCGCACGCGGCCCAGCTGGTGGACCGCTATTCCGAGCGCAAGGCGGCCGGGATTCCCCTCGACGCCGCCTCCGATCTGTCGGGGATCGTCATCGCGCGCCAGGCGTGACCTCCCCTCGACCACGCGAACACGCCTCGCATTCCTCCCGCCTTAATACGGACCTTGACGCCATGGCCGCGGCGGCCGCCGAGCATCGCGATGGCCGTAACTCGCCAGAAGTGGCGAAAGGCTATTCTCCGGGTGACGTTCTCATCCTGACGAACCTCCAGGCCCTTGCCGCGCTTAGCAAGGGGGACCAGGCGCGGGCCGTCCGGCCGAGAACAGTAATGCCCGAAGCGGAATAGGAGCAGGACGTGCCTCGCAACGCAGCCGATTTCCTGTCGATTTACCAGCAAGGCTTCGTGAGGTCGCTGCGTGCCGTCCCGTTTGCAGGATCGCGGATCCGGCGTTCAATCTGGAGCAGACCCTGAGGCTCGCCCGTGAGGGGAACGAGGCCGGGACCGCGTTGATGGTTTTCCCGGAGCTCGGCCTGTCGGGCTATTCCATCGACGACCTGTTTCTGCAGCGGGCGTTGCTGGACGAGGTCGAGCGGCAACTCGTGAACCTCGTGGCCGAAAGCCGCGATCTCCACCCGGTCATACTGGTCGGCGCGCCCCTCCGTCGTGAGGGACGTCTGTACAATTGTGCGGTGGCTATCCACCGGGGGCGGATCCTTGGCGTGGTGCCAAAGGGCCATCTGCCCAACTACCGCGAGTTCTATGAAAAGCGATGGTTCGCCTCCGGGCGGGATGTGGAAGGCGAGATTACGATCGGGGGCGAGACCGTTCCATTCGGAATGGATCTGCTGTTCCAGGCCGACGACGTCGATGGCCTGATCTTTCATGTCGAAATTTGCGAGGATGTGTGGGCGCCCGCGCCGCCCAGCGACTTCGCCGCGCTCGCCGGCGCGCTGATTCTGACGAACCTGTCCGCAAGCAACATCGTGGTGGGAAAGGCGGACACGCGGCGAAGACTTTGCGAGCTGCAGTCCGGCCGCTGTTGGGCGGCCTACATCTACTCCGCGGCCGGGTATGGAGAATCGACGACCGACCTGGCCTGGGACGGACAGGCCTGTATCTACGAGCTGGGGGCGCAGCTCGCGGAGACCGAGCGCTTCAGCCTGGGGTCCCAGATGGCCGTCGCGGACATAGACGTGGAACGGCTGCAGCTGGAACGTATGCGTACCGGCACCTTTAACGAGGCCGCGATCGCCAACGGGATGCCCGACCGGCGCTTTCGCCGGGTGACCTTCCATCTTGATCCGCCAGTTCACAACCTCGGCCTGCGACGACGCATCGACCGTTTTCCCTTTGTGCCCAACGATCCCTCCCGCCTCGACCAGGACTGCTACGAGGCGTTCAACATACAGTTGAGCGGGCTGGCCAAGAGGCTTGAGGCGACCGGAACAGCCAAGATCTGCATCGGCGTGTCCGGAGGGCTGGATTCCGCGCACGCCTTGATCGTCGCGGCCAAGGTCTTCGATCTGCTTGGACGTCCGCGCACGGACATTCTCGGGATCACAATGCCCGGCTTCGGCACGAGCGCGAGGACCAAGTCTAACGCCTACGCCTTGATGAACGGGCTCGGCGTGACCGTCGAGGAAATCGACATCAAGCCGCTCGCCCAGCAGATGCTGCAGGACCTGCGCCATCCGTTCGCGAGGGGCGAACCTGTGTACGACACGACGTTCGAGAATGTGCAGGCCGGGCTCCGGACAGATCTCCTGTTCAGGGCCGCCAATCAGCGAAACGGCATGGTGCTCGGCACCGGCAACATGTCCGAGCTTGCGCTTGGCTGGTGCACATACGGCGTTGGCGACCAGATGAGCCACTACAACGTCAACGGCTCGCTCCCGAAAACCCTCATTCAACACCTCGTCCGTTGGACAGCGGCGAACCGCCTGTTCGACCCCGCGGTGTCCGACGTCCTGCTCGACATCCTGGCGACAACGATTTCACCGGAGCTCATCCCGCAGACGGCCGAGGGCGAGTCGCAGAGCACCGAAGGCAAGATCGGCCCCTACGAGCTCCACGACTTCTGGATCTACTATCTCACCCGGTTCGGGCTGCGGCCCTCCAAGATCGCCTTCCTGGCCTTGCACGCCTGGCAGGACGCCGCCGCCGGGAATTGGCCGCCGGGCTTTCCGGACGAGCAAAAGCGGGCCTACCCCATCGGGTCTATTCGCAGCTGGCTGGAGGTGTTCCTGCAGCGCTTTTTCGCCAATCAGTTCAAGCGCTCGGCCCTGCCGAACGGACCCAAGGTCACGACAGGCGGTTCTCTGTCGCCGCGGGGCGACTGGCGCATGCCCTCGGACGCTCATGGCCAGGTCTGGATCGACGAGCTGCATCGCAACGTGCCGGAGGTTCTTGATCCCGCAAGCGACGACATTCCAACGAAAGAGCCCGATGTGCTGCCCGCCGGAGGCAAACCCATCGTCCGATAAGGCCGTCGCCCGGCTGCGAACTCCGGGGTCGGAGGGGCGGTTCAGGAACCGGAAGCCGGCGCCTGCCCATCCGGCGCCCGGCGGGGCGGAAGATTAGGTGAAGGGCTGGCGACCCTAGCCGATGTCCGCCGGCCGCGCGCCCTTCGGCGCCGCATGCCGGGAGAAGCCGACCACGAGGATGGCGATCGTCAGCAGCTGAACGGCGACGCCTTCGACCGTCGGGTAGAGGCCGAGGATTTCGATCCGGGGGATCCAGGCCAGCGGGTGGACATCGAGCCAGCCTGCCTCCTGCAACGCCGCCACCCCCTTCCCGACGAGGACGACCGACAGGATGGCCATGAGGATCGAGCTCAGGGAGAAGAACCGGCCGATCGGCAGGCGCTTGCTGTAGGCCAGCAGGGCCCAGGCCACTATGGCCAGGATGACCACCGCCGTCAGGGCGCCGGCCAGCATGCCGAGGTGGCCGCCTTGGCTCCAGATCGCCGCATAGAAGAGGATGGTCTCGAACACCTCCCGGTAGACCACGACGAAAGACAGCAGGAACAGGAACCAGGCCGACCGTTTCGACAGCGCGTGGGAGAGCTTGTCGCGGATATAGGTCTGCCAGGCGTCGGCGTGCGACTTGCCGTGCATCCAGATGCCCACCGAGACGAGCACGACGGCGGCCAGAAGCGAACCGAACCCTTCGGTCAGTTCCCGGCTGGCACCGCTGATGGAGATGAAGAAGGTCGCGGCCGCCCAGGTGGCCCCGCCGGCGACCAGCGCGGCGACCCAGCCGCCGTGGACGTAGCGCAGCACCTCGGGCCGTTCGGCCTTCCTGAGGAAGGCGATCATCGCCACCACGATGAGCAGGGCCTCTAGGCCTTCGCGCAGCAGGATGGTGAAGGCGCCGAGGAAGCTGGCGAGATTGTCCGCCTCCTGGGGCGCGAGGGCCCGCTCGGCCGTGTCCAGCAGGGCGTTCGCACGAGCGACCCGACCGGCGACCTCCTGGGCGGGCGCACCCCGGCTGATAGAGACGCGCAGCTCGGTCATGGCGGTCTCGACCCGGCGCAGCAGGGCGCTGTCCCGGGCGCCGAGGGCCGGCTCGATCGGCTCGACGCCGTCGAGGTAGGCGGACAGCGCCGCGTCGGTGGCGGCCTTGCGATCGCCCCGTCGATAGGCGGCCTCGCTCTCCGCCAGGCGCGTCCGCGCCAGGGTCAGCGTCGATCCGGCCGGGCGCGCCGCGGCCTCGGGATGACGTCGCAGATAGGCGGTCAGGGCCCGCGCCCGGGGTTCGCCGAGGCGGGTGGCCAGCTCGGCCGGCGTGGTCTGGGTGAGGGCGGCCAGGTCGGGAAAGGCCGCGCGGACCGCCGGATCGCCGTCCCACAGGCGCTTGCCCTCGGCGGCTTCGGCGTCGGTGAAGGCGAAGCGGCCGACATAGAAGGCCAGCGCCCAGCGGTCCTCGGCCGGCAGGTGCGAGAAGCTGGCCATCGCCGTGCCCTCCAGCCCCTGGTCGATCACCTGATACAGCCCGAAGACGCTGCGCTGGCGCGCGCGCTCCACGTCGGCGAAGGCGATCGCCGGCGGATCGAGCCCTTCGGCGCCGGGGCCGTCGGCGCGCCCGGTCACGCCGTGGCAGACCGCGCACTGCTCGGCGTAGAGGGCGGCGCCGCGGGCCAGGTCGGGCGGGAACGAGGGCGCCAGCGGGCTCGGATAGGCCGTCAGCACCGCGCCGGCCAGGGCCTTGGCCCGGGCGCCGACGACGGCCGGATCCGCCTTGTCCCGGATGGCCGCCTGCAGGCCCTCTGCGTCGCGCATCAGGGCGGCCTTGGCCGGGTTGGCCGGCAGGGCGTCCAGACGCGTCCGGATCTGGGTGCTGAACTCGATCATCTCGCCGTATTCGGCCGGATTGACGATCTCGCCGTCGGCCACTGCGCCGGCGTAGTCGACCGCCACATAATCCAGCAGCCGCCAGGCGACCTGGGCCTCCGAGGCGGACGGCGCCTGGGCGAGGGCCGGGGCGGCCAACCCTAGGGCGAACAGCAGGGTGAGCAGACGGAGCAGAGGACGCATGGGAGACCTAGTTGTGAGCGGCTCGCAATAGCATTCAAGCGACGCCGCTGTCGCGTCTAAACCGCGGACGCGCCCGGGCCCGCAGAGGCGGCCGCGATCGCGGCTGCCGTCGGGTCAGACTTCGTAACGCGCGGCCGTCAGAGGTGGATCGTGCGCTCGGCTACCGCCAGGCAGGCTTCGCGCAGGGCTTCCGGCAGGGTCGGATGGGCGTGGCTTGTGCGCGCCAGATCCTCGGCCGCCGCGCCGAACTGCATGGCGGCGACCGCTTCATGGATCAACCCGCCGGCCTCAGGGCCCAGGATGTGCACGCCGAGGATCTTGTCCGTCGCGGCGTCGGCCAGAACCTTGACCAGACCGTTCTTCTCCAGACGCGCCTTGGCCATGGCGTTGGCGGAGAAGGGGAAGCGCCCCACGCGGTAGGCCACGCCGGCCGCCTTGAGGTCGTCCTCGGTGCGGCCGACCGAAGCCAGTTCCGGCCAGGTATAGACGACCGCCGGAATCGTTCCGTAGTCCACATGGCCCGCGCCCCCCGCCAGGCGTTCGGCCAGGGCGATCCCTTCCTCCTCCGCCTTGTGGGCCAGCATGGCGCCGCCGATGACGTCGCCGATGGCGTAGACCCCGTCGGCGCTGGTCCGGAACCCTTCGTCCACCGGAATAAAGCCCCTGCGGTCGGGCGCAATGCCGACCGTTTCCAGATCGAGCCTGGCGGTTGCGGGCCGTCGGCCGATGGAGACCAGCACGACATCGGCCTTGATGGTTCCTCGCGCGCCATCGCCCATGGGCTCGACGTCGAGGACGACGTCGTCGCCCTCCATCCGCGATCCGACCACCTTATGCCCAAGGCAGAACTGGAAGCCCTGGGCCTCGAGCACCTTGTGCAGCGCCGCCGACATCTCCGAGTCGACGCCGGAGGCGATCCGGTCGAGCACCTCGATGACCGTGACCTCGCTGCCGAGCCGACGCCAGACCGACCCCAGCTCCAGTCCGACGTAGCCGCCGCCGATCACCGCTAGATGGCGCGGCGCCGCCGTCAGGCTCAGGGCGCCGGCGGAGGTGACGATCCGCCGCTCGTCGATGGGCAGGTCGGGCAAGGTCGCCGCTTCCGATCCGCTGGCGATGACCACCGCCTTGCTGGCCTGCACCTCGAAAGCGCCGTCCGCGGCGCGCACCTCCACCCGGTCGCGCGCCAGCAGCCGCCCGCGGCCCTGGAAGCGGGCGACCTTGTGCTTGCGCAGGAGGTAGGCGACCCCTTCGCCAAGCTCGGTCACCATCTTGCCCTTGTGCCGCATGACACCGTCAAGATCGGCCCGCACATTGTCGACCATGACGCCGAACGCTTCGAGATTGCGCGCCATCTCCAGCCGCTCGGTGGCCTGGAGCAGCGCCTTGGACGGAATGCACCCGATGTTCAGGCAGGTCCCCCCGAGCAGTTCGCGGTCGTTGATGACCGCCACCGACAGGCGGAGCTGGCTCGCCCGGATCGCACACGGGTATCCGCCCGGCCCGCCGCCGATGATCACCAGGTCGTAGGAGGTCGTCGAACGGCTCATGGCGTCAGC
This sequence comes from Brevundimonas sp. UBA4553, assembly GCF_002387245.1. Classification (GTDB taxonomy): domain Bacteria; phylum Pseudomonadota; class Alphaproteobacteria; order Caulobacterales; family Caulobacteraceae; genus Brevundimonas. The sequence goes on from NZ_DGLD01000019.1 coordinate 135,293, forward strand.
CTTTGCTGCGAGTGGATGGGAGAGAAGGGCCCCGGCCAGCCCGAGGAAGCGGCATCAGGCGCCCCCCTCATTGAGGGCCGCGTCGCGCGTCTCCATTCGGAACCCGCTTCCGGGGAGGGCCGGCAGGCGGCGGAAGTCGATCTCCAGATCCTGATCCGGCAGCCGGTAGTTCAGGTCGGCGAGCAGGCCGACGGCGCGCTCCATCAGCTCCACGACGATCCCTTCGCCAGGGCAACGGTGACCGGTCGCCGCATCCCCACCGCCCTGGGGGATGAGACCGAACGGATCTCCGGAGCCGTCGCTGAACCGCTCCGGCCGGAACGCCTCGGGATCAGTCCAGTGTGCGGGATCGTGATTGGAGCCATAGAGGTCGAGGACCACCTGACGGCCCTCCGGGAAGACCAGGTCGCGCCAGCGAAACGGCGCGCGCACACGCCCGATCACTGCCGGGAAGAACGGATAGAAGCGTCGGACTTCCTGGACGAAGGCGCGGCGACGTCCGGCGTCGGCGTCGGCCAGACGGGCCGCATCCGGGTGAGCCTGCATCGCGTGCGCCACAAACACGATGTAGACCGAGGTCGCGACAGTCGGCCGCAATACATTGGCCAGTTCGACCGCCGCCGTGTGGATCGGCAACGGTTCGCCGTCCGCGGCGCGGGTCCAGGCCCAGGCGTGGGCGGCCGTGTCCGGATCCGGCGACAGACGGCCGGCGCGAATGTCTTCAATGATCGAGCCCAGCCAGGCGTCGACGCGGCGACGCGCGTGCCTCGACCACAGATGCCGGGGGCCCCGCGATCCCGCCGCGTCGAACAGCGCCCTCAGGTGACGGACCCGTTTCGCCTCTTCGTGCGGCTCGAGCGGCACGCCGGCCCAGGCGCAGACGGCCCGCGTTAGCACCGGCTGCAAGGCGTCATACAGCACGATGTCGTCCTCGCCGGCCCATTCGACGGCCGCGCGCCGCCACTCCGCTTCGAACAGTTCGCCCAGTCGCGCGACACGGGCTGGCGACATCAGGGACATGAACACGCCCTTGCGGGCGCGGTGGGCCTCGCCGTCCAGCCCCTGGACGCCGCCCTCGCCGAGCAGCGTGCGGCGGACCGGCGCCGGCATGGCGCCCGCCCGCACGATGCGGGTCTCGTCATAGAAGATCCGCGCCGCCTCGCGGCCTCTCAGACAGGTCGTCTCCTTCAGCGCCAGGCGGGTCTCGACGACGTCGGCGCCGGCCTGCTCGAACAGGTGGGAAAGGCGCCGATAAGGGTCTGTCAGCAGGGCCAGGGTCTGGTCGCCGTGTCGCGAGGTCGGCCGATGCGTCATCGAAATCCTCCAGAAGGACGGGCGGTCCGCGACGGGAGCCGCCAATCGCCTCCAAACGTCGCGGTGGGCTAATGGCTCCGGGGTCTTTGCGCCTTCCGGATCTTCCACAGGGTCAAAGCGGCGCGGATGGATCGTGCAACGCCTCGATCACCTTGCAGGCGGAGACCCGGCCCCCGGCGCATTCCGTCGTCATCCGCGACAGTTCGCGCTGGAGGGCGCGGAGCCGGGCGATCTTCTGTTTCACATCGGCGAGATGACGTTCGGCCAGGGTGCTGGCCTCGGCGCAGGGTCGATCGGGGTGATCCGACAGATCAAGCAAGGAGCGGATCGAATCCAGATCGAAGCCCAGCTGGCGGGCATGCCGGATGAATGACAGGCGGCGCTCCGCCGCGTCGTCATACATGCGCCGGTCGCTGGCGGTGCGCGGCGGCGGCGGAAGCAAGCCGATTTCTTCATAGAAGCGGATGGTCGGAACCTTGACGCCCGTGGCGGCGGCCAGTTTGCCGATGGGGCGCAACCCGGACGAGGCGGGAGAGGGGAGGGGCATCGCGTCAGCTCGTAACGGCGGGTGAAAGGCATCTGGGGCGGGGAGGGATCATCGGCCCAGCCCCATCAGGACGACGGCGATGCCGAAGGCGGCAATCGTGGAGGCGCCGGTGAGCGCCATGCCGAAGGCCGGGGCCGCCGCGCCCTGCGCGTAACCCAGGGCGAAGAAACCCCGACCAACCAGATAAAGAGGGACCAACACCGGCAGCAGGATCATCTCCTCGCCGCGCAGCACGGTGGCGAGCACCAGGTGGGCGCTCACCGCCAGAACGGTCTGTTCAAGCGAGTTCTGTAGCACGGCGGCGGGTAGGGCGAGCCTGGCGCCGGGCGCCGCATCGGCGGACCCGGCCGGTCGGCGTCGGACCGGAACCGGATGCTGGCCACCACCCTCAAACACCCCGCGAGCCACAGGAAGACCGGGAGATTCGCCTGCAGGGCATAGGCCAGCCTATCGGCCGTCGCCATGTCGCGCGCCGCGCCGAGAAGGGGCGGGGAAAGCCGCAGCCAGGCGGAGGCCGCCGCTGAGGCGGTGATGAGAATCGCCGGCGCCGAGCGGACGGCGATCGCCCTCTGTTCGGCGGGAAGCCTCATCGCGCCGCCCGTCCCAGGGTCGAGGACGCCGCGCGGCTGTCCGAGCCCCGGACGGTGAGGAGGAGCAGCGCGACGCCGCAGACAATGGCCGCATCGGCGAGGTTGAAGGTCGGCCAGTGCGCCGCCCCCCAATGAAGATCGATAAAATCGGTGACCGCGCCAAAGCGTAGCCGGTCGACGAGGTTCCCGATCGCTCCACCGGCGATGAGGCCTGCGGCGGCCGCCGTCACGGCGCTGCGCGTGCGCCAGATCCACGCCAGCAGGGCGCCGATGATCAGGGAGGCCACGGCGCTCAGCGCCCAGCGGCCGACGGCGCCTGAGCCGGCGAACAGGCCGAAGGTGACGCCGGGGTTGAACCCGAGACGCAGCGCGAGAAACGGCGTGAGGTTGATCGGAGCGTCCAGCTGAGCGCGCGCCGCGGCCTTGGCGGCCTGATCCACGACGGCGATCAGCGCCGCGAGCGCGAAGGCGATCGTCTGCAGGCGGCCGGGAACGCGTCGCGTCGGGTGCATGGTGATCATGAAGCCTCCAATGGATTTCAACTGATTTTGGGCCCTCTAGTTACTAGAGGATCAAGCTGGTTTTATCTGACAGGCGTTTCTTTCATGGAAGCCATGCATTCTCGGCATGATCGTCTAGCCATTGGGAGATGCATGCTTCTCGCGAAAGGGTAATCCGATGACTGAACCCCCTCTCGTCCTGTGCACTTCCTCGCCCGGCTGCAGTTGCGGCGTGGCCTCCAGGTTCGACAGCGCCACCCCGCCTACCGGCGCATCATGATCGCGGTGATCGCCGTCAACTGCGCCGCCTTTATGGCCATAGCCAGCGGCGTGTCCCTGCAAGGCTCGGCGCCCCCTGGGCGCCAATGTGCTCAACTTCCTGGCCGACGCGCCACCTACGGCATCAGCCTGGCCGTGATCGGACGTTCGGTCGCCGTGCAGTCCGGGGCGGCCAATGGCCAAGGCGCCAGCCTCGTTGCGTTGGTGCTGTTATTCCTCAGCTACGCGATCTCGCGAGCCACCTCCGGGGCGCCGTCCCGTGGCATCACCGGACTGGGCCCTCTGGGCTTCTTCGCCAACGCCCTGGCCGGCTTACTGCTGGTAAGCCACTGCGCAGGCGACGCCAACGTCCGCTCGCTCTGGCTATGCGCGCGCAACGACCTTACCCAGAGCCTGGCGTCGCGGCGACCGGCGGAGCGGTCTGGCTGACCGGTTCACGATGGCCCGACCTGATAGCGGGAGCGCTACTCGGGTGAAGATTGCGCATTCTGCAATCTCGATCCACCTGCAGACGCAGCGAAAGAATCGGACGCGATCAGCGTGCGCTCGCTTAAAGATCGCTCGACGTTGCTGAATAGGTCGAGATGGCCGACGACGCGCCACTCTCGGCCTTGCATGTCGACTTTCCCTCTCCCTCACCGCGGATTGGTGGTCACTCGAAACAGTCGCAGCCCCCGAACACTGTAACAGATTGCTTGATCGCCCGAATGAAAGTATCCACCACGCGATGGCGTGGCCAATTGCGACATGGGCAAGACTGATACTGGCGGTGACCCTGGTCTCCGCCGTGTTTTTCGTCGCCCCGATCGCTGACGCCGCGACCTGCGTCCCGGAGACGGCATCGGCTCACGCCATGGTCGTTGAAGATGCGGGCGATGGCGACCAGGTCGACCCTGGCGCTGGGCACGGAGTCTGCACCCACGGCCACTGCCACCACAACGGAACTGCCCGTGCGGATGTCGCCGACCACATCGCGATGCAGATCCACGCGCGGCCTGTTCACGCCTTCCCCTCGAGTGATTTTCCGTCGTCGATCTCTCCCGACGGCCTGAAGCGCCCTCCCAGAGTCTGACCGGACGTCTGCGCCGCCGTGCGCGCGAACTCGTGTCAAATTTCTGGAAGATGAATCATGCCTCCCTCATATCGCAGGCCGCCGCGTTTCGCGGTCGGCTGCGCGTTGGCCGCATTCGCGGCCGTGCTGGCCAGTCCCGCTTGGGCTGACCCCGCGCCGTCCTTCGCCGAGCTGCTCGCCCAGCTGGGTCAAACCCCGGCCACCCTTGAAGCCGGCGCCCTGTCGGACGCCGCCGAAGCACGTGTCCGCCAGGCCCGTGCGAGGCCTAATCCGACGATCGCTCTCGACGCCGAGAACGCTTTCGGCACGGGGCCCTTCTCGGGCTACGCCAATGCCGAAACCACCTTGTCGATCAGCCAGGACCTCGAGCTGTGGGGACGTCGGACCGCGCGGGTCAATGTCGCCCGCGCGGAAGCCGGAACCGCGGCGCTGCAGCGGGATCTCGCCATCATCGACGCCGCCGGAAGGCTCGCTCAGGTCTATGCCGATGCGGAAGCCGCCCAAAGGCGGGCTGCTCTCGCGGAGGAAAGCCTCACCCTGACCATCGCCGATGCGAGGGCCGCCCTTGTTCTTGTCGAGGAAGGCCGTGAGCCGCTGCTGCGCGGCATCCAGGGGGAAAGCGAAGCGGCTGCGGCGCGTGCCTCTCGCGATGAAGCCGTCGCGGAGCGCGACGCGGCCTTCGCGCGGCTGACCGCAGTCGCCATGCTGGCGGCTCCGGTCACGACGATCGACACCAGCCTGCTGGACCTCGCACCTGCCGCGACCTTCGCTCCCCCGGCGGAGGCGCCGCCCGTTCGCGTCGCCGAGGCTCAGCGCGCGGCCGCCGAACGCAGGATCGATGTGGAGCGGATCCGCTCGCGCCCGGACATCAACGCCAGCGTTGGTGTCCGTCGCTACGAGATGGAGGACGCGACGGCGCTGACGTTCGGCGTCAGCATGCCGCTGCCCCTGTTCGACCGCAACCGCGGGAACATCGACGCGGCGCAGGCCGACTTCCGGGCTGCGGATGCGCGGCTCCTGGGCGCCCGCCAGGAGGCCCAGGCCGATCGCGCCGCGGCGCGGGCGCGCCTCGCCGCCTCCGTGAGCCGGGTCTCCGCCGCCGATGCGGGGGTGGCGTCTGCCGAGGAGGCCTACCGTCTGTCGCGGATCGGATCCGAAGCGGGGCGCATCTCCCAACTCGAGCTGCGGGTCACCCGTGCAGCCCTGATCTCTGCCCGAACTTCGGCCGTCGATGCGCGCCTTGCACGCGTCCAGGCCGAGATTGAACTTGCGCGCCAGGACGGCCGCGCCCCCTTCCAAGGAGCCCAATGATGCGCAAGCGCACATCCAACAAGACGTTGCTGATCGGCGGCGCCGCCGCCGTCGTTCTGCTTGGCGGAGGCGGGCTGTTCCTGCTCACGCGCGGGCCGGACGCCGCTCCAGCCGCCGCCGAGGGTGAGGCGGGTCACGCTGAAGAAGAGGGCGCCCACGCCGAGGGCGAAGCCGGCCACGAAGGCGAGGCCGAAGCGCCGGAAGGCTTCGTCGCTCTGAGCGCGGCCCAGGCCCAGGCCGCCAACCTGATCGTGGTCGGCGTCGGTCGGGGAGGGGGCGCCGAAACCCGGCTCTCCGGGCGGGTCGAGCCCATGGTCGACGCGCGCGCCGCTGTGGCGGCGTCCGTCGGCGGGCGGGTCGAGCGGGTTCTCGTAGCTCCGGGCCAGTCGGTCCGGATCGGTCAGCCCCTGGCGAGCGTCGTCAGCGGTGAAGCGGCGACGTTCCGCGCGGACGCAGACGCGGCGGCCGCCGAAACTGAAGTGGCGCGCCAGGCTTATCAACGCAACCGCAATCTGGCGGACCAGGGCGTTGTCGCCCGACAGGAGGTCGAGGCGTCCCGCGCGCAACTGCTCAGCGCCGAAGCCGGCGCCCGCGCGGCTCGCGCGCGGTCCAGCGCGGCGGGCTCGCCCAACGCTTCGGGCCGCCTCAGCGTCACCAGCCCCATCACCGGAGTCGTGACCAGCGTCCAGGTCGGACCGGGCGGCTTCGTCGCCCCTGGCGGCGTTGTCGCCGAGGTCACCAACCCGGCCAGGGTTGAGCTCGTCTTCAACGCGCCGCCTGCTTTGGCCGCCAATGTAAGGGCCGGGGCGCCTCTGCGGGTCAGCAGCCCCAGCGGCGACTTCGACGCCATCGTCACCGGCGTTGCCGCAGGCGCGGGCGGCGAAAGCGGCGCCACGGTCATTCGGGCCCGGCCGACGGGCTCTGTCCTCCCGCCGGCCGGTTCCGCCGTCACGGGGGCGATCGTGACGGGCGAGACGACCGGCGGTCTCACCGTGCCGACCGAGTCCGTCCAGACCGTCGACGGCAACACCGTCGTCTTCGTTCAGGTCCCGAACGGCTTCCAGGCCCGTCCGGTGCTCGCCGGTCGTCAGGCCGGGGGGCGGACTGAAATCCTGCGTGGCCTCACCGGGGCTGAACGGGTCGCCGGCACGAACGCCTTCCTCCTCAAAGCCGAGCTCGCCAAGGGCGAGGCCGAGCACGGTCACTAGGGGCGCACCGCATGTTCAAATTCATCATCGAACTCTCGGTCAAATTCCGATGGTTCGTGGTTCTCGCCACGGCGCTTGTCGCGGCCTACGGACTCCTCGAGCTGACACGGCTTCCCATCGACGCCGTGCCGGATATCACCAATCGCCAGGTCCAGGTGACCACGGTCGCTCCGGCGCTCGCGCCTGAACAGATCGAACGACAGGTCACCTACCCGATTGAAACCGCCATGGCCGGCATTCCCGGCCTGACCACGACCCGATCCCTCAGCCGAAACGGCTTCAGCCAGGTCACGGTCATCTTTACCGACCAGACCGACATCTATTTCGCGCGCCAGCAGGTCGCCGAACGGCTCGCGGGCGCCCGGGAGGCCATGCCTGACGGGGTGGAGCCGACCATGGCCCCGATCACCACGGGCCTCGGTGAAGTGCTGATGTGGACGATCGACTACAAGCCATTCAACAGTCAGAACCTCGCCAAGCCTGGCGAGCCGGGCTGGCAGGCGGGCGGAGCCTATCTGACGCCCGAAGGCGATCTGCTTTCGACCCCGCAGCAGCGCGCCACCTATCTGCGCACCGTGCAGGACTGGATCGTCGCGCCGCAAATGCGGACCGCCCCCGGTCTCGCCGGCGTCGACACCGTCGGCGGCTATGTGAAGGAGTATGCGGTCCGTCCGGACGCGGCGCGCCTTTCCGCCTACGGCCTGGGCATGGGCGACCTTATCCAGGCCCTCGATCGCGCCAACACTCAGGCCGGCGCAGGCTATATCCAGCGCGCTGGCGAAGCTCTGACGGTCCGCACCGACGCCTTGGCCTCCACCGTGGAAGATCTGGCTCAGGCGCCGGTCGTCAACCGGAACGGCCTGATCGTGCGGGTCGCCGATGTCGCCACGGTCGAGATCGGCCAGGCTCCGCGCCTGGGCGGCGCCAGCCGTGACGGCCACGAGGCCGTGCTCGGAACGGCGCTGATGATCGCGGGCGGCAACAGCCGCACCGTGGCCCAGGCGGCCGGGGAGCGACTCGATGAGGTTCGCAAGACTCTGCCCGCAGGGATCGAGGCGGTGACGGTCCTTGACCGTAGCGCCCTAGTCAACTCGACCATCTCGACCGTGGCCCGCAACCTCACCGAGGGCGCCCTTCTGGTCATCGTCGTGCTGTTCCTGCTGCTCGGAAACATTCGTGCGGCCAGCATCACGGCCCTGATGATCCCGATCAGCTTCCTGTTCGCCGTCATCGGCATGAATAGGTTTGGCATCAGTGGAAACCTGATGAGCTTGGGCGCGCTGGACTTCGGCCTTCTGGTCGATGGGGCGGTCATCGTCGTCGAAAGCACCCTGCTGATGCTATCGCAGCGGCGGATCGATCTGGGACGGGCCCTGACCCGTCGGGAACGCCTCGATGTCGCCGTGGCCGCAGCTCGCAAGATGGTCAAGCCGGCCGCCTTCGGTCAGCTGATTATCCTGCTGGTCTTCACGCCCCTGCTGATGCTTGAGGGGGTGGAGGGCAAGACCTTCGTCCCCATGGGGGCGACGGTGATGCTGGCCTTGGTCGGGGCCTTCATCTTCTCCTTCACCTTCGTTCCGGCCATGACGGCCCTGCTGGTGCGGGATCCCAAGAAGGTCGAGACCGACGAACACGGCCACGCCCACGAACACGAAACCTTCCTGCTCCGCCACGCGCGGCGTTGGATCCAGCCGGCCATCCGCGCCGCCGTCGATCGTCCGAAGATCGTCCTGATCTCGGCGCTCGGCGCGGTCGTCGTCGGTGGTCTGGCCTTTTCGTCCCTCGGGCGGGAGTTCATCCCTACCCTGGACGAAGGCGACATCGCCATGCAGGCGCTGCGTGTTCCCTCGGCGTCGCTGGAACAGTCGCTCGCCATGCAGATGGCGTTGGAACGGGTCATCACCGCCCAGCCGGAAGTCGAGACCATGTTCTCCAGGACCGGCACCGCCGAGGCGGCCGTCGACCCGATGCCGCCCAACATTTCGGACAGCGTCATCGTTCTGAAGGACCGCATGGACTGGCCGGATTCAGGTCTCGAGAAGGAAGCCTTGCTCGAGCGGTTCGAAGAGCTCGCCAACCAACAGATCGGGAATAATTTCGAGTTCAGCCAACCCATCGAGCTCCGCTTCAACGAACTCATTTCCGGGGTCCGGACCGACCTCGCGGTCATGGTCTACGGCGATGACTTCGACACCATGCAGCGGGTCGCTGATGAGGTGGCCGGCGTACTGCGGCAGACCACCGGCTCCGCCGACGTTCGCGTCGAACAAGCGTCGGGCTTGCCGACGCTCACGGTCAGCGTCGATCGGTTCGCGGCGGCCAGCTACGGCCTGTCCGCAGCCGACGTTTCTGAAGCGGTCTCGGCCGCCATCGGCGGCGCGGAGGCCGGCCGGATTTTCGAGGGCGACCGTCGCTTCGACGTCGTCGTCCGTCTTCCGGACGATGCGCGCAACGATCCGGCGGCGCTCGCGGCCCTGCCGATCGTCTCTTCGACAGGCGTAACCGTGCCGCTGTCTTCGGTAGCCCGTATCCAAAGCGCCGAGGGGCCGAACCAGATCAGCCGCAACGACGGTAGCCGACGGATGGTGGTCCAGGCCAACGTTCGCGGCCGGGATCTGGGCGGCTTCGTCACCGACGCACAAACCAAGGTGGACCAAATCCAGCTCCCGCCGGGCGTCCGCCTGACCTGGGGCGGTCAGTTCGAGAACCTCAAACGGGCCGAACAACGGCTGGGCCTGGTTATTCCGATCGTCTTCGTCCTGATCGGTGTGCTGCTGTTTATGGCTCTGGGGTCGTTCTCCGAGGCTGGGCTGGTCTTCGCCTGCGTGCCCTTGGCCTTGATCGGCGGCGCCTTGGCGCTTCTCATGCGAGGGATGCCGTTCTCGGTGTCTGCGGCCGTTGGCTTCATCGCCGTCTCGGGTGTGGCGACCCTGAACGGACTTGTTTTGATGCAGGCCATTCGCGAGCGATTGCAGGCGGGGCTCGCGCCCCGGGACGCGGCGATCGAAGGGGCGTCCAGCCGATTGCGTGCGGTGTTGACGACAGCCTTGGTCGCCATTGTCGGCTTCATCCCGATGGCGCTCGCCCACGGCGCGGGGGCCGAGGTTCAGAAGCCTCTGGCGACGGTCGTCATCGGCGGCCTTCTGACCGCGACGGCCCTGACCCTGCTGGTCCTGCCGACCTTCGCGGCCAAGGCGGTGCGTCATCGCAAGGACGAGGGGGTTGAGGATTGATTGCTCGCACTCAGGATGACCGTCAGCAGCGACGCACGTTGCTGACGGTTCTCGCGCTCAACGCGGGCCTGGCATTAGCGCTCGGGATCGGCGGCTTGTCCGCCGATTCCAGCGCTCTGCTGGCCAATGCAGTGGACAACGCCTCGGACGCTGCTGTCTATCTGATCAGCTTTCTCGCGATCGGTCGGCCTGGTTCGTGGAAGCGGGGGGCGGCGCGCCTCTCGGGCGTCATGCTCCTTATCTTCGGCGCTGGCGTCCTTCTGGACGCGGGTCGTCGATTCCTCATCGGGACCGAACCGATCGGCCCGACCATGATGGGACTCTCGGTCGTCGCAGCGATCATCAACCTGATCTGCCTGCAGTTGATCCGCCGTCAGCACAGCGGCGACGTCAACATGAAGGCTGCCGAGACGTTCAGCTTTAACGACTTCGCCTCCAACGGGGGAATCCTCGTCGCCGGGGCCCTGGTGCTCTGGCTCGGCCAGGCGTGGCCGGACCTCGTCGTCGGCGTCCTCGTGGCCGCCATCGCGTTGAAGGGCGGCGTGGATATCCTGCGCGATGCGGCTAAGGATCGTCCGGCTGAGGGGGAGGGGCAATGATGCCGCTCGAGCCCTCCGACAGCGTCTCCAAGCCCGCAAGCCCCGCTTTGTCCGGCTCCTCGCCCCCTGATGACGCCTGTCGATCAGCGGTCGATATCCAATCCGTTCAACGATGGCGCAAGGCGGGCATTCTCGTCGGGGGCCTGCTTCTTGTCGTCTGCGCGGCGCTCGTCACATCCTGGCCCTTGCTCGAACATCCTGTCGAGCATCTGGGCCTGATCGCCATCATGGTTTGCATCATCGGTCGGGCCTGGTGTTCCCTTTACATCGGTGGCCGGAAGAAACAGGAGATCATATCCGCAGGACCGTATTCGGTCAGCCGCAATCCGCTGTACGTCTTCAGCTTCATCGGCGCGTTTGGCATCGGCGCCCAGTCCGGCAGCCTTAGCGTCGGTTTGGTCTTCGGATTAGCCTGCTGGGTGGTGTTTCGCATCGTGGTCGGCCGCGAAGAACGCTTCCTCTCCGACGCCTTTGGACACGACTACCAAGCTTACCGTGAGCGCACCCCTCGGTTCCTGCCCAAGCTCTCCCTATGGCGCGACGAGGCGGAAATCATGATCCGGCCGGTATTCTTCGTCCGCACGGTGCGCGACGGCTTCGTCTTTCTCCTAGCGCTTCCGCTTTTCGAAGCGATTGAGCAGCTCCAGCGGCTCGGGGGCTTTAATGCCGTCGTGCCCGTGCCCTGAGGTCGGGAGAACCGGGATGACCACCTGCGAGCGGATCGCGCTGGAACCCGCTGGCCCGGCGCGCCTTCGCCCGTGTCGCTATCCCGCCCCCTCGATCGCGGCGGTCGCCGCAAGCAGCCGCGATTCCCAACCCGCAACGGGACCCTATTTATGACCAGCACAACACTGCCGGACCATCTCCACACCAAGTCCGAGGAGCACGATCACGGTGGCGTTCTAGGCTCCAATACGGAGCTGATCTTCGCCCTGACAAGTGGCCTTGCTCTGGGCCTTGGATTCGCCCTCGAGAAACTCGCAACGGGCCTTCCCGCTTGGATTCCCCTCGCCCTCTTCCTGATCGCCTACATCTTCGGCGGCTTTTTTACGGTGCGAGAAGCGTTCGAGAACCTCCGCCAGAAGCGCTTCGAGATCGATACCTTGATGCTCGTCGCAGCCGCAGGTGCGGCGGCGCTCGGGGCCTGGGCCGAAGGCGCTCTCCTGCTGTTTCTGTTCAGCATCGGCCACGCGCTCGAACACTACGCCATGGGCCGCGCCAAACGCGCGATCGAGGCCCTGGCCGAGCTTGCCCCCCGGACAGCCCATGTGCGACGCGACGGGCAGGTCGTCGAATTGCCTGTCGAAGATTTGGTCGTCGGCGACACCGTGGTGGTGCGTCCAAACGAACGACTGCCCGCTGATGGCTTTGTCGTGGTCGGCACCACAAGCATCAACCAAGCCCCCGTGACCGGCGAAAGCATGCCTGTCGACAAGCAGCCCGTCGCGGACCCCGAGGCGGCGCGGGCGAGACCGGCCCAGGTCGGATCGCCGTCTCTCGTCTTCGCGGGCACCATCAATGGCTCAGGCGCCATCGAGATTGAGACGACCCGCACATCGAGCGACACCACCCTGGCCAAGGTGGTTCGGATGGTGAGTGAGGCCGAGACGCAGAAGTCGCCGACCCAGCGCTTCACGGACAGGTTCGAACGCATCTTCGTGCCTGTGGTGCTGGCGCTCGCCTTTGTCCTGCTGTTCGCCTGGGTCGTCGTCGATGAGCCGTTCCGCGACAGCTTCTATCGCGCCATGGCCGTGCTGGTCGCCGCGAGTCCTTGCGCGCTCGCCATCGCCACCCCGAGCGCCGTCCTCTCGGGCGTCGCCCGTGCGGCGCGCGCCGGTGTCCTGATCAAGGGCGGCGCGCCGTTGGAGAACCTCGGCTCGCTCAACGCCATCGCCTTCGACAAGACCGGCACCCTGACCGAGGGACGGCCGCGGATCACCGACGTCATGACGGTGCGCGGGACGAAGGAGGGCGATCTTCTGGCGGTCGCTGTGGCGGTCGAACGGCTCAGCGACCACCCGTTGGCGGAGGCCATCGCGCGCGACGGTGGCGCACGCTTGCGCGATACGATCATCCCGGCCGCGATCGACCTCAAGAGCCTGACGGGCAAGGGCGTGACCGCCCAGCTGCACGGCGAGACGATCTGGATAGGGAAGCCGGAGATGTTCGGCGTCGACGGCGTAGCGCCGCTCGGCGACGAAACAACCTCTGTCGTCGCTCAGTTGCGACTGCAGGGGCGAACCCTGATGGTGGTGCGACGCGGCACGCGCGATCTCGGTGTCATTGGGCTTCTTGATACGCCTCGCCCAGCAGCGCGGCCGACGCTGACCGCTCTTCGCGCCCTCGGCATCGGGCGAATGATCATGATCTCGGGCGATCACCAGAAGGCCGCACAGGCGATCGCCGGACAGGTCGGCCTGACAGAGGCTTGGGGCGACCTCATGCCCGAGGACAAGGTCGACGCCATCAAACGCCTTCGCGCTGACGGCAAGATTGCCATGGTCGGCGACGGGGTGAACGACGCCCCGGCCATGGCCACGGCGACCGTCGGTATCGCGATGGGCGCGGCTGGCTCCGATGTTGCGCTTGAGACCGCCGACGTCGCCTTGATGTCCGACGACCTGTCGCAGCTGCCCTTCACCGTCGGTCTCAGCCGACAGACGCGGCGCATCATTCTCCAGAATCTCTACGTCAGTCTCGGAATCGTCGCCTTCCTTGTGCCGGCGACGATCCTCGGCCTTGGCATCGGCCCTGCCGTGGCGCTCCACGAGGGGTCGACCCTGCTGGTGGTGTTCAACGCTCTGCGCCTGCTCGGCTACCGCGACCGAACGGCGCCCATCCTTCCCAGTGCAATCCCGGCCGCCCCCGTGGCCCCGCCGGCTCTCTCAAGGACATCGTCATGAAGCGTTTCGGATGGATTTCCGTCATCGCCGTCTTTCTCGCCCTGTCGGCCTTCGCCTTCGGGATGATCTCGCGGCAAACCCGCGAGGTCCCTGCGGCGCCGTCGGCGGCTGACTCTCGCCCGAGCGACACCGAGGCAAGCCACGCTGGCGAGACCACGGACAGCCCATCGACTCGCGCCTATCGCGAGGCCAGCGCGAAGATGCACCAGGCCATGAGCATCAACTACACGGGCGACGCCGACATCGACTTCCTGCGCGGAATGATCGCCCACCACGAGGGTGCGCTCGCAATGGCCAAGGTCGCCGTCGAGCATGGCGAAGCCCGCGACGTGCGTAATCTGGCCGATGAGATCATTGCGGCCCAGGAATCCGAAATTGTCCGGATGAGAATCCTTCTTGCGCGCCATGAGGACACGCCCGCGCCCAACGCAAGGCCCTGACGCATGGCCGGCAAACGCTTCACCGTGCGCGGCCGGAGCATTCGTTGGCGGGAAGGCCGCTATCGCCAACGAGGTAGGCGGCGGCTCCAGGCGCGCCCGCTGAAGCCACGGCCCGTGCTCGATACGCTCGTCGCCATCGGGGTCAGCCTGTTCGCAGGAGGCCTGGTCTTCTGCATGGCCCTTCTGCTGCTGGGCGCACACAAGGTGCCGCTGCATTTTGGTTACGGGGCCATTCTGGGCGGCGTGATCGGCTGCTCGTTTGTGTTTGGACCCCGCGATAGGCCCGGACTGATGGTCGTCGGAGGCTTGGTCGTCGTTTGGGTTTTGGGAACGGCCGTCCTCTACGCTTCGCGAGACCAGATCGTCCTGCGTCCACATGAGCACCGCAGCGCCGCCGCCAAGTCTGCGCCACGGAAGGCTGACTGAATGCCCGAAGCCGCGCTGACCGAGCCATCGCCTCGCCCCGTCCGGATCGCGCGCGGCGGCTGGCTGGACGCGCTGCGTTTTATCGTAGGGGCGCTGATCATCCTCTACCATTTCCGCGAGGCCGCGCCTGTGCCTCTCGGACAACTGCATCCAGTCTTCGAGCGCGGCTATCTGCTCACCGACTTCTTCATCATCGACTCCGGCTATGTCCTGGCCCGCATCTACGGTGATCGCCTCGCGTCCGGACAGGCCTCGCTGCGCGCCTATGCGCGCCAGCGCCTGCTGCGGGTCATTCCGGCCCACCTGGCGGTCAGCCTCGTCCTGGTGCTGCTCGTCGGCGGCGCCGCCCTGGCCGGGATCGCGCCCAGCAATCCGCGCTGGTTCGACTGGTCGCAGCTGCCGGCCCAGGTGCTGCTGCTCCAGGCCTGGGGCGTGCCGGGCGGGCAGGGGTGGAACGCCCCGACCTGGACGCTCTCGGCCCTGATTGCCTGCTACCTCCTGCTGCCCTGGATCTGCCGGGCCCTGTGGCGCTGGCCGCCGATCGCTGTCGTGATCGGCGCGGCCCTCCTCGTCGTCGTCGCCGATGTCGCGGCCTCGCTCTGGCTCGGGGATCCGATCTACCGCCTGCCGATGCGCCACGGCATTCTCCGCGCCATGCCGCTCTTCCTGCTCGGAGTCGCGGCGGCCTTCTACGGTTCGCGGGTCTGTGTCGCGCCGCACCGGGCCAGGGCGATCGGCCTCGCCGCCGCCTTCGCGCTCGTGGGGCTGCAGGCCTTCGGCGCCTTCAGCCTGGTGTCGCTCGGCCTGATGACCGTGATCATCTGGGCCGCCGGCGCCGTGCCGGTGCGCAGTCCTTCACGGCTGATCGAGCATCTGGCCCTAATGTCGTTCTCGATGTTCCTCACGAATGAGGTGAGCCGCATCGTCTGGTTCGGCCTGCTCGACGCCCTTGGACAGGAGGCGTGGTCGTCCGGCGTTCGCTGGGTCCTGTGGGCGATCGGCTTGGTCGGGGCGTTCGTGGCCGCCGCCGTGTTTCGCTACGGCTTCGACCGACCGGTCCAGACCTGGCTTAGTCCGTCCCGACGGGGGGGGGGGACCCGAATGTCGGCCGCCGCCACCAAACAGGCCATGGAATGGGCCGCGGGCCCCGGCGTCGCCGCGGCCGGGCGCCCGGGCCAGGCCGCCATCGACCCGCCCCGGGCTTGATCAGGGGCGCGGCTCAGTGCTTGTGGGCCCGGACCCCCGCGGCCGCCCCCGGCTCTGTCTGGGGGGCCGGATCCCGGGCCGCGCCGGGGCGCTGCGGGCGGCAGGCCGGACACAGACCCTGGCCTTCGAGCGTGATCCGTTCGATCTCGTAGCCCGCCGCTGTCGCGGCCGCGCCCAGCGACGCCATGCCGGACGAAGGAATCTGGCGACAGAAGCCGCAACAGTCGCACAGAAGAAAAACCGCAGGCGAACCGAGGCGTTCGGGATCGCAGGCCACATAGGCCTTAAGGCTGGAAAGACGATGAACCAGACCGCGGGTCTCGAGGAACTGCAGCGCCCGATAGACGGTCGCCGGCGTCGCGACGCGGGCCTCCCGGTGATACGTCGCCACGAGATCATAGGCCTTGGCCGGAGCGCCCGCGACGAGCAGGAGCTCCAGCACCCTGCGCCGGGGGCGCGTCAGCTTGTCCCCGGCGGCGGCGACGCTGGCGGCGGCTGCGTCCAGGGCGCGTTCCACCTGTGCGGCCGTCGGCGGCGCGGTCTCCCGGTCATGCGGACAAGGCGAGGTCATCAAGGGGCTGGGCTCGCCTCCGGGGTTCGTCGGACGGCGCCCTCCACTCCAACCGAACGGCGCGCTCATTTTTTAGCTTGCATCTACAGTCGCTGGAGGAGGTAGCCTTGCCCTATAGAGATCACAAGGAACAGACATGACGGCGCAAACTCTCGAAAGCCGATACCGGGTCACCGGGATGGATTGCGCCAGCTGCGGCCGCAAGATCGACACGGCGATCCGCAGGCTGCCGGGCGTCGAGGACGTCTCGGTGGCGGTGCAGACCGGCGTGCTCAAGATCCGGCATGGCGGAGACCTCGCCGACGAGGCGGTCCTGCAGCAACTGCGCAACCTCGGCTACAGCGGAGAAGCGGCCGCGCCGACGTCCGGAGCCGTCGCTGCGGCGGCGGGCCCACCTCCGGCGGCCGCCCGGGCCGGGGGCGCCCCGTGGTGGTGGACCGGCAAGGCCCGCCTCACCGCGCTCTGCGGCCTGGCGCTGTTGTCCGCCTATGGACTGGGCACGCTGTTCCCCTCCCTGGAACGATACGCCTTCCTCGCCGCCCTGGCCGTGGGGCTCATTCCGATCGCGTCGCGCGCTTTTTCGGCGGCGCGCCACGGCACGCCCTTCTCCATCGAAATGCTGATGACCATCGCCGCCGTCGGCGCCGTCTTCATCGGGGCCGCGGAAGAGGCCGCCGCCGTCGTTTTGCTGTTCCTCGTCGGCGAGATGCTCGAAGGGGTGGCGGCTGGTCGCGCGCGCAAGAGCATCCAGGGGCTCGCCGCCCTCGTGCCCAAGACCGCCTTCGTCGAGGTGGACGGCGTGACCACGGAGGTCGCCGCCGAGACCGTGGCGGTGGGCGCGATCATCCTCGTCCGGCCCGGAGACCGCGTTCCGGCGGACGGCGAGATCATCGAGGGCGCGGGAGACCTCGACGAGGCCCCGGTGACGGGCGAGAGCGTGCCCAAGCGCAAGGTCGAGGGCGATCCTGTGTTCGCCGGCACGATCAACGGCGGCAGCGTCCTGCGAGTGCGCGTGACGGCCTCAGCCTCGGACAACACCATCGCCCGGGTGGTGCGTCTCGTCGAGGAGGCGCAGGAATCGAAATCGCCGACCGAACGGTTCATCGACCGCTTCTCGAAAATCTACACGCCGGGCGTGCTCGTGTTCGCCGCCCTCGTCGCGGTCACGCCGCCGCTGCTGTTCGGCGGGACGTGGAGCGAATGGGTCTACAAGGGCCTCGCCGTGCTGCTGATCGGCTGCCCCTGCGCCCTCGTCATCTCCACGCCGGCCGCCATCGCCGCCGGCCTGTCGGCGGGGGCCCGGCGCGGCCTGCTCATGAAGGGCGGGGCCGTGCTGGAGACGCTGGGCAAGATCACGGCGATCGCCTTCGACAAGACGGGGACCCTGACCGCCGGCAAGCCCGTCGTCACCGACGTCGTCGCCGGAACGCGGGATGCCTCCGCCCTGCTGACCCTAGCGGCCGCGCTGGAAACGGGATCGAGCCATCCGCTCGCCCTCGCCATCCTCGCCCGAGCTGAGGCGGACAAGATCACGGCGCCGCCGGCCTCGGCCACCCAGGCCATTCCGGGGGAGGGCGTGGAAGGCGAGGTCGGCGGCGAACGCATATTCCTCGGCTCGCCGCAGGCCGCGGCCCGACGCGCCCCGATCACGCCGGCCCAGGACGCGGCCATCGCCGCCCTGAACGCCGAGGGCAAGACGGTTTCCGTCCTTGTCGTCGGGGATGGCGTCGCCGGGTTCCTCGCCATGCGCGACGAGGCGCGGCCCGACGCAGTCCAGGGTCTGGCCGACCTGAAGGCGCGGGGCATCCGGACCATCATGCTGACGGGCGACAACCGCCGCACGGCGGAGGCGGTCGCCGCCGGCCTGGGCATCGAGCCCCGGGCCGAACTGCTGCCGCAGGACAAGCTAGTCATCGTCAAGGCGCTGCAGGCCGAGGGGCTGGTGGTCGCCAAGGTCGGGGACGGCATCAACGACGCCCCGGCCCTGGCCCAGGCGGATGTCGGCATCGCCATGGGCGGCGGCACCGACGTGGCCCTGGAGACGGCGGACGCCGCCGTCCTGCACGGCCGGGTCAGGGACATTCCCGACATGATCGCCTTGTCCCGCGGAGTGATGGGCAATATCGGGGAAAACATCACCATCGCCTTGGGCTTGAAGGCGGTGTTCCTGGTCACCACCGTGATCGGGGTGACGGGCCTGTGGCCCGCCATCCTCGCTGACACCGGAGCCACGGTCCTGGTCACCGCCAATGCCATGCGCCTGCTGCGCTGGACGCCGCGTCGTCAACCGTCGTGACTGCCGGCGGTGCGCCTTCTCAGGCCCCGTTGTGGCGACCGAACACGCGGGTCGAACCGTCGTTGAGGATCAGGACGGTCGCATAGGGTTCGCGCCCGGCGGCCTCCATGCCCGGCGAGCCCGCCGGCATGCCGGGCGCGCTTAGTGCGCGGGCGGCGGGGCGTTCGCCGAGCAGCCGCTCGACATCGCTCGACGGAACATGGCCCTCGATGGCGTAGGCGCCGACCACCGCTGTGTGGCACGAGGCGAGGCGGTCCGGAATGCCATGCCGGGCCCGGATCGGGGCGAGATCCTCGCGCTCGACGACCTCGACGATCCAGCCCGCCTGGCGCATGTGGGCGATCCAGCCGCCGCAGCAGCCGCACCATGGCGTCTTGTAGGCGATCATCCGTTTCGGGGGCGCGGCGAGGGCCGGGCCGGGCACGGCGACCAGGGGCAGGCCGAACACGAGGGTCCGGCGGGACAAGCGCGGGCGAGTTTGAACCAAAGTGAGCGCTCCTTGGGAGTCCAAATCCCACCATGGCGGGCGCGGGCCGGTTTGGCGACGGGCGCAGTTGTCGCGCCCTGACCTGACGTCGCCCAGGCGTGGAGCGCCGGCTAAGCCCGCCCATATCGCAGCGGAACCTCTGGTAGAAGGCCCGCACCCGCCCGGGCAGGACACAGCCCCCTGCTCGGCCGGCGCGGCCAAGCGAATCCGTTCGCCTGAGGCGCCCGGGGTCTCGCAACCATGCCTTCGCTGACGTATCGCGACCGTACGAGGCCGGTCACGCAAGCGCTGATCCCCGCGGAATGGTCATGGGCGACGGGATTGAGGAGCCGGCGGAAGCCGGAGGCGAAGCGTCCGCTGCGGCTAACGTGGCGTCGAGAGCTAGCCCGCAGACGCTTGCGGGGCCCCGAAGGCGCCAAAAACTGCATGTGAGCGGCAACGGCCTCCGCCCGGCCGTATAAGGCGCAACACGGCGCGCGCGACCAACAGGCTGACTTTTCGCGCGGGCCCGCTCGCGAAGACGAGCCTTCGGCCCTCGAGGGCAGCGAGGACGAGGCCGGCCCGGCGCGCCCGGGCCGACGCATTACGTCCCTGGCTCAAGACCAGCGCCTCTCTGTTCCGGAGCCCGCCGACCCCACAATCTCGGTTGCGCCGCCGATTGTAGATGAACTCTCGCGGGCAAGTGCGGAGATCCAAATCGCAAGCGGTTCAGTGATCCGTGGTCGAATGCATGTGAGCTTGAGGTCGCCGGCCGGCCCCTGATGTCTGGTCCACCGCATTTCCACATGATCTCGGCTCGGCGAAGTACGGGTTTGACGAGGTCGGGAGGCGTCGCCGTTCGGAACATCTTCCCGGCGCCGGGGTTGGATCCAGATCACCCGAGGGAGCCTCCGATGCAAATCCAACCAATGATCAGCACCCACCCCGACGTACGCGGCAGCGTGAACGACAGCCTCATTCGCGCGATCGAAGCGGGCTACGGCTGCGCCGCCGTATGCCGCATCTGCGCTGACGCCTGCCTGGCCGAGGAGATGGTCAGGGACCTGACCCAGTGCATCCGGCTCGATCTCGACTGCGCCGATGTCTGTCTGGCTACGGCCGGGCTCGCCGTGCGGCGCGCCGGCAGCAACGAGGCCTTGATAAAGCGCATGCTCGAGACCTGCGCCGAGGCTTGCGCCGACTGCGCCATCGAGTGCGAGAAGCACGCCGAGATGCACGAGCATTGCCGTATCTGCGCCGAAGAATGCCGGCGTTGCGAAGATGCTTGCCGCGAGGCGGCCGCGTCGATCAGGCCTTCACGGCACTGAGGCTGACCGCTGTCATCGGCACAGGGTCGTAGCTTCGACGCTAGCTCGAGCCCAGCTCATCAATCACCGGGCACCTAACCCGCCCGCCTTCACTGCAGTCGGCCACAGCCTGCCTCAGCACTTTCCGTAGCCTCTGCAGATCCTCGATCTTGGCGTCCACGCTGGCGATGTGGTCTTGGGCCATGTCGCGGACTTCGCAGCACGCCTGAACGCCCGGCTCGCTCAGCGCGATCAGGCGCCGAATGGCGTCGATGCCGAAGCCCAGTTCGCGCGACCGGCGGATGAAGCGCAGGCGCTGGGCGTGTTCCGGCTCGTAGCTGCGGTGGCCGCCCTCGGTCCGGGCCGGCGCGGGCATCAACCCGATACGTTCGTAGTAGCGCACCGTTTCCAGGTTCACCCCGGCGCTGTCAGCGAGGCGCCCGATCGTCAAACTTCGTGCGGACATGGCTCTTGATCCTGTAGCGGCTACGGGTTGTAGCCTGTAGCAGAAATCGAACGGGAGGTCCCATGGCCATCGATTACGACCGGCCCCGCATGCCCGAGGTCGCCGTCAGCGCCTCGGCCGCCCTCGGCGGTGTCGCCTCGGTGTTCGCCTGGGCCGCGTGCTGTGTGTTGCCTCTGGCTCTGTCCGTGGCGGGCGTATCCTTCGCCGGCGCCGCGGTCATCGCGGGTGCGCGGAACTGGCTGACGCTTCTGGCCGCCGTCATCCTGGCCGCGGGCTGGCTGCTGCATTGGCGTCGCCTGCGGATGTGTCGGAAAGACGGGGCCTGCCGCCACCCTTCGCGGCTCGCCTTCTGGCTGCTGGTGATCGCCAGTCTGCTGATCGTCCTTTCCATGGCCTGGCAGCCGTACATCGAGCCGTGGGTCATGCCGCGACTGGCGGCCATGCGATGACCCCGGCCATCGTTCTGGATTCGACGCTGACCTGCCCGGATTGCGGTCATGTTGCGACGGAGACCATGCCCACCGACGCCTGCATCTGGTTTTACGATTGTCTCGGCTGCGGCATGAAGCTGAAGCCCCTACCCGGCGACTGCTGCGTGTTCTGCTCCTATGCCGACGTGCCGTGTCCGCCGATCCAGGTAGATGGCAAGGGGTGTTGCGGCTAGGCTACGGCGGCATTGCTGCATTCCCGGAGTTCGCCGTGACCGACCACGCCACGCCCAACCTACCGTCGCGGGATTTCGAAGTTACGTCCCAGTTCTACACTCGACTGGGCTTCGACCAGGACTGGCGCGACAAAGGCTGGATGATCCTGAAAAGAGGCGGTTTGACGCTGGAGTTCTTCCCGCATCCGGAGGTGGATCCGCTGACCAGCAACTTCGGCTGCTGCCTGCGGCTGGACGACCTGGACGGGTTTTACGCAGGGTGCGTCGTTTCAGGATTGCCGGAAACCTGCTGGGGCCACCCCCGCCTGCACGCGCCGAAGCTTGAGGAGTCGGGACTGCGGATCGGCGCGCTCATCGACCCGGATGGAAACTTGATCCGCCTGATTCAGAACTGAGGCGTCCGGCGGCTCCCCCACGGGAAACCGCCGGAAACCATCGATGCGACGATCAGTTGTGGTCGGCGTGGCCCTGAGGCGCGGGCGCATCCGACGGCACCGGGGCGGGCGGCGCCGGTTCGGCCGGGGCGGGCTCGGTCTTCATCTCGTCGCAGCACGTCATCGCGGCGTCCGCGGCCATGTCCTTGCAGCACTCGCAGCCCTCGGCGGCGAGGGCCGCGCCCGCGCTCAGGGTCAGGATCGCGCCGGCGGCGGCCAGCAGGTTGGAAACCCTCATCGTCGTTCTCCTAGTGAACCATGAAGCTGACGGAGCCGGACATCTTGTGGCCGTCCGGGCCTTCGGCGGTCCAGGCGGCCGTGTAGTTGCCCGGCGCGAGGCGCGGAAGAGCCACGCCGACGGTGGCGGCGGCCGGCGCGGCGGGGACAGTGACGTCGACCGGAGCCTGCCCCTCGGCGGAGAGGGCGACGGTCTTGAGGACCATGGCGTGGGGGAAGGTGACGCTGAACCGCTCGGGCGAACCCTGGGTCATCGCGCCATTCGCAGGAACGGTCGTGATGCCGGATTGGGGCGCTGCGGCCTGGGCCGGCATAGCGTGACCCGCATGCGGGTCCTGGGCGGCGGCGGCGCCGGCGAACGCGAGGGCGGCGGTGACAACGAGAGTGCGGATCATCATGGGGTGGTCTCCTTCGGTTAGAACCAGGCCTTGAGGCCGACGACGAAGCGGGTGTCGTCGGTCTCGCCGCCTCGGGCCTCGATGTAGTCGGCGGTATCGCCGAACGCGCGGCTCCACTCGATGCCGACATAGGGGGCGAACTCCTTGCGGAATTCGTAGCGCAGTCGCAGGCCCGCCTCGATCGAGGACAGGCCCGAACCGATCTCCAGTTCCGGAATGTCGCTGGCTGAAGCGTCGATTTCGAGGCGGGGCTGAAGGATCAGGCGCTGGGTGATGCGCTGGTCGTATTCGGCCTCGACGCGGGCGGTCAGGTCGCCGTCGGTCGACAGGAAGGCGGCGGCGTCGACTTCCCACCAATGGGGCGCCAGGCCCTGCAGGCCGAGGACCAGATGCGTGGTGTCCTCGCCGTCGGGCCGGAAGTCCTGACGCACGCCGGCCTGAACGTCCCAGAAGGGCGTGACCGCGCGGCTGTAGAGCGCCTGGACTTCAGCCTCCTCGAGCTCGCCGCCGAAGTCGCCTTCGCCCTCGGACTTCCACCAGAAGCGATTGATGTCGCCGCCCGTCCAGCCCTGGACGTCCCAGAGGTAGGTCTCGCCGTCGTCGCCGAAGCCGGCTTCGAGGCGATCGAGAATGACGGCCGTGGTGCGGACGTCGCCGTTTTCGTGAATCAGGGTCCGGCGAGAGGCGGCCATGGCCTCGGCGCCGAAGACGAGATCGGCGGCGTGGGCAGGGCCGGCCAGGGCGGCGGCCGGGAGCGGGTCCTCCGGAGGACGGCCGGGATTGTCGGAGCTGGTCGCCACATCGGGCGGCCCCATGCTCATGGTCGACATGTCATGCCCGGCGTGAGGGTCGGTCTGCGCGGGCGACATGGCCGACATGTCGTGGCCCACGTGCGGATCAGCCTGGCCGGGCGTCGCCGCCGGCATCTGGTGTCCCGCGTGCGGGTCTACGGGCGCGGGCTGCGCCGGCATCTGGTGGCCTGCATGCGGATCCGCGGCGGGCGGCGTCTGCGCGGGCGGCATGACGTGACCGGCGTGCGGATCCTGCGCCGGTCGGGCCGGCGCCTGTGGCGTGGGCCGCGGTGCTGGCGCGGGGCGCGTCGGCGCCGCGGTCGCCGGCATCGTGTGGCCCGCGTGAGGGTCCTGGGCCTGGGCGCTGAAGGCGCTGGCGGCGAGCACCAGCGGGGCGAGGGCGACGGCGAGGCGGTTCATGACGCAGCTCCGTCCATGGGCCGCACCGTCACAACATTGAACATGCCGGCGTGCATGTGCATCAGCATGTGGCAGTGGAAGGCCCAATCACCGGGCGCGTCGGCGGTCAGATCGAAGGTCACCTTGCCGCCGGGCGCGACGTTGACCGTGTGCTTGAGGGGCTGGTGCCCGGCCGGTCCGCCGGTCACCAGTTCAAAGAAATGACCATGCAGATGGATCGGGTGGGCCATCATGGTGTCGTTGACCAGGGTCACCCGCACCCGCTCGTTGCGCTCGAAGCGGATCGGTTCGACCAGTTCGCTGAACTTTCGGCCGTCGAAGCCCCACATGAACCGCTCCATGTTGCCGGTCAGGTGGATCTCCATCGTCCGAGACGGGGGGCGCGGGTCCTTGTTCGGCTGGAGCGACACCAGGTCGGTGTAGACGAGGACGCGATGATCGACGGTCGTGAGACCGATCGGACGCTCACCCAGACGGTTGGCGGGGTCCATGGCGATCGCATCGACGCCGACGCCCACCGCCATGTCGGGCGGAGCGTTCTCGGGATCGCGCATGTTCATGCCCGACATGGACATCCCGGCCATCTCGCCGGCTGCGGGCGCGTTCTGGGTCGGAGCGGCGTGGTCCATGCCGGACATCGCGTCATGGTCCATACCGGACATGTCGCCCATCGCGCCGTGATCCATTCCGCCCATGCCCATGTCGCGCATGGTGAGGTTCGGGACCTCGCGCAGGGGAGGGACCTCGGCGGTCATGCCCAGGCGCGGCGCCAGGGTTGCCCGGCCCATGCCGGACCGGTCGATGGCTTCGGAGACGATGGTGTAGGCGCGGTCCTCGGTCGGCTGGACGATGACGTCGTAGGTCTCGGCGACTGAAATCTGGAACTCGTCCGTCTCGACCGGGCGCACGTTCTCGCCGTCGGCCTGCACCACGGTCATCGGCAAGCCCGGGATGCGAACGTTGAAGATGGACATGGCCGAGGCGTTGATGATGCGCAGCCGCACCCGCTCGCCGGGCCGGAACAGGCCGGTCCAGTTCTCCTGCGGCCCATGGCCGTTGATCAGATAGGTGTAGGTCGATCCGCTGACGTCGAGGATGTCGCGCGGGTCCATCCGCATCTGGCCCCACATGCGCCGTTCCTCCAGGCTCATGCGGTCGCTGCCGTCCATGAGCCCCGCCAGCGTGGTGCGCTGCTGGTTGAAGTAGCCCGGGCTCTTCTTCAGCTTGGCCAGGATTTCGTGCGGATGCATGAAACTCCAGTCCGACAGGACCAGCACATGCTCGCGCTCGTAGGCGACCGGATCGGCGTTCGCCGGGTCGATGACGATCGGACCGTAGTGGCCCATCGCCTCCTGAAGGTTGGAGTGGCTGTGATACCAGAAGGTGCCCGACTGCTTGATCGGGAACTCGTAGACGAAGGTTTCACGCGCCCGGATGCCGGGGAAGCTGATGCCGGGCACGCCGTCCATCTGGAACGGGACGAGCAGGCCGTGCCAGTGGATCGAGGTGTCCTCGTCCAGGGTGTTGGCGACTGATAGCCGGACGTTCTGACCTTCCCTAAGGCGTAGAAGCGGCGCCGGCAGAACGCCGTTGATGGTCACCGCATGGCCGGTGCGGCTGCCCACGGTGAAGGGCGTGTGTCCGACGGTCAGGTCGATGTTCGGTCCCGTCAGCGTCGGAAGATCCGCCCGCAGTCCCGCCGATTCTGTTTGCGCCCAGGCGGGGAGCAAACCCTGCAGGCCCAGCAGCCCGCCGCCGGCGGCTGCGCCACGGAGAAGCGTTCGGCGATCGAGGCGGAGCGTGGACATAGGCGAGAAATTCCTTGGTCGGGCTATTCGGCCGTTCGTTCAGATACGCAGCCGGGCGGCGTACCCCTTGCGTCAGGACGCCACAGACGTCGGGTTCGCAGCTTGCGCACCTTCCCATCATGGCGAGGTCAAGCGTCTCCGCCGGAAGCCTGGCCCAGAGCCGCCGTCAAGATCTTGCGGGCGCGGGCGACGCGGGTCTCGACCGCCTTGGGCGTAATGCCGAGGATCGAGGCGATCTCGGCGTGAGACCGTCCCTCGAGCGTGGCGAGCAGAAGCGGCCCCTTCAGGGCGTCGGGAAGGTCCCGCAAGGCGCGTTGCAGAGCTTGGGCCCTGCGCTGATCGTCCAGCCGGGTCTCGGGTGAGGGCGCATCGTCGCCCACCGCCGCCGCCTCGGGCGCTTCCAGGCCCATGACGCCGCGCACGACCCGGCGCACCGCGCGCCGCCGACCCCAATCGCGACATTTGTTGAGAGCGATGGAGCGCAGCCAGACGTCGAACGGCCGCGCCGGATCATACCGCCGCAGGGCGAGCCAGGCGGACGCATAGCTTTCCTGAAGCACGTCATGCGCTTCGGACTCATCGCCGACATAGCGGCGCACGAACCGGTAGAGATCTGCCTTTGTGGCGGCCATCAAGGCGGTGAAGGCGGCCCGGTCTCCGGTCGCCGCACGGGCCTCGATGCTCTGCTCGGCACCCACGCGCGCCGCTTAGCCGGCGTCGTCGTGCAGGGCCTCGACGACGGCGGCGTCGAACACCTCGGCCTGCGCCGGGCTCAGGACGGATCGCATCTCGAACACGTGGGTGATCGTCGCCTTCTGCAGATCGCCCATGGCCGCGTGGAAATGATCGACCGCGGCCTGGACCTGGGGCGTGTCGCCGTCACTGGCGGCGATAGCGGCCGCCAGTTCGCGATTGGCCGCGCGGACTTCCGCTTCGAGCGCCGGCCGCTGAGCGGCGAACCGGGCTTCGACCACGTCGAGCCGTCGATCCTGCTCAGGGCTCAGGTCGAGTTTCTTATGGACGACGCTGTGCAGGCTTGGCGGCTGCCGCTCCCGCATGACCCAGGTCGCGCTCGCCCAGGTCGCCGCGCCGCTGGCCAGCGCGGCCAGGATGGCCGTGATAACGATCGACTTCCAGGCGGCCCTCATCCCCGAACGTCCAGGCCGGAGAGAGGCGACAAGCCCGCCGAGACCGTGAAAATCCGCATCTCGGACGGCTCCGGCCGTGGAGCCATGAGCATTAGCCCTCCGTTCGCGACGCCAATCACCAGAGCGAGCGCAACGGCGGCGACCCGAACCTGACCCATGCGGGCACGCTCCCTGCGTTCGCCGATCCGCACCCAGACCGCGTCTTCCATGCCGACCAGCCGGCCGGCGTCGCCCGGCCCGACCGCTGCGATCAACTCATTCATGTCGTCAGTCATTGCGCACCTGCGTCACGCCCCACTTGCCATACGCGCCGGCCTTCCGGTCCCCTCACGAGGGGACGAGCCGTCGCCCGCGTAGATACCAGAGACGACCGGGACGCGCCCTGTCGTCCGGGGAAAAGACGTGAGCGACAGAGCAGGGCCCAGGCGGGTTCCATTCCCCGACGTGCTCGATCCGCTCACGGGCGTGAGGTTCTTTCTCGCCCTCGGCGTCGTGCTGTTCCACTTCCAGCTCTACTGGACCCTCCCGGCGGAGAGCGCGGGCTTGTTGAACCGCGCGCGCCTGGGCGTGGATGTCTTCTTCATCCTGTCGGGCTTCATCCTGACCCACGTCTACCTGCAGGGAGACCGGGCCCCGAACTACGGTCGATTCCTGGCGGCGCGCCTGGCCCGGATCTATCCGGCTCACCTGTTCATCCTCCTGGCCATGCTTGGGCTGGTGCTGATCGCGCCTGTGTTCGGCGTCGGGCTGGAGCCTGGCCGGTTTAATCCCGTCGACTTCGCGGGCACCCTTCTGCTCGTACAGGCGTGGTTCCCGCGCGAGAGCATGGCGCTCTGGAACGGACCGGCCTGGTCGCTGTCGGCGGAGTGGTTCGCCTATCTGGCCTTCCCCGCCTATGCCGCCCTCGCGCTCCGGCTGCGGGCCAGGCCGTGGGTCCTGATTGCACTCGCCATGCTGTTTTTCGTCGCTTTGGACGCCTTCTACCGCGCCTGGTTCGGCCGGATGCTGCCTCGCGCCGAGGACAGCCTCGGGATCCTGCGCATCATTCCCGAATTCCTCTACGGCATTGGCCTCTACTATCTCGGTCAGCGCTGGACGCCTTCGCCGCGAATGTCCCTCATGGGCGCCCTGGTCGCCACGACCCTGCTGCTGACGCTCATGCAGATCGGCGCCGACGACCGGGTCATCGTGGCGGCGGCCGGTCCCTTCATCCTGTCGCTCGCCCTGTTGGCCAAGGCTCCGGTCCGGACCTTCCTGTCTCACCCCGTCCTTCTGTTCGCCGGCGAAGCGTCGTTCGCCCTCTATCTCGTCCACATCCCCATCCTGATGGTGTGGCGCAATGCGGCGCAGGCGTTCTCCGGCTGGGGTGCGGACTATCGAATGGGCCTGGTCGAACTGGCCGCCATGCTTGTGTTGACGCTCGCCGCCGCGGCCGCCATCCATGTCTTCGTCGAGCAGCCTGGCCGACGGTGGTTGCGGGCGCGGCTGGCGCCGCAGCGCGCCGACCCTGTCGAGGCGCAGCGATCCGTCCACAGCGATCAGGGAGAACCCTTTTGAATCCCGCCAATCTGAACCGTCGTCTACTCATGGGCGCGGCCGTCTTCATCGGCATGGGCGGGTCCGCCTGCGCCCAGACCCGTCCGTCCAGAAACCTCACGGTCTTCAAGACGCCCACCTGCGCCTGCTGCGACGCCTGGATCGCGCACATGCGCCAGGCGGGCTTCACCACCACCATCACCGTCCTTCCAAGCCTTCAATCGGTCCGGAGCAGCCGGGGCATGCCGGACGCGCTCGCCTCCTGTCATACCGGTCTGATCGATGGCTATCTGGTCGAGGGTCATGTGCCGGCCCCGGACGTCATTCGACTGCTGACCGAGAGACCGGCGGCGGTGGGCGTCGCGGTCCCGGGCATGCCGCTCGGTTCGCCCGGCATGGAGACGCCGCAGGGGCGCAAGGAGCCCTACGACACCCTGCTGGTGCTTCGCTCGGGCGCGACCCGCGTGTTCGCCCGCCACAACCCGCCGGCCTGACGCAGATCGCGCTCAGCCCGTTCAGATCACCCACAATCCGGAGTTCGCCATGTCCCGCACCTCTCTCGCCCTCGTCCTGTCGCTCGCCGTTCTTTCGGCGACACCCGCCTTCGCCCAGGACCACGCCCACGGGCATGCCCAAGCCGCCGGCTCGGTCGCCGCGGAAGCTGCGGACGCGGCGGCGGCCGTCGACGCCTTTCACGTCGCCCTGAAGGCCGGCGACACGAACGTCGCCCTGGCAATTATGGCGCCGGATGTGATGATCTTCGAGGAGGGTGGCGCGGAGCGATCGCGCGACGAGTATGCGTCCCATCACCTGGGCTCGGACGCCGCCTTCGCCGCCGCCTCTGAAGCGACGGTGACGCGCAGATCGGGATGGGCCGACGGGGACATCGCCTGGATCACCAGCGAAGGCCGCACCACGGGCCAATTCAACGGCCGCGCCGTAGACCGCCTGACGACC
Source organism: Brevundimonas sp. UBA4553 (assembly GCF_002387245.1). GTDB lineage: Bacteria > Pseudomonadota > Alphaproteobacteria > Caulobacterales > Caulobacteraceae > Brevundimonas. Next base: position 164,420 of record NZ_DGLD01000019.1, read on the forward strand.
GAAACCATGGTCCTCAAACGCCATGCCGACGGCTGGCGCATCCACCACATTCACTGGTCGTCGCGCGCGCCCGGCTGACGCTCAGGCCCGCGCCAGCGGGTCGCCGGCCCTGCGACGTCGGTGAGGAACATCGGGAAGACGCCCGCCCTCGCGGGCGGGCGTCCCCGATAATACGATCAGCAGCAGGTGCAGGCTTCCGCGCAGGCTGCGATAGCGTCGCAGCAAGCGCATACGGCCTGCGCCACGGCGTCCGGCACGGCCGCGAAGGCGGCTGAACCGGAAGCCAGCAGCACCAGGGCTGCGAGGGTGAGAGTGCGTTTCATGGTTTTGATCTCTGTTTGATTGAATGAGTCCGGTCATCTTCAACAGGATCAGCGTCGTGGGGTCGGGTCGTCCGCCTCCACGGTGAAATCGGCATGCCGCGCATCAAGGGATGGATAGAGGACAGACGCATAGACCCGTGCGGGGGTGGATTCACCGCCTTGGGGGACAAGGCCCTGGCAGATGGCCAGACACGCCTTATGGCACTAGATCCTGACGGTCTTCGGCTCGCACGGGACGCCGTCGCCGCTCATCGACATGGACGCCATATCCTGATCGACCGGAGCTTCGCAGGCGATCGAAGCGGTGGACACGAACAGCACGGCAAACGCCGCGAGCAGCGCGGTCGTCAGTCGGAGGAGGTCATGACGCAGGAACGGCATTGTCTGATCATACTTCAACGGTCGGCGGAGCGACGATCTCATTTTGATCATCGCAATCGAGCCTACAGAGACGCCGGGGGCGGCAGGGTTCCCATGACCGCCACGACGCCAATCAGGGCGAGTCCCAGACCCGTTTCGATCAACAGGCTGCGCCGGAGCGCGCTCATGGCGGCGACGGAGGGTTGGCCCGTCTCCAGCGCATAGCCCAGTGTCGGCGTCAGCCGGAACCGGTTGCTCGCCGCCAGCGCAAGCATCAAACCGAAGAGGACGAGCTTGGCGACCAGAAGCTGGCCGTAGAGGTTGCCCGCGATCGACGCCACGCGCTCGGGACCGATCAGGAACCAGCTGTTCACGAGACCGGTCAGCACCAGCAACAGGACCGCGAGCGTTCCAAGGCCGGCGAAGCCATGCAGGGCGCGATGGATTGCAAAGTCGTCCGGACCGGCTCGGCGCAGAAGCAGGGCCGTCAACGCCGCCAGGGCGCCCAGCCACAAGGCCGCTGCCACCGCGTGAATGATGTTGGCGACAAGATGGATGGGCCCGCCCGGACCCTCGGTGGCCGCGCCGTGACCCGTCCATGCGAAGCTGGCGGCCACGATCAGACCCAAGGCGGCCGTCACGCTCCAGAGCGCGCGACCGGGTTTCAGGGCGACCAAGGCGACAAGCCCAAGCAAGGCGGCGGCGGCCCGCACGACCATCGCCATGCCCAGGGCTGTGCCGGTGACCATAAAGGACAGAGACGCGGGTTTCACGGCTTCGCTCAGCGACCCCGCCATGACGGCAGTCTGGGCCACCAGGGCGGCGAGCGAGCCGAGCGCGACGATGATCGCCGCGAGGCGCAATGTCGGTCGCGACCATTCCAGGTTCGGCGCGTCGGCGTATTTAAAGCTGTAGAGAAGGAACAGCGGCGCGCCGAGAAGGACGACGCCGCCGCCGTATTGAAGCCAACGAAGCGCGATGACCGCGACTTCCAGCACGGCGTCAGCGCACCGTGAAGGTGTAGGATCCCGTCATGCGGTGGCCGTCGCTCGAGGCGATACGCCAGTCGACACGGTAGGCGCCGGCGGCCAGCGGGCGAGCCAGCGCGCCCGTGAGGGTCCTGCCGTCCTCGGCGACCGAGGTGCGGATCGCGATCTTCTCCTCCGCCGCATTGACGACGTCGAAGCCGGAAAAGGCGGGAACGCTGCGTTCGCTGAAGGTCAGGGTCAGCGTCCGGGTCGCGGCCACGGTGGAGTCGGGCGCCGGGGTGGCGCTGACCAGGCGAGCGTGGGCCGCCGCCGGTCCGGCGGCGAAGGCCACGACCGCCGCGACGGCGATGAAGGGTGCGGGGTTGAAGTAACGCATACTCAGTCTCCAGACGTTTGGCCGGTCCCGGCCTTCTGCTTCTCTACGCGCCACACGACCGCGTCCCTCATGAAGAGGAAGCGGGGGGCGGCTGAGGCCTTCCCCCGCACGCCGGGGTCAGCGGCGACGCTTCTCGAGGAGCGCCTGCATCTGGGCGATCTCCTCCTGTTGACCACGCACGATGCCGTCGCACAGGGCGATGATCTCCGGATCGGTCAGGGAGGCTTGCTCGCACATCAACACAGCCCCGGAATGGTGCGGGATCATCGATCGCAGGAATTCGTCGTCGCCAACGAACGCCTGGGTGCGCATGCCGACGAAGCTGCCGACGAAGATCACGACGGCGACCGCTCCAATGACCAGGTTCGTTTTGCGCGACGGGTACATGGACCGCATGAAGACGAGCATGAGGACCGCCATCGGCGCGACCATCATCAGGGTCATGTAGACGTTGTTCAAATTGAGATAGAAGTGACCGAGCGTGGCGATCATCGTGTACATGACCAGGTACATGATGACGAAATCGAGCGCCAACTCGAGGTACAGGCTCCGATAAGGGCCGAGTCCACGAGCGTTGCCTTGCCCGCCGTGGTCCATCTGTTGATGAGACATCGTCCGTATCCTCTTCAGAAATTTCAGTTCGTCTTCGCCTGCCGCTGCGAAAGCCTGGAGACTGCGGTCAGCGTCTGAATCAATCCGGCCCGTCACAGCCGGTTCCTCCCTTGGGTGGGTGGGCGGACTGTTGATTGCCTATCCTGGCTAAAGCCTCACCGCGCGCAGTCTCAGCGCATTGCCGATGACGCTGACCGAGGAGAGCGCCATTGCGAGCGCCGCAAGGGCAGGCGAGAGAAGCCAGCCGAAGACGGGATAAAGCAGGCCAGCCGCCACGGGGATGCCAAGGGCGTTGTAGCCGAAGGCGAAAACGAGGTTTTGGCGGATGTTGCCCATCACCGCGCGGGACAGACGCCGTGCGCGCACGATGCCTTGCAGATCTCCGCCCAGCAGGGTGACGCCGGCGCTTTCGATGGCGACGTCCGAACCCGCCCCCATGGCGACGCCGACATCGGCTGCGGCGAGGGCAGGGGCATCGTTGACGCCATCCCCCGCCATGGCGACGATCCGACCCTGCGAACGAAGCTGTTGAACCACAGACGCCTTATCCTGCGGCAAAACCTCCGCCTGGACTTCGTCGATGCCGAGGCGCCGCGCGACCGCTTCGGCCGTCGTCCGGTTGTCCCCGGTCATCATCACCAGCCGCAGACCGGCCGCTTTCAGCGCGAGGATCGCAGCCGGCGTGGTGGCCTTAATGGGATCGGCGATGCCGATGACCCCGGCCGCCTTTCCGTCGATCGCCACGAATATGGCGGTGGCGCCGTCGTGGCGAAGGGCCTCCGCCTTCGGCTCCAGCGCGGAGACGTCGATCGAAAGCTCGCCGAGAAAACGGGTGTTGCCCAGGGCGACCTGGCGGCCCTCAATCGTCCCGCGAACGCCGCGACCGACCGGGCTGTCGAAGTCCGCGGCCTCGGTAAGGGGGATGTCCCGGTCCTTGGCTGCCCGGACGATTGCGTCGGCCAACGGATGTTCGCTGCCCCGCTCGAGGCTGGCCGAAAGACGCAGGATGTCCGCTTCCACGAAGCCGAGGGCGGGCAGGATCGCCGTCACCGACGGACGGCCCTCCGTCAGGGTGCCGGTCTTGTCCAGAACGAGAGTGTCGACCTTCTCGAAGCGTTCGAGCGCCTCGGCGTTCTTGATCAGGACGCCGGCGTGGGCGCCACGTCCCACCCCGACCATGATCGAGATCGGCGTCGCCAGACCCAACGCACAGGGACAGGCGATGATGAGCACCGAAACGGCGGCGACCAGGGCGTAGGACAAACGGGGCTCGGGACCGACCAGGCCCCAGACGACGGCGGCGAGCAGGGCGATCGCGATCACCGTGGGAACGAACCATCCGGAGACCGTATCGGCCAGCCGCTGGATCGGGGCGCGACTGCGCTGGGCCTGGGCCACCATCTGGACGATCTGCGCCAGCAGGGTGTCGGCGCCCACCTTGTCGGCGCGCATGATGAAGGATCCGGTCTTGTTGAGCGCGCCGGCCACGACGCGGTCGCCGACATCCTTGGTCACCGGCATGGACTCGCCGGTCACCATGGATTCGTCGACAGCGACCCGACCCTCCAGGAGTTCGCCATCGACCGGGATCTTCTCTCCGGGCCTTACCCGCAGGCGGTCGCTGACGGCGATCTGGTCAAGCGAGACATCTTCATCGATGCCGTCCGCCCGGATTCGGCGCGCGGTCTTGGGCGTGAGGTCCAGCAGGGCGCGGATCGCGCCCGACGTCTGTTCGCGGGCGCGCAGTTCCAGAATCTGCCCGACGAGGACCAGCACGGTGATGACCGCCGCCGCCTCGAAATACACCGGCGCACTGCCGTCGGCCTTCAGGAAGGCGGGCGGGAACTGGGTTGGCGCGACGACGGCCACGACGCTGTAAAGCCATGCCACGCCGACCCCCATGGCGATCAGGGTGAACATATTCAGCCGCCGGGTGCGCAGCGATGTCCAGCCGCGCTCGAAGAAGGGCCAGCCGCACCAGAGAACCACGGGGGTCGCCAAAGCGAACTGGATCCAGTTCGACATCTGGCCCGGGATGAACATGTGGAGATTGGCCAGGTGTCCGCCCATTTCCAGGGCGAAGACCGGCAGGGTCAGGACCAGACCGACCCAGAAGCGTCTGGTGAAGTCGATCAGCTCGTGGTTGGGCGGGGCCTCCGCCGTGACCGTCTCCGGCTCAAGCGCCATGCCGCAGATCGGGCAGGAGCCTGGGCCTTCCTGCCGGATCTCGGGGTGCATCGGGCAGGTGTAGATGGCGCCGGGAACGGCCGGCTCGGCCTCCACGGGAGGGTTCAGGTAACGCATCGGATCGCCGATGAATTTGGTCCGGCACCCCGCCGAGCAGAAGAAATAGTCCTGACCGTCATGACTGGCTCGGTGAGCGGTGGCCGTCGGATCGACCGACATGCCGCAGACGGGATCCTTGACCGTTGCCGCGCCATCCGAGGCCTTCGCCCCGCAGCAGGCGTGACCCGAGGCATGATTGTGAGGATGCGTGGACATGTCGCTCTCTCCGGCTGACCGAAGAGCTAACATATACCTATGGGGGGTATATCGCAAGATACCCGTCTGGGGTATATGGGGGTGCTCAGGAGGACAGGCCGCATGCAAACCGACACGAAACCCAAAGTCCTCAACAGGCTCAGCCGGATCGAAGGCCAGGTGCGGGGAATCTCCCGCATGGTTGAAGATGACCGGTATTGCGTCGACTTGCTGACCCAACTTCAGGCCGTTCGAGCCGCGCTCCATCGCGTGGAGACCGAAGTGCTACGGGATCACCTCGACCACTGCGTCATGGGCGCCATGACCGGCGACGATCCCGAGGATCGCAAGGCCAAGGCCGGCGAGCTGATCGAGCTCTTGGCGCGGGCCGGACGGTAGAGTTGGCGGAACGAATGGGCCCTCCTGGTCGCTAACGTCGGATCCCAAGGAGCCGTCATGAAACGCATCAGCCTCGTCCTCGCCGCCTGCGCCTTGGCTACGGCCTGTTCCCCGCAAGCCGAAGAGCCCGCCGTAGCCGCGCCTGAGGCCGCCGCAGCGGCGGACGCCCATGGCGGAATGGAGGGCGGCATGGCTGCGCCTGCGCCCGGCGACTCCGTCGCCACCCAAGGCTACAAGGCATCGATGAACACGATGATGGAGGCGATGCCTCCCTTCACCGGGGACGCGGACATCGACTTCATGACGCAGATGCGAGGTCACCACGTCGCAGCCGTCTCGATGGCCCGTGTGGAGCTCGCGCAAGGCAAGGACGCCCAAGCGCGGAACCTGGCCCAGGCGGTGATCTCGGCTCAGGAGCGCGAAATCACCCTGATCGACGCCTGGCTCGCCCAGAAGGGAGCGTCAGCGACTCCCGCCGCCTGATCGCGAGATCAGGGCACCGCGTCCGAGGACCAACGGATGTGCGTAATCCGCCATCTGTCGTCCTCGTGGCGAAAGACCGATCGGCCAGTCCCGCCGTCGTCGAAAATCAGGACGCCGTCGGCCGCAAAGCCAGTGCGGCGTTTGCATTCCGGTCGTCGAGCGCGGCATGACAGGCATCGACGACGCTTGTCGCTATCGCCATACGATCGAGCCGGTAAGCTCGACGACGAACATGCGCATGAGATACAGTGTACGTCCGAGTGATGGTGCAAAGTGGCAAGGCGAATCGAACTCGTTGCATTGCATCTCGGTGCTCAGAAAGTCCGATAGACCGCAAAAGATGACGAATTCACGCAAATGTTATTGCTTAGAATTTTCTGAATGTTTTCAGAATACTTCCCGTTTGTCGGTTATTCAATCGGTCCGGCGACCGATATGCGAGAAAAAACCCCAAGCCGATCAGCGGCTTGGGGTAATTTGTGTAATCGAGTGGGAGTGAGGGGCAGTCATAAGGCGCCCCCTGACGAGATGATTGCGGAGTAATGAGCGGAGCATAGCTGCTTGGTTCACATGCCGCGCCCCGTAACCTCACGGTAGTGACGAAGCGACGGGATAGGGAGGCGTCTGTGGGCCGGGCGAAAGGGGATCACGACGTCATCCGCCGGCCCAGCCAGCGGCGCACCCGGCCCACGTACACGGACCACGCCGCGCCGAAGAGGGCCGCCAGGTGTCGTTCCTCGCGCCGGATGGCGAGACGGTCGGTGGCGAAGGCGGCGACGGGGGCGGCCACGAAGAACCAGGCGTTGTCGAACAGGCCCCCGAGGCCGAGCAGAAGCAGCCCGTTCGCGAGATAGATCGGGTTGCGGCTCCAGGCGAACGGACCGGTCGTGACCAGAGCGGTCGCCGCCCGGTGCGGCAAGATGTTGGCGCGCCGCCGCCGCATCTCCAGCATGACCCAGAGGTCCAGACCAAGGGCGAGCCCGACCAGGAGGCCGCCGGCGGCGAAGGCGCCGGGGAAGAGGGCGGGCGGAGTCCATAGACGCGCCGTGATGAGCGCGACAAGGACGGCGCCGCCCGTGATGAGCGGCGGCCAGGGCCAGCGGTTCGGCGCCTGCGGCGTCACCCGCCGGCCAGCTTGAGAACGCCGCGCAGCAGATAGGCGATCACGCCCAGGACACCCACGCCCAGCACCCAGAGGGCGACGAACCAAAGGCCCTGCCGGAGCCCGTTTCTGGAGTCGCGACGCATCAGTGGTAACCGTCGTCGCCGACCTTGCCCCGGAACACCCAGTAGGCATAGGCGGTGTAGGCCAGGATGATCGGGATCAGGATCAGGGCGCCGACCAGCATGAACAGCTGGCTGGAGGCCGGGGCGGCGGCCTGCCAGAGGGTGATCTCGTCGGGCACGGCGTAGGGGAAGACGCTGACGCCCAGACCCGCGAAGGTGACGGCGAACAGGCCCAGCGACAGCAGGAAGGGCCAGACTTCGCGCTTCTGACGCATGGTCCAGAAGAAGGCGGCCGCGACGATCAGAACGAGCAACGGCACCTGGGCCGTCAGAAGCACGCCGGGCCAGTCGAACCAGCGCCGGGCGTATTCGCCGTCGAGGAAGGGGGTGGCCAGGCTGACCGCGCCGATCATCAGCAGGGTCGCCGGACCCAGTTTCCAGGCTTGCGCGCGGGCGTGGGTCTGGAGCGCGCCTTCCGTCTTCATGTTCAGCCAGGTGGCCCCCAGAAGGGCGTAGCCGACGACGACGGCGGCGCCGGTCAGCAGGCTGAAGGGGCTGAGCCAGTCCCACCAGCCGCCGCCATAGGCGCGGCCCGACACCTCGACCCCCTGCAGGATGGCCCCCAGGGTGACGCCCTGGGAGAAGGCGGCCAGCAGGGAGCCGCCGAAGAAGGCGACGTCCCAGACGGGCTTGGCCCGCACCGTGCGCCAGCGGTATTCGAACGCCACGCCCCGGAAGACCAGGCCCAGCAACATGGCGATGATCGGCGTATAGACCGCCGGCATCAACACGGCGTAGGCGAGGGGAAAGGCGGCGAACAGGCCGCCGCCGCCCAGGATCAGCCAGGTCTCATTGCCGTCCCACACCGGGGCGATCGAGTTCATCGCCTTGTCGCGCTGGTCCCCGGCCTTCAGCGTCGGGAACAGGATGCCGACGCCCAGGTCGAACCCGTCCATGACGATATAGGCGAAGACGGCGAAGGCCAGCAGGCCGGCCCAGACCAGGGTCAGATCAACGCTCATGATCGGTCTCCTCGCCGGTCGGGATGGGGCGGTCCGGGTCGATGGCGGGGGCGGGGGTGATGCCCGCCGTGCGGATCGGGGTTTCCGCCACGCCCGGCTCGTCCCGGTGCGGCGCATGGCTCATCAGACGCAGGATGTAGAAGACCCCGGCGCCAAAGACGGTGAAATAGACCACAGCGAAGGCGGCCAGGGAGGTTGCGACGGCGGGCGCCGCCAGGGGCGCCGCGCTGTCGGCGGTGCGGAGCAGCCCATAGACGGTCCAGGGCTGACGGCCGACCTCGGTGGTGATCCAGCCCGCCAGCACGGCGACGAAGCCCATCGGCCCCATGATCAGGGCGAAGCGGTGCAGCCAGGGCGCATCGTAGAGGCGTTTGCGCAGGCGAGCATAAAGCCCCCAGAGCCCCAGCAGCAGCATGGCCATGCCCAGGCCGACCATGACGCGGAAGGACCAGAAGACGATCTCGACCGGCGGCCAGTCGGCGCGGGCGATGGTGTCCAGACCGGCCAGGGGCGCGTTCGGATCGTGCTTCAGGATCAGGGACGACAGCTTGGGGATCTCGACCGCGCCGTGGACGGTGGCCGCCTCGCGGTCAGGAATGCCGAACAGGATCAGCGGCGCCCCGTCCGGGTGGCTTTCGAAATGGCCTTCCATCGCCATGACCTTGGCGGGCTGATGCTCCAGGGTGTTCAACCCGTGCATGTCGCCGATGAAGATCTGGACCGGGGCGGCGACCAGGATCATGCCCATGGCCATGGCGAACATCTTGCGCGCCCCCTTGTTCGTCCGCTCCTTCATCAGGTGCCAGGCCCCGACCGCGCCGACCACCAGGCCGGTGGTCAGATAGGCCGCCAGCAGCATGTGGGCGAGGCGATAGGGGAAGGAGGGATTGAAGACGATCTTGAACCAGTCGGCCGGTACGAACTGGCCGACCTCGTTGATGGCGTAGCCTTGCGGGGTCTGCATCCAGCTGTTGACCGACAGGATCCAGAAGGCCGAGGCGAAGGTGCCGATCGCGACCATCAGGGTGGCCAGGAAGTGCAGCTTCTTGCCGACGCGGTTCAGGCCGAACAGCATGACGCCCAGGAAACCCGCCTCCAGGAAGAAGGCGCTGAGCACCTCATAGGCCATCAAGGGGCCGATGACCGGTCCGGCCTTGTCGGAGAAGACCGACCAGTTGGTGCCGAACTGGTAGGACATGACCAAACCCGAAACGACGCCCATGCCGAAGGCCACGGCGAAGATCTTCAGCCAGTATTTGAACAGGTTCAGATAGAGGTCTCGCCCCGTCTTCAGCCACAGGGCCTCCAGCACGGCCAGATAGCTGGCGAGGCCAATGGAGAAGGCGGGGAAGACGATATGGAAGGCGACGGTGAAGGCGAACTGCATCCGCGCCAGGATCAGGGCGTCAAGTTCCATGGTGTGGTCTCACCCGATCAGGCCGAGCGCGCCGGCGCTGCGGTAAAGCATATAGAAGGCGACGACGAAGATCAGCCCGGCGAACACTGTGTTCAATAGGCCTTTTTGTCCTGACAGGGCCTTGGCCAGCCGTGCGCCGACCAGACCGCCCAACACCCCGCCGCCGATGAAGACGGCCGCCAGTGGCCAGTCGACCCAGCCGTCCAGGGCGTAGTTGAAGGCCGTCGTCAGGCCGAAGGCCGTCACGCCGACCAGCGACGAGCCGACCGCATAGTAGATGGGCATGCGGGTCGAGACCATCAGGCCAGGGACGATCAGGAAGCCGCCGCCGATGCCGAAGAAGCCGGACATGATCCCTGTCAGGGCGCCGGCTCCCACGAGCTTCGGCGCATTGCCCGGCGTTAGCACCACGTCGGGGTCCCCCGAGGCCGAGCGGCCTCTCAGCATCAGCACCCCGACCACCAGCATCAGCGCGGCGAAGAGAGCCAGCAGCTTCTGACCGTCAACCGCCTTGCCCAGGCTGGAGCCGAGAAAGGCGCCGAAGACGCCGGCCAAGGCGAACAGGCCGGCGATCTTCCATTTCACCGTGCCGTGGCGCGCGTGGTTGAGCAGATTGGCGAAGGCGTTGGCCGCGACGGCGAAGGCGCTGGTGCCGATCGCCAGATGCGGATCCTTGACCCCCACAAGATAGACGATCAGCGGCACGGCCAGGATGGACCCGCCACCGCCGACCAGGCCGAGGGTGAAGCCGACCAGCGAGCCGGCGCCGGCGCCGAGGCCGTACTGCAGCGGGGACAGGTCCATGATCCGGCTCAGGCGACGGCGGGACGAGGTTGGATCGCGGGCTCGACGTGCTCGGGACTGGCCAGCCATTCGCGGCCCTTCAGCATGCCCAGCCAATAAATCTCGGGCAGGGCCTGAGCCTTCAGGTGCCAAGCCAGACGGGTCGGCTTCGTGCCGTCGAGCATCCATTTCGGGAAGCTGGGCAGAAGTTTGCCGCCATAGCCGAACTCGGCCAGGACGATCTTGCCGCGCTCGACCGTGAGCGGGCATGAGCCATAGCCGTCATAGACCGCCCGCATCGGCTGGCCGTCCAGCAGCGACAGGATGTTCTCGGCCACGACGGGCGCCTGTTTGCGGGCGGCCGCAGCGGTCTTGGCGTTGGGCGCCGAGCAGGCGTCGCCCAGGCCGAAGACGTTTTCGAACCGCTTGTGGCGCAAGGTGGCGTCGTCCACCTCGATCCAGCCGCTTTCGGCGGCCAGCGGGCTTTCGCGAATGAAGTCCGGCGCGGTCTGCGGCGGGCAGACGTGCAGGAAGTCGAACTCGCGCCGCGCCTGGCGCACTTCGCCGTCCGCACCCGTCACGGCGAAGGTCGCGATCCGCGCCGGGCCGTCCACCGCGACGAGTTTCGACCCGAAGTTCAGGTCGATGCGGTATTTGCGGACATATTCCATCAGGGCCGGGACGTAGTCCTTGACCCCGAAGAGCACGGGCCCGGCGTTGTGGAATTCGATCTCGATGTCGTTTCGGCCGTGGTCGCGCCAGTGATCGGCCGACAGATACATGGCCTTCTGCGGGGCGCCGGCGCATTTGATCGGCATGGGCGGCTGGGTGAAGATCGCCCGGCCGCTCTGCATCGCCTGCACCAGCTTCCAGGTGTAGGGCGCGGTCTCATAGCCGTAGTTGGAGGTGACGTTGTTGCGCCCGAGCGTTTCCGCCAGGCCCGGAATGGCGCCCCAGTCCAGCTTCAGTCCCGGCGCCGCGACCAGCATGCGATAGCCGATCCAGCGGCCGTCGGTCAGTTCGACGCGATCGTGGATGGGGTCGAAAGCCGCGACCGAACCCCGCACCCACTGGGCGCCTTGGGGGATCAGATCCTCGGTGCGGCGCCGGGTCCGCTCGGGCGTGAAGACGCCGGCGCCCACCATGGTCCAGCCGGGCTGATAATAGTGATGTTCGGACGGCTCGATGATGCGGACGTCGAGGCCCGTGCGGCGGCGCAGGAGGCTGGCGGCCGTGGCGATGCCGGCGGATCCGCCGCCGACGATCAGGACATCGCAGGACTCCAGGGGCGCGTATTGGGCGCTCATGACGCGGCTCCTTCAAGACGGGGACGCAGGGCGCCGAGGTCGTAGCCTGCGGTCTTGGCGCGGGCGATCAGATGATCTGGGCTCTCCGAGGCGGCGTTCGTGAGCGCCCACAGGATGGTCGTGCGCGTGCCGGTGCGGCAGAAACCGAACACGGGCTGGGGCAGGTCAGCCAGAGCCTCGCGGAAATCCGCCACGTCCTGGTCGGAGATGGCGCCGCCGACCACGGGAACGTGGGCGAAGGCGAGGCCGGCGGCCTCGGCGGCCTGGCGCAGAGCCTCGGCGGTGGGCTGGCCGGGCTCCTCGCCGTCGGGTCGGTTGGAGATCACCGACCGGAAACCCTGGGCCGCGATGGCGGGCAGGTCTTCCGGGGCGATCTGGGGCGAGGCGGATAGGGCCTCGTCCAGGGGGCGGATATCCATGGCATTGTCTCCCTAGGGTCTTTTCTGGTTCAGGCGTTTCGGTCGAGCGTCAGGCGGAACAGCGCCATGCCGGCCACGAGGGCGCCGACGAAGACGAAGGCCTGCCAGGCGCCGGTCGTCAGGGCCGCCAGCGCCGGGCCGGGGCACAGGCCGACCAGCCCCCAGCCCAGGCCGAACAGGACGGCCCCGCCGACCAGGGGGGTGTCGATGGTCCGGCTCTCGGGGACGTGAAAGGTCTCGGCCGCGACCGGAGCATCCATGCGCCGGCGGATCAGATAGGCGATGGCGGAGGGGATCAGCGCTCCGCCCATGACGAAGGCCAGCGAGGGGTCCCAGGCGCCCGTTACATCCAGGAAGGCCAGGACGCGGGCCGGGTTGATCATGTCGGACACCACCATGCCGGCGCCGAACAGCAGGCCGCACAGGACGGCGACGATCAGCCGGTTCATGCCAGGCCTCCCAACAGGTGGCGGGTGACGAAGACGGTCAGGGCCGCAACCGCCATGAAGACGCCGGTGGCGACGATGGAGCGGGGCGACAGGCGGGCCAGGCCGCAGACGCCGTGGCCGCTGGTGCAGCCCGAGCCCCAGCGGGTGCCGAAGCCGACGATCAGGCCGCCGAGCACCAGCAGCCAGATGTCCGAGGTGATCTGCACCTCGGGCCTGCGGATCAGCGCCGAGGCCAAGGCCGCGCCGCCCAGCAGGCCGGCGATGAAAAGCAGGGCCAGGGTACGCGGCGCGCCTTTCGACAGGCCGGTCGCCGCAGCGGTCAGGCCGGAGATTCCGGCCACGCGCCCGTTCAGCAACAGGTAGAGACCGGCGGACAGGCCGACCAGCAGGCCGCCGGCCAGGGGCCAGACGAAGGGGAGGGGCTCAAGCATTAGGGTCTCGCCTCACAGCGCGTTCAGCGGGACCTTGAGGTAGCGCACCCCGTTGTCCTCGGGCTCGGGCGGGCGGCCGCCGTTCATGTTCACCTGGACCGACGGCAGGATCAGCTTGGGCATCGGCAGGGTCGCGTCGCGCTGGGTGCGCATGGCGACGAACTCGTCCTCGCTGACGCCGTCGCGAATATGGATGTTGCCAGTGCGCTGGGCGCCGATGGTGGTCTCCCAGGCGAACTCGGTCCGGCCCGGCGGCGCCTTGTAGTCGTGGCACAGGAAGACCCGCGCCTCGTCCGGCAGGGAGGTCAGGCGATGGATCGAGCGGTACAGGGTCCCGGCGTCGCCGCCGGGGAAGTCGCAGCGCGCCGTGCCGTAGTCGGGCATGAACATGGTGTCGCCGGGAAAGACAGCGTCGCCGATGACATAGGCCAGACAGGCAGGGGTATGGCCGGGCACATGCAGCACCGTGGCCTTCAGCCCGCCGATCTCGAACCCGTCGCCGTCGTTGAACAGATGGTCGAACTGGCTGCCGTCGCGGCGGAAGTCGGTCCCTTCGTTGAAGATCTTGCCGAACACCGCCTGGACGGTGAGGATCTCATGGCCGATGGCTAGCTGCCCTCCGAGCTTTTCCTGGAGATAGGGGGCCGCCGACAGGTGATCGGCGTGGGCGTGGGTCTCCAACAGCCACTGGACCGTGAGACCTTCGGATTTCACGTAATCAATGAGGGCGTCGGCCGAGTCGTGCGCGGTGCGGCCGGACGCTGGATCGTAGTCCAGCACACTGTCGATGATGGCGCAGACGTCGGAGCCGGGATCGCGCACGACATGGCTGACGGTGAAGGTGGCCTCGTCGAAGAATGACCTGACGACAGGGCGTTGGCGAGGATTGCCCAGCGCGGCGCGCACGATGTCGGCGGCGTGGTCGCGGGCGGGATCGGGGATGGGCGAGGACATGGCGTGTCTCCGTTTCGGTGACTCAACACATATACCCATTCATGGTTCGTGCAAGTATGTATTTTAATGTAGCGGAAACGGTGGGAAGCGCTTAGCTTGCGGCTATGGAAACGATCGACACCGGGCCAGCCGCCTATCCCCCCGCAATGCGCGCCCTGCGCATCAACGACACGGCGCCGGACTTCAGCGCGCGCACGACGCAGGGCGAAAAGCGCCTGAGCGACTATCGCGGCCGCTGGCTGGTGCTGTTCTCGCATCCGGCGGACTTCACGCCGGTCTGCACCAGCGAGTTCGTGGCCCTGGCCCGGCAGTCGGACGCCTTCGCGGCGATCGATTGCGATTTGATGGCCCTGTCGGTCGACAGTCTGTATTCGCACCTGGCCTGGCTGAAGGACATTTATCGCCGCTTCGGCGTGAAGGTGCCGTTCCCGATCATCGAGGATCCCTCCATGGCCATCGGCCACGCCTTCGGCATGGTGGACGCCGGCTCGAGCGACAGCGCGACGGTGCGCGCCACCTTCGTGATCGATCCCGAAGGCGTGGTGCGCGCCATCAGCTGGTACCCGATGAACATCGGCCGCTCGGTTGATGAACTGCTACGTCTCGTCACCGCCCTGCAGACCTCGGACCGCGAGGCGGCCTCCACGCCGGCGGGCTGGATGCCCGGCGACGCTCTGCTGGAGCCGGCCGCCACCACCCTGGACGCCGCCATCGCCGACGGTGAAGGCGATGCGCCCTGGTACTATCGCGAGCGCCGCGCATGACCGACGATCAAGCGGCCGCCATGGAGCGGTTGAAGGAAAAGGCGCCGGAGGCCGCAGAGCTGTTGCGCCAGCTGGCCAACGCCAACCGGCTGCTGATCCTGTGCCATATCGCCGAGGAGGAACGTTCGGTGGGGCAGCTCGAGGCGGACCTGGGCATCAAACAGCCGGCTCTGTCCCAGCAGCTGGCTGAGCTGCGCCAGTACGGTCTGGTCAAGACGCGTCGTCAGTCGCGCTCGATCTTCTATTCGATCGCCGACGAGCGGGCCCAGGCGGTGATGGGCATGCTGTACGAAATCTTCTGCGGCGATGCGAAGGCGGTCGGCGCCCGCGTCGCCGCCCCGGCGCCCCGCCCATCGACGCCGGCGCGCGGCGACACGGCTCAGTTCGCGCGCATCACCGCCGTCGCACGTCGCTGACGGCCAACCCGCACAGGAGACTCTCGTGAAGGGCTTCATCGACAATATCGAACGTCTGACGGAAGAGAACACAGACTTTCGCCGTGTTCTCTACACCGGCCACAATATGCAGCTCGTCCTCATGGCCATTCCGGCCGGTCAGGAGATCGGCGAAGAGGTCCACGACGACCGCGACCAGTTCTTCCGCATCGAGGCGGGCGAGGGCGAAATCTGGATCGATGGCGTTCGTCACGCCGTGAAGGCGGACGACGGGGTCATCGTCCCTCAGGGCGCCCGGCACAATGTGGTCAGCACGGGGTCCGAGCCGCTTCGGCTCTACACCCTCTATGGCCCGCCGGAGCATCTCGACGGGACGGTTCACGCGACGGTGGAAGAGGCCTCCGCCGACCACGAGCACTTCGACGGCCGCACGACCGAATAGCCGTCAGGGGCCGACGTCGTCCGCATCGGCGCGCCGGTCGTCGGGCCGCGGCAGGTGCAGGGCGATGCCCAACGCCTCCGCCAGACGGGTGTCGCGACGATAGATGTCATCGCGAAAGGCGACGCGGCCCTGGCCGTCCAGGAACGCGGTCCAGTACAGTAGGCGCACGTCGATCGGCCGACCGGTCGCCACACGGACGGTCTGGCCGCTGTCCAGCGCGGCGTCGAAGCGGGCGAGCCTCTCGGGGTCGGGCGCCAGGAGAAGGCGGGCGAAGCCGACGGCGTCCTGCACCCGCACGCAGCCGTGACTGAGATGGCGGAAGCTCTGGTCGAACGCGCCCCGAGACGGGGTGTCGTGCAGGAAGATGGCGTAGCTGTCCTGAAGCTCGAACTTGACCTGGCCCAGGGCGGCATTCGGACCCGCGCGCTGAACCACCATGCCGTTCTGGATCGTCATGTTGTTCGCCCGCATATAGCCGGCGCCACGCGGCAGGATCTCGCGCTGGGCGATGGAGGTCGGCACCGTCCAGGGCGGATTAGCGACGACCGAGGCGAAGGGCCGTTCGAGGCTGGGCGTCGCATTGTCGGCGTCACCCGTCACGACCCGCATCGAATGCACGGGCCGACCGTCCTTCCAGTAGACCATGATGGAGGCGGCGGTGTTCACCTCGATCCGTTCCGGGGCCACGTCCCGCTTCAGCCAACGGCGGCGTTCCAGATTGAGCGCGATCTGGCGGGCACGGGCCTCGGCCGAAATCGACAGCGCCCGCTGGGTCGCCGGGCCGATGCGGGCGTCTGCCTCCAGACCGTGGCGCACCTGAAACGCCCGAACGGCTTCTTGCAGCACCGACCCGTAGTCACCGCCAGACGGGCCGATCATCGCGGCGGCGGCGTCGCTCAGATCGCCTTCCACCCGAAGGCGCGGCAGGAGGGCGGGAAGACGGGGGTCGGACGCAAACGGTTCGATCGTCGCGCCCAGGGCGAAGGGCGGCCAGCCGCCGCGGTCGGCGATGGCGCGATAGCGGAGGAAGCCGTCGCACAAGCCCTGATAGCCGCGGTCCTGGGGCGCGAGGCCCGCCATCGTCTCGGCCAACGTTCCGTCGTCGACCGCCGTCGCCAGCAGCGGCGGCGTATCGACCTGGTTGCGACCCATCTCCCAAAGCGTCTCCACCGATGCCGGGTCGACCCGGCCATGGGCGAGCGCCTCGGCCAGGGTCAGGACGGCCTGGGTCAGTTCGGCTTCACTTAGGGCCAGACCGTCGGGCGCGGATAGACCGTGGCGGTCCGCCAGGGCCAAGGCGTCCATGGCTTGCCGGCGCGCTGGCCCCGCCCAGGCAGGGCGTCCGCCGCGGGCGGCGTAGAAGGCTGCGGTCAGGGCGGTGATGTTCAACGCGGCGGGCGCCGATACGGCTCGCGCGGTCGTCGAGAGCCAGAGCGGCGCTGCGGCCGCCGCGAGCAGGTGTCGGCGGTTCAAGGTACAGGAGCGACGGTTGGCCATGCCGCCGACACCGCGGGGTTCACCTTAAGGCAGGCTTAAGGTTGGCCGGTCCGCCAGCCCCAACGCGCGAAGATGGCGGCCCCCTCGTCGGACTTCAAAAATTCGAGGAACGGCTGGGCGTCGGCGTCCTGGCGGCCGGTCTCGGTCACAACGGCGCCGGCGTCGCGGTAGATGCGATAGGGCTCTTCGACCTCGACCACATCAGCGAGGTCCGGATTGGCGACCTGCCAGATGCCCCAGATGATCCAGGCGTCCAGCGTCGGGTCGTCGATCCAGGCTTGTCGGGCCTCGGCGCTGTTGCGGGCGTAGACGACGATGTTGCGACGCAGCGCGCGCACCTTGGCGATGTCGCCGGTGCGACCGGCCATGTCCTCCCACAGGCCGTTCTGGCCCGCGCCGTTGACGACCAGGACTCGGCGACCCGGCTGGAAGAGATCTTCCAGGCCGCCGACGCCGTTCGGATTTCCCGGGCGAACGAGAATGGAGGCGGTGCGCAGATAGAGCGGCTCGACCGCCTCGACGCGGATGCGGCCCTCCAGAGCGCTGACGAAGTCGGTCATCATCGTCTCGGAGCCGGAGAAGATCAGGTCGCCGTCCGCCTTGGCCTGGTCCAGCCATTGGGGCGTGGGTCCGGCGACCACGGCCACGGCGCGACCGGTGCGCGCCTCATAGGCCTTCGCCGCTTCGCGCATGGCGGGGGCGGGGCCGCCCGGGCCGTAGACATGAAGAGGATCGGCGGGCGTCTGGGCGTGGGCGGCCAGGGCCGTTGCGCTCAATAGGGCGGCCAACGCCAGTGTGGACAGACGCATCAAGAGTTCTCCTGGGGCGGGGCGAAGTGATTGGCGGGGATCTTGAAATAGATGCGGCCGTCCTCGGCGGGTGGCGGCAGCACTCCGCCGCGGATGTTCACCTGAAGCGCGTAGAGCATCAGGTTCGGCAGGGGAAGGGTGGCATCCCGGCCGTCGCGAAGCCGCACGAAATCCGCCTCTCCGCGTCCGCCGCCGACATGGATGTTGTCCGCCTTCTGCTCTCTCACGGTGCTGAAGCAGGCGGGCTCGCGGCCATCGGGACCGTAGTCGTGGCCGACGAAGACGCCGGTCTCCTCGGGCAGGGCCAGGATGTCCTGGATGCTTCGGTAGAGGGCCTTGGAGTCGCCGCCCGGAAAGTCGGCGCGCGAGGTGCCGGCATAGGGCATCATCAGGGTGTCGTGGACGAAGGCGTTGCCGCCGATCACATAGGTAATGGACGCCAGGGTGTGGCCTGGGGAGAAGATGACCCGCCCCGTCAGGTCGCCGACAGCAAACGTATCACCGGCCTGGAAGAGACGGTCCCACTGGCGACCGTCGGTCGGGAATTCGTCGTCCAGGCCGTAAATGTCCTTCCACAACCTCTGGACGCCGATGACCTTCTCGCCGATGGCGGTTGGAGCCTCCAGCTTCTCGTTGAGATAGGGCGCGGCCGAAAAGTGATCGGCGTGTGGATGGGTGTCCAGCAGCCATTCGACCGTCAGGCCTTCCGCCTTGACGTAGTCCAGGATGGCGTCGGCGTTGCGGGTCGAGGTCGCCGCCGCCTTCTCGTCGAAATCCCAGACCGGATCGATGATCGCGCATTTGCGGCTGACCGGGTCGGAGACGACATATTGCCAACTGCCGGTCTTCTTGTCGTGGAGCGCCGCGATGCGCGCTCCGCCGTGGTCGATGATCTGCATGATGGCTCCGTTTGGTTTGCGAAGAAAAGGGCCGGACCGCTTGCGCGGTCCGGCCAGCGTCCGATCAGGCGGCTTTCGGGGCGTCGGGGAGGTCGCGCGTCGAGAAATACCAGTCGGTGTAGACGTAACCCTCGGAAGCGCGAGCCTCGGCCGCCTCGGCGGTCTTGGGCGGAGGGACGATAGCCGGTTGGCCAGGGCGCCAGTTCTCAGGCGTCGCGACCCCGTTGGCGTCGGACGCCTGGAGCGCGGTGAGCAGCCGAACGAACTCTTCGATGCTGCGGCCATTGCTCATGGGATAGTAGACCATGGCGCGCAGCTTGCCTTCCGGATCGATCAGGAAGGTGGCGCGAACAGCCGAGGTGTCGGCCGCCCCGGGGTGGATCATCCCGTAGGCCTGGGCCACCTCCATCTTCAGATCCTCGATGATGGGGAAAGGGATTTGGACGCCGAACTTCTCCTTGATGTTCCGGGTCCAGGCCAGGTGCGAGAAGATGCTGTCGATGGAGAGCCCCAGGAGCTCGCAGTTCATGGCGGCGAACTCATCCGCGTGCTTGGCGAAGCCGATGAACTCGGTCGTGCAGACCGGGGTGAAGTCCGACGGATGGGAGAAGAGGATCAGCCATCTGCCGCGGTAATCGGCCAGGCTGCGATCCCCGTGCGTGGTGCGGGCGTGAAAGTCGGGGGCGGGTTCGTTGAGGCGGGGCAGTCCGGTCATGTCGATGTCTCCTTCAGACGCCCCATTGAACACTTACATACACACTTACACAAAATAATAGTTCTTATGGCCAGGGAAGGTTCCGTCTATGCCGAGCCGTCAGTTCACAACCAGGGCATATCCAGCCTGCTGGTGGTGGATGACCGTCATCAGGGCGGCGAGATCGACGCTCACGCCCGGTTCGAGGTCGGCTTGCGCGATGCCGTTCCCCGCCATGGCCTGGCCGCACAGCCGAACCTGGACGCCGGCGGCGATGAGGCTGCGGATCAGGGCGCTGTTGGGATTGGCGTCGCCCTTGCCTCGCGCGGCCCAGGCGGCGTCGGACAGGACCGCAGGGGTGGCTGCGCCGTGTAACACGACGACGATCTGACGCTGGTCGGCGTCCACGCCGCCCGCCGCCAGCATATTCGCCAGCCGCGCAACGCGATCCAGCCCCTTCAGCGGCCTGTCGTCCGGACCGCCCTGGGAGACGTCGAAGATGACCCGATAGACGCGCGACGGATCCGCCTGTTCGCCGGCCTCGGGCAGGGGCTTGAAGCCGCCGAAGCCAGAGACAGCCTGGGCGAAGCTTGGGGAGGCCGCCAGGGAGGCGGCCAGGGACAGGGCGAGGAGGAGGGTTTTCATGGCGGGTTCCGGTGTGCGGGCGCTGGGGGTCAGGGACGGCGGGCGACGAGATCGATCAGGGCGGACCGGCCGCTATGGCCGGCGCCTTCGGAGACGTCGCTGTCGTGGCTATTCAGATGCAGGATGTCGAAGTCGGCGAAGGCGTCGCGGAGCAGCGCCTCGGTGTAGAGGTTCTCGACCTGCCCCGGGCCGCCCGTTCCATAGGCGATCTGTTCCGGCCGATAGCCCTGCAGCAGGATCAGGCCGCCAGGCTTCACGGCCGCCTTCATACGCTCGAAAATTCGGTCGCGCAGGGGAGGCGGGGCGAACTGAATGAAGACGGCGACCACGACGTCGAAGGCGTCCTGCGGCCAGGCCCAGGTCTCGAGGTCCGCCACCTGAGCGTCCAGTGTGACCCCGCGTCGCTCGGCCAGGGCGAGGGCCTTCTCGATCGCGCGTGGGGCGATATCCGTGGTGGTGACGGCCAGACCCTGTTCGGCGAGCCACACGCCGTTTCGCCCCTCGCCATCGGCGACCGCCAGAGCGGTCATGCCGGGCTGGAGCCGCGCGATCTGAGCGGCCAGAAAGGCGTTGGGCGTCTCGCCGAACAGATAGTCCTGGCGGTCATAGCGGCTGTTCCAGAAGTCGCGGGCGGCGACGGAGTCCATAAGGTGTTCCTTCATATGATGAGGACGCTCGCAGGCAGATCGGTCTCGCCGGGCGTATGGTCGGCGAACCAGGATTCAAGCGCGCCCACAGTGTCGATGTCGAGCGTCCGGCGGTCTCGCCCGTAACGTTCGGGCACCCCCTGGGCGGTGACGAAGGCCACCGGATAGTCCGCCTCCGGCTCGACAGGGCGGTCCCCGACCAGCAGGCGATCAAGGCGCTGCCCCTTGGGATTCTCCAGCTTCACAAAGGCCGTGAGGCCCCGGCAGCGTTTGATGTAGCCGCCCATCTGCGCGTAGGGGTCGGCGGCGAAGGTGCGCTCAAGATTCTCTTCCAGCATCGCCTTCAACTCGGCTCCGGTCAGCGTCGTGCGCGAGATGGGCGGGTTCATCGGCGCCATATTGTAGAGGTCGCCCAGAGTGACCGGGCCCGGTGCGACGGGCGCGCCGTATCGCCAGCCGTTCGAGAAGGCGATGTCCACGCCCGCCGCCTGCGCCGCAGCCGCCAGCAGGACGTCGTCCATCGGCGCGCTGGCCATGGCGTAGCGGTGAAGGGGGATGGCCGTGCGGGCGATGACGCGCGCCAGACGTTCCCGCTCGGGAGCCAGGGCCGTCTCCACCAAGCCGGCGACTTGATCGTCTTGGGGGCCAGCGTCCACGGCTATGAGCCGATGGCGGCGCAGGGACACGCGGCCGTCTGCGATCTCCAGGTCCAGCCGGCCGATATAGGCGCCGTGGCAGCCGGACTGAATGATCAGGGTGTCGCCGACGCGGGCCGGCTCGTGCAGGCGGTTATGGGTGTGGCCGCTCAGGATCACGTCGACGCCCGGCGTCTCGGCGGCCAGCTTGAGATCCTGCGGAAAGCCCAGGTGGGACAGCAGGACGACCAGATCGACCTTCTCCTCGCGGAGCTGGTGCAGTTGCTCCCGGGCTTCGGCCACACCCATTTCAAACCGCACGCCTTCAGAGAAGGCGGGGGGCATGGTTTTGTCGACGATAGGGCAGGCCAGGCCGATCACGCCGATCCTCAGACCGCCGCGCTCGAACACCCATCGCCCGTCGAACACCGGCGCGCCGTCATCTTTGCGAAAGACATTGGCGGCCAGGACGGGATACTCCAGTCGCGCCGCCAAAGCCTTGAACCCCGCCGGGCCATAGGCGAACTCCCAGTGCGCCGTCATGGCGTCGATCTTCAGGGCGTTCATGATCGGAACCAGCGCCTCGCCCCGGCTCGCGACGGCGACCCGCGTGCCATGGAAGGTGTCGCCGTTATCCAGGGTCAGGCACGGACCTTCGGCGCGCGCCTCTTCGAAGAGACGGGCGATGCGGGCGACCCCGCCCAGCCGTTCGACCCGCCAGCCGCCTTCGGTGCGCACCAGTTCGGGATGCGGCTCGAGATAGCCGTGCAGGTCGTTCAGCTGGAGCAGGGTCAGGGTGGTCATGGTCAGTCTCAGCGCAGCGGTTGTCCGGAGCGGATACGACCGATCACGGCTTCGAGTTGCGCCTGGGGCATGCCGCCGGGGATCAGATTGCCGTTGATGATAAAGGCGGGCGTGCCCTGCAGGGCCAGGGCCGCCGCTTCTCGGCCGTTTCGGTCGAGCACCGCGTCGATGTCTGCGCGGTGATCGGCCAGGTCCTGATTCAGGCGCGCCATGTCCACGCCGGCCGACTGGACCAGACGCGTGATGTCCGCCTGGTCGCCGATGCGCCACGGCGACAGCATGAAGGCGTTATGGACGGCCTCGTATTTGCCCTGATAACCGGCGGCGAGGGCGGTCCGGGCGGCGGTCTCCGAGACGTCGCCGAAGATCGGCCAGTCCTTGTACAGGACGCGCACCTTGGGGTCCGCCTTCAGCAGGCCGTCGATCTCCGGCTGCATCTTCTTGCAGTAGGGGCAGTTGTAATCGACGAAGCCGATGATGGTTACATCGGCGTTTTCGGCGCCGATGAAGGGCGCTGCTGGGTTGCGCAGCAGATCGTTGAATCCGACCTGAGCGATGGCCGGCATGTCCTGTCCAGAGGCTGCGGAAGGATTGGCGGGCGCCGCGCCGTTGTCGGCGTCGGCGGGGCCGCAGGCGGCGAGCGCCAGAACGGCGGCGAGGGCAGGGGCGAAGGTGCGGTTCATGGAAGCTCCGTGAGGCGAAGGGTCAGTGCAGACGCGCGATTTCGGTCGCGATCTGTTCGGGGGCGATTTCCCCCATGTGGGCCTTGGCCAGACGGCCGTCGGCGTGGAGGAACAGGGTCACCGGAATGCCGGCCGTGCCGTAGTGGCGCGGCACCGCCATGGCCTCGTCGAACAGCACATGGTCGAGGGCCAGCCCCTGGCTCTGAAGAAAGGCCCGAACGCCGGCTTCGCCCTCGCCCTGGTTGACGAAGAGGAAGCGCACATTCGGATGGGCTTTCTCGGCCTGGGCCAAAGCCGGCATCTCTCGTCGGCACGGCGGGCACCATGTGGCCCAGAGATTGATCACCGTGGGCCGGTCGCCCGGAGCGGAGAGGTCAATTGGCGGGGCGTCCATCGCGGCCAGGGTCAGGGCGGGCGGCGCCATGGGCTGCGTCGCCGAGGCCAACTGATGGGCGGTGGTCCAAACCAGGGCGCTGGCCAGCACAGGCGCAATGGCCCAGGCACGTTCGCGCGTCGTGCGCAGCAGCAGGATCGTGGCCAGGATCACGACCGGCGCGATCCAGATCCAGCTGAACCCGCCCTGCCAGATCGCGAGCGCTCGCCACGGGTCGGCCCCGAAATACTCCCAGTGCGTCGCCACGTGACCGAGGCGGGCGGCGGCCAGACCGCCGAAGACCAGAACCGTGCTCCACAGATTGAAGCGCGGGCTGACCCGGCTGGCCAGCAGTCCGGCGCCGATCATGAAGACGAACACGCCCGCGATGATGGCGAACCGCTCGCCGGACAGTACGACCGGGCCCAGGGTGATGGCGTTCATGCGGCGGCTCCGGCGCTCTGCAAGGCGGATGCGACATCTTGGGCCGACATCTCTCCGATCAGTCGGCTGCCCGGCGCTTCGGTCGCCGAGGGCGAAAGGAAGATCATAGTCGGCGGCCCGACCGCCCCGTGCCGCTCAAGAAGCGCGCGCGCCTCGGGCGTGCTGCGCGTGACGTCGACCTTGATGAGGTCGGTGTTCGAAAGGCCGGCGATGACGGCGGGGTCCTCGAACACCGTCCGCTCGATCACCTTGCAGCTGACGCACCAGTCAGCGGTGAAATAGACCAGGGCGGGACGTTCGCGCGCGCCGGCATCGGCGACGGCGCGGTCCAGCGCCGTCTGATCCAGCACGACCGCTGCGGTTTCGACCGGCGCGGCGGCTGCTAGTCCAGCGGGACGCGCCAGGGGCTCAAGCGGACGCCAAGGGTCGTCCGCCCCGAGGCTGAGGCCGACCAGCAGCAACAGGCCCCAGGTCGCGGCCGCCAGGCCGGCGACACGGGCGACGCCGTTTCTCAGGTTCGGGCTGAGCGGCTGGAACAGGCCGAGAGCCGCCGCCAGACCGAGCGCCAGCGCCGCGCCGAGAGCGAGCGTCGCCGTCGGCGGCAGGATGCGGCTGGCCAGCCACCAGGCCATGCCCAGGAAGATGAAGCCGAACAGCATCTTCACCCGGTCCATCCACGGCCCGGCCTTGGGCAGGAAGCGCGCGCCGACCGTGCCGAACACGATCAAGGGCACCCCCTTGCCCAGGCCCAGGAAGAACAGGGCCGCCGCGCCCAGCCCAACGTCGCCGGTCTGGGCGATGTAGAGCAGGGCGCCCGCCAGGGGCGCGGTGACGCACGGGCCCACGATAAGGGCGGAGACGAAGCCCAGACCTGCGGCTGAGGGCAGGGACCGCCGGCCGTCGCCGCCGTCGCGGGACAGGCGGCTGGTCCAGGCCGAGGGCAGTTGCAACTCGAAGCCGCCGAACATGGAGGCGGCGAGAACGACGAAGACGACAGCCAGAGCGCCGACGGCCCAAACCGACTGGAGCGCCATCTGCAGGTTCTGTCCGGACCAGGCGGCCGCGACGCCCAGGAGGGCGAAGGCGATGGAAAGGCCCAGCACATAGGCGACCGAGAGCATCAGGCCTCGGCGCGTACCGCGCCCGTCCACGCCGCGTCCGATGACGCCGGCCAGGATCGGATACATGGGAAAGACGCAGGGCGTGAAGGCCAGCAGCACGCCGAAACCGAAGAAGGCGAGCAGGACCCAGGTCGCCCCGCCCTGCAGCGCCAGGCGATCGACGAAGCCCGGGTTGGCGTCCAGCGTGACCGCCGGCGATGACGCGACCGGCGAAGGCGCCGCCGCTCCCTCGTCGTTCTCGGGCGCGGGTGCAGCGCCCGGCGCCTGGATCGCCAGCATGGCCGCGGCCTGTGCGGTCTGCGCATCGGCCTCCCGCGCGGCCACGTCGGACTGCGGCCGGGTCGGCACGTCGATGGTGCGCGTCATCGGCGGGTAGCAGATCGAGTCTTCGAGGCAGCCCTGATAGGTGATGTTGACCGACGTCGGCTCGCCGGCCTGCGTCAACGTCTGCGCCGACAGGGTCGCGCGACCCGCGTCGTGCCAGACGTCGACGACGCCGAAGCCCGGGTCGTCCTTGGTTTCGCCGGCGGCCAGTTCCAGCGGCAGAGACTCCTTCCCGCCCGGCGTGCTGGCGACGGTGTGGTCACGATAGAGATAATGGCCAGGCGCAATGTCCCAGGCGAAGGCCAGATCGCCGTCAGCCTCACGCGTCACCGTCAGGGCGAAGGCCTTGTCAGGCGAAAGCGGAGCCTGACCCAAGGCCGAACCCGGCAGGGCGAAGGACAGGACGGCGAGAGCGGTGGGCAGTAGTCGGCGGAAAAACCTCATGGCCATCTCGTCGGCAAGCGAGCTTAAGTCAGGCTTAAGCCGGAGCTTGCACGTCACACCGCATGAGATTGCTCGCCATAGAAGACGATCCCGTTCTCGCTGACGGCCTCCAGGTCGGGCTCAGCGCCTGTGGCTGGACGGTCGAGGTCGTTGGGCGGGTCGAGGACGCCCTCGCGGCGCTGGAAAGCTCGGCGTTTGATGCGGTCGTGCTGGATCTGGGCCTGCCCGACGGCGACGGACTCTCGGTGCTGCGCTTCGTTCGCGAGCGCGACATGGATGTCGGCGTGGTGGTCTTGTCGGCGCGCGATGACAGTCGGGACCGCATAGTGGGTCTGGACGCCGGCGCGGACGATTATGTCGGCAAACCGTTCGATCTCGACGAGCTGGCCGCGCGATTGCGCGCGGTGCGGCGTCGCCTGCTCGGACGTTCGACCCCCGCCTTGCGCCACGGCGGGGTGACCATCGATCCCAAGTCGCGTCTGGCCTGGCGGGAAGAGGGCGACCTGCCCCTTTCGAGACGTGAGTTTGCTATCCTGGAGGCCCTGATGGAACGGCCCGCACAGGTCCTCTCGCGCAGTCAGTTGGAAGAACGCCTGTACGGCTGGCAGGAGGAGATCGGCTCCAACGCCGTGGAAGTGCACATCCACTATCTTCGGGCCAAGTTGGGCGCCGGCTTCATCCGCACCGTGCGCGGCGTGGGATACACCCTGCAATGAGCTCGATCCGCCTGCGTCTGTTCGTCACTCTCGCGCTCGTGACCGCCCTGGTCTGGGGCGGCGCGGTCGTCTGGGTCGAAATCCAGACCCGGGCCGAAGTGCAACGGGTGCTGGACCGGCGCCTGATGGAGTCGGCCCGCATGGTTTCGTCCTTGATGCAGGCCGGCAGCGTGCGCCCGGCGATCCAGGCTCCGGACACCGGGGCCGCCGATGTCTATGACCGTCAGCTCTCCTGCCAGATCTGGTCACTGGAAGGCGATCTGATTGGTCGGTCCCAAAGCGCGCCTGCGGAGCGATTGTCGGAAGGGGGCGACGGATTTTCTGAGCGCACGATCCGGGGCGAGCGCTGGCGCGTCTATACGGTGCATGATCGTGACGCCGGTTTTCGGGTGATGGTTGGGGACAATCTGGCCGTTCGCGAACACCTGGTCGGCAATGTCGTCACCGCCTTGATCGGTCCGGCGGTCCTCGGTCTGCTGGCGCTGGGCGTGCTGATCTGGTGGTCGGTTGGGCGGGGGCTGGCCCCTATTCGACAAATGACCCGCAGCCTTGCGGTACGGGATGCGGAAGACCTGACGGCGTTGGACGTATCGCCGGACGCCCGCGAACTCCGTCCCTTCGCCCTGGCGCTGAACGATCTGATGTCTCGCCTTGGCGCAGCGCGGCGTCGCGAGGCCGAGTTCACGGCCGCCGCCGCGCACGAGTTGCGTACCCCTCTGGCGGGCCTGCGTGTCCAGGCGCAGATTGCGGCGTCGTCTTCGGACCCTGCCGTTCGAAGCCGCGCGTTGGAGCAGATTCAGACCTCTGTCGATCGCACCGCCCGCCTCGTCACGGGGCTTCTCGCCCTGGCGCGCGAGGACGAGATGCCGGTTAGCGACGAAGATCGCCGCTGGGTGACGCTCCGATCGCTGTTTGCGGGAGCGGAAGGCGATTCCCGGGTGTCGATCGTCGAAGGTGACGCCCTGCTGAATGTGGATCCGGATCGCTTCGGGGCAGCGGCCGCCAATCTGCTCGCCAACGCACAGGCGCACGCAAAGTCTTCAATCCTGATCAGTTACGACCCGACTTCCGGCCACTTGATCGTCGAGGACGACGGAGCGGGCGTGGCCTTCTCGGATCTACATCGTTTGGGACGGCGTTTTTTCCGCGCGTCGAATGCCCCTTCCGGAGGGAGCGGTCTGGGCCTCTCTATCGTCCTCGCCACTGTGAAGGCCCATGGGGGACAGGTGCAGTTCTTGCGCTCACCAGGAGGCGGTCTTCGTGTTGAGGTGACAATTCCGGAGCAGGCGTCGGAGTCTTTGAACAACTCGACCAAGCGAGACTGACGGTATCAACCGGCTTCAGTGGCGTCTGTTGTCGGTTTGATGATACGGTATAGTCCAACTACCTATTCGCTTGTCATAGCGGTGCTGGTTGGTCTTGAAGCAGAGTTGCCTGCCGATAGATGGCGACATCACTAGAATTTTATTACGTCGAATTTCACCAATGAATTCAAAAGCGCTGTCCAAGTGACGGTAGCTCGCGCGGTATGGTGCGCGGATGAGAGAAAAGGCGCTGATAAATCAGCGCCTTCTGGTCTATTGAAGGATCGAGTGGGAGTGAGGGACGCGTGAAGGGCGTGCCGGTGGGCCTCTGACTAGGGGATCTCGTGATGATGAGGCGATATTAGTGCTCGCGTTCGGACAAGACGATCCCGTAGCCCTACGGTGGTGAACGGAGACAGGAGACTGACCCTTCCGTGTGCTCTTAATGTCTGCTTCTGACTCAACGCGGTCTTTGACAAAGTCCGCTTTTGGGCAGGCCGTTGATCAGTGGCGAATGCGCAGGTCTGACTCAAAGCGGCGGTTCTAGACGTCGGGTATCAGCGCAAAGCCTTCGGCGATCGCGGGGATATGAATATGGTCCGCTTCGGCTCAATGCGGCGGATTTCGTATTGAGCAGTATCAGACTGGGGGATTATGCGTCCCGCTGTCACCTTGAAGCTCCTAGTCGTTTCGGGGCCAGTTCTGGGCTAAGACGATGCGTATGACTCAAGGGTTGATCAGCTTCCTCGACTATTACCTAGATGAGGCACCGGCCGGTGAGCGGGCTGTCCTGATCACCGGACCATGGGGGTCCGGCAAGACCCACTTTGCGAAGAGCTATCTAGCAGCGAGAGACCAGCGAAAGACAGATCCGCTTAGTCGCGGACACCTCTACGCCAGCCTTTACGGGGTCACCTCGGCCGCCGACATTGCGGACCGGGTGTTCGCCGCCGCTCATCCACTTCTTCAGACTTGGCCTATTCGGATGCTGGCCGGCGCGGCCCAAAGGGCCGGCAATGTGATGACCAAGGGACAGCTGATTACGCCCAGCGACGGCTTGGCGTTGCGCAAGGCGCTCCTCAAGCTCGATGGTGCTGTCCTAGTGCTTGATGATCTAGAGCGGGCAGCCATGCCAGTTGATCAGGTTCTCGGCTTCATCAACGAGTATGTTGAACATCACAAAGTCAAATGCCTTTTACTGGCCAATGAAGCGGACATCGACGATGAAGACCGTAGATACAGTCGCCGACGAGAAAAAGTCGTTGGCTGGACCTTAGCGATAGAAAGCGACGCCGGGACGGTGATCAGTCACTTTGCCGATGCGCTGAAGTCGCCGGGTGCAAGAGCAGCGATACACAAGAATTTATCCGGCTTGGTTGCTGTGTTCGAGGCGGCGGGCGGCGGCAACTACCGAACCGCGAGGGATGTTCTGGGTGCGCTCGACCGTTTAATTCTCCACGCAGATGCCCGCCTGGCGCAGTGTGAAGCCGCGCTCGACGAACTCGCGCCATTCGCCCTAGCTACCGGCCTTGAGCTTCGAAACGGTGCCTTATCGGAGAGTGACCTCAAAAACTTGAGCGTTGCACAAGTGCGCGCCGTGGACGAGATGAGGAGACGTCATCCGGCTGTGAATTGGTCCAACCCGATCGTTCCAGCGGAGGCTTGGGGCCGACTCCTCCTTCAAGGACAATTCGACGAGGCTTCGGTCAACGACCGGATCGGCGTTCACCACCTCGTCGTCGGAGCAGCCAGCACACCTTCTTGGCGACGCCTCTGGCTGTGGTACGAAGCCCGCTCTGCCTCTGAGCTGGACGTGGCATCCGCCGGCGTGCGGGCTGACCTTGAGGCACAACGCATCACGCGTGCGGGCGAGATACTGCATGTCGCAAGTTGTGCCCTCGATCTGGCCTCAAAGGGCTATTTCATATTCGGTGATGCCCCCATCCGATCCTTTATGACAGCTTATGCGCTCCGGTTGTTCGACGCGGGGACCCTAGACACGGACTTGGAGATTTTCGAAGGATTCCAGACCGGAGCCTACGACGGACTCGGCTTCACATCGAAAGACGATCAGGAATTTATCGCCTTCTTCGAAGCCCTGCATAGCTTGGTCGCTGAGGCATTTGCGATGGAGATACGCGCTATGGGGCCTAGCCTGATGGCTAATCTTCGTGCCGGACGCTGGCATCTTTTAACAAAGGCAGAGTTGGATCAGGGAGGGGTGCGAGAAGTGCCCATTTTGCACAACCTTGATGTCGACGAGTTCTGCGATCTCGTTATGGCAGACGGGGCGATCAACAACACCTTGCTGATCGCCCTTAGCATGAGATATCGGAGCCATGTCGCGGATGGTCAACCGTTCGAGATCGAGCGGGCCTGGCTACTGGATCTGCGAGATAAGCTGCTCGCCCGAGCCGCCCTGCAAGCTCCACCTTTTGCAGTCTTCAATGCCGACCAAGTCACGGACCGGTTCGATAAGATAATGCGGAGCTTCGGAGCGAGAGCAGAAATCGCGGACTGACTAATCTCGGCCGCCCCGGGAGTCCGCTTCCGACCCGGTTAGGCATCATGCATGAGCGTCCATTCACGAGCGGAGGCCATCGTTGAGGCTTCGCGCCCTGTGTGTCAGGCGGTTCTAGATCGGCTTCGAGCGTGACGTCAGCCATCCAGTAGGTCGAGTTGCGTGGCCCCCTGTACCCGCTCCCGGCGCGCAAAACTCAATGCCTCTTTCACTTTTCCTATGATGTAGATTGCCCCCGACTGCCTCAGGTCGGCATATCCGGGGTGCACAAGAAGGGTTCGATGTTGAGCTTCAAGGTAGGTCAGCAGTTCCTCGACCACGGCAATATAGCGATGTAGCGATGGTTGGCTGGTACGGTTCTCGATTTGCATAAGCTCGTAGATTCGAGCCCCGAATTTGTCGTCATCCAAAGCAGTGGTCGGAAGAACCGCCGCCAAGTATTCTATTCGGGAAGCCAAGAGCCTCATGTGAGCCCAACCTGAAGCGGTAGCTTTAACGCAGTCCGTAGGCCCGATTTCGGTCAGGGATGAAGTCTCGACTTCTATCAGTTCCTTCTCGAGAGCGAAGAGGCATGCCTGCTCGATGTCAGACCTAACAAAGCCCATGGCTTCAAGCTCGCCGATGGTACGCGTGATCGCCACGAAGCCCATCTGCCCGTTATCGCCCTGAACTTTCCGGCGGCCGATCAGGTAGAATAGTATTTCGGGAACAAGGAAATTCGATGGCCTGACCCAACTAGCTTCGCAGTGAAGCAAGTTGGCAACAAATCCGGTATCGTTATTGAAGAAGCGGAAATCCTGTCGCATCAATGACCGCAGTATCCTGTATTCCGGAAATGACCGGAACCCTGTGCCTTGAGCAACAGACGCAATGATGTCCTCTGGCATGTGGCCAGAAGTGAGGATTGCAAAAAACATGTCCAGCGCGCGCCGAACGTTTCGACCGGCTAATGCTTCCAGAATACGAGAAAGATTAGAGGCTCGTTGAAAAAGCTCAGCGTATATCCCCCGAATGAACTCCCCAGCTCGTCGCTTGGGGTAAGTTATCTGTATGCCAGAAGGTGTCCGATACTTAACTTCTTCAGGGGCTTCTTGATCGATCAGTTCAAGGCTTAGTTCGAGTCGTCGTTTAACGACGTCTACAAAACGCGGTGGGCTAATATGAAATATTTGCCCGCTACGATAGGTGTCGAGTGGAGGTTCGTTTTTGTAGGCTTCGAACGTCGAGTCTCGCATCTGGAGGATAACCAGAGCGCGCGTTTGATCCATGAACCACAGCGCAGCCTCAAAAGCGATGAGTTGGCTAGCTGTGTCTCGCCTGTCCACGTTGTCGAACACAACTATCAGGTTGTCGCCGCGGTCTCCTTGGAGAAAGCGGGATATTCCTCGCGTTAGCTTGAGGGGATCCTGACGCCAGGCTTCGATATCTCTGGCCCGTTCTAGGCCTCCTCGACCAGCAGCAGATAACTCCATCCGGTCGTAAAACGCCTTACGATCCGCCAGGTCCGGAGCAAAAAGGCGTTCTTGGTCGGTAGCATCTCGGATGTCGACCGGCGCTCCCTCTTCGATGATGCTTTCGACGAAGGCTTTGCAAACAAAGTCGTTGATTGACTTGAAATCCTGCGGCGTCGCGAGATTAAAATTCAGAAACGCCCAATGGCTTTTATCTGCGAGCGGCTGAGGTTGCAGAAACTCGCGATAACGCCGAGCAAACAACGATTTCCCAGAACCGACACCCCCAGTAACGAGTTGCAGATCTCCGCCTGCTGGCTTTTCTTGATCAAACCGGGAGATGGGGCGAGTGATTTGATCCGCTCGCCTCCTGCTGGTTGTGATCTCTATTCTAGCTTTCGAGCGCGCCAAGCGGTCCTTTAGGAACGATTCAAGGATTCGGTCGTAACTCGTGATCTCATTGGATGAGATGTATGCGCGGCTGTATATTTCTGGGTCAGTTGACTGATCTCGTGATGAGAAATAACGGCGCAAAATAGGAGCTAGATCTGCCGCAAATGTATTCGGATCAATGCGGGATATGATTTGGGCTGGGCCTGCCCCTTGGTTAAATGGGCGGCGAAAATTAGACGACCGAAGGCGCTCTGATAGAGGTCGGCTTATATCGCTAAGGGCGTCGTCGCCACAGAGCTGAATGAGTTCGTCTAGCTCGCGGCCGCCTACTTTCAGAAGTTCGATGTCAGCAATGAGCTGAGGTTCGGTGTCCCAGTAGCCAGCAAATAAGCGGCGTCCATCCGTAGCCAACACCCGGCTACATGGATTCAACCCAGTCGGAAAAGTCCGATTGATTTCTCCCGCGTAAAGGCGAGCTTCCGCGTAGGCCTGTTCGACATCGGCAGCAGGCGACTTGGCCTCTACCACGAGGATGGGCAAAGAATTCTTGTAGATGCAGAAATCGGGTACGTACCCGATCTTCCGCTTCGTGCCTTTGCCGATGTCCCGCGCTGAGATCCCTTCCTTGCTTCGGATTTCAACCAGCGGAATCCCGAGCAACTCATCACGCGTCAGAAGCGGGATGACGATCTGAGCTTCTACGTCGCCCTCAGTTGCATTGTCTTGAATCGCATCCATCCAGCCACTCTCCTCGCCCAATGGTTAGCCCAATAAGCGGCGAGCCGACAGAGGCACCATGGATGATGGGGCCTATGGCACATTCGAACATCTGCAACTGGTCGAAGGCGACCGTGATGCACCCGGCGAATGTCTAGTTTGGGTCAGCGCTCTAATGTCCGCTTCTGGCGCTTAGGAGCCGTTCACCCTGTTGAGCGACTGTCTGGAAACCCACGGGTTCTATCGTAGCCAAATGGCGCGGCATTCACACAGATGGTCGAAACGTCCCAAGGCGAAGCCGATGCCGATGTGGCTGGTCGGAGTAGGTACGTTCGCGATCGCTTTTGGTGGAGCCACCTACGTCCTGACGCCCGGTGCTCCAGGAATGCCTGAGCTGCGTCGAGAATGGAGCAAGCGGACGACGGATCAACATTACTCCGGGTGCAGCGAAGCGCGCGCCAATAAGCACGAGGACATCGCCTCGTGGGAGCCAAGCTACCGAGAACATATGGACGGGGATGGCGACGGCCTGGCCTGCGAGCCCTATCGGTGAGTGTTTCTGAGGCGCGGGCGGATCAGGCGGAGTAGCTCAGCGAAGGTTAGTTTCGCAGTGGATGGCAATGTCTGTTCCTGGCGCAAAGATGCTGGCGGGAGCAACCCGCCGGCGAGTTTCATTTCTTGCTGGGACGCTGCGTCAGTGCGGATCCTGCCGCAGTTTTCGAGTTCTTCCCGGTGCGACCGTCGCGAAGAACCTTCGACGCCGCCTTGCCAGCTTTCTCACTAGTTTGCTCACTCTTGACCATGAGAACCTCCATCGTCACACCCGATATGGGGCGTCGAACTAACGCGGACCCGATATGTTGTGTTCCCGTGTTCGGCGGATGTCAGATTATGGGCAGCAGTCTTACGCTCGCTGCTGGCGCTGAACGGATGCCCCGCCGATTTGCATCCGGCTCGGCGCCGAGCGCACAGATCAGGCGATGTCGGCCTTCGACTTCAACTCTGCGATCCTGGATTGGCAAAGGTCAGCGACCAGATCGCGCAGCAGGCGGGCGCCCGCGGTCAACCATTCCAGGTCTTCGGCCGAGGCGTCGTACTGGTCGCTGTAGCGGGCTTCGACATAGGCGCGCTTGAGCAGTTCGAAGCGGCGGCGGTCGGCGCGCTGTTCGCGGGGCCAGGCCTCGACCAGATGCGTGTCCACGTCCTCGGCGAGCGAGCGCAGGAACTTGATGTTGTGCGAGCGCGGGAAATAGAAGGTGTGGACCAGAAGGAAGCAGGCGTAGGCGGCTTCGACGGCCTGGTGGAGGCTAAAGGCTGCAAGCTTGCGGTTGCCTTGATTGGCGTAGAACTCGGCACCCTTCAGCAGATCGCCGATCTGCCTAATCCAGTGCGCCTCATATCTTAGAGCGGTATCGACAGCATCTGTCGGCGTCATCGGCTGCGGCGTCGCCAGCGGGTGACCGGGCACGCTGTAGAGCGAGATCCCGTCGCGCACGATGTCAGTCCAGAAGTACTCGCCGCGCTTCAGGGCGTCGTTCACCTCGTGGAGGTCGTGAACGATGATGTTGACCGTCCGGCCGATGGCGGGATCGCGCAGGATCTGATCCTCGGCGTTCCACCAGTAGTCGGCGATGTTGGTCATCTTGGCGTTGTTGACCACGATCAGAAGATCGAAATCCGACAAGTAGCCGTTCTGTGGCTCATCGACCCAGTCGCCGCGCGCATAGGAGCCGAAGAGGATGATCTTCAGCACCATCCCGCCGCGACGCCACTCCTGCGTGCCGCCCCCGCCGCCGTTCTTGGCCGCCTCGAATCCGGCCAGCAGCGTGTCCCGCACGCGCTCAAGCTCGCGCTGCTGCCGCTCCGGTAGATGGTGCAAATCAGACCGCATAGGGTGAGTCTAAACGAAAACGTCCCGGCTGCACCAATCAACGGTCAAGGTGGGGTGATTTACACCTGAAATGCGTCAAGCTCGGACATTCGTCTCCGAGCGGGGGATGGACATTCGTGGGCCCACGGTGACTTTTGCGTGGGCGGTGACAGTGCTGTCCCGCGAAAGGCCCGGGCCATCCGCCGGAACCGCACCTGTCGGCCTTGAAGAGCGACAGTCGCGCCATGTTTTCTGCATTGGCTGCAGTTGGCGAAGGTCGGACAGGCGGGCGAGACGGGTCATTTTATGCTGGGCTGGGCATGCAGGGCATGTGCGTTCGGGGCGGAGCAAGGCCTGAGCCGACGAAGGCACGGTCCGATCAAGTCCCTGGCGGTCCTACCGTTCCTTCGCCCGCCCAACATTGTCTGGTAGCGCCGTGGGTGGACCCGGCGCGGCTCGGGAGCATCAGCAAATTTGACTAGGTAACCATGACCACGCGCTTGCGTGATGTCGGCCCGGAATGAGCGGCCCAATATGGCCGCAATGTGGTCATCGCCGCATTGGCTCGTCCATCAGGTGATGTGGCGAATTCTTCAACACCGTCATTTCGGAGGCTATTATGCGTGGTTTTGTTTTTGCGGCGGCCGCCGCTGCAGCTCTGCTTGCCATCCCGGCCGTATCCAGCGCCCAGACGAACGTCACTGTTTCCACCAGCGTGACTGATTTCTGCGGCATCGGCCTTGCCAATGTGGCGGGCGGCAACGTCGCCGTCGCCAACGGCGCCCGTCAAAAGGTCACCACCCTGCGGATGTCCTGCAACTCGGCGACCGGTGCGAAGCTGACCTCGAGCGCCCAGAACGGCGACTTCAAGTCGCCTGCCGGCGTGCTGATCAACTATGACTGGGATCTGGTGGTCCAGGGCGTGCCGGCGCTCGGCTTCGCCGCCGTCGACACCTGGCCCGGCAGCCCGGCCATCGTCACCAACTCGGGCGGCTATAGCCAGGCTCTGGCCGACGGCATCTTCGCCGACCTGTTCCTGAACCTTTGCTACAACGTTCCGGGCGGCCCGGGCGTGGGCGGCACCCAAGGCGATCCGACCAACCCTGGCTCTTCGGGTTGCGCGGCTGCGCCCTCGGGACCTGGCGCGGCCTCGGCCCCCGCCGGCACCTACACGGAAGTCTTCACCTTCGCGCTGAACCCGGCCTGACCGGAAAGTGAAACGGGGAGCCGATGGAGCGGCTCCCCGTTTTTCTGCGCGCATTTCTGCAGGGAGGATGCAGTGATGAGAATGCCCATCGTCGCGGCCGCGATCGCCGCCTTGGTTATGAGCCTGGGAACGCCCGGGGACAGTCGCGCCATGGACGTGTCGCCCATGGTCGCCAAGATCACGCCGTCCGGCAACGGTTCCAGCTACCGATTGACGGTCAGGAACGACAGCGCCGCTGCGGCCACGGTCGAAATTGAAGTCTATCGAATGCAGGTCGATGAGACCGGCGCCCGAAGCCTGACGCCGGAAGACAACGACATCGTCGTCTTTCCGGTCCAGTCGGTCATTCCGCCGAACCGCGAACAGGTCGTTCAGGTCCGCTATCTGGGCGAGGCCAGCAGCGAAGGGCGGATGTATCTGATCCGGGCCGCCCAGTTGCCCATCAACATGCAGACCACTTCGGCGGACGGCGAAGCCGGCGCCGACATCAAGGTGGCCTTCAACATCAACACCTATGTCTTCGTAGCGCCCGCGAGTGCGCGCGGGGCGGTCGAGGTGACCTCGGTGTCACGCGCGTCCAATGGGGACGTGCTCTTGTCGGCGCGCAACACCGGGTCCGGCTTCGCTCATCTCCGCGAGGCCCGTTTCACCCTGACCACGGCCGACGGCAAGGCGCACGAGATTCCGGCTGCGGACGTGGATGTCGGCGAAGTCAGCGTGATCGCCGGCGGCGCCACGCGTCAGATCCGTATCCCGGCCGCCTTGGCCGCAGCGGCAACCGGCGACGTCACGGCGTCGATCGCCCTGCTGTGAGATGGCCAGCCGCAAAACGAACTGGCGACGCCTCGGCGTAGCGGCCTGCCTGAGCGGCAGCGTCGCCTCGCCCAGTCGCGCCGACACGTCTTTCGCCGCGGACGAGGTGGTGCGGACAGCGCGTGACTATTCCGTCGAGGCGTTCGGCTCTTCGACCGCCGTGACGGTCCCGATCGAGCGGGACGCCTCCATCGTCCCGCTCGCCGCCGGCGCCGCGCCGGTCAATCCCTCCATGGGCGGCGCGGCGACCGGCGGGACCCAGGACGAGGCGCCGACGGCGCGCCCTACGCCGGTGCTCACGCCGATCCAGGGACCTCTGACGCTTGATGGCGTCTACCTCGGCGACATCAGCGGCGAAGTGGACATGCAGGGGGAAGGCGTCGTCGACGCCGTGGCCCTGATGGATCTGTTGGGGCCCAAGGTGTCGCCGGGCGTGCGCGATCGGCTCAAGGCGATTATCGCCTCGCAACGCCGCGTCAGCATGGCTGATCTGCGAGGCGAGGGCTTTTCAATCGCGTTCGATCCTCTGTCGCTGACGTTTGTGGCTGAACTGGCGGTCGATGCGCGCGCGCGTCGCGACGTCAGCTTCGCCCGCAACGAGGTGATTGATCCCAAGGCCTTCGACCAGCCGGCGCACTTCTCGGCGGGGGCCAATATCAGCCTGGCCCAGCTCTATTCTCACGACGAGGATCGCTTCGCGCCTCTTGCCGGCGGCATCGACATGTTCGCCAACCTGGGCGGCTTCGACGGGGTCACGTTGACGGCCGGGGTCGACTATGACGGCAGCAGTCAGGATCAACGCTGGCGTCGCCGTGAGATCCGGCTGTCCAAGGACCTGTTTCAGTCGGCCGTTCGTCTGACGGCGGGCGAGTTCTCGCCGCCTGTGGAAAGCTTTCAGGGGTCGCAGCGCTTTCTGGGCGTATCAGCGGCGCGGGCCTATTCGACCATACGTCCTTTCCAGAACGTCCGGCCGTCGGGACGTCGCCAGTTCATCCTGGACCGCCCGGCCCTGGTGGTGGTCGAGGTCAACGGCGTCGTCGTGGAGCGTCTCAGACTGGAGGCAGGGCCTTACTCACTCTCCGACTTTCCCTTCGGCCAGGGCGCCAATACGGTGCGGTTGTTGGTCGAAGAAGACAGCGGCCAGCGCGAGATCGCGGTTTTCGATCTGTTCGGCGGGGCCGGGCTTCTGGACCCGGGCGTTCTGGATTTCGGCGTCTCGGCCGGGGTGCTGGAGGAGGGGGGGCAGCTTGAATACGGCTCGACCCTCGCCGCGACCGGCTTCGTCCGCAAGGGGATCACCGACGCCCTGACCGTTGGCGCCAACGCCCAGTGGGCCGACGGCCGTGGACAGGTCGGCGGGCTGGCCACCTGGGGGAGCCGCCTGGGCTTGATCCAGGCTGGCGGCGCCGTGAGTCACAACGGCGACACGGGTGCGCAGGGCTATATTGTCTCGCTGGACTACATGCGAGAGGCGACCCTGGCGCGCGAGATCGACCTGCGGCTGGTCGCCTCGGCCCAGGCGACCAGCAAGTTCTTCCAGACGGCCTTCCAGAACTCGGCCTTCAATCGTGAACAATGGCGGGCCGCGGGTCAGGCCCTGGTCCGCTACAAGGCCTATTCCGTCAGTCTCGGCGCCGCCTTTGTCAAAGGCCGTCGACAGGAGGATCGCACGGATTTCAGCGTTTCCGTCGGCCGGACCTTCCAGAAGTTCGGCGTCAACCTGGCCTGGCAGCGCGGGGCCACGAGTGATGGCGTGGAGGAGACCCGGTTCGGCCTGACCCTGACCACGCGCTTTGGCGGTCGATGGAGCAGCGCGGCGCGCTATGACAGCCAGAACGACTTCCGCGAAATCGGCATCTCGCGCTCGTCATCGGGACGCCTGAACGACCTCAGCGGCGACATTCGCTTCTCTGAGGACCGCAACAATCAGACCATCGCCGGCGACCTGCGCTACATCAACAACCGCTTTGACGCCGAGATCGTTTCCAACCGCCTGGTGTCCACGACGCCGGGTGGGACTACGCGGCAGGAATCCCTGTGGCGACTGTCGACCCTGATCGGCTACGCCGACGGCGCCTTCGGCGTCGGCCGCGCCGCCCGGGAGGGCTTCATCATCGCCAGCCCGCATTCGACCCTCAAGAATGCTCAGGTGAGCCTGACGGATTCCAGCGGCTATCCCGTCGCGCGCAGCGGTTTGTTCGGCTCAGCCCTGGCCGGGATTGATCGCGGCTACGGTGTTCGTCGCTACGAGCTGGAGGTCGATCCGCTGCCGCCTGGCTATGACCTGGGCAGCGGCGTGATCAACACCTTCCCGGGGTATGGCAACGGCTATCGCGTGATCGTCGGCAGCGACGCCTCGTATACGGCCAGAGGCGTGCTGATGTCGCCGGAAGGGCCGGTCGCCCTGGTCGGGGGCGTCATCGTCGCGGCCGATGCGCCTGCAGACGCGCCGGGCAAGCCGTTCTTCACCAACAGAGGCGGTCGCTTTGTCGCCGACGGCATGGCGCCCGGCCGCTATCGGCTCGTGGTGCGCGGAGAAACTCTCGGAGAATTCGTCATTCCCGCCAATGTGGAAGGAATTATCGATGTCGGCGCAATCAATGTATCCCGCCCGCTACCTTAGGGTTTCAGGGCGAGGCGTCTTCTGGCGCAGCGCGGTCCTGGCGGCGGCTCTGCTCGGGTTCGCCTCAGCGGCTGAGGCTTGCGACCTGGCTCTGGTGCAGGGCGCGCAGACGGCGCGGATTGAATACAACCCCTTTGCTGTCGCCCCCACCCCCGGGGCCCTGGATGTGACGCTGGAAAACAGGGGGGAGACTGAGTGCGATCTGCGCCTGTCCTTCACCGACGAGACCGGCATTGAGGTGACCAGTGTCGTGCTAGGCGGGATCGAGGTGCGGTTTCGCCCGCGTGAATCGTCAGGCGTTTTGGCGGCGGACGTGAAGAAGGCGGTGTTCCAGTACCTGCTGGCGCCGGAAACGAAAGGCGTCGCTCAACTCGACGCCATCGTCGCGCGGGGCGCGGTG
This sequence comes from Brevundimonas sp. UBA4553, assembly GCF_002387245.1. GTDB lineage: Bacteria > Pseudomonadota > Alphaproteobacteria > Caulobacterales > Caulobacteraceae > Brevundimonas. The sequence goes on from NZ_DGLD01000019.1 coordinate 204,087, forward strand.
GCCGAAGCCGGCGAGTACGGCGTGGATCTGCGTCTTCTGGTCAGAAACCTGGATGGGGTGGAGTTGATCGCGCCGATCCCTGTCCGTCTGCTGTTGCAGTCGACCCCGCGCGCGCAGCTGAACCTGGCCGGCGCCGCCGGCGCGTTCGGCGAGGGCTTGAGCGTGGAGGTCGTCGACTTCGGAGAGGCGGTCACGGGCGCCACGCGCCGCATCTTCGTTCAGGTGCGGGCCAACGCCCCATCCATCCTGTCGATCAAGTCAGAGCATCAGGGCGTCATGCATCGCGTCGAAGAGGTGGAGAACGCCACTGTCGTGCCCTACGCGGTCGAGCTTGACGGCCAATCGGTCGATCTGACGGGCCTCTGGACAAAAGAAATTGATCCCCCCAGGACCCTGGCGGGCGTGTCTTTGCCGATGAATTTCATCTTGGGTCAGATCAATGGTCAGATGAGTGGTCGCTACGAAGACCTGATAACGATCGACGTTTATCCGAAATAGGCAGAATAGAATTAAGATATTGATCTTATTGTTCTGGTTAACAATCGATTAATTCTCGCCATAATCAATTATGCATTGGTGCGTTAGCATCAGAAATGGTTGTTTCATGTCTCTATAGGGCGCTGTATTCGGCATTTTCCTGATCTAAATTTTTTGCCTGAAGCGTGCTGTATGACGCTGAAAACTCAAGTTTCTCAAATTGATCTTGAACGATTTTCCGATTTGTTGAAACAGTGTTCGGCGTGATCGGGCGTGAAGGCGCTTCCGGTCGCGACGGGGCCGGGAGCCGCTGGGAGCAGGGACGTGATTGTCAGTCAGAATGCCGCTGGCTTGGCGGCCGGGGTCGTCGACGACCAGATCATGCAGATGGCGGGTGGCGGGCGCGGCGGTGCGCCCTTTGTCGAGCGCAGGTCGTTCGTCAGGCCTCTGTCGATCAGGTCCAGTCCGCGATTTTCCGAGGCTGAGGCCTGGTTCGAGAACGATGAAACGGCGCGGTTCGTCCTCGACATGGGCGGGCGGGTCCTGACAAGCAACGCCGCTGCGCGCGCTCTGGCCGCCTGCGGCATGCTGGGATCCGGCGGGGTGTTCATCTGTTCCGCGCACCGCAACCGGGCGGAACTGGATCTTCTGCTTGCTCGACTTTCCGAGGGGCGAGAGAAGGCGGGTCGTATCCTGTTCCGCGCCGGCGATGACGCCTGGTGTATTCTCGACCTCATCACCGCCATCGAGACCCCGGGCCGCGTCTTCGCCACCGTGCGTCCCGTCAAGCCGCTTGATGAGGAGAAGCTGGCGGCGGTGGGGTGCGTTTTCGGCCTGACGCGGATGGAGAAGTCGGTGCTCCTTCTCCTGGCGAGCGGCGAGGCCCCCAAGGAGATCAGCCGCAGGCTGGACATGTCCATCCACACCGTGCGGTCCCATCTGCGCTCTATCTGCATGCGCATGGGCGTCAAAGGCATCAACGGCGCCCTGCGCCTGAGCTTCATGATGACCTGACAACCGGTCTTTCGCCCGCTGCGCCGTGGCTGTGGGATCTTTTCGTGCTCAGCAGGGCTGCAACTCCAGCTTCATGCCGGCGACGATCAGGCAGGCGTGGTCTGCCACGGAGGCGATCTTCTGGTTGAGGCGACCGGCCTCGTCGCGGAAGCGGCGGCCCAGAGGGTTGTCGGGGACGAGCGACCAGCCGACCTCGTTGCTGACCACCCAGACATCCGCTGAACAGTCGGCCAAGGCACGGGCCAGATCGTCCATGGCGGCGGCAAGATCGTTCTCGGCCAGCATCTGATTGCTGAGCCACAGCGTCAGGCAATCGACCACGGCGATGTCCCCGGCGGCCAGTTCGCGAAGGGCCGCAGCGAGGTCCAGAGGCACTTCGCGGGTCCGCCAGCCGTCGCCGCGTTCGATCTGGTGCCGATGGATGCGGTCCCGCATCTCATCGTCGAAAGGCTGAGCCGTCGCCAGCAGCAGGGGCGGGCGTCCGCTGGCCGCCGCCGCCTGCTCGGCCTGCCTCTGGGCGTAGCCGCTTTTGCCCGATCGGGCGCCGCCAAGGACCAGGATAACGGCCATGCTTGTCTCTCCGGTTGACCTGAGCTGCGCGCAGCCCTACTGCCACGATCGCGTCAGGTTCCCCGAAAGGGGATCAAAAGGGAACGGAGTGTGAAACTCCGGCTGTTCCCGCAACTGTAAGCGGCTAGCCCGCGCGTCATACGCCACTGGCGGTCCGGAAGGCCACGGCCTGAACGATTTCTGGGAAGGCGACGCGCACCGGCCTTGATCCGCGAGCCAGGAGACCTGCCTGTCGCCGTCGTTCTCCGCGCGGTCGGGATGTGCCGAGCGGTCGAGGCAACTCGTGTGACGACAGTCGTAAACCAGCCGCGTCAGCGGCCGCTTTCGCTTATCCAGAGCGGAGGTTGGTCCGGCGCGGCGTCGTCATATGGAGAACCGGAATGAACCGAATCGCATTCGCTAGCCTGGCCGCCGCCAGCCTTCTGGCCGCCGCCCCGGCCTTTGCCGCCGAAGTCACTGATCAGCAAGCCGCCGCCCCTGATGTGGCTGGTCGCGCCGGCGCCACCGCCGTGGCCGACGTCATCGTCACCGCCAACCGTTCGGCGCAGCCGATCGAACGCGTCGGCGCCTCGGTCACGGTCCTGACCCAGGCCGCCATCGAGGCGCGTCAGACCCCGGCCGTGGCCGAGCTTCTGGCTCAGACGCCGGGCGTCAGCTTCACCCGCAACGGCGGCGTCGGCACGACGACGGGCCTGAACATTCGCGGCGCCGAGAGCCAGCACACCGTCGTTCTGATCGACGGGGTCAAGCTGAACGACCCGTCCTCGACCCAGGGCGGCTTCAACTTCGGCAACCTGCTGGTCGGCGACACCGCCCGCATCGAAGTGCTGCGTGGCGCACAGTCGACACTGTGGGGCAGCCAAGCCATCGGCGGCGTGGTCAATATCGTCACCGCCGAGCCGACAGAGGCGCTGCAAGGCTCGCTCGACGCCGAGGCCGGCGCGCGCGGCACCACCTACTTCCGTGGCGGTATCGGCGGCGCCAATGATCGCCTGAGCTGGCGCCTGGCCGCCAGCCGTTACGACACCGACGGTTTCTCGGCCTTCGCCGCCGGCAAGGAAGACGACGGCTACACCAACACGGGCCTGTCGGGCCGCCTGAATCTGAAGATCACGGACGCGGTGTCGCTGGACCTGCGCTCGGTCTGGTCGAACGGTCAGAACGACTTCGACGCCTTTAACGGCGACAGCCGCGAGTACGGCAAGACCAAGGAACTTGTCGGCTATGCCGGCCTGAATTTCGATCTGCTGGATGGCCGTTTCCGCAACCGCATCGGCTACGCCTACACCGACACCAACCGGCGCAACTACAATCCCGCGACCCTGGTTCAACCCCTGACCTTCGACGCGGCGGGCGAGAACCGTCGCTGGGAATATCAGGGAACGTTCGCTGTCACCGAGGCGCTGAACACCACCTTCGGCATCGAGAGCGAGCGTTCGGAAATGCGCACCCGCTCGCCGTCGGCCTTCAACCTGAACCCCGCCTTCTCGCGCGGCCAGGCGGACCTCGACAGCGCCTACGCCCAGGTTCAGTGGACGGTGCTTGACGGTCTGACCCTGACCGGCGGCCTGCGTTACGACGACCACGCCCAATACGGCGACAACCTGCTGGGGCAGGTCGCTGCGGCCTGGGCCCTGAACGACGGCGACACGGTCGTGCGCGCCAGCTGGGGTCAGGGTTTCCGCGCGCCGGGTCTGTATGAGCTCTACAGCGAGTACGGCAATCTGACGCTGCAGCCGGAAGAGTTCGACAGCTGGGAGTTCGGCGTCGAGCAGCGTCTGTTCGACCGGGCCGTGGTCTCCGCGACCTACTTCAACCGTCAGGCCGACAACGAGATCCGCTACAACGGCTGCTCGACGCCCTCGACCGATCCCCTGTGCACCGTCAACGGCATCGGCCGCTGGGGCTACTACAAGAACGTCCAGAAGACCGAGACCCAGGGCGTCGAACTGATCGGCCGCGTTGATGTGACCGACCGTCTGAATGTCAGCGCCAACTACACCTGGACCGACGCCAAGAGCGCCTCGGGCGCTACGGACGGCAAGCGCCTGACGCGCCGGCCCGAGCACATGGCCAATCTGGCCGCCGACTACGCCTGGGCCTTTGGGCTGAAGACCGGCGTGGCCGTGCGCTATGTCGGTGAGACGTTCAACAACGACGCCAACACCGTCGTCGTGGACGAATACACCCTGGTCGATATCCGCGCCTCCTATCCGATCAACGACAATCTGGAAGTTTATGGTCGGATCGAGAACGCCTTCGACGAGGAGTATCAGACGGTCCTGAACTACGGCACGCCGGGCCAAGGCGTGTTCGGCGGCGTTCGCGTCCGGTTCTGATCCGATGCATGACGCCGCGTTTCTGACGACGGCGACCCGGCACGGCGGCGGCCTGATGAAGGCCGCCGCCGCCTATCCTGACGCGCCGCGCCCTTGGCTGGACCTTTCCACTGGGATCAATCCCGAGCCTTGGCGAGGGCCCCGCGCGCCGGAGGAGGCGCTGAACCGCTTGCCCGACCCTGGCGCCCTGGGCGCTCTCGAAGCGGTCGCGGCGGCGGCGTTCGGCGCGACGCCGGATCGAACGGCGGCGACGGCCGGAGCTGAGGCGGCGATCCGCCTTCTGCCCCTGCTGCTCGGCGTGCGTTCGGTCGAGATCGTCGGTCCCACCTATGGCGCGCATGCCGAATCCTGGCGCGCGGCGGGCGTGGCGACTCGCCTGATCGCAGCGGATCAGGCGACGGTGTCGCCGGCGGGCGTGCTGGTCATTGTCAATCCGAACAACCCGGACGGTCGCCTGACGCGTCGCGCCGACCTTATTGCTATGGCCCGCGCCCGTTCGGCGGAGGGGCGCTGGCTGGTGGTGGACGAATCCTTCATCGAGTGCACGCCGGAAGAAAGCGTGTCGGATGTTGTCGAACCCGGCCTGATCGTCCTGCGCTCGTTCGGCAAGTTCTACGGACTGGCCGGGGTGCGGTTGGGTTTCACGCTCGCCGCGCCTGAACTGGTCGTGCGCCTGCGCGCGCTGCTGGGCGATTGGCCGGTCGGCGCCGACGCCCTGGCCGTGGGGCGCGGGGCCTATGCGGACAAGGCGTGGCGAGGACGAACCGTAACGGCCCTGATCGCCCGTGCGCACGGCCTCGACAGCCTGCTGGCGCGGGCGGGCTTCGAGGTTCTGGGCGGGACAAGCCTGTTTCGCATGACGCGCACGCCGCACGCGACGCGCTGGTTCCAGCACCTGTGCCGGGCAGGCATCCTGACACGACCGTTCGATCATTCGCCTGACGCCCTCCGCTTCGGCGTGCCGGCTGAGCGGGACCTGCCACGGTTGGCGCGTGCGCTGGAGGCGTTCTCGTGACGGCGACGCGGCGAGCCGCCCTGGTTGGGGCAGGGGCGGCTCTGATCTCGCTGCCCGCTCTGGCAGGCGCGTCGCCGCGGCGGGTCGTGTCGCTGAACGCCTGCCTCGACGCCATCCTGGTTCACGTCGCGGACCGGGGGCAGATCGCGGCCCTCAGCCATTATGCGCGCGAGCCCGTCGGCTCGACCATTTCCGAGGTGGCGAAAACCTTGCCCTTCACCTGGGAGACGGCGGAGGAGGTCATCGCCCTGCGGCCCGACCTGGTGCTGACCAGTCGTCACAGCGCGCTCGCCACCCGGAATGCGCTGGGCCGCATGAACATCCCGACCGAACTGTTCGCCGTCCCGGACAGCGTGGCGGCCAGTCTGGATCAGGTGCGCGAGGTGGCGCGTCTGGTCGGTCGCCCCGCTCGGGGCGAGGCCCTGACCGCCCGCATCGAAGCCGCCATCGCCGCCGCTGCGCCGCCGCCCGGATCGCGGCCGCTGAAGGCCCTGATCTATCAGCCCAACGGTTTCGCCGCCGGGCGCGGCACCCTGATGGACGAGATGATGACCCGCGCCGGCTTCGAGAACGTCGCCGGACGCTACGGGCTCGGTAAATGGGGCAATGTGCCGGTCGAGCGGCTGCTGGCCGATCCGCCTCAGGTCCTGCTCAGCGGCGTGCCGGTTCCGGGCTCCCGCACCTGGGCCGATCGGGTGATGCGCCACCCGGCGCTGGCCTCTCTGTCCGGACGGATGGTGCAGGCGAGACTGGAAGAGAAGCTGCTTTATTGCGGCGGCCCGGTCCTGATCCAGACCGCCGCCGCCCTGGCTCAGGCGCGCCGAACGGCGCTGGAGGCCCTGACATGACCTTGCCGCGTCCCCTGATCCTGATCGGGCTTTTGATCCTGATCATGGCCCTGTCGCTCGCTAGCATGAGCGCCGGTCGGGTCTGGATTCCGTGGAGCGACTGGGCGTCGCAGCGCGGCGATCCGGCCTGGGCCATCCTGTTCGAACTGCGCCTGCCGCGCACCGTCCTGGCGCTGATGGTGGGGGCGGTGTTGGGTCTGACGGGGGCGACGCTGCAAGGCTATACGCGTAATCCGCTGGCCGATCCCGGCATGCTGGGCGTCTCGACCATGGCGGCGCTGGGGGCAGTGCTGACCTTCTATCTGGGGACGGCGGCGAATGCGCCCTGGGTGTTGCCCGTCGCGGCCATGGTCGGCGCAGGCGCAGGCGTCTGCCTGCTTCTGGCCCTGGCGGGGGCGACCAGCAGCGTCGTCACCTTCATCTTGGCCGGCCTGGTGATCCAGACGATGGCCGGGGCCGGCGTGGCGCTGGCGCTGAACCTCGCCCCCAACCCCTGGGCGGTGAACGAGATCGTCAACTGGCTGATGGGCTCTCTGGCCGACCGCAGCCTGGTCGAGCTTAAGCTCGCGGCGCCAGGCATGATTGCCGGTTGCCTGTTGCTTATGACGCAGGGACGGACGCTGGACGCCCTGACGCTGGGCGAAGCGGGGGCGCGGTCGCTGGGGGTTCGGCTGGATGCGGGGCGGGCCATGCTGGCGCTGGGCGCCGCTCTGGCGGTCGGATCGGCGGTGGCGGTGACGGGGTCGATCGGCTTCGTCGGTCTGATCGTGCCGCACCTGCTGCGCCCCCTTGTCGGCGCTCGGCCCGGCGGACTGTTGCTGCCGTCCGCGCTGGGCGGCGCGGCCCTGACCCTGGCGGCGGACATTCTGGTGCGGCTGACGCCCTCGGCCGCAGAGATCAAGCTGGGCGTCGCCATGGCGGCTCTGGGCGGGCCCTTTTTCCTGGCCCTGTTGATCAGCATGAGACGGAAGCTGGCATGAGCCTTCTGACTGCGGAAAGCCTGTCCGTTCGCCTGGGCGACAAGCTCGTGCTGAACGGCGTCGGCGCGGCCTTCTCGCGCGGTCTGGTCACAGCCGTGGTGGGACCGAACGGAGCGGGAAAGTCCACCTTGCTGGATTGTCTGGCGGCCCTGCGTCGGCCGGACACCGGCCAGGTGATGCTGGACGGGAACCCGCTTCGAGACCTGCCGTCGCGTGAGCGGGCGCGGCGCATCGCCTATCTGCCCCAGAACGCGGAGATCGCCTGGGCGGTGGACGGCCGCACCTTCGTTGGTCTGGGCCGCACGCCTTATGTCGGCGCCTGGGGGCTGACCGCAGCGGACCAGACGGCCGTGGAACAGGCCATGGCCGTGACCGGGGTGGAAGCCTTCGCCGATCGTGTGGTGTCCAGTCTGTCTGGAGGAGAGCGGGCGCGGGTTCTGATTGCGCGAGCCCTGGCCGGCGATCCGCAATGGCTTCTGGCTGACGAACCTCTGGCGGGGCTCGACCCCGGCCATGTTCTGGACGCCTGCGACCTGTTCCGACGTCTGGCCGACGAGCAGGGGCGGGGAGTCATCCTGACCCTGCACGACCTCGACGCTGCCCTGCGCGTGGCGGACCGTGTGATCGTATTGGCCGAGGGGCGGGTCTTGGCGGACGGCGCGCCAGCCGAGTCCCTGTCGCCCGGAGTGCTCAAAGCCGCCTACGGCGTCGAGGCGCGAACGCTGGAGGGCGCGCGCGGCCCTGTGCTGGAGATGGTCGGTCGTGCCCGCTAGCCTGCCTACGCCCTGGATCGTCGCAGGCGCGCTCCTGGTCGAAGGGGCGGTCGGCTGGCCGCGCCGCCTGAGCCATCCGGTCGTGTGGATCGGCGGCCTGATCGCCGCCCTGGAGCGACGCTGGAACGGCGCTGAACGGCCGGCGACGACGCGACGCGCCCTCGGCGTTCTGACCTTGGCGATCCTGCTGCTGGTGGCGGGTGGAGCAGGCTGGGGCCTTGAGAAACTGGTCGCTGTCACGCCCTTCTGGTCCGGCCTGGTGCTGTTGTTGCTCTGCGGGGCGACGGGTCTGGCGGCGCGCAGCCTGTTCGACCACGTCCGCGCCGTCGCCCGCCCGCTGAAGGCGGGCGATCTGCCCGCTGCCCGCCAGGCTGTCGGCATGATCGTCGGCCGCGACGTCGGTGCGATGGACGAGGGTGAGATCGCCGCCGCCGCCCTAGAGAGCCTGGCCGAAAGCTTTTGCGACGGCGTCGTTGCGCCCGTCTTCTGGTTCGTCATCGGTGGCCTGCCGGGCCTGTTCGCCTACAAGGCGGTCAACACCGCCGACAGCATGATCGGCCACATGGAACCGCGCTGGCGCGCCTTTGGGTGGGCCGCCGCACGCGCCGACGACGTGATGAACTGGATTCCTGCGCGCATCGCCGGCGTCCTGATCGCTCTGGGCGGTGGACAGGGCTGGCGCATCATGTGGCGGGACGCCGGCAAACACGCCTCGCCCAACGCCGGCTGGCCGGAAGCCGCCATGGCGGGCGCGTTGAGGGTGCGGTTGGGCGGACCCGTTCGCTACGACGGGGTGGTCAACCACCGCCCGGATTTCGGAGACTGGGCGCCGCCTCGCGCCCACGACCTGCGCCGCGGCATGCGCGTCTACGGCGTCGCTTGCGGTCTGTTGATGCTGCTCCTGATTACTGGAGGCTTTGTGTGGCCGCAATGACCCTGGACGATCTGCTGGCCGTTCCAGCGCTGGACCGGACTCTGGAGCCAGCCCTGAAAGGCGCTATTGACGGCAAGGCCAAACCGCGGGGCGCGCTGGGCCGGATCGAGGGACTGGCCTTGACGCTAGGCCTGATCCAGCGACGGCTGAAGCCAGTTGTCGACCGCCCGACCTTGCTGGTCTTCGCCGGGGACCACGGTCTGACCCGTTCAGGCGTGGCGGCCTTCCCGTCGAGCGTCACCGTGGCCATGGTCGACACCCTGCTGGCGGGCCGCGCCACCGCGACCGCCTTCGCCCGCGCCGTCGGCGTCGAGGTCAGGGTCATCGACGCGGGGGTCGCCGCAGACCTTTCGGACCGCGAGGGGCTGATTCACGCAAAGGTCGCGTTCGGGACCGCCGATGCGTCGGTCGACGCGGCCATGACGCTGGAGCGGGCCGAGGCGGCGTTGCTGGCCGGGGGGCGGATCGCCGGGAAGGCGATCGCCAACGGCGCCGATCTGATCGGGCTGGGTGAAATGGGCATCGGCAACAGCGCCTCAGCGGCTCTGTTGATGCACCGACTGGCGCCTGCGCGGCTGGACGTCTGCGTGGGGCAGGGGGCGGGCCATTCACCGGAAGGTCTGGAGCGCAAGCGGTCGGTCCTTCATCAGGCGGCCGCTCGATCGGACGCGACGGAGCCCCTGGACGTCCTGGTCCAGTTCGGAGGGTATGAGATCGCCATGATGGCGGGGGCCTTGCTGGCGTCCGCCAAGGCCGGAGTTCCCGTGCTGATCGACGGCTTCATCGGCACGGCGGCGGCCTTGTTGGCGGTTCGACTGGCGCCTGCCGCGCGCGACTATTGCCTGTTCGCCCATGTTTCGGCCGAAGCGGGACATCGCGTGATGCTGGAGGCCATGGACGCCCGCCCGCTGCTGGCGCTGGAGATGCGTCTGGGCGAGGGGACCGGCGCGCTGCTGGCCGTGCCCCTTGTCCGGGCCGCCTGCGCCCTTCTGTCCGAGGTTGCTGAACTGTCCGACGTGCTGGAGGCGGCGCGGTGATCCGCCGCGAGACCCGCCTGTTTGTCTGCGCCGTCCAGTTCCTGACGCGTATCCCCACGCCGCAACTGGCGGGGTTTCAACCGCAATGGATCCAGCAGAGCGCGCGCTACTATCCGCTGGTGGGCCAGATCGTCGGCGGTCTGGCGGCCCTTGCCCTCTATGGTGCGGCTCAGATCTGGAGCCTCTGGATCGCGGCTCTCCTGGCGGTGGCGGCCGGCGTCGTCCTGACCGGCGGCTTTCATGAGGACGGACTGGCCGACACGGCCGACGGTCTGGGCGGCGGTCAGACCCGGGCGCGGCGCCTCGAGATCATGAAGGACAGCCGTCTGGGGTCCTATGGCGCGCTGGCGCTGGGCCTGACCCTGGCCTTGCGGGTCGCGGCGCTCTTGATGGTGTTGCAGGTGTCGGTCATGCTGGCGGCGATCACGCTGGTGGCCGCGCACGGTCTGGGGCGCGCAGCGGCGGTCGGCGCCATGGCCGTCATGCCTTATGGCGGCGATCCGGGTATGGCCAAGGAGGGCAGACCGGATCAGACCTCCTTCTTCAGTCTGACGGTCGCCGCGGTCATTGCGGTGTGGCCGCTGGCTTTTCTTCCACCGGCAGCAGGCGCCGCAGGGGTTGCGCTGGGCCTTGTGGTCGGCGCGGTTCCTGCCTGGCTGGCGTGGCGGCTGATCGGCGGGCGCACAGGGGATGTTCTGGGCGCAGTCGAGCAGGCGTTCGAGATCGGTTTCCTGCTGGCCGTCGCGGGGATGGTGGTCGGATGAAGCTGATTGTCGCGCCCCTGCATCAGGTCGCCGCCCTGGCGGTCCGCCATCGCCCGTCCCATTTGATCAGCCTTGCGTCGCCGAACCATGTCGACCCGCCTCTGGTCGACCTGACCGTGCGTCGGTTGGACCTGAGGTTCAACGACATCGCCGCGTCGCGCGAAGGCCTGATCCCGCCAAGCGAAGCGGACGTCGTCGCCTTGCTGGCCTTTGCCGACGACTGGGACGGCGCGGACCCGTTGCTCCTCCATTGCTGGGCGGGTGTCAGTCGGTCCACCGCTGCGGCCTATGCCATAGCTTGCGCTCTAACCGCGCCGGGCGGCGAGGCCGACTGGGCGCTTAGGTTGCGCCGGGCTGCGCCGACCGCCACGCCCAATCCGCTGATCGTCGCTCTGGCCGATCGCCTGCTGGGTCGTGGCGGCGCCATGGTCCGCGCCGTCGCGGCGATCGGGCGTGGAGCGGAGACGACCTGGGGCGCCGCTTTTGAACTTGATCTGCCGCCACAAGGAGTCTTGCCCCGATGACCGACGCCGATCTGAACGCTCGTCACGCCGACAAGATGAAGAAGGTCCAGGCCGCCCGCGTCCGGATGATGGCGACCAAGACGGTCGAGCGGGGCCTGGTCATCGTCCACACGGGAACCGGAAAGGGCAAGACGACGGCCGCCCTTGGAATGGTCTGCCGTATGATCGGCCACGGCATGAAGGTGTCGATCATCCAGTTCATTAAGGGAGCGATGGAGACCGGCGAGCAGAACCTGTTCGACGCCTTTCCCGATCTGGTCGAAATGCGGCCGATGGGCGAGGGCTTCACCTGGGACACCCAGGACCGCACGCGTGACATCGCCAAGGTGCGCGAGGCGTGGGAGGCAGCCAAAGCCCGCATCATGGACCCGGAATGGAAGATGGTGGTCTGCGACGAGCTGAACATCGCGCTGCGTTACGACTACCTGCCCGTTCAGGAGGTGCTCGACGTGCTGGCTTGCCGCCCCGCAGACACCCATGTCGTCATCACGGGCCGCAACGCGCCGTCGGAACTGATCGAGGCGGCCGATCTGGTCACCGACATGCAGATGGTGAAGCACCCGTTCCGCAGCGGCGTAAAAGCCCAGGCCGGAGTTGAGTTCTGATGGCGGCCCGCCTGGTCGTATGCACGACCTGCCGGGCGTCAGAAGACGCGCCTCTTGACGCTGGGGGCCGTGCCGGAGGCCAGGCGCTTCTGGACGAGGTGCTGGCGGCGGCTTCGACAGAGCTTGGGAACGTCCGGGTCGAGGGGCAGGCCTGCCTCTGGGCGTGTTCCAGCTTCTGCACCGTCTATCTGTCCGAGCCCGGCAAGCCCGCCTATCTGGCGGGGCGGTTCTCGCCGACGCCTGAGGCGGGACGCGATATCCTGGCCTTCGCACGGCTCTATGCGGCGAGCGAGAACGGAGCCGTGGCCTATCGCGATTGGCCCGAAGGCATGAAGGGCCATTTCATCGCGCGCCTGCCCGCTGATCGGTAGGACAAGATGCTACCTAGAATACCTGGGCGTTATCGCAGGATTTCTGACTTTGGGCGCGCGCGGCGAGGTGCGAGGTTGGGGACGTCGCTTCATGTGAGGCTTCCCCTCGAAACTGCGGGCCGCGCGTGCGGCCCGTGTCTTTTCTGGCTGGACCCGCGCGTCTTGAGGTCGCTTCACGTCATGCGCCGCAACGCCCTTTTCGACATTCTTTTGGTCACTGTGTTCGAGCGCATGTCGGCGCTGGCGCGGGATGCGGGAGCCATCAACCTAGGACAGGGTTTTCCGGACGGTCCTGAACCTGTGGACTTGCTGGAGCCGGCGGCCCGAGCGCTGAGCGTGCGAAGCAACCAGTATCCGCCCTCGCGCGGCCTTCCGGAACTGCGGGCGGCCGCCGCGGACTTCTATCACCGTTTCGACGGGCTTGCTCTGAAGGCAGAGAACCTCGTGGTCACTTCGGGCGCTACCGAAGCGCTCGCCGGGGATCTGATGGCCGCGATCACGCCCGGGGACGAGGTGATCGTCATCGAGCCGGCCTAAGACGCCCGAGCGCGCGGGCGGCGTCGCGCGATCTGTCATGCTGGCCCCGCCCGCGGGGCGTCTGACGTTAGAGACGGTGGAGGCGGCGGCTTGGGCGTGTCGCGAAGCGATTCCGCCTTCATCGTCGACGATCCCATCGTCACGGCGCTGCTCGGCTGGAACCAGGGCAAGTATCATCTTCAGGTCGCGGCCATGGTCAATGTGCCCATCGGCAACGACTTCCATGCTGAGCTATCACTCGAAAGGTTTTCTCCGAGGCCTCGGCGTCTTCAAGGGCAAGGTCTCGGGCGTCGTCTTCGATCCGATGGGCGGCGCGGCGCGTATGTCTTCCAATGCGCTGGAGGATTCCATGAACGTCGTCGTCGCCTACGTCCTGACCCTGATCGTCTTTGCGGTGATCGACACGGCCTGGCTGGGAACCATGGGGGATCGGCTGTACCGGCCCTTGATCGGGACCATGCTGGCGGACAAGTTCCGGATCGCGCCCGCCATCGCCTTCTACGCCATCTACGCGGCTGGACTGACCCTGTTTGCGGTCATGCCAGGATTGGCTGAGGGCGGCTGGAAGAAGGCTCTGCTCTGGGGCGGCCTGTTCGGTCTGTTCGCCTACGCCACCTATGACCTGACCAATCTGGCGACGCTCAAGACCTGGAGCCTGAAGCTGTCCCTGATCGACATGGCCTGGGGCGCCTTTGTCAGCGCCAGCGCGTCGGCGACGGCCTGCGCCCTGGCCATGCGGTTGCTGCGGACCCCGGTCTAGCCCCTGGGCGGACGGGGGAAAAAGACGCTGGTGCGCGCGGCGTAGGCGGCGAAGGCCGCGGGGCGCGACCGTCGCATATGGGCTTCCAGCAAGGGAACACCCGATACCCGTGTCAGCAGCCAGTAGATGTAGGCCGGTCCGCTCAGGGCGAGCCAGCCCCAGGGCCAGACGCCGCTGAAGTTCAGCGCGAACACCGGCCAGGCGCACCATCCCAGCCATTCGAAGAAGTAGTTGGGGTGTCGCGACCAGGCCCAGAGACCTGCATCGCACACCTGCCCCTTATGGGCGGGATCGGCCTTGAAGGCGGCGAGTTGCCGATCGGCGACGGTCTCGCCGATAACGGCGCACAACAGGATCAAGGCGGCCAGACCGTCTTGCAGCCCGAGCCCTGGCGCGGGATTGCGCGCCGCCAGCATGATGCTGAGCGCCAGGAAGGCGGCGGCGCCGGCCTGCAGCATCAGAAAACCGAACATCCGCACCTGGAAGTCCTGGCCCCAGTCCTGGCGCAGGCGGGCGTAGCGAGCATCTTCGGTTTCACTGCTGGCTCGGGCGGCGATATGCAGACCCAGACGCAGACTCCACAGGCCGATCAGCGCCGCCGTAAGCCACTGACGCGCCGATGTCGGCGTCTCGTCGATGGGAATAAGAGCAACCCCGACGCCGGCCGCGCCCAGGCCGAATGACCAGAAGACATCGGCCCACCCGCCCTGGCCTGTGCGTCTCTGCACCAGCCAGGCCGCGCTCATCACCACGATCAGAAAAAGCCCCGCCGCCCCCCAGAGCGGCAGCAGGCGGATCACAGTTTCACGAAGGGTTGCATCAACCGGCCCAGCCAGCCGTCCAGCTGGATTTCCCCGTCCAGGGCGACGACACAGAGGCAGGGCTCGTCCGACACCACGCGCGGTTGGTGAAGCGTGTCGGGGTCTGCTTCCTCCAGATCTCCGACGTCGAACCGCTCCGTTCCGGTGGCATAGGCGCCCGACAGGACGCAGGTCAGTTCAACGCCACAGTGGGTGTGTCGGGGCGTTTCGCGACCGGGATCGATCTTCAACAAAATCACCCGGCAGTCGCCGTCACGTGGCGCATGGACGTCGCGCGCCCTGATGCCGGGGCCAAGCCAGCGCCAGGGTCCGAGAGCATAGCGCCGCAAGGGTTCGGGCAACTCGGCCATGTCGTTGAGCGGCGGTGGAGCCTTGGCTTCTCCGGCGTCCGTCTCGATCCTCGCCAAAGCCCGGGCCAGGGCGTCGTCCGCCATCGGCGAGGGCGGGGTCTCCTCCAGCAGTTCCCCGCCGACGACCTGAAGGCGGCGCACCCAGGCGTCATTGGCCGGACGCAAGGCCAGGTGCGCGGCGATCACGACGGCTTCGGGCGGGCTGAGAGTCCCTGCCGCGTAGGCCAGCAGGCGCTCTTCGGAGGGATTGCGGCGCGGGTTCATTGCGACGCGTCCTCTGACGGTTCGAGAAGAAGGCGAAGTTTGATCATGGCGTTGCGGATGCGTGATTTGACGGTGCCGAGCGGCAGATCGAGCCGGCGGGCGATTTCGGAATGAGGGCTGTCCAGGAAGAAGGCGAGGCGAAGGACCTCGACCTGATCCGGCTTGAGGCGCGACAGCGCCTCGCGGACCCGTTCTGCATCCTGGGACATGGACAGGAGGGCGTCGGGGCGAGGGGGCTCTTCGCCGATCAGGTCGACCTCCGGCGTCGGCAGGGGGCGTGCATCGCGACGCAGCATGTCGAGGCGACGGTTGCGCGCGATGGTGAAGATCCAGGTGGCCGCGCGCGCCTTGCTGGCGTCAAACAGATCAGCCTTGCGCCAGACCGTCAGCATGGCGTCCTGCGCGAAATCCTCCGCTGCGCCCGGCGTCGCGCCAGACTTGATCAGCCAGGCCTTCAGGCGTGGCGCGAAATGGCTGAACAGCTGGGCGAAGGCTTCGCGATCGCGGCGCAGGGCCACCGCCTCGATCAGCCGGTCGTGCGCAAAAGCGTCATGCGAGGAGCCGTCCGCCGTCATGCGGCTCGAAACCCTTGCAGAAGATGTGAATGATGAGGCCTCGGCATGCATGGAGCCTAATACGGTTCGTGGAAATGTCTGGATCATTCGCAATCCGATCACGGCAACGGTGCGTAGACAGGCGAGCCCGCAAATGGTCGGCGGGCGCGTGCCGGAGCCCCTCATGTCGCAGTCGTCCACCCCGTCCAGAAACGGCGAACTCAGGATCGCCGTGATCGGCTCCGGCGTGGCGGCCCTGTCATCGGCCTGGCTGTTGTCTCAACGCCATCAGGTCACCCTGTACGAGAAGGCCGACCGGCTCGGCGGGCACTCCAACACCGTGACGGCCGGCGTCGCGACAGGCGATGTGGCGGTGGACACCGGGTTCATCTGCTTCAACGACGCGACCTATCCCAATCTGATCGCCCTGTTCGCGCATCTGGGCGTCCAGACCCGTGCGACCGATATGTCGTTCGCCGTCTCGCTGGACAGCGGTCGGTTCGAGTATGCTGCGCCCGGGCTTTTCGCCCAGCGCCGCAACGTCCTGCGTCCCCGCTTCTGGTCCATGCTGGGCGAAATCATGCGCTTCTACCGCGAAGCGCCCATTGATCTGGGCGGGCTGACGGGGTCCGATCTGACGCTGGGCGGTTACCTGAAGCGCGAGGGCTTCAGCGAAGCCTTCCGCGACGACCACCTGTTGCCGATGGCGGCGGCGATCTGGTCCTCGCCGGCGCACACCTTGATGGACTACCCCGCCGAGGCCTTTATCCGCTTCTGCGGCAATCATGGCCTGTTGAAGCTTGTCGGACGTCCGACGTGGCGCACGGTTGAGGGCGGCAGCCGCACCTATGTCGAGCATATGGCGCGGGCGATCGATGACGTGCGACTGAACACCGGGGTGACGGCGGTGCAGCGCACCGATCAGGGCGTGACGGTGCGCGACAGCGAGGGCGGCGTCGAACGCTTCGATCATGTGGTCATCGGCGCCCATGCCGATCAGGCCCTGGCCATGCTGGAAGAACCGACCGCGCGGGAAAAGGAACTGCTGGGCGCTTTCCGCTACAGCCGAAACCTGACGGTTCTGCACACCGACGCCGGCCTGATGCCGCAGCGCCGCCGGGCCTGGGCCAGTTGGAACTATATCGGCGCTGACGAAGGCCTGTGCGTCACCTATTGGATGAACAAGCTTCAGGGCCTGCCGGGCCAGGATATCTTCGTCACCCTGAACCCGCCGCGCCCGCCGCGCCCGGACACCCTGCTGCGCAGCGAACTGTACGAACATCCCACCTTCAACCATGCCGCCATTCAGGCCCAGAAGAAGCTGTGGAGCCTGCAGGGGAAAGGCGGCGTCTGGTTCTGCGGCGCCCATTTCGGCGCCGGCTTCCACGAAGACGGTCTGCAGTCGGGTCTGGCAGTGGCCGAGCAACTGGGCGGGGTTCGGCGCCCCTGGTCGGTCGAGAACGAGAGCGGCCGCATCCACCTGTCGTCGACGTCGCTAACAGGGGCTTTGGAGAGCGCGGCGTGACCCAGGCCTCCGCCCTCTATCGCGGCGGCGTCATGCACCGGCGATTGCGACCGAAGGTCCACGAGCTGAACTATCGTGTCTTCTGGCTGCTGCTGGATCTGGCGGAGATCGAGGGTCTTGATCGACGTCTGCGCCTGTTCTCGCGCAATCGCTTCAACCTGCTGTCCTTTCATGACCGGGACCATGGCGACGGGTCGGGGAACGCGCTACGTCCACAGATCGAAGCCTGGCTTCAGCGCGCACGCATCTCGATCAGCGGCGGGCCGATCCGTCTGCTGACCATGCCGCGCGTGCTGGGCTACGTCTTCAACCCGATCAGCGTCTATTACTGTCATCAGGTCGACGGGCGTCTGGCGGCGATCGTCTATGAGGTGACCAGCACCTTCGGCGTGCGCCACGCCTATGTCGTTCCGGTGCCGGACGAAGATCAGGCGGCAGGTCTGATCCGCCAGGCGGCGGCCAAGGCGCTCTACGTCTCGCCCTTCATGGACATGGAGATGGACTACGAGTTCCTGGGCCACACGCCGGGCCAACGGCTGGATCTGACCGTCACCGGTCTGGACGCGAAAGGGGTGCTGATCACGGCCGCCATGTCCGCCGAGCGACGGCCGCTGGCCGATCGGGAGATCTGGTCGGCCGCCATCGCCCTGCCGTTCATGACCCTCAAGGTCATGGCCGCCATCCATTGGGAGGCCTGGAAATTGTGGCTCAAGGGCGTGCGTCTCACCCGCCAGCCGCCGCCAGCGTGGGAGCCGGTGACGATCCAGCGTCAGGCGCGGGAGAGCCGCCTTGGACGATAGGTCCTCGCTCCCGGTCATCCTGTGGTTTCGACGCGATCTCCGGCTGGACGACAATCCGGCTCTGAACGCTGCGATCGCAACCGGAAGGCCGATCATCCCGCTCTACATTCTGGACGATTTCGCTGAAGGGCGGCGTCTCGGCGGCGCCTCGCGCTGGTGGCTGGATCGGTCTCTTCGGGCCTTGGCGAGCGACCTTCGAGCGCGGGGCGGGCGCCTGATCCTGCGGCGAGGAGACGCCGAGGCCGAACTGCATCGCCTGATTGCAGAGACGGGGGCCGATCGGGTCTTTATGAACCGGCGGTTCGAGCCGGACGCCTTTGCCCGGGACGCCGACATCGCACACGCCCTCAAGAGCGAGGGCGTGGAGTGTCTGGGTTTCAACGCGACGCTCCTGTGCCGGCCGGGCGCGGTGCTTAACGGGTCGGGCCTGCCGTACAAGGTGTTCACGCCGTTTCACAAGGCGCTGCTGGCGCAGGCCGAGGCGCCGCAGGCGATTGATGCGCCGGCCGCGATCAAGGTCGTGGAAGGCCTGGCCACCGAGGCGGTCGAGGACTGGTGTCTGCATCCGACCAGCCCCGACTGGTCGACCCAGTTCACGGGAACGCCTGGAGAAGCCGGCGCCCAGGCGGCGTTGGGGCAGTTCGTCGAGCAGAGGCTGAAGACTTACGCCGCCGATCGGGATCGGCCGGATCGGGCAGGGACCAGCGGCCTGTCCGCGCACCTGCACTGGGGCGAGATCAGTCCGTGGCGAGCCGTGGCGGCTGCGCGCGCCGCCGCTTCTGGAAAGGTCCCGCCGGCGGAAGCCGAGAAGTTCGTGGCCGAGATCGGCTGGCGCGAGTTCTCGGCCCATCTGCTGCATCACTTCCCCTATCTGCCCGATCGCGCCTTCAAGGCCGAGTACGACGCCATGCCGTGGCGTGACGATCCAAAGGCCTTGGCGGCGTGGAAGGCGGGGCAGACGGGCTATCCACTGGTGGACGCCGGAATGCGTCAGCTCTGGACGACGGGGACCATGCACAACCGCGTCCGGATGGTGGTCGCCTCCTTCCTGGTCAAGCATCTGATGATTGACTGGCGAGAGGGCGAAGCCTGGTTCTGGGACACGCTGTCGGACGCCGACCTGGCGAGCAATGTCCAGAATTGGCAGTGGGTCGCGGGCTCGGGCGCGGACGCCTCGCCCTATTTCCGGATCTTCAACCCGGTCGCCCAGGGCGAGAAGTTTGATCCTCGGGGAACCTATGTCCGGCGCTGGGTCCCCGAGATCGCCAGCCTGCCGGATCGTTGGATTCAGACGCCCTGGACCGCACCGCCATCGGTGCTGGCCGATGTGGGGGTGACGCTGGGGCGGGACTATCCGAAGCCGATAGTCGACCATGCCAACGCGCGCGAGCGCGCATTGGACGCTCTGAAAACGCTCGCGTCTGCATCACGGCGTGGAGACGAAGAATGACCCTTTTCTCTTCTCGGGGCTTCAGCAAGCCATGACCACCACCTTGTACGGCGTCCAGAGCCAGAAGCGGTCGCGGTCGCCTGTGTTTGACCTGCTTCTGCGCCTCCTGTCCGCGAACTGGACCTGGGGCCGCCTGACCCTGATCCTGCCTGATGGCAGCCATCATCGTTTGGTCGGTCAGCAGCCGGGCCATGCCGCCGTGATGAACATTCGCAGCTACAACTTCGCCGCGCGGGTGCTGAAGAGCGGAGATATCGGCTTCGCCGAAGGCTATATGGCGGGCGAGTGGGAGACGCCGCAGCTGGCGGTGCTGCTGGAGACCCTGGTCAACAACTACGACCACATCCGGCGCCTGTTCGACGGCAATCCGCTGATGAACGGGATCAACTGGCTGGGTCACCGGCTGAACCGGAACAGCCGTCGCGGCTCGCGTCGCAATATCCACGCCCACTATGACCTGGGCAACGACTTCTATCGTGCGTGGCTGGACCCTTCGATGACCTATTCCGCCGCGCGGTTCGAGCGGTCGGATCAGACGCTGGAGGCGGCGCAGCGGGCCAAATACGCCGCTCTGGCGCGTTTGATGGACCTGAGGGCTGGCCACAGCGTGCTCGAGATCGGATGCGGCTGGGGCGGCTTCGCCGAGTTCGCGGCGCGGGAGGTCGGAGCCGTCGTCACCGGCGTCACCATCTCTCGCGAGCAGCACGACTTCGCTCGGCGGCGTCTGTTCGAGGCCGGGCTGGCCGACAAGGCTGACATTCGCCTGGTCGACTATCGCGATGTGGAGGGTCGGTTCGATCGCGTGGCGTCGATCGAGATGTTCGAGGCGGTAGGGCGGGAATACTGGCCGACCTATTTCAGCAAGGTCCATGAGGTGCTGAAGCCGGGCGGCCGCGCCGGACTTCAGATCATCACCATCCAGGACGGGCTGTTTGAAGAATACGACGCCCGCACGGACTTCATTCAGAAGTATGTCTTCCCGGGCGGCTCGCTGCCTTCGGAGGCGAAGCTGGCGCCGGTGGTGGCGGCCGCAGGCCTGACCTGGGGCGAGACCGAGCGCTTTGGTCGCGACTACGCCGACACCCTGGCCGAATGGACGCGCCGGTTCGAGGCGGCCTGGGGCGACATCGGTCGGGCAGGGGCAGGCTTCGACGATCGCTTCCGTCGCCTGTGGCGCTTCTACCTCGCCTACTGCGAGGCTGGCTTCCGATCGGGTCGGACCGATGTGATCCAACTGGCTCTGGATCGGTCTTCCTGACGCGATCAGTCCCGTATGAAGTGGGGCAGGAAGCGCGAGGTGTTGCGGGTGATCAGGCTGGTGTCTTCGCGCAGGCTCATGCCCGCCGCCTGGTCGCCTACCACCCACGAGCCGACGATGACGTGGTTGCCGTCGAAGCTGGGCGGGTTGCAAAGGGCCTGACGGATCCAGCGGCCTTCGCCATAGCCGCCGTCGATCACCTCGGCGGCGCTGCGGCCCTGTTGGATCAGTTCGACATTGGCGCCTTCACGCGAAAACAGCGGCTTGCGGACGTAAGATGATCCTAGCGCTGAATGGGCGGCGTCGTCCTCGAAGTAGGCTTCCAGCAGGTTGGGGTGGCCCGCGTGGCGTTCCCACAGCAGGGGCAGGATGGCCTTGTTGGAGAGGATGCTCTTCCAAGCCGGTTCCAGCACCGTCACACCCGCTGTCGGCAAGGGGGCGGCGTAGTCGTCGCGCAGCATCTGCTCCCACGGATAGAGCTTGAACATCGCCTGGATGACCCAGTTCTCGTGGTCGACGAACTGGCCGTCGGCGTTCAGGCCGATCTGGTCGATGGCGACGAACTGGGGCTCCAGCCCGGCCTGCTGCGCCAGGTCTTCGAGGAAGCGCACCGTCTGCCGATCCTCGACGAAGTCGGCGTCCGAGCTGAAGTGGACGAAGCCGCCGTTCGGGAAGATGGCGCGGAAGCGGTCCACCAGCTTCTCGTGCAGGCTGTTGAACTGATCGACGTCGGCGGGCAGGACGCCGGCCTTGATCTGATCCTCCAGCCACAGCCACTGGAAGACCGCCGTCTCATAGATACTGGTGGGGGTGTCGGCGTTGTATTCGTACAGCTTGGCGGGACCCGTGCCGTCATAGGCGAAGTCGAAGCGGCCATAGAGCGACGGATCGCCCCGCTTCCAGCTCTCGGCGACGTAGTTCCGCATGGGCTCGGGGATATCGAGCTGCTCCATCAGCCGTTCGGACTGGACCGCCTCGGCGACCAGATCGAGGCACATGGCGTGAAGGTCCTCGGTAGGCGCCTCGATCCCGTCCTCGACCTCGGCCATCGTGAAGGCGTAGGCGGCGGTTTCGTCCCAGTAGAGTTCGCCGCCGGTATGACGCCAGGTGAAGCCCAGGCTGTCGGCCTGGGCGTCCCAATGGGGGCGGGGATCAAGGCGCAGACGCTGCATGGGTCAGGCGGGGTCCTTGTCGGGCGTCGATTGGCCAATGCGCGGGGTGACGATGGTCACGTCCTTCTGGGTCAGGCGGGCCAGGACGTCGTCGGCCGACGAGTGGCCGGGCAGGATGCCGGCGTCGCGCAGCTTGGCGTCCAGATCGGCGCCGGTGCGGCGGTCTTCCAGCGCCTGGTTCTCGCGCAGCTTCTCTTCCTGAACGGCCTGGCGCTGCTTGATGCGTTGCAGGCTGTCGGCGGCCGAGCCGATGCGCGACTGGGCGCCGGCGGAGTTCAGGGCCACGGAGGTCTGGGCGCGCTGAACGGACTCGTTGACCTTGACGATGTCGATCTCGCGGCGAAGCGTCTCGATCTTCTGGTCGGTCGAGGCGATGGCGGTGCGCAGGCGTGTCTCAGCCGTCTTCATGTCCTCGATCAACGGGCCGCGGCTGCTGATCTCGACTTCCAGCTCAGCGATGCGGACGGCTACCTCGCGGGCCAGATCGGTCTTGCCCTGACCCAGGGCCGACCGGGCCGAGCTTTCGTACTTGCCGATCTGCTCGTGGAAGCTGGCCATCTCGTTCTCGGCCATGCGGCGGCGCGCCACCAGACCGGCCAGGTCGTCGCGCGCCTTGCCCTGGGCGTTGTCGGCGTCGCGGATCTCCTGATCCAGGATCTTCAGCGCGTTGGCGTCGACGACGCCTTGCGCCGCGTCATGGGCGGTGCCGCGGAACAGGGCGGAGAGTTTTCTGAGCATGGACATGGTCGGGTTCCCGGATCAGGCGGCGTCGGCGCCGAAGGTTTCACGCAGTTCGGTGGCGTCGATGGCGTTTTCCGCCAGGGTGCGCAACTCGATCAGAATGGTCTGCAGCGTCGTCTTGCACGACAGTTCGCCCATCAGCTCATAGACGTCCTCGCCGCCGACGTTTGTGATGGCGAAGTTGGATAGCGGCACCACGCGCTGGGCCTTCAGCAGGAACTCGTTGAAGGCGTGGCGGTCGGCCTGTTCGGCCACGGGCCACAGCAGGACCGAGCAGACGATTTGGGCGCCGCCGACGCTGAGATAGACGGGCAGGTCGCCATATTCATGCATGGTGGCCAGCAGCACCGGTTCGGCGCCTTCCAGCACGCGCAGGGTCATCTCGCCGTCGCGGACCAGGGGCGAGGCGTCCAGCGCCGTCTTGATGGCCGGCACGGTCCAGGGGGTTTCGATCACGGCGTCCATGTGGTGGTCGTCTCCAGAGATGATGAGATCAGAAGTGGGGCGGCGCGCCCCGCCGGCAAGGTGGCGGCCGGCAAGATGGGGCCCGCGCGTCGAATCGGTCACGATGGCGCGGACGGCGGCCTTCACATCCTCACGCGCGGCCTCGGGCACCCAGAGTTCCAGCTTGACCAGACCGGCCTCGCGACGCGCTTGTCGCCACGCACGAATGCGTTCGGTCGCGGCGGAGGAGGGGGCGGGCGGTGTGCTCATGTTTCATGTAACGCGTAACATGAACGCTTGACATCGGGCAATCCAGCACGGAATTTCAGGCCATGATCCGCATCATTCGGTCGCACCTTCCCTGTCCACTCGCCGTCGGCTCGCAGCGGGGCTAGATAGTCGCCCATGTTCAAGAAACTTTTCGGACAGTCGGACAAGAGCGAACCCGCGTCACGGCTGGCGACGGTGCGAAACATCACCGTGGGCCGCACGGTGGCGCTGGATCCTCTGGCCTGGCGTCGTCTGGGCGACGAGACGCATTTCACCCTCGACCGCGACGTGCTGGACATCACGGCGCAGGGCCTGGTCAGTCTGGACGGCGGGCAGTACGTGCACCGCTTCTACACCGACGATCATGTGATGCTTCAGGCCATGAGCGACGACGCAGCGGGCGCCGAAAGCTATGACTTCAGCCTGTTCGTGCCCTGGACCTCGGCCTATCCGCCGGGCGAGCGCGAGCGCCGCATCTGGCGAGACCGGCTGTCGGCGCCGGTCTTCCACGGCGCGGCCGAGGATTTGCCTGACTATCCGCGCTTCTGGTTCGCCGAGAGCGACGCCATCCAGCCGCCCGTCACCCTGTGGGAGACGATCTGGGACGACCGCGCGGCGGCGACGCCCTATGCCAAGATTTTCCAGACCTGCATGCTGTACGGTCGCGACCTGGCGGGCGGTCGTGAACTGATGATCGCCCTGGAACAGCAGCCCGAGGGCGGCGAGACGACACACGAAATCATGATCGGCATTCCGCTGGAAATGGCCGAGTTCCGCGCCTGACGGCGCCTGGGGAGACGCAAGACATGTTCGACTGGTTCACGTTTCAGCAGGGGGCGATCGCCTTCCTCATCGCCTTCGCCATGGCCGGCGCCTTCACCTTGGCGTTCAAGCTGATCTACCAGTGGGTCACGCCCTATCACGAGCATATGCTGATCCGGGAGGGCAACACCGCCGCCTCGATCGCCCTGGGCGGCGCATTGATAGGCTACGTCCTGCCTCTCGCCTCGGCTCTGTCGCACACCGTCAGCCTGATGGAATTCGCGGCCTGGGCGCTGCTGGCCGGCGTCATCCAGATCGTGGTGTTCGTCGCCATCAGCCGCATGGCCTTCCGCAACCTGGTGGTCCGCATCGAAGCGGGGGAGATCGCAGCGGCTGTCTATCTGGCCTCCATCTCCATCTGCGTCGGCCTGCTGAACGCCGCCTGCATGACGGCGTGAGCGCGATGACCGATCCCAGGGACCTCCCCCAAACCACCACGATGCGCCGGATGAAGCGCTCGCGGGTTCTGCAGGTCAGCAGCCTGATGGCCACCGCCGGCTTCTCCCTGGCCGCCTGCGGTTCTCCCCAGCGCGTGGCGCCGCCCGAGCCAGAGCCTGTCCAGGTCTACACCTCGCTGGAGGAATGCCGCGCCGCCAACGACATCTCGGACGCCGAGTGCGACGCGGCCCAGTCCGAGGCGCAGAAGCAGGCGGCGGCGACCGCGCCGCGCTACGCCACCCAGTCCGAATGCGAAGGCCAGTGGGGCCCCTCGCAGTGCCAGCCGAACAACAGCGGCGGCGGCTCCTTCTTTACGCCCCTCCTGACCGGCTTCATCATCGGCCAGATGCTGGACGGCGGGCGCTATCGCGGCGGCGGTCCGATGTATCGCGACCGGGACGGCCAGTATTCCAACGGCTACGGCGGGGGATACGCCTATCGGGACTACCGCACGGGCAAGATCCTGACCAACGGCCGTGAACATGGCGACGTGGCGCGTCAGGCGCCGAGCCGGGTGCAGAGCCGCACCACGGTGGTGTCGCGCGGCGGCTTCGGGGGCGGTGGGCGCGGCTACGGCGGCTAGGCCAGGCTAGCGGCGCCACACCTCGCGGCCTTCCTTCCAGGTGGCCTGCACCTTGATCCCGGCCAGCCTGTCTGGGGCGATGGTCATGGGATTGTCGCCCAGCAGGGTCAGGTCGGCCAGCTTGCCGACGGCCAGCGAGCCCTTCCTGTCGTCTTCATAGTGCTGCCAGGCGGCCCACAGGGTCATGGCCTTCAGCGCGATATCCACCGGCACGCGCTCGTCGGGGCCGAGGATGTCGCCCGAGCGGGTGCGGCGGGTGACGGTGGCGGACAGCACGCGCATGGCGTCAGGATTGGCCACCGGCGCGTCGTGGTGGCTGGTGAAGCGCATCCCGCGCCGCACGGCCGAGGCGCAGGGCGAGATCCTCTCCGCCCGGCGCGGCCCCAGCACCGAGTCCCGATGGAAGTCGCCCCAGTAGAAGGTGTGCATGGGGAAGAGGGACGGCACGATGCCCAGCGTCTTCAGATCGTCCAGTTGATCCATGCGGACGGTCTGCCCGTGGATCAGAACCGGACGGCGGTCACTGGCCCCGTGCCGGCGGGTCGCGTCGCGCACGGCCCCGATCAGCAGGTCGATGGCGGCGTCGCCATTGGCGTGCACCTCGATCTGCCAGTCGTTCCGGAAGGCCAGCTCGATCGCGTCCAGAGCCTGTTGCTCCGTCACCGCCGGATAGCCGCGATAGGACGCCGGCTGGCCCTCGGGCGGGATATAATAGGGCTGGGACAGCCACGCGGTCTTGCCCTGCGGCGAGCCATCCAGCGTCAGCTTGACCCCGCCGACCCGGAATTTTCCGACGTAGGTCTTTCGATACAGGGGCGTCGCCATGACATCGGTCGAGGTCAGGATGTCGGGGAAGGACAGGATGTCGATCGGCAGATCGCCGCGCTCGGCCATCTGGGCCATCAGCTGGCAGGTCCCGGTCGAAGAACGCCCGTCCTGCGCGGTGGTGTAGCCGAAGCTGGAGTAGAAGCGCGCGCCCTCGCGGATCATTTCCATATTGGCCCGGGCGTCCAGCCGGGTGAACAAGGCCCCCATGACGGCGAAGTGGGCGGTTTCCTCCATCACCCCGTTCGGCTCTTGCGAGCCCGCCTCGCGGCGGAAGGCGCCGCCGTCGGGATTGGCCGTCGAGGCGGTGACGCCCGCCGCCGCCAAGGCTGCGCTGTTGGCCGCGCCCAGGTGGCCGGACTGGTGAATGAACAGGATCGGCACGCTGTCGGAGATGGCGTCTAGGTCTGTCCGCGTTGGGTGGCGACCTTCCTTGAGCTGGGAGTCGTCGTAACCGAAGCCGATGACCAGCCGGGTGTCGCGGACCAGTTGCTCCTGCGCGTTCATCCAGTCGCGGGTGATGCGCTGCAGGGCCGCGATGTCATTTCCCTCGCCGTCTGGAGCGGGCAGCAGGTTGGCGTAGCGCGCCTGCAACCCCACCATGGAGACGTGGCCGTGCGGATCGAAGAAGCCGGGCGCCAGGGTGCGCCCGTCCAGGTTCACTGTCTCGACGTTGCGGCCTGCGGCGGCCCGTGCGGCGTCCAGCGAGCCGACGGCGACGATGACGCCGTTCCGCACCGCTATGGCCTCGGCGCTCGGGGCGGCGTCGTCCATCGTCAGGATCGGCCCGCCGGTGAAGATGGTGGCCGAAGGCGTCTGGGCCATGCTGCGGCCTCCCAGCAAGGCGGCGCCGGCCGCCGCGCCGGCGCCTGACAGCAGGCTGCGGCGATGGGGCGAGGATCGCCGGACAGACTCAGGGTCGATGACGCCAGACGGCATGGCTCGCTCCTCTTCTGCCGGGACGCTACGCCTAAACCGCGACGTTCGATAGCGCAGCCGCTGAACGCGACGCTGGCCGGTCTGTCAGAAAGGAGGAAATGGTGGACGCGACAGGGATTGAACCTGTGACCCCCTCGGTGTGAATCCTATTTGAGCGGTTTCAGGCTTTTTCAAAACGCTTCGATTTTTGAAACAACTTGCTGTTTTAGCAGTATTTATTTCTTGGTCCCTATTTCAGACGTTTTCAGGCTGTTTCGTTTTCGGCGCCCCCCTAACGCCCCCCTTGGTGTACTACGAGGGGGTCAGAAGTGATTTGGGGGAGAAATGCCTCAGGATCCCGTGCGTACAGATCGCCAGATCGCCGCCCTGAAGCCGCGCGACGGGCGGTACGAGGTGGCTGTGGCGGATAGCCGCGGCCTCTATGTCCGCGTCTGGCCTACCGGGGCGAAGGGCTTCGAACTTCGATACACCGCCGAGAATGGGAAACGGCGACGTCACGTCCTGGGCGCCTACCCGGACATCACCCTTGCTGAGGCTCGCCGTCTGGCCGCCACGGCCCGGGTCGCTGTCACCGGCGGGACGGATCCGGTCGCTGAACGCAGGTCGCGTCGTGAGGAAGCAAGGACAGGAGAGACGCTTGAAGATCTGGCCGAGGCCTACTGGAGAGCGGCGAGCAAGGGCCTCCACGGCGGGCGGCGACGTCCCAAGCAGGCGAGGACCATCGAGTCCGAACGTTCGCTCTTTCGTCGCTATATTCAGCCAGCTCTCGGCGACATGAGGTTTGCGTCCATCAGGCGCACCGACATCCGCATCTTCATGCGGGATCTGGCGGCCAACAGCGGCCTGGCCCCGGCCAGCCTGGCCTCGGTCGGGGGCGTCCTCCTGGGCGTTCTGGGCTTTGCGGTTTACGAGGATCGCCTTGAAGCCAATCCGGCCTATGGACTGACCAGGCCTCTTGCGCTCATTCCCCGTGAACGGATGTTTGACGACGAGGCGCTGCGAATACTCTGGCAGGAGGCGTCGCTGGCGTCGCTGCCCCGGGCTCCCGGCGAGAAGACGGCCGGCATGCATGCTCGCCTCGACGCCCCCACGGGCCTGGCGATCCAGTTTCTTATGACGACCCTCACGCGACGGTCCGAAGCCGCCGAGGCGCTTTGGAGCGAGATCGATATGGACAGCGCAGTCTGGACGATTCCCTCGCATCGCACCAAGGCGCGACATGTTCATGTCGTGCCTCTCCCAGAGGAAGCCCTGGCCATCTTGCGACGGGCGCGGGCGTTGTATCCGAGGAGCCCCTGGGTGTTCCCGGCGCCGCGAAACAGGACGGGGCCGGTGGATTCCCGCGCCCTGACCAGAGCGGTCGTCCGTACCTGCACGCGTCGCAACCTTGTGCCGGGGTCGCCTCACGACGTGCGCCGGTCGGGCGCAACCACCTTGACCGGCAGGTACGGGGTGGGGCGTTTTATCGTCGGTCATCTTCTGGGACATACTGTACGGGACGGCGCGACCGTCACTGGCGTGTACGACCGTTACAGCTACATGGCGGAGAAACGCGCGGCCCTTCAGTTATGGGCCAGTCATATCGCCAATCTGAAACCCTCCAAATCAGACGGTGGGACTGACCAGCCAAGCCGGGATTAGAGGCGCATCCTCAATCATCAAAACGGCGGCGATGCTTCGTGGCTGGCGGCCGGGTCGGCGCTTCTTCCAACCAAAAGCGGGGGGCGACGGGGAAGAAGACGGCCGGTTACGCCAAAGGGGGGCAATCACGGAGCCGGCCGTCTGCCGATCTTCCCGAGAAGAATCCGCATTCAGACAACGTTCGGCTTCGGCCGGGCCGCTCCCTTGGTCGGGTACCGGACTTAGCGGCTCCGGCCGACAGCGAAATGCGTGCATTGAAAAGCGTGACGGAGCGGGCCGTCCGGCTCGGCGTTTGCTCCTGAGTTGCAAGGAGCAGACGCCGAGCCGGACGGCCAGACTTTCAGGACCGTGGAACTCCCGGCGCTTCCGGGAAGACTGGGTGAGATCGACGCCCTCCTCCGGGCGGCGAGATCGTCCGGAGGCGCAAGCGGCGAGCGGGCCGTTCTGGATGAAATCTCCCGTATCATCGCCCGTTCCGGAGGTGAGACCTACCAGAAGCCGCTTGGCTGAGGCCGTCCCGCTCGCGCGGTGCGACGAATTCAATCCGCGCGGCCAGCCCTGTAGTCCGGCGCAGATCAAGGCCGAGCCCGCCGCTTACGCGTCCGGGAGTTCAGGACGTCGCGCGCCTCCTGCGCCCCCCTTGTCGGCGATCGCCAATGACGCGGTCACCGGGGGGAAGACGCCCGGAACGCCTGCGAGAACAAAGAAGAGAAACCGTCTTCCACGAGGGGCTGGCCGACGAGCCCGAACCCCGTCACCTGCCGCTCTTGCTGGACACCCTGATCGACCTCGCCGGCCACCGGCGATGGATCGCCGGCTTGGGGCGTCGGACCGCGGTGGCGCGGCTCGCCCATCTCCCGTGGGAACTCTATTTCCGCCTGGAGATCGCCCATCGCGCAGGAAGGGGCAGGATGGCCCTGCCGCTGAGCCACGCCGTGTTCGCGGACGTCCTCGGTTTTCCGACGTCTACGTCAATCGGTCCATCGCCCAGCGTCAAGGATCGGGACCGGTCAGGCGGGCGGGACGCGCTGTCGAGATCTGCGAGCGGGCGGCCCGGGTCGGGCAGGCGGGGTTAGACCCCGCCTGTCTGAGGCTGACAAGGGCGCCGGTCTAGGATTGCCGGAGCTCGAAATCGCCCAGGACGAGGCCCGAGGGGCGGCGGCTGCGGAATTTCCACAGGGAAGCCGGCTCCGGAACCGGGACGACCGAAAGACTGTCCAGCCCGGTCAGCCGTTCCTTCAGATCGGTCTCGCAATATTTGTCCCTGGGCAGGGAGCCGAGCCGCTCAAAGGGACCGTTCGGACCCTCTTCGAGGGCGGCGTGGTCCCGCCATAGGCGCCGCCATTGCCGGATCCAGGCGCGCGTCGCCAGGATCTCGGACGGCGTCGTGGTCTCCACCTCGCCTGCGACGACCCGCATCAGATCCATGATCGCGATCAGGTCGTCCACGACCGAGCGGTCGATATCGACATAGCGGGGGTAAAGCAGTTCCTCGCGGATGATGGAGACCATGGCGAACAGCCGGCAGAGTTCGGCAGGGCTGTCCGCGCCGGTCTCCGACTCGAGATGATCCTTGAAGCGACTGTCGAGATAGCGGAGCCCGGCGAGCATGTTCAAACCTCCTTTGCGGAGCAGGGACGGGACTGAAAGCCGTCCGTCCGCGCCGCGGCGCCCAGAGTCCGCTTTTGGTCACTGGCGGGGAAAGGGGCCAGGTAACCCCCATGGATCAGAGCCGCCAGGCGAGGCGCCGGTCGTTTCGCAACACCTGCAGCAGGCAGGAAGGCCTCGACGATCTGGTGCTCGCGCGCCGAAACCATTTCAAATTCGTGCGGGGCGAGCTCGAAGGTCTCGGTCATGACGCGCGCCGCCTTCATCTGGCCGAGACCCGGGACGCCTGGGGCGGTCTGCTGATCGAGGCGCGGTCGCTTGATTTCGAGCGCCTGGTCCTGGCGACGGGCGCCGGAAGCCATCTGTTCGACAGGCCCGGCGCGGCCGAACACGCCTGTCTGCTGGAGGACGTGGCGGATGCCGAGGCCTTTCATCGCCGGCTGGCCGCGCTCTTCCTGTCATCGGCCTACGACGGTCGCCGCCTGCTCAGGATCGCCATTGTGGGCGCCGGGCGACCGGGGTCGAACTCGCCACAGAGCTTCTCGAGGGACATGCGGTCCTGTCGGCGGCGCTCGACCCGACGGAACGGGTTCACCCTCGGAGTGACGGTGGCGGAGGCCGCGCCGCGCATACTCGGCGGTCTTCCCGAGACGGGCGCCGACAAGGCTGGCCAAGCGTTGCGGGCGCGCGGCGTCCGAACCCTCGGGCCTATATGACCCTTCACCTGCAGCACCACCGCGTCGTCGTGGGCCTGCGCAGGACCGTCCTGCTGGCTCTAAGCCGCTTGTTCCACCGCCGGGTCTCGGGACGACTCAAGCTTCATTGACGAGAATGACGATGCCATCGGACGGCCGGGGCGTTCAGGCGCGCCGGGTCGGAGCCGGCCGCCGGGGCGCCGCCGGGCTTCTGGCCCCGCCCGAGCGGCGCATCAGCGGCGTTCGGCCGAAGAAGAAGCCCAGCAACCGGCCGAGAAGACCGCCCCGTCTTTTCGTTTCGGATTCCGCTCTGGACATGAAGCCATCCTGACCCTGGGCGCAGGGGCGCCAACAACATGGGTTAGGAAGGCCGGTCTCCGTCAGCGCGGAGAATGGGCTCGCCGAAGATGCGGGCGCCATGCCCGGATGCCCGGACTTGCGGTCTGGCCGGAACCGGCGGTCTGGTGCCGTGATCCGTCTCCGGCGGCGATGCGCCCGGAACGCCCAGGCCGCCGAAGCGCTAACCGGACAGGTCAGGCGCCGGACAGGTTCGGCGCGGTCGAGGAAACCGCCCCGAACCCGCAGAGGAACGGATATGAAATTCTATGCGATCACTGCCGCCGACGCCCAGGGGGTCGAACGAAAGCTGAGGGCGCCTTCCCCGACGGATGTCCAGGCGGCGGACGCCGCCGCTCCCTTGATGAAAACCGGAGAGTCCGTCCATTTGATCCGCGAGACGCCGGACGACGGTCTTCAACGCGCCGATGGTCCGCCCCCCAGGACCCAGGCCGGGGAGCTGGCGCCGACCACGCCGGGCATGGCGGCGCGTCGCGATCCTTCATGATCCCGGGCGGCTGGTCCGGCAGCCCGGATGACGGCAGCGGCGACGGGATGAGGATCCGGATCGGCACGGCGGGCTGGGCCATACCTGCAGCGGTCAGAGATCGGTTTCCCGTCGCGGGCGGGGGGCTCGAGCGCTACGCCGCCCGGCTCGGCGCCGTAGAGATCAACTCCACCTTTTACCGACGTCACCGGGTCTCCACCTTTGAGCGATGGGCCGCCGCCACGCCGGCTGACTTTCGTTTCGCCGCCAAGGCGCCGCGCCAGATCACGCATCGTCGAAAGCTGGAGAACTGCGAAGACCTGCTTGCGGAGCTGGCGGCCGATTTGAAGGGGCTGGGCGATCGCCTCGGGGCCGTCCTGATCCAGACGCCGCCGAGCCTAGCCTTTGACGAGACCCGGACGGGTTCCTTCCTGGACGCCTGCCGCGGCCTGTTTGAGGCGCCGATCGTGATCGAGCCGCGACATGCTTCCTGGTTCACGGCCTCGGCGGATCATTGGCTCGCCGCCCGCCAGGTGGCGCGCGTCGCCGCCGATCCGGAGCCGGCGCCGGGCGCCGGCATGCCTGGCGGCTCCAGGGGCCTTGTCTACTTCCGTCTCCATGGCAGTCCCGAGATGTATCGCTCGGCCTACGGACGCGACCGGCTCGAGGTCATTCTTCAAGGGGTCATGGCTGCGGGCGAGGCCGGGGCCGAGCGCTGGGTCGTCTTCGACAACACGGCCTCGGGCGCGGCCGCCGCGGACGCGCTTGCGCTGGCCAGGATGGCGAGGTCGGCCTAGTCGCCGGTTTGGTCGTGGGAGGCGGCGACCGGCTTGGATTCAGGCGACTCGCGCTGCCTCAGGAAGATCGACAGGACCACGAGGACCGCCGTGGACAGGAACTCGCTCTGCCAGTTCTGGAAGGATTCGAACCAGAGCTGCGGGTCGGCGAGATAGGCGAGGGCGCCCTTGGACGCTTCTCCATGCTGCAGCGCCTCTTCACCGGCCGCACGCGCGCTTTGCGTCCAGTGAACAAGGAAGGAGAAGACGAAAAGCAGGATAAGCGCCAGGCCCAGAGAGCGTGCATAGACCGCGCGTGAGAAGGCGCCCCAGCGCAGGGGCGCGGGCGCGCCCGGCTTTCGGGCCTGGGCCGCGAGGTCGGCGTCGCGCGGCGGAGCTTCGGGATCCCGGGATTCCGACGAGCCCTTCTGGATCAGGAAGGCGGTGAGAACCACATAGGCCGCCATCTGCAGGAACTCGCTCTCCCAGTTCTCGAAGACGGTCGACAGGAAGGGGGCGCTTCCCAGGTATTCCATCAGCGTGCCGCCGCCCTGGCCGTGTCGCAGGGCCTCGGCCGTCTCGACGCGCCAGCCTGTCAGGGCGTGGCCCAGAATGCTGAGGGCGAAGAAGAGCAGCAGGACGAGGGTCAGGCTGTTGTCTCGCAAGAATCGCATGGGGTCCTCCGGTTCCTCCGTGAGAACGTCGCTTGACGGTCGAGGCTCCTTTGACGCGCGAAGCGTCCCAGGAGCTCCCTGTGTCGGGTAGAGGGCTGAGAAACGGACGCTCGCGAAGAGGCTGAGGCGGCTTGGGCGACAAAAGCCTCCGCCCAGGCGAGCTTGTAGTCGAAGCAGGACCCGGAGCCAGGTGTCCGTTGGGCGGGTAGAGGCAAGGCGCGAGCACCCCCTTGGCCGTCTCGATCTAGCGGCTATGCCCCCGGATCGGGATAGCCGGGAAGGGTACCGGCGGATCTCGTGGATGGCGGCGCCTCTCGCCAGGACGGCGACGCCGTTCCAGCTCTTCTGGCCCAACCAGATCGCCTCATAGCCGAGATCGCCGAGCGCCCGCCTGGGAAGTTCGCCTACCAGCGGAGCAGGACTGGGAGCCGGCCGTCTATCCCGTCGACGTTGTAGGCGGCGATCCTCATCGCGTACCGATGCCGGAGGCGAAGGGTCGGCCGGGGAGATCGTCTGCCGACGTCTCCTGATCTGGGAACAGGAAGACCGTGGCGTTCAAAGACGCGGGGGCGAGGCCGTTCCGCCGTCCCAGAATCGGCGGCCTCACGGACGGACGTCGGGCGGAACAGGGGCGCTTATGTCCACGCGCCAGATCAGGCGCTTGTCGGCGTTTTCGACGACGAGGCGGAAGACGATAGGCGTCTGGCCGGGCGAAGACTGCTCCGCCAGCAGCTCGGCGGCGAAACGCACCCCTTCACGGTAGGCGACGGCGTCCGAGACGGCCTCGTTCTCAAGCACGAGTTCCTTGTCCGACTGGGTGACGATATACCTGTAGAGCGCCATGACAGACATCTATACGACGGAACGTGAACATCGGATGATTGCGGGCCAGACGCCGACGCAGGGGCTGATCGCCCGGTTCGAGCGGCGGGACAAAATCAGCCCCGCCGAGCGGGCGGCGCTGCACGAGATTCTCGACCTGTCCGTCCTGCATCGCGCGGGAGAGCTGGTCATCCACGCCGGCGCCAGGTCTCAGGAGTGCCGGTGGCTGGTTTCGGGCCTCGCCGCGCGGATCAGCGGGTTCCAGTGCGGCGCCCGTTCCTTCACCCAGCTGAGCATAGCCGGCGATTTTCTGGACCTGCACAGCCTGGTCATGAAGCAGATGGACCACGGCGTCCTGGCCCTGACGGACTGCATCACGGCCGCCATGCCGCATGGCCGCATGATCGAGATGATCGAGGACCAGCCTCATCTCGGTCGGCTGTTCATGCTGGAGCTGGCGGTCGACGGAGCCATACAGCGCGAATGGTTTCACCGCCTGGGACGGCAGGACGCGCTTGGGCGGATGGCCCATCTCCTGTGCGAAATCGAGGCCCGCATGGCCTTGGCCGGGCTGGGCGACGGGAGCGGCTTCGGCCTGGCCATGACCCAGCAGGGCTTCTCCGACTGCCTGGGAATGTCATCCATTCATGTGAACCGCACCCTGGCCGAGTTGCGTCGCCGCAATCTTGCGACCTGGCGAGCCGGACGGGTCGAGATCCATGATCATGCGGGGCTCGTCGCCCTGGCCGCTTTCGATCCGGCCTATCTCCGGCTCCACCACGCGAGTCTAGCCGGCAGGGGCCGGCAGTCGGCCGATGGCGATCCGCAGGCGACGGCCAGGCTCGATGTCCCGTTGCAGATCGTCGCGATCGAACTCGGCCGGTCGTGCCAGCAGCGCCCGGTCCGGGGCATGGGCGGATCGGCCCGCCGGGGCCGCCGCGGACCTGAGGGCCTTCAGGATCCGGTGAGGCGAACGGAGGCCATGCCTTTGGGCGTCGGCGATTTGGATCTGGATCGGCGCGAATTCAACGACAAGGCCTGAAATTCGCACGCGCCCCGGCGCGTCGCGGTTTCGCACAGAATCCTGTTTGGGCTGTTTCAGGCTTTTTCAAACCGTTTCATTTTTTGAACAGCACGCTGTTCATAGCATTTGTTGGTCTCTTCTCATTTCAAGCGGTTTCGGGCCCTTTCGTTTTCGGCGCGCCCTATGGCGTATTCGAAAACCGTCGTCACCGACTTCGACGCGCTTTCCGAAGGCGTTTCACGCGCAACGCCCGGCCTCGCTGTCGGGGCGGTCCAGGGGGCGGCCCGAAACGGGCGACCAACTCTTCACACGGTCGGGTTTCGTGCGGGCCGCTCGGGCTGGAAGCTGACATCAGAC
Organism: Brevundimonas sp. UBA4553; assembly: GCF_002387245.1. Taxonomy (GTDB): domain Bacteria; phylum Pseudomonadota; class Alphaproteobacteria; order Caulobacterales; family Caulobacteraceae; genus Brevundimonas. The sequence continues at coordinate 239,311 of NZ_DGLD01000019.1, forward strand.
GGCGCTCCAGGCGCTGCTGTTCCAGAAACTCGCGTCGAGGCAGGTCGCAGGCCGCGTGTCCGCCCCAAGACCGTCAGAGAGAATCTCCAGCGCCGGGGCCAGTCGTCCGGGGCGGGAGGGCACGAGACCGTCGCGGGGCGCCCAGAGGGCGTAGGAGCGCATGTGGGCGTCCGCCGCCGTAAACAGGACGCAGAGATCCGCAGCCAGACCCACGAGCACCAGCCGGGTTGCGCCGAGGGAAGGCAGGAGCACGGGCAGGCTCGTGCCGTAGAAGCCCGACTGCTGGGGCTTGATAATGAAGACGTCATCGTCGGCGGGCGCCAGCCTTCGGCAGATCGACGCCCCCCGCGCCCCGGCGCGGCAGGCCCGCTCGACGATCTGCCGGCGGTCTTCGGACCACCGGTCGAAGTTGTCGTTGACGTAGATGACCGGGGCGCCGCAGCGGCGGGCGGTCGCCCGGAGGTCGCGGATGACGTGGCTGGCGGCTTCGGCATGATCCAGAATCGCCGCCGCCCCCTCGAACTCCAGGTCGTTGATCATGTCTATGATCAACAGTGCGGGGCGGTCTCCCGCGGGATGTGCGGAGGCCGTGGGCGACATCGCGGTCAGCGGCCGACGTATCGATCGAATTCCTGGAGATATCGGATCGTCAGTCGGTCCTGATCCTCGGCGTGGGACTTCAGATGGAGAAACCAGCCGTGTTCTTCCTCGTACATATGGGTCAGGACGGCGCCTTCGACATGTTCCCACTTGTCGAGCCATGCCTCCGAATCCGGCGCGATTGTTTCAAGTTCCGCCATCTGCATCTTGGCGGCCGTCTGCTCGCCATAGGCCAGTCCGGCCTGGCCCTTGTGGCCATGGCGGGCCATGGCCGGATAGAGAACCAGTTCCTCCGCCAGGCTATGACCATTGAGTACTAGGGCCAGCGCGTCGCGCGCCGTGAGGCGCTCCGCACTCGTGGCCGCCTCGCGACCGTCGCGGAAGGCCGCCCTGATCGCATCATGATGATCCAGGGCCGTGGACAGCCAGTCTCCTGGAACAGCGGCGTCCCGGGCGGCCGCCGTGGCCTCCGCCCTCTTTTCGGCTGAGGGCGCAGGCGTGATGGCGGCGAGGGCCTTGTCGATGACGGACATGTCGGTCTTCTCCCTATGGCTTCGTCAGCCCTAACGATCCGCGATCGGGCTGGTCGGCTAAGACCGGAAGCCGACACAGCTGGGGGGGGGCGTCCCCAGGGTCCGGCGCCGGACATTTCTCCACACCCGGAATCGGCGCGATGCTGGTTGCAATGACCAGTTCCGCGGAGGGGTTTGCCCGGCCCGTGACGCTGAGAGGGCGCGCGGAGGAAGCCTGCGGCGCGTTCAGCAGGCGGAGGTTTTTCGTTTCGAACGGAACCTGCGTTCGGGGGGGCCCGTTGGGAGACTGCGATTACGCGCGGGGGCGTCGAGAATTGTCACAGCTAATGGATGAGAATGCGCGTTATCGCCTCTTGGTCGAGGCGATTACAGACTATGCCGTCTACATGCTGGACGAGGACGGGCGGGTTGTCAGCTGGAACCCGGGCGCCGAGCGGTTCAAGGGCTATCGAACCGAGGAGATTCTCGGGCGGCATTTCTCCTGCTTCTACACGCCCGAGGATCGCGCCGTCGATCTTCCGGCTCGAGCCCTCGCCATAGCCGCAGCGGAGGGGCGCTTCGAACAGGAGGGCTGGCGTCTTCGAAAGACAGGCGAGAGGTTCTGGGCCCACGTCGTCATTGATCCGATAAGCGGGGGCGAGGGACGCCTCATCGGTTACGCCAAGGTGACGCGGGATCTCACTGAGCGTCGTCGCGCCGCCGAAGACCTGCGCCGCAGTCAGGAGCAGTTCCAGATCCTGGTGGACGGGGTGACCGACTACGCCATCTACATGCTGGATCCCGGCGGGCGCGTCAGCAGCTGGAATTCCGGGGCTCAGCGCATCAAGGGATACCAGCCGCAGGAAATCATCGGCGCCCATTTCTCACGTTTCTATAGCCTGGAGGACCGAGCGAACGGCGCCCCCGAGCAGGCCCTGGAAGTCGCCGGACGGGAGGGACGGTTCGAAAAGGAGGGCTGGCGCCTGCGCAAGGATGGAAGCCGGTTCTGGGCTCACGTGGTCGTCGACGCCATCCGGGGCGAGGACGGCGGATTGATCGGCTACGCCAAGGTGACGCGGGACATCACGGAACGGGTCGAGGCCCAGAGGGCTCTGGAAAAGACACGGGAAGCCCTGTTCCAGTCGAAGAAGCTTGAAGCCATTGGTGAGCTGACAGGCGGAATAGCCCATGATTTCAACAATCTCCTGGCCGCCATCCTCGGAAGCCTGGATCTGGTTCGCAAACGCCTGCCGCATGATCCGCGGATATCGCCCCTTCTGGACAACGCCGTTCTCGGCGCCGAGCGCGGAGCCCAGCTCACTCGGCGCATGCTGGCTTTCGCCCGTAAGCAGGAACTGCGTCACGAGATTGTGGACCTCGGCGCACGACTGCCGGGGCAGAGAGAATTTCTCCAGGGCCTCGTCGGGGCGGACCATGAGCTTCGACTCGCTCTTGCACCCGACCTCGAAGCCGTGCGCACGGACCCGGTGCAACTGGACGCGGCCGTGGTGAACCTCGTCGTCAATGCGCGTGACGCCATGCCCGCCGGGGGCCGCATCGAGATTTCGGCCATGTCCAGAATCGTCGGAATCGAGGATCCCTTCCTCGCCCCCGGGGCATATGTGCGCCTCAGCGTGACCGACCACGGCGAAGGCATGGACGCCGAGACCGCAGCCCGTGCGATGGAGCCCTTCTTCACGACCAAGGGGGTGGGACGAGGGACGGGGCTCGGCTTGTCCATGGTCCACGGCTTGATGCTGCAGTCGGGAGGCCGGCTTGAAATCCAGAGCGAAAAGGGCGCTGGTTCCGTGGTCTCTCTGTGGCTGCCCCGCGCCGTCGGCCAGACCGAGGGCCTGCGCCCGGTTGCGGAGGACCCTCAGCTTCCCCAGGCGCTGAGGCTTCGCGTGCTGGCGGTCGACGACGACCCTCTGGTCCTGACCAATACCGTAGCCATGCTCGAGGAGCTCGGGCACGTAGTGACCGCCGCGAGCTCGGCGGGGCGGGCGCTCGAACTGCTGACCTCTGGGTGGGCCGTCGATCTTTTAATCACCGACCATATCATGCCGGTCATGACGGGCGCAGATTTGCTTGAGAAGGTGCGGCTTTCTCGCCCGGACCTCCCGGGCGTCCTGGCGACCGGCTATGCCGAAGCGGGGACGGCGGCGGAGGGCGGGGGCCCCGCCCGACTGGCGAAGCCCTTCACCCTGGAAGACCTGAAGCGCGCCATCCATCACGCCATGGAATGATCGGCGGACAGGCGGCGCCCTTGTTCACGCGGCGGACGGCTGACGGTCTTCGGGCGCGCCGCGGTCGCCGGCAGCTCGAACCTGCGGCCGCCAGGCGCGCAGGAGCGATGGTCTCCAGAAGTGTTCCGATCCGTGGTGTCTCCAGCACGACGCCTGGAATCGGGGATTCGAGAATCTCCGGCTGCCTCGCGCAGAAGCCTGTATGATCACGCCGCCAACTCTGCGCCCCGCCAGACGGGCTTGTCGTCGGCGGACGGTCGGCGATCGCCTTGGGTCATCAGCGAAATCCTCGATGGCCAGGTTCCGGCGGGGCGTGAAAACAGGCCGGCCCCCGCCGGATGGGCGACAGTGTCCGGCTTCCGACACAGGGGAGACGCCAGCGGGCCAGGACGATTGTCGAAGGAAGACCGGGAAGCGAACAATGCCCTATCTGGTGAGCTATGAGGTCGGGGAGAAGGCTATCGCCACCTGCGTGTCAGACGACCGTGCCGCCCTTCGCCTCGCCGCATGCTTTGAAGCCCAGGGGCTGAGAGGCGTTTCCATCCAGGACAATCGGAGCGACGAGGTCTATTCGCTCCGGGCCTTTCGTCTTATGCGCGGCGGGGATCGCGCGGGAGATCGGCTGTCGGAGTAGCGGTCGGCGCCTGCCCCCGGCCAGATCCCAGGGTTACGGCATCTGCGCCCTGGCTTCATGAGAAGGACAGTTCCGCGCGCTCGGCGCCGTCCCGCGCCGTCACGCAAACCGACCGGCCTCTTACGCGAAGGCGGTTGATCCGCACCGCCTCCCAGCCCTTGGGGAGGGTGATCGGTCGGCGCGCCCAGGTTTCCGGCTCGCCGTCGTCCACCACCAGTCCGGTAAGGCCGAAACAGAGACCCAGGAGCATGCCGCCTAGGTTGGCGAAAAACGGCCCGGCCGCCGGACCGTCCGCCCGGTCCGGCCTGTATTCCAGGCACTGGTGGAACCGGGGGCTGTCATAGGCGGCGAAGCCTTCCTCAAACAGTTTCAGCGCCAGGTCGCGGTCTCCGGCCATCGTCGCCCAGACGCAGTAGAGAGCAGGCAGCATGGGCGAACCCACATAGTCCGGCCAAAGCTTCAGATAGAAGCTCAGGGTCTTGCGGCGCACGGACGACGCAGCCGGATAGTCGTAGGGAAAAAGCCCGGCGAGAGGCGAGGGGGTGGCGCCCTTTTCCTCACGGCGATCATAGTCGTCATGGGCGGCGATCACCCCGTCGGCGCGCACCGGGAGATAGAGGTCGGCGAGAACCGCCTTCCAGGCGTCAGGCGCGGGTCTATGGAGCTGGCCCGCTACGCGCAGCGCCCGCTGCAGCACGTCGGCGCCGGCCATCAGGGTGAAGGCGTCGTTGTCCGGAGGCGAGGGAACCTCGGCCGGTCCCATGGAACGCAGGAGCTCGAAACCCCGGTCCGTTCGGGTGACCCGGCTTACGAACCAGTCGGCCACCCCGCTGAGGACCGGCCAGGCCTCCTGCTCCATGAACATCTGTTCGCCCGTGGCGTCGGCGAAAAGGGAGAAGGCGCGGGCCACATGGAGGGAGACATGGTCCTCGTGGTGAGCGGCGTCGCCGGCGCCGGGCGCCGCCTCCTGGCCCGTGCCGGGCGCCGCCTCCCAGGGATACTGCAGTCCCTGCCTGTTCGAGAGTCGCGCATTGTCCGCCGCCGCCGACCGTCCGCGGCTCCTGAAGGCGAGCATGGCGCGCGCGGCGTCCGGTTGCATGAGGATCAGGGGCGGGAGGCAGAAGGCCTCCACGTCCCACATCACATGGCCGTAATAGTAGTGATAATCGCGCCAGGTCGCGAGGCCGAAGATGGAGGTGGAGGACGGCGTCGCGGGGTGCGCGGAGGCGTTGAGATAATAGAAGGCCGCGTCGACGAGCGCCTGGTGCCGTTCACTCGCGCCGACAATGACGATCCGGCCCTCCCAGATTTCCGACCAGGCCGCGCGGTTGCGGCGTCTCAGGACGTCAAATCCGGTCCGGCCCGCCCTGGAGACGCGCCTGACCGCCTCCTCGTCCGGCCGAACGTGGAGGGCCGAAGGGACCAGAGCCGCCAGCTGATGGAAGCTCGACGCCCTGCCTGAGGCCAGCCGGATGTCGTATTCCGTGCAGAGGGGACCGGCGTCGCTCCAGGCCAGGACCTGTCGCCCGGCGGCAGCGGGGGCGCGGGTGACGAGGGCCAGACCGCATTGGCCGAGCGCGTCAGCCGTTTCCCACAGGAGGCTGCCGTCACAGGCGGGTTCGGGTTCGCCGGGCGTGTCGGTCCCTCGTCGGGCGATGCGTCCGGGCAGGCCTGCGATCGACACCAGGGCCCGGAACTTCAGGTCGCAGGGCCCATCGGCGGTGACGCGGACTTCCTGGGCGACGATCGAGGGGGCGGTTCGGCTGGCGAAGGCGACGATCTCGACCCGGATGCTCCGGGCCCTTGCTCGGAAGGTGAAGGCGGAATGAAGCTCGGCTTTCGCGAAATCGTAGGATTGACGGAGGTCGCCGACAGCCCAGGGTTGCTCGCTCATCCAGACCCCGTCGATCGCCAGGTCCCCGGACAGAGGATAGGGTGCGGCGGCGGCGGCCTCGATCCCGCGCTCCGGGTGGGCGCCGGCCAGGCCGCTGACGAGGACCATGCCGGCGAAGAGGGGGACCTCGCGAACCCTCAGGCCGATCAGGCCGTTGCCAAGATAGGCCGGCAGCTCGCCGTCTCGAGGTCCGGAAACAGGTTCAGGGTTCAGCGGCGGCGCAGGAGGGTCATCCATTCGGGGGAGGCTCCGCCGGCCTTATCTCACCGGGCTGTTCGACCGTCTTCGATCGGCAGGCCTCTTGAAGGTGTCGCCGACCACCGTGGCGTCCGGGCCGTCGGGACCGGCGCGCTTGCGGGATTCGCGACCGGTGCGCGCCACGGCCTCGTCGGACTCGTCAGCCTCGGGCTTGCCGCCCGGCGTCGCGGCGTTGCGGGCCCGTCCGCGTGATTGCTCCGTCACAATGATCATGCTCCTGACCGCCCCACGCCATACAGACGGCCTCTGGCCGGAATGGTTCCTTCCCACGCGCCCGGACGAGCCTGTGTCGGGCGCCGGTCTCTGCGCGTTCGCAGTTTCAGAAGAGGAGCGCAGGACGATCATCTCCGGCGCTGCGGGTTGCGACCGGACGGACGCGGTCCTGCCGAGAGCAGATCGCGGCGGCCGACCCCCGGCTCGCAGCCGCCGCTGCTCTTTCCTCCCGCCTTCTTCGTGTCGCGGCTCAGGGCCGTAGAGCCGGGGAAGGCGAAGCAAGGGAGGGCGTGGGCGCTCCGCAGAGGAGTGGAGGAGGCCCCATGGACAGCATCAAGCGATCGCCCGACCTGGAAATCACGACCTTGAGCCCGTCTGACCTGCAACGGCCGGCCCAGCCGGCCTTCCTGGAGGAGAGGGCCGATGCCGCCCTTCTGACCGGCTTGCTGGAACAGGAAGGCAAGAAAGGCTCCTGGCGGACGGCCTGCCGTCTTCTTGAGGAATTCGGCGACCTGGCCGGACTGGCGTCCGCCGACGAGGCCGCATTGGCGCGCGCCGGCCTGGGGGCGCAGGCCGCGACCAGCTTGATCCGCGCGCGGAGGCTCGCCATCGCCATACTGGGCGCCGAGGCCCGGCGTAGACCCGTCCTGTCGTCCTGGAGCGCTCTGGTCGACTATCTCCGCGCCGATCTCTCTCACGCCCCGCGCGAACACTTCAGGGTGCTTTACCTCGACAAGCGCAACCTGTTGTTGCGCGAAGAGCATCGCGCCGAAGGCACGGTCGACCACGCCCCCGTCTACGTGCGCGAGGTGGTGCGCCGGGCGCTTGAGCTCTCCGCCTCTGCCCTCATCCTGGCCCATAATCATCCGTCGGGCGATCCCGCGCCGTCGCGGGCCGACATCGAGATGACCCGACGCATTGTCGACGGCGCGCGTCTGTTCGACATTCTCGTTCACGACCATGTCGTCATCGGTCGGGAGGGGATTCAGAGCTTTCGCGCCCTGGGCCTGATTGGCGAACGGCCATGAGCCTGGCCGGCATCGTGGCCGCCCTCGGGGGCGAGCTCCATGCGGGCGGCAGCATCGCCCACGTCCCGGCCCCCGGTCACAGCCGCGCCGACCGATCCGTCTCCCTCCTGCTCGACGGCGACCGGGTGGTCGTCCATGGTTTCGGCGCGTCCGATTGGCGCGAGGTCCGCGACTATCTGCGCGGCCTCGGCCTGATCGACTTCGAGGGCCGGCTGACCGGGCGGGGCCTCGGCCCGACGACAGGCGGGCCGGCCGGCCGGCCGGCGGCGCCCGTCCGGACGGCGGCGGCGGTCGCCCTCTGGGAGGCCGCCCGGCCTCTCCGGGAGGGAGATCTTTGCCACCGACATTTTCAACGTCGTCGCATCGCCGGGGCGGTCCTCAGTCCCGCGCTCCGGCGTCACCCCGCCGCCCCCGTCAGCGTGTTCCTCAGAGAGGGACCGACACGTCCGGCCTTGCTGGCCGCCGTCCATGCGCCGAACGGAGATCTTGGCGCTGTGGAGATCACCTACCTGGAACCTGACGGCAGGATGGCCGAAAGGCTGAGGTTGCCGCGAAAGACGGTGGGCGTGATCGCGCCCGGATCGGCGGTCCGGCTCGATCGGCCGGCTCCGGCCCTGCTCGTGGCGGAGGGGGTGATGACGACCCTTTCCGCCATGGCGCGGTTCGGGTTGCCGGGCTGGGCCCTGCTTTCGGCGCACAACCTGTCGAACTGGACCCCGCCCGCGGGGGTGGCGCGGATCATCATCGCCGCTGATCGCGGACCGGCTGGCGAGGGCGCGGCCGCCCGGCTGTCGAGACGCCTGCGGACGGCTGGCTTGGAATGCCTTGTCCGTCTCCCGCCGGCGAGCTTCGGGGACTGGAACGACGCCGCTCCCTGAAGGGAGAGCGAAGGGCGGAGACGGGCGCCGATGCGACGGGATGAGCCCGATCGATCGGGTGGCGATGACCTATGTCCCGGTCTCAACCCGTGTCCGCCGCTCCGCTTCGATGGCTGCGGCCTGCGCTCCCGAAGCGTCTGCGTCCCGCCTTCCAGTCGCCGTGTCGCTAGCCGACATCGACATCGCCTCCGAGAACCTTCGCAGCGGCGAGGCCCGGACGAGGATATCGCGCGGCCGGCGGAACCATCGCCGTCGCGGCCTTCTGCAATATCCCACCGTGCGCCCCGGCCGGCGGGGGGCTCGACACATGGTTCTGGGCGGTCGGCGCCGGCTCCTGGCGCTGAGACGCCTGCGCGACGCCGGCCGCGCGAGGACGTCGCGCCTGAGCCGCCCCGCTCCGCCTACGCCGCCGCTGGCGGCGGCGTCCTCGCCTGAGACCGACGGCATCAGCCACGTCCTGCACGCCGCGCGGTCCGATACGGCGACGCGAGGCCTGATCCGGCCGCTCGCAGGCGAGCCTTCGGTCGTCCTGAGCGTTCTGGTCGCGCGACCCTTCGCCTGCCTGACTGCCTGGCCGTCTGTCTCGCGCAGTGAGGCCGCCCTGTCCGTAACGGCCTCGACCTTCGTCCCGGCGCACGGCCGGATCATCGCCGGCCTCGACGGCGTCGTGCGCGAACAGTTGGATGAGCGGCGACGCGCCTGGGAAGCTTGGGGCCCGACCCTCATCGCCTGGATCTATGGTTTCCACGCGGAAGACCGCTTCGCACTCATGGCTGAACTGACCGCCCTGAGCCTAGACCGGCGGGGCGGATGCCCGGGGATGAGGCGCTGGCGACGCTGAGGGGAATCCGGACGAGATCCGAACGGCGGAGGATCGAGGCTCGGGCGCCTTTATGGCGAGCCCTGAGGAAGAAGCCGCCTTTGACGAGCCGAGTCAGGACGAGGCTGCCCGGGCGACCTGACGCTCACCTCTTTGAGGCGGCGACGCGGCCTGAACGTGAAGGCGGCTTCGCCGGGCGCCTCCGGCGGAGCCGTCAGATTGGAAAGGAAGGGCTTGAAGGGGCGAGGTCGCCGGGAAGAGGGCTTTCCGGGCCTCCGGATCAAGGAGAATGAAAATGCAGACCATGGTGTTTACCGGCCGCCTAGCGGCCGACCCTCAGATCAGCCCCGACTTCGCCAAGGCGGTGTTCAGGCTGCTCGAGAAGCGCGGCGTGGACCCGGCAGGCAAGGACAGGATCGTCGGCGTCAACTGCGTGAGCTGGTCGGAGCGACTGAATGAGAAGGTCATCTCGCGCGCCCTGGTCCAGGGCTGCGAGGCGGTGGTCGTCGGGTCCTTCGTCGACATCGCCTATACGGCGCGCGACGGGAGTGAGCGGGCCGCCAAGGAACTGGTGGTCAACCGGCTGACGGTTCTCGACTGGGTCGCAGACCGGCAGGCGCCGGCGTCGCGTGCGGACGATTCCGAACCCGGTCGGGAAGCGGCCTGAGCCCGCTACACAATCACTTCAAGGAGACTGATCATGCAGACCCTCGTGATTGAAGGCTATCTGGCCGCCGATCCCTCCATTCTGGCGGCCCAGGGCTCGGGACGAAAGCGCGCCGACTTCCGCGTGCTGGAGACCACCCGTTATCGGCGCTCGGACGGCGAAGCGGGAGAGCGAACGACCGGCTTCAACTGCATCTGCTTCAACGAGAGCACGACTGAGAACTACATCGCCCCCTACGCCCGCAAGGGCAGCCGCGTCGTGATTCAGGGCCATGTTGAAAACGACAGCTGGACGGGCAAGGACGGTGTCGAACATTACGACCTTCGCGTGGTGGTGGGCGATATCCGACTGAAGAACCGTCGGCGGACCGAAGAAGCGCCAGCGACCGCGACGGCCGCAAAAGAAGGCGCGGCTCTTATCGACGACGACATCCCCTTCTGAAGAGGGGGCCGGTCCCGACGGTCGGGTCGCGGCTCTATCCAGGATGTTGGATCCAGGCCCGACGTCCTAGCGTCGGGCCTGGAGCTTGAGAGATGAAGGAAGGGGCGGGGACGGGCGGATCGATTGGACCGGGAGAAGCCTCATGTACTCAACCATCTGGACCCCTGAACGTCAGCGGCGGCTGATCGAACTATGGAGCGAAGGACGAACGGCGATCTTGCTCTCCCCTGTGAATAGAAGCCGCTCCATGGAGGTCAGATACTTCACGACGGCGGCGGGGCGACGTCGGTCTGTTACGGCGTCAGCGTACCAAGCCGCACCATCCAGATATCGCGCAGCCATCATCGTCGGATCGGTCCGATCGGCGATGAACTGGATTGCTGTTCCGGCGGCGTCGGAGAGCCGCTTCTGATTATCTGCTCGAAGCCACGACCAGAATTTCTCGTCGAGCCGAGCGCCTTCCCAGTCTCCGGTCCACGTCATGAAGGGGGTTCCATCCTCATCTACGGCGAGGGTGGAGCGCTGCGCATTGCGAACAGCGGGACCGCCTACGCGGACCTTGCTGGTGCTTTCGGCGCCGGCCATCACGTGGATGAAGGCGAGTACCGACTGAACCATACGGGCCTCGGCGTCTGCGAGATCATCGATCACGCTGATGGCGTTCTTGGGCGTGACCGGATCAGAGCCCTCGTCGCTGGCTCGCTGCTTCGAAACGAAGACGCGGCGAATGTCTGTCTTCGTCTGTTCGGAGTTCGAGAGATAGAAGGCCGGGGAATGGCTCGTGATGAATACCTGCGTGTCCGAGCGGGCCGCAATCACCGCAAAGCGCTCCGCTTCAGCATCAGCCGCGCCGAGGTCCAGGGAGTTCTCGGGCTCTTCGAAGCCCCAGACGAAGAACTTCTTTCCGGATTCGTTGTCGTTGATGTAGCGCAGGAGCTCGGGCAGATGGCGCGCTTTCACACCATCGCCCTTCTGTCGCAACAGCGAGTGTCCGTCCTCGCCGTGAGCGAAATCGAGCGACCGGAACAGCAGTCCCATGTCGGTCGGTGCGGCTAGGCGGGTCGTCGAGCCGAACAATTTGCTGAGGCCGTCAGAGAGGCCGCTCGTTTGGTTTCGAATCGCATCCACGAAGGTGTCGGTCGCCGCCTCAAAGCCACTACTCTCGGCGGTCGCAGCGTACATCCGTTCGATCAGGTCGCCGAAGACGTTGAGATCCTTGATGGCGGGGATGTATGTGAAGTCGATCTGGTTGAGAAATCGGGTCAGTTGGATACGTGACCCCTTGGATAGACCGCGGGGCGGCGTCTCCGTCATATCGCCGTCGATGTTCCACTGCCGCTTGATCGACACCGTTTCACCGAGCGACGGGCGGTAGTTCTGAGGAACATTGAAGTCGACGCGGATGGCGATGAACTGCCGACCCTTGGCCGCCTTCGCGGCGTCGCGGCGGATGTCGCTGAAGTCCAGGTCGAAGTCGATTTCGCCTCGGCCGGGCTCAGTCTCTTCGTTGAAGAAGAGGTTGAGGGCTCTCAGAAGGTTCGACTTGCCGCTGTCGTTGCGTCCAAACACGACATTCATGTCGCCAGGCCGTTCAAGCACTGCCGTGTAGAGGGACCGTAGGTAGCTGATCTCGATGCGTCGAATGAGTTTCATTTTTGCGGAGCGTTCAAGGCCCGACCATCGCGATCACGACCTAGGTGAGAGAATCGGTGGCCAGCGCCACTATTGAGCGAACCTGTTCTACCTTCGCTTGTCCAGTGTGGGGAAGGTCGTCCACGGCCACTTCCGTGTGGAAGTTGTGTCGCCAACTCCTCGCTATTCAAAAACGAACCATGCGCCGACAGGTCGGAGGTCTGCTTTCAGGCGGCTAACCAATGTCCGCTGCTGGCGCAACTCCGACATCCTTTGGTCGCGCCTAGCTTGCGGTGAGCAGTCAAAAGGTCTTGCGCAGGCGTAGCGAGTAGAAGGTCCGCGGGTCGATGTTGCGCGCTCCACGTAGGCGATAGGCCTGGTCGCACGGTCGGCGTAGGCGGTCCGCGTCTGGTGTTATTCATCCCAGAGGGTGATCTGGCCGCGGATGGCCAGGGTACCGTGAGGTCGCCGGAACAGCGGAGCGTGATGGTGCTGCACCGGACCCGGTCTATCCTGATCCGCCAGCGCATCCAGATCTCCGACGCGATCCGCAGCCACATGGCGGAGTTCGGCGTGGCCGCCGCCGTCGGGAGGCAGGGATTGCATTCGCTGATGGAGGTGGCTCACGACGCGGCTGACGAGCGTGTTCCGGTCGAGGCTCGAAGGGGGTCTCGCCATGCTGGCTGCGCAGCTTCAGCTGGTGAACGAGCAAGTCCTGGAAACCGACCGACTGATCCGGACCGACGCCCGATCAACCGAGGTCGGGCGCCGACTGATGGAGATTCCCGGCGTGGGCCCGCTGCTGGCCAGCGACTTGGTTGTCAAGCAAACCGGGAACTTCGCGCTTGTCAGCCTCTACTCGGCCACCGAAAGCTCGAGAGCACGGTTCGGCACTTGGGCATTGAGGTAGACGACGCCTTGGAGATTTCAGAGCAGATCGACCTGTGCCGTCATGCCGGGCTCGCAAGCGGGCCGCCACACGTCTGCTAGGGGTGGAAAACGGACGTTGGCTATTGCGTATTCCGAAGTGGCCTCATCCTTTATCGACTCCCGACAAGTCGTCAGCGCGTAACCCCTTGGGACAGACTCATGGAAAACGCCGAAAAGCAGTTGGTCGAGTTCATAGTGGCGGCCTATGGTCTCAAATCTTCAAAGTTGGGGCTACGGTTCGACCGCGTCGTTGAAACGGTTCTCGCGCGACTGCGGACTTTCACTAACACTTTGGCGCCGCGCGACACGACGGTCCTCGTAGCTATCACCGCCCCGATCCTCCTGCCAGCAAGAACGGTCCACGACCTGCAGCGTGACATCCAGGACTTGCTTTCGAGCCCCGCCCTTGGCGTTGACCGGGTCGCGATCGTGCGCGGCAATCCCGTCCGGCTCCGGCGTGTCGCAAACGCTCCGAAATCTGCGCCGAGGCTGATCGGCTTTGTGCATAATGGCGGGACGACCGCCGAGGTTCTGTTCGATCTCGCCGAGCAATGGTTGCTGAGTTCAGCCCGCGCCGGGGACCCCGAGGCTGGCGTGACGCTTACGGCCCCCGAAACCGATCCTTCTAGCGCCAGATAAGTCGAGAAGCGAAGTTCACTTAAGGGTGCTTAGCGGACGGTCTAACGTTTGATTTCGATGCGGAGAGCCCGGAACGGCTCGGAACCGCCGTTATGGATCGCATGGGGGCCTTCCGGCGGAAACCATAGCGCTTGAGGTGGCGGCCCCTCTGGAAGTTGAACACGGCGAACCTCAACCAGAGTCCCGTCTCGCATTTCGTAGATGATATCCATGAGCGGTTGAGCATGCTCGATGTGCATCACGCTCGGCCACTGGTGAACATGCGGCGGCTCGGTTTCGCCGGGCATGACCGTGACCTGCAAAACGCGCACATTGTCGTTCTCAAGGACAACCACATGGGTCGCCGGAGCCGCTGTAACGGCGTCCAGCGGGTCTGTCGGAGCCAAAATCGCTAAAGTCAGCGTTAGACCGATCATGGCTCACTCCTGGATATCGCTGGACTGTAAGGTGCTTGTTGATTTCAGCAAGTGTCCTCAGCGGGTGGACGTCTATCGGTCGCTGTCGCCATCGCACTCGTTCTTTGCGATTGTGTCGCCCGAGCGCTCTCAATCGCTCTTCCTTCGTCATAGTGAGTGATTGACTGTTCAGCTACGCGACGACGAAACGGATCCCCTAGCATATCCGAAAGGGCGACAAGGCGGTCCCTAACTCGCCAAGACGAATGTCTGAGAAGGGTCGGTCGTGTCTGAGGATTATGAGGACTCCGCGCGGCCGCTTGGACGCCAAGCCCGGCGAAGACTCCGGCCGCGATCCTTCCGCAGCCGTGGAACCCAGGACCATCGCAGTATCAACGCGCGGCGGCGGTCTTATAGCCTCGACGGATCTGTCGCTCCCCTGAGCAGGTCGCCGGGAGCGAGCCGGCTGCGCGACGGTTCAAGACGGCGTTGAGAGCTCAGGCCGCGGGTCGGCCTCGGCCAACTCGGCTGTAGCGGCGCTCGGCATCTCCGAGGCGATGAAGCCAAGAGGTCCGACACTGTTCGCCAGGCGTCGCCCTGCCGCAGCGTGCAGATAGACCCCCCATTGGGCCGCCTGTAGCGGAGAAGCGCCCCGCGCCAGGATTCCACCGATCAGCCCGGCCAGGACGTCGCCCGATCCGGAGGTCGCCAGGCCTGCGACGCCGCCTTCGTGCCGCCAGGCTGAGCCGGACGGGGTCGCGACGAACGTGACGGCGCCTTTCATGACGACGACGGATTGCAGCCGGCGCGCCGCCTCACGCGCCATGCCGAGGGGTTCGGCCAGAACCGCCCCCATCGGCACGTCCAGCAGCCGCGCCATCTCGCCGGCGTGCGGCGTAAGGACGGCGCGACCCTGGGCCAGCCGAGCGAAGCGTGAGGCCTCCTCAGGATGCGGCAGGGCCGCGGCGTCAACAACCAGAGGCAGCGACGGCCACGCCTGCATCAGCCGGCGGGCGAACCGCCGCGGCGTTTTCCGCGCGGCCATCCCGGGACCGATCACCACGGCGCTGGCGTTTGCGGCGAGGGGCTTGAAGCGGTCCAGTGACGGCAGGGCGATCTCCAGTCGCCGGGTCTCTGCGGCCTGTAGCATGCCCGCCTCCGGCAGGACGGCGCCCAGGGGGCCGAGGAACCGTTTCGTCGACAGGACCTGGAGCTTGCCGGCGCCGGCGCCCAGGGCCGCCCGACCCACGAGCACCGGGGCGCCCGGAACGCCGGCGCCGCCGGCTATGACCAGGACCGCGCCGCGCTCCTCCTTGTCGCTGCGAGGCGACAGCCGCGGCAGCGGCGTGTCGGCGATCAGGGCGGCGTCCAGCGGGGCGGCGCTCATCGAACCGCCACCGCCGCGTCCGGCGCCGAGGTCACGGCGGCGCCGGTCTCCTGGAGCGGCGCCGTGAAGTTATACCGGACAAGCTCCATTCGAGCGCCGTCGGCCGCCTGGCGATACTCGGTGACGCCGCAGTTGACCACGTCCCCGCGGGCGTCGATCGCAAGCACCTCGGCTTCGTCCATCTGCTCCAGCAGGTAGCGAAGACAGAGGACGACGACCTGGTGGCCGATGATCAGAACCCGCTTGTCGGCATGATGCAGACTGAGCGTGTCGAGAGCGCTGCGCAGCCGCAGGATGACGTCGCACCAGCTCTCGCCGCCAGGCGGTCTATGATAGAATTTGCCGAGCAGCCGCCGGGCAACGGCCTGGTCGGGGAACAGCTGGGCGACGCCAGTGGAGGTCAGACGGTCCAGAACGCCGAACTCGCGTTCGCGCAGCCGCTCGTCTTCGCAGAGAGAAGGCGTGGGTTCGGACAATCCGCCCGCGGCCCGGACGGCCTCCGCCGTCTCCCGGGCCCGACGGTATGGCGACGCGAGGACGACTTCGGGGCGTTCGTCAGCAGGAAGGCCCGCGAACCATAGGCCCAGGGCGTGGGCCTGGACGCGTCCCTGGTCGCTCAGAGGCACGTCGGCGTCGCGCATTTCAAGCTGGATGCGATCATGTCCCGCGGCATGGGCGGCGTCGAGCGCGACATTGCCGGCGCTTTGACCATGACGCACCAGCCAGAGCGCGGCGGGCCAGCGAGAGCGGGAGGCGGTAATGCTCATGACGTCTTTCTGAGAGGGAAACGGAAGCCGGACCGCGCGCGGTTTGCGCGATGCGCGGTGTGGAGGAACCCGCGACCCTGAGCCGGGCCGCCGCCCGGCGACGGGAACGCGGTGAGCGGCCGCTGGCCGATGCAGAGGACGGCCGGCTCATGCGGGCGCTCCGCGCTCGAGGGGGGCCTCCGCTCCCGTCATCCTCGGGTCGGGCTGCTTTTCCTGGTTCCTGAGAAATCCGGTCAGCGCCGCACCCAGATAGACGAGGGCCAGCAGAAGCAGGAGCAGGCCGACGAAGCGGAGCAGACGCCGAGGATTCCGCAGGACGGCGGGCTTGTCGGCGGGTTTCATGGATGTCGGTCCTCGTGCAGCGTCCTGGCCTCGAACAAGTCCGCTGGAACGATGACTGTTCCCGAGAAAGACGATCGGTCTCCTGGGAGACTCGTGGCGGCGCCCGCCCTTCGCGTCCGGCCGGCGGATGGGCGTTCCGGCGGGCGCGGCGGCCGCCGATCCGCAAGCCGCGGTTTTCGCGGCGATCACGCCGCGCTGCCGAGGGTGAAGGCGGCGAGAGCATCCTGGCGTCCCGGCGGTCGACCGTTCGCGGGCTAGGGGCGTCCCGCCCTGGTCGCCGGCCTGGCCATGAGGCGCGGCGACGGGCCTGGGTTCAAGGGACTTCCGCTGGGGCGGGACGATCGACAGGACGACCATGCGGCCGTCGACAGGAAATCGCTGATTATCCGCCGCGCAGCCAGGCGAATGGCGCAGCGCCGGGGCCTTGGGGATCCGCCTCCTCGGCCGCATGGCTCAGGCGCGATGTGCTCGCCGTGCGGACCCCTTGCATCCAACCGAACGGCGGCCCTCGGCTGTGAGCCGAAGGCCGCTTTCGAGTATTTCCGGCGCCGGTCAGGCTGCGGTTTTCCACGTCGGCTCGAGCGCCATGTGCGGCGGGCAGGGGGCTACGGCCTGGACGGGCAGGCCGCCCAGTTCATTGGCGTAACCATGGTTGACGTCCCGATGGTGCGCTTCGTCGGCCCGCACCACCAGCACTACGTCGCGCAGGGTGGCGTCGTCCGCCAGACCCCAGTAGCGTTTGGCGATCTCCGGGGCCGCGACGTTGGGGCTGCGACCCTCGTCGATCTCGGCGAGATAATGAGTATAGCTGATCACGGCTTCCTCCTCGAAGTAGCCGACTACGCGGTGAGCCGTCTTCGAGGAAACCAGGTAGAGGGCGAAGAAGAACAGATAGAAGACCCACTGTACGGAGACGATCACGAAGCGTTCGAACAGGGTCGGCTTGGCGACCTCGATGAAGGTCATCAGATGCATGCGTTCGTTCTCGGCCTCATCCATCAAGGTCTTGATCCAGCCCCGGTCGTCGCACATGCGCCGCAGGCAGCTGAGGTGATTGATGGTGGCGCCGACCATGCCGGGCACGGCCGCGACGGTCTCCAGGACGACAGCGCGGTGGCCGTAGCGCTTGGCGAAGAAGGTGTCGGCGCACCAGCGCAGCAGCTTGGTGAAACCGAAGGCGACGCGGTCCGAGAGGCCCTTGGGCTGGTGGTGGATGGAGAGATCGACGAGGGGGGCGCTCATGGCCTGTTCCTTCAGGTGCCAGCCGGTCCATCCGGCTGGCGATGACGGCGGTGTAGAACCCCTCCCGGCATCCCGATATTTCGGTTTTGACCCTAGGGGGAATTGCGGAGGCGCGAGCGGTGGCCAGAGGGGGTAAGGAGAGAACCATGCGCGTCTTCCGATCGCCGATCACCTCGCCGTCGGCCCTGATCCGACCGCACTCGCCCTGGATTGCGGCGGGAGCGGCGTTGCTGGTCGCCGGCGTTGCAGTCTTGGTGCGGCTGAACCTGTCGGAGGCGCTGGACGAGCAGGCCTCCTTCCTGATCTTCGTGCCGGCCGTCGTCGTGGGCGCGGCGTTCGGGGGCGCGGGGCCGGGTGTCTTCGCAACCCTGCTTGGGCTGTCCAGCGGTTTGCTGCTGGCGAGGGGCGGGCAGGCTCCCTGGTTGGAAACAGGCCTCTTTGTGATCGTCTGCGCCGCCGTGACCTTGGGCGGCGAATGGTTCCAGCGGGTCCACCGTGAGCTCTCCGGTCGCGAGACCCATCTGCGGCTCATCCTCAACACCGTTCCTGACGCTATGATCCTCATCGATGAGGGCGGAACCATGCGGGCCTTCAGCCCAGCGGCGGAACGCCTGTTCGGCTGGGCGGCGGAGGAGGCCGTCGGGCGGAACGTCAGCATGCTCATGCCGTCCCCTCATCGTGAGGCCCATGACAGCTACCTTGAGCGGTACGAACGCACGAAAGAACGGCGGATCATCGGCCTGGGGCGGGTCGTGGTGGGGGAGCGGCGCGACGGCTCGACCTTCCCGATGGAGCTGGCGGTCGGAGAGATGCGGACCGCCGAGGGACGATTCTTCACCGGTTTCGTGCGCGACCTGACCGAGCGCCAACAGGCCGAGGCGCGGCTTCAGGAACTTCAGGCCGATCTCGTCCGGGTGTCACGCCTGACAGCGCTCGGGGAGATGGCGTCGGCTCTGGCGCATGAGCTGAACCAGCCGCTGACAGCCATCTCCAACTATCTGAAGGGCTCGCGACGCCTGCTCGCTGGCGACACGGTTTCCCTTGCGCGTGTCGGCGACGCCGTCGACCGCGCCGCCGAACAAGCTCTGCGGGCCGGCGTCATCATCCGTCGTTTGCGCGATTTCGTCGCGCGGGGCGATACAGAACGACGTATCGAGGACCTGCCCAAGCTGGTGGAGGAAGCCTGCGCTCTCGCCTTGGTCGGCGTGCGCGAACACGGGGTCCGCGTCCGCATTGATATTGATCCTGCCGCAGGATGGGTGGTCGCCGACAAGGTGCAGGTGCAGCAGGTGCTGCTGAACCTGATAAGAAACGCCGTGGATGTGATGGAGGAGGCCTCGGTCAGACACCTCGGCGTCACGGTTGTCCCTGTCGACGAAGAGCGGGTGCGCATCACGGTGTCGGACACCGGCGCCGGTATTTCCCCCGGGGTGGCGGATCAACTATTCCAGCCGTTCGTGACGACCAAGCGCACGGGTATGGGCGTGGGCCTGTCGATCTCGCGCACCATCATTGAGGCGCACGGCGGCCGGATCTGGTTTGACTCCAATGAAGCCGGCGGGACGAACTTCCATTTCACGCTGCAGCGCTCCCGCCCTGAAGAGGATTCCGCCGATGACGAATGATATCGTGGTCCATGTGATCGACGATGACGCCGCCGTGCGGGACTCGCTCGCCTTCCTGCTGGAGACTGCAGATCTGAACGTCTGCACCTACGAATCCGCTATCGGTTTCCTTGCTACGCCCGACCGGGCGGTCGGCTGCATCATTACCGATGTGCGGATGCCCGAGATGACGGGCATGGAACTCGCGCGTCGCCTCCATGAAGCGGGATCCCGCGAACCGGTGATCATCATCACCGGTCATGCCGATCTCCACTTGGCGATCGAGGCGATCCAGGCGGGCGTAGCCGATTTCATCGAAAAGCCCTTTGATGATGAGCTATTGCTGGCGTCGATCCGGCGGGTTGTCGCCAAGGCGGGCGAGGCGGCCCTGGTGGAAGTCGAACGTCGGGAGATCGCTGCGCGCTTCGACAGCCTTTCCGGTCGTGAGCGAGACGTATTGAAAGGCTTGGTCGAAGGCCGCGCCAATAAGGTCATCGCCTATGACCTGAATATCAGCCCTCGCACCGTCGAGGTGTATCGGGCCAACCTCATGAGCAAGATGCAGGCAGGAAGTTTGTCAGAACTTGTTCGGATGACCCTGACCCTGCAGTCGTCCGCCTAGAGGTGGGGGCGCGGCTGTCAGGCGCGCCGACGCACGGCGAGCCTGACAGCCGTCGCCAAAGCCAGGCCTTTAGCTATGGCGATGCTTCAGGCTGCTGACCGCGTCATGGTCGGCCTTGATGGTGGCATACTCGGCGGAGATGCGTTGACGCAGCGTTTCGGGGAAGGATGCATCCTTTGCCGCCTCTTCGAAACGCGCCTTGATGACGTCTTCTCCGCGTTCGACCTCGGCGATCACGCCGCTGTCGTCGCGCCCCATCAGCTCACCCCTGAGTTCAGCGAACTTGTTGTGGATGCGGCCCAGCAGCGACTGATCATCTTCCGGTTCACCGCCCAGGTTCCGCACGTCAGCCTGAAGCCGGCGTCCGAGCTCTTCGCGCTGGTTGGCGCGATCTCTGAACATGCTCTTCAACTCGGGATTGCTGGCGCCCTCCGCGGCGTGACGATAGCCATGGACGCTGTCCAATGTGGTCTCGATCAGATCATTCAAGGCTTTGACGGCGCGTTCGTTGTCGGCGTGCATGGAGGCGGTGTCCTTTACAAAACGGGAAGATAGAACCTCCCATGTCGCGTCGTGTTCCGTGAGGCCTCGAGCCTACGACGTTGCTCCTGCACCTACCGTCATCTCCAGTCTTGGGAGGGAGCGTCCGCGCCTTCGGGCACGAGGTCTAGGATGGTCTCTATTTTTGCATCTGGCTCCTCTGGACGAGGAGGCTGGCGAAGGACCGTTCAGGAAGTCTTCGCAAAGCTTGAACTAGCTTCCACGGGGGGGAAGCATGTTTCCAAGTCTGACTGAAAGTTATTTTGCGGCGGTCGCCGAAGCGAGCCCGGATGTCATGCGCATTCTGGAGCTTGACGGTACGGTCGAGTTTATGAATGCGCGAGGGCTCGCCCTTCTCGAGATCGACCGGTTCGACGCCAACCGTCACAGACGCTGGTCGGACCTGTGGCCCGAAGCCACGCGCCCGGAATTGCTGGCTTCGCTGGAGATCGCCATCGTCGGCGGTATCGGTCGGTTTCGCGGTTTCTGTCCGACCGCCAAGGGCAAGCCTCGCTGGTGGGACAGCGTGGTCTCGCCTATCCGGGATGATGCCGGTCATGTGGTCCGTCTGCTGGCCAGCTCACGCGATGTCACCGCCGAGGTGCGACGAGAAGAAAGGCTTCGCAAGGCCGCGCTGAGAATTCGCCGAGCCAAGGCCGACAAGGCGCGTTCTCTGGATCACCTTCGCGCCGCGGTGGACGCCATGCCTGGAGGCATAGCTTTTTTTGATGCTGATGATCGTTTGACCATGTGCAACGCGGCTTATGAGGCCGCGTGCGTGCGGGTCGGCGGTGACGAGATCCGCGTCGGGCGTACCTACAGGCAGCTGTTGCAGCGATCTCTCTCGCTGGACCTGTTTCCGGAAGCGCTCGGTCGTGAGGGCGAATGGCTGGAGACGAACCTCGCCGCTCGCCAAAGAGGAGAAGCGAGAGAGCAGATGTTCTCCGACGGCCGCTGGTACAGATATGAAGATTGCAGGCTGCCAGACGGCGGATTGATCTCCGCAGCGTTCGATATCACTGCCCTCAAAGGGCGCGAGCGAGACATGGCGGCTCAGGCGGTGGTCCTGGCCGAAGCCAAGGCTGCGGCTGAGTCGGCGAGCGAGGCGAAAAGCGTTTTTCTCGCCAACATGAGCCATGAGATACGAACGCCTTTGAACGGCATACTGGCGATGGCCGATCTCCTATGCGGAAAACCGCTGGCCCCGGATGCGGCCGAGATGGCCAGCGTGGTGCGCGAATCGGCTCTGATGCTGGATCATCTGCTGTCCGATATTCTAGACCTCGCCCGAATTGAATCAGGGGACGCGGTCCTCGACCTGGGGGTATTCGATCTACGGAAGGCGCTCGAAAACGTGATCGCCCTGGCGCGGCCGAGGGCTGCGGAGAAAGGTCTCGAGCTCACGCTTGCGATCGGTGCGAGGCTCGATCAGCCTGTTTCGGGGGACGTCAATCGGCTAAAGCAGCTGCTGAACAATCTGCTGTCCAACGCCGTCAAATTCACCCATGAGGGTTCGATCAGCCTGACGGCGAGCCGGCAGGACGGAGGGACAGTGAGGTTCACGGTCGAGGACACGGGCGTCGGCTTCGATCCCGCCGACAAGT
Source organism: Brevundimonas sp. UBA4553 (assembly GCF_002387245.1). Classification (GTDB taxonomy): domain Bacteria; phylum Pseudomonadota; class Alphaproteobacteria; order Caulobacterales; family Caulobacteraceae; genus Brevundimonas. The sequence goes on from NZ_DGLD01000019.1 coordinate 261,206, forward strand.
CCCGTCTCTTCCGGCGGTTCGAACAGATGGATCCCAGCATCACCAGGCGTTATGGCGGGAGCGGTCTTGGACTGGCGATCTGTCATCAGCTTGCCGTCCTGATGGAAGGGACGCTCGATTGCGACGCCTCTCCAGGCCGCGGCGCCCGTTTCTGGGCGACCGTTCCTTTGGAACAGGCGAACGAGCCGGACCAAGCCGCCGGGTGGTCAGGCCCCTCAGCTCTGTCTTCTCTGCGGGTTTTGGCCGCCGACGACCATCCCGCCAATCGCAAGATTGTCGAGATGATCATGGGGAGCGCCGGCGCCGAAACCCATCTGGTGACGAACGGAGCCGAAGCGGTCGCCGCCTGCCGGTCTATGGCCTTCGATCTCGTGCTCATGGATATCCAGATGCCGGTGCTTGACGGTCTGTCTGCGGTTCGCGAAATACGGGCTTGGGAGCGAGCCGCCGGGCGATGGCCGGTTCCCATCCTGATGCTGTCAGCCAACGTCCAGGAGGAATATGTCGATGAGGCTGCGGCGTCCGGCGCCGACGGACATGTGGGAAAGCCTGTGACCGCAGACCGTCTTCTGTCTGAGATCGCTCAGGTGCTGGACCATCATCACGGGGACGTGCGCCTTGCGGCAAGCGGCGGGTGAGGCGGTCGAAGCTCCCCCGCGAACAAAGAGGAGAAACGCCGGACTGGCGGGTGGTCCTGCGAAGCTTGAACGCTGAAGCCTGATTGCTGTACCCGACCTGACGCAGCGCTGCGCGCACCGCCCCCAAGCCGTCTTCAGGCGTCGAAGAGGGGGGCGTGCACGGCTCCGAGGAACCCAAGGCCAAGCTTGCGGTTCTGGTTATGGGCCGCTGAGGGGGGCGAAACAGCCGTGCGCAGACGCTTGACGATACTAGTTCTCAGCGTAGCCGTTCCTGCGGCGGCGGCGCTGGGCTTGCTCGTCGGCTTCAATGTCCTTGAAGCCCGTCGGGCTCACGAAGGCGCCCTTCTGGCGACGGCCCGGGCGGTGTCGACGGCCATCGACATGGACCTGGTGCGGAAGCTCGACGCCGTCGACACCATCGCTTCTTCTGACGCCCTGATCGCCAAGGACTGGGCAAGACTGCGTGAGAGGGCGGCGCGCCTCGAGCTGGGGGAGGGCGGGGGGCTGTGGGTGACCGGTTCCGACAAGGCCCGGGCTATCATCATGCCTGACCAGTCGGGGAGGGGCGACCTGACCGCTCCGACGGATATCTGGCCGGACTCTGAGTCCCGGAACGCCTCGGAGGGCCCGGCGCGAGTGTCCAATCTGCATTTAGACCCCCGATCGGAGGTCCCGGTAATTTCGGTTGGTTCCAGCCCCGTGCTCCAGCAAACGGGCCGTGCGGCTGTCCTGACTATTCCTGCGTCTGGCTTCCGGGACGTGATCAACCGCCAGCCGGCTGCAGCTTCGGCCCTCGTGACGCTCGTCGACGCCCGCCGTCGCGTGATCGCCAGATCACGCGATCACGAACTTTATGTCGGGGCGTCCGCGACGCCGGCCATGATCGCCGCCATGGCGGCCGCGCCTGACGGCGTGGTCGCGAGCCGGTCCCTCGATGGCGATCGAACGGTCGTGGCCTACAGCCGATCGGAAATCTCGGGCTGGACGACCATGGTCGTGGTTCCGCGCTGGTCCCTTGAAGCGCCTCTCTGGACAAACATCCTCGGTGTCGGCGCGGTGTTCCTTCTACTGGCCGGACTGAGCTTCGTGGCGGTGCGCAACCAGTCCGACGCCATCTCGCACGAGTTGGAGGCCTTGGAACAGGATGCGGCTGCGGTGGGACGGGGCGTGATCGTGACCCCTCGGCCAGGCCGCATTGCAAGCCTAGCCAAGGTCCAGACGGTCCTCAGCTGCGCGTCAGCCGAACTGGAGCGCCGTGACGAGCGGCAGACCCTTCTGATCAATGAGCTGAACCACCGGGTCAAAAACACCTTGGCGACCGTACAGGCCGTGGCGGCCCAGACCTTCAGGGGCGCCGAGCAGGAGGCTCTCCGAAAGTTCGACCAAAGGCTCGTCGCCCTCGGTCGGGCCCATGATCTGCTGACGCATGCGGTCTGGACCGAGGTCGAGATGAAGGATGTGATCGAACGTTGCGCGGAAAACCATGAAGGCCGTATTCGAGCGAGCGGCCCCTCCGTCATGTTGCCTCCCGAGGCCGCCCTGGCGCTCTACATGTGTCTCCATGAGCTCACGACCAACAGTCTAAAATACGGTGCGCTCGTCTCGGAAACCGGGAGCATAGAGGTTGAGTGGTCGCGCCAGGAGGAGGGCGACATCCAATTCTTTTGGCGAGAAGAGGGCGGGCCTCTCGTGAGCGCGCCGACACGCGAAGGTTTCGGGACGAAGCTGATGGACAGACTGGCGCGCCATGAACTGAACGGCAGGCTGGAGAGAGAATACATGCCGTCGGGTCTGGTCGCGCGGGGAAGATTCCGGCTTCCCCCCAAGAGCCGGTTTCGCTCTGACATGTAGGAACGCGTCTCGCGTTGAGACACGACCCGATATCTAACGTCCTAACCTATGTTGCAGACAGGTTGGCGCTTAGGTGCTCTGCCTGACGCGCCCCTCCCCGGGTCCAGGCATGGCTTGTTCGAGTAGTGCCGGGCGTCTGCAGCAGGAGAGGCGACCTTATGGCTACGGCGACGATTCTTCGGTGTCAGCGGAGAGATCCCAAGGGCGAAGTCCGGGTTTGGTACGAATACGCCCCGATTATCGACGGCCGCCCGCGGCGGCGACCCAACCACATGATGGGCTCGGCTGAAAGCGCCGCCGATCTGGCTCGACGTGACGGGTTCAGCCTCGACGACGCAATGCTGGATGTTCAGCTTTGACGCGGGAACGCCAGCGTTTGCGACGCGGCCTGCTGATCGTCATGGTTCTGGCGACGACAGTCTACATAGGGGTGAGCGCAAGCGTTCTGGTATGGGGCTTGAAAGCCGTTTTTTGACGCGAACCGGACGGCTTTGACGCCCGCTGAACGACGCGCCAGAGACGCGCCTTTTCATGAGGCATGAAGGACGAACCTGTCAGCACGGGTCGATTGGGGACGGGGAGGCGCAACGGGGACACAGCCGCGTGATCCATGACGCATGCCGAGGAGCGCGGCCTCCCATCGCTTTCCGACAGGGCCGATATCCCTGCTATAGGCGGCGCGTCGAGGGACCGGCGCGGGATGTCGGTCCGGCTGCAACGAGTCCTCCCATGACCATTCCCGCAGATCTGACAGACGCCCAGCCGGTCCCCAGTGGGGCGACCTCGCCGCGTTTTCTGATCAAGATCGTCGGCGCCGTGGCCTTCGCCCACCTGCTCAACGACCTGATCCAGGCCGTCCTGCCGGCCATCTATCCGATGCTGAAGACCAGGTTCGCCCTGAGCTTCACCCAGATCGGCCTGGTCGCGCTCGTCTATCAGTTCACGGCCTCCCTGCTTCAGCCCTGGATCGGCTTTTATACCGACAAGCATCCCAAGCCCTATCTGCTCCCCTGCGGGATGTTCGCCACCCTGATCGGCATCGGTCTGCTGGCGACCGCGGGCAGCTTCGCCATGCTTCTCGTCGCCTCGGCGGTGATCGGCGTGGGGTCGGCCACCTTCCACCCGGAGGCCTCGCGTGTGGCCCGTCTCGCCTCGGGCGGACGGTTCGGCACGGCGCAATCGACCTTCCAGGTCGGGGGCAACACCGGTTCCGCCATCGGCCCCCTGGTGGCCTCGCTGATCATCCTGCCTCTAGGCCTCACCGCCTTTGGATGGCTAGCGATCGCTGCGGTCACGGCGATCTGGGTGCTTTTCGGCGTGACCCGTTGGCGTGTGCGCAACCCTCATGCCATGGTGGCGGCCAAGGCCTCCAGCGAAGGTCCGCGGTTGAGCCGGGGCAGGATTGCGGGCGCCCTGACGGTCATCGCTGGGCTGATGTTCGCCAAATTCATCTACATCGGCGCTTTCACCAACTACTATACCTTCTACCTCATCGAGCGCTTCGCCCTCTCGGTGGAGGATTCCCAGTTCCACCTGTTCGCCTTCCTCGCCGCAGTCGCGGCGGGAACCTTCGCTGGCGGTCCCATCGGCGATCGTATCGGCCGCAAGGCCGTCATCTGGCTGTCCTTCCTCGGCGCCGCGCCCTTCGCCCTGATGCTGCCCTACGTCGATCTCGGTTGGACGACCGTGTTCTCCATCGCCATCGGCTTCATCATGTCGTCCGCCTTCGCGGCTCTGGTCGTCTATGCGCAGGAGCTCGTCCCCGGTCGCGTCGGCCTGGTGTCGGGCCTCATGTTCGGCCTGATGTTCGGCGTCGGCGGCGTCGGCGCGGCGGGCCTCGGCCTGCTCGCGGACGTCAATGGCGTCGTATGGGTGTACAAGCTCTGCGCCGTATTGCCCCTTCTAGGCCTTATCACGGCTCTGCTTCCTGACTTCAAGAAGCGGACGGCGGGATAGCGTCCATCCTTCGGGCGGTTGGCTGCGAGCGCGGGCTCGGGCGTACCCGCGAGGCACGGATCAACGGACCTCCTATCGATCCGTTCGCTGATGACGTCTGGCGTTCGAGGCGGCCGTTGGCGGAGCGTCCCTGCCTCTGAGGAAGGCTTCGTCGCAATCGTGGACGGAGGCGGGGGACGTTCCACGCCTCCGCATGCCTGGACTAATTGCCAGGCTGAGGGGTCGTGGACGTAATGACAGCCGTGGTGTCCGCCTGTGACGGGGTCACCACGGCCCGACGCTCGATCACGACGGGCCCCGAGGCGCGCGCTTCTGCGACACGGGCTTCAGCCTCGGCGCGGATCGCTTCAGCGCGAGCCGTCGCGCTTTGAGCCTGAGCGATGGCGACGCTGTCGCGGGCGCTGCTGATCTGGTTCTGGACTAGGGCGGCCTCCGCCGTCTGTCTCGCACTGTCGGCGGCGGCCTCGGCCTGTGCGGCGCGGAACTCAGCCTCGGTCGGTCCTGCGGCGGGGCGTGTCAGGAAGTAGACGAGGCCGAAGACAGCTGCGGCCAGAAGGAGACCCACCACCCACCAAAGGGCTGTGTTGCGTTCCCGTTCGACGATGACGGTCTCGGGCGCGCGGCGGATCTCACCGCCGATGGGGTTAATCACATTCGGCTCATCGCGGTTGAAATCGGCCATGGCTCTTCCTCGTCGTTGCTTCGGTCAAATCCTCTGGCGTGGGCTATGGTTCCGGTTGTCGATCCGAAGGCCGTGTGCTTCGCGCGTATCGCACAGGTCAGACTCCGGCTTTCGCTTGCAACCGATGACCGGCCGAGTGGACAAGAGCGTCCGGATGGAGGCGGCCCGCCCAGGCGCGTGTATACTTCGGGCCGGGTTGGGGAACTGGAGCGGGTGAAAAACCGTTCCGGCCTATAGCGCCGGTCGTGTCGATCGACGGCTCGACTATCAGCGCTGCTCGACCTATCGAGTGGAACCCGTCCTTGCCCCTCGCGCCCCGCGAGGGGCTTTTTCATCAGTGGCCGAAGGCGTCTTGGTCAAGATCCATGACTGCCTTTTCCTGCAGGGAGGCGGCGACCTCACGCGCAAAGGCGCGGTGGGCTTGCTCCTTGTCGAACATCACCCGCTCGGAGGCCTGCCGGCTATTGGTTAGCCTGTAGAAGGTTTCGGTCTTCTGCCGCGCAGCCGGGCGCTTGATACGTTCCAGCTTCACACCTGCCTGGGCTCTCACCAGTTTCTTCATGGCCGCCTCCTGTTCGGGATTCAGACCAGGAGGTCGGCTTTGGTTCCGACCATGGCGTTTTGCGTGCGTCGCGCCCGACGCGACGCCGATTTAACGGATGTCCGCTACGATCCCGGCGGGGAGGGCGGCCATCGCCCCGCGAGCCCCTCGGCCGCAAACGACGAGGATCGCGACGGCGCGTCAGGCAGCCGGTAGACGGGATGTGGCGGTCTCAACCACGTCCTCAGACCTCACTATGTCGGCGCCGATCTTTGTGGCGGCGAGCGACGACAGCTTTGCATGACCATGGTCTTGGTGCGCCGTCGGTTCTGCGATCCAGTTGATCGGAGCGTCGCTGTCGTAGCGGGCCTGTTTTCCATCAATTCCGCGCGGAACACTCGCTCGCCGGACGGCCGCGCTGATCAGGAAGGCATACGCTGTCCCTGACCGCGCTGCCGTTCCTGAGGATCGCCTTCCGGGGCGGTGTCTGCCTGCACCTTCGTCAGGTTTCCGTCCTCGTCCGAAAGAAAGTCGACGGCCCGCTTATCGCCGCTCTGGTCCCGGCTGGATTCGCGCGCTGCCTGTTTTTGCAAGCTGTCTTCGCCATGGCCCATGCCGCCCTGGTCGTTTTTTCCTGGCTGGCGACGGGATGGATCCGGATGGGGGTCGGATGCGTCTGTCATGTCGATCTCCTGTGCTGTCGGAGGAATCGAAGCGTCTGGCGCGCATGCTGTTCCGTCGTCCGGTTACACGAAAATGTTGAATGCGCTCAGGGAACGGAGAGGTCATCCAATCTCTCAGACGGTCCGTATCGGCTCAGGCTCAGGACTTGCTCCGGACGCCGTGCACGACCGCAAATGCCGAGTTCCGCTTCATAATGACCCGTACCAATCGCGTATCGGAGCTTCGCCAGCTCCAGCGTAACGCCGAGAATATGGCCCGGCTTTCACCCTTCAAGACGGACCGGGATCGGTTCGGGCGGATCGCCGCTGGATATCGGGAAGAGGCGGACGCCCTGGAGCGGGGAAGCAACCCAGCCCGTTGAGCGGCGCGGTTTCCCGCTGCAGGTTCGGGCGAGCTTCGAGTGGCGTCCCCTCTCAGACGGGATCGGAGAGGGAGCCTGCCGAACCTTCGCCGCTTGCGGCTGCTGCTTTTATTCCCCCTAGGCTGGCACCAGCGCCGCGGACGCCCACTCACACCAGACACGAGGTCTTTCGGCCCAGTGAGGCCGATCGGCCGTCCACTGCTGCCCCCTCGGCGGGTCCGCGATCAGTCCTATCCGCAACAGGCTAGCGAAACGACGGCGAAAATACCGGTCGAACCCCCGATTTTCAGGGGCGAATTGCGTTCATCAACCAACGACCCGAGCCGGCGCTGGCGAGATCGTCCGATCCGGTCCCGCCGGTTTCATCGAGAACGCCTGTTGCAGCAGAATTACGAGAAGTACGCCCGTAACAACGCAGGCGAGACGAATGAACCATACGTCGACCTGGTCGCGACGCGCCGGACGCTCGCCTGAACGTCTTGGTCGTTCCTGATCCGCCATCGCCGCCTCCCTGGATTTTCTGTTAACCGCTACGCCCAATCAGCATGATCCCCAGCAGAAGAAACCAACCAGAGCAGAAGAAGCAAGCAGAGGATCACGCCGACCCCCTGTTCCCCCGCGCCGCCGTGCTCGCGTTCATACAGGACACCTCTACCCGACCAGTTCCCAAGGGCTTGACAGGGTCTCGCTGGAGCAGCGCGGAAGATTGCGATCCGCCACGGCGCGGTCCGCTCTGACCTGCATGACAAAGCATTGGATTGAAGAGTTTCGGCGGATCGTTGAAACTGCGCTTGGCTAGGGTCGTGCGCCCGATGACGCGATCGCTGCCAAGGAGGTCGCCGCATGAAGAGGATTGAGCGCTCACTCGAAGAGGTTGAGGACTTCGCCGCCCTTTTGGCCGGTCCGCTTGGAGATACGCTTCGCGGCGCGGGGGCGATCATTCAACAGCGGTTGCGCCAGCGCCGCCTCGTCTGGGCTGATCTCGACGATCAGGCCGTGGCGGACCTCTTCATCGCAGCCTTGATGCAAGCCGTGCTCGACGCGCACCCTGACGCCAATCGCGACGTCGTGGAAAGCGCGTTGGCGACCTTGTCCAGCAGCATCTACATGGCTTTTGCGGCCAATTCTGGCGGCGGGACGGCGATCAACTGAAACTTGCGGCGGTGAGGGGCCGGCCGGATGTTCGGCCGGTCCGACACGCCGATTTGATTCTGAAACCGGGCTCCAAAACCTATGTATTGCATGTGGTTTGGCTTGGGCGAGGTTTGGCGTGATGGAAACGAGTGCCGACCGGAGACGACTTGGAGATCCTCTCCAGCGAACTCAGCGAGGGCCTGAAGTCAGCGCTGAGACTGGCCCGCGCCATCATCGAGGAAAGGGTGCGCGAAGGCGGCGTGACGGTTGATGACCTGGATAATCATCACCTTCTGGAAGATTTCACGGATGCGTTCGTCGAAGCGGCGCCGGCCGTCTACGCGGGAATGCACCGAGATACAGTTCGAAAAGTGCTTCGAGCCATGTTGTCGACCATCGTCCTGGACATTTCCGCCCAAGCTGACAGCAGCCGATCGATTCATTGAACCCGGAGAGGAGGAAGCCCGCCCCGGCGAAGCGGAGCGGGCCCGAGGAGGGGTCTGGGCGGCGATGCGATATCGCCTGGAACATGATGACTACGCAGCCGACCCCATAGCTTCCGAGTTGACGGCGGCGTCCGCGATGGTCGTCAGGTCTTCGTCGGTCTGGGATTCTTCCTGCAGTGTCTCGTCCAATAGCTTGACGGCCTCCTGCAGCCCCATCACCTGCGCCCAACGCTTCAGCGTGCCGTAGCGAGTGATCTCATAGTGCTCCACCGCCTGAGCCGCGGCCAACAGGCCGGCGTCGAGCGCCGGGGAGTCCTTGTACTCCTCGATGATTTCGTCGCCTTCGGCCAAGATACCTTCAATGGCGTCACAGGTCTTGCCGCGCGGAGCCTTGCCGATGATTTCGAACACCTGCTGCAGGCGTTCAATCTGGCCTTCGGTTTGATCCTTGTGTTTTTCGAACGCGGCCTTGAGTTCCGGCGCCTGTGCAGCGCGAGCCATCTTCGGCAACGACTTCAAGATTTTGCGCTCGGCGTAGTAGATGTCGCGGAGCGTATCGTGAAACAGGTTCTCGAGGGTCTTATCGGCCATGTCGTCCTCCTTATTGGCAGGAGAAAAAGCGCTTCGTCTCAGGCTTGTTCCATTCCAACGCCGACGCCGCTAGGCCCGGTCGATTTCGGTCCCGCATGTCTGTGTCCTGCGGCCGCGTCCCGGTGGACGTCTGAGGCGCCCGGCGCCCGCGTGCAAACCTTGACGATTTCGGCGCTCCCCGCCTTAATGCCAGCTGTGAAGTCGGCCTTTTCAGGAGGAGACATTGCAACGGAAGACGACCGACCAGCTATGCCAGCTCGCGCGAAGCGGCGGCAGCATGGTGATCTACGCGGACACGCGTCCCACAGAGGACCTCATTCAGATCGCCCTTGAACTGCGCCATGGGGCGACGCTGACGCTGAGCGGCATGGCGATGCGGCCCGTCGAAGACCTCTGTCGGATTGCAGACGCGGCGCCGGGCCGGGTATCGTTCGCGAGTTAGTTGGCTGGCGGGTTGCGGCGACAGTCCGGGCGAAGCCCGGCCCTACCGTCTGGACGGAGGGCCGGGATTGAACGCCTGTTCAAAGAATAACGGCGGCGGGCTAACTCGCCGCCGGCGTTGCAGATCGAGCCGCTTCGCCGACGTTCTCTGCAGCGGCTCCAACGCTCTCCGCGGCGCCCGCAATAGCATCGGACTCAACCCGTTCGCTCTGGCCCATATTGAGCAGGAAGTAGGCGATGACGCCGACCACCAGCAAGCCGAGAATGAGAGCGACGACCGCGCCCATGCCGCCGCCCCGTCTTTCTGCGACCACAGTCGGGCCGTCTGTGGTCGTTGTTCGTTCGACGGAGCCGTCGGGGTGTTGGACCGTGCGTTCGGTAGGCATGCTTCTGTCTCCTCCGTGAAGCTGTTCAAGCGGAGCAAAGCGCGCAGAGTTCCTTATAGCTAAGCCACCGAGACAGTGACGCTCAGTCACCGTAGGAGAGCCGCCAAGGCCTTGAGCCCTGGTGTCATGGATGATCAAGACCTCGCTCATGACCGACCCGAACGCCAAGGAGTCCCCTCAGCGACGCGCGTCGGGCGTATCAGCAATTCGCCTTGGCCAGGCGCTGGCGTAATTTGGGTCGGGAACTGGACATAAGAGCGTGCGTTAGTCGAGCACCCTTCACCGCGACCGCTATTCGGAGGCTCCCATGCCAAGGGACCCGGCAAACCCCCTATTTGAGAAGGTCGACGCATTCTTGAAAGAGGCCTTGGCGGAGCGGAATCTCGGGGCGCGGGCGCGGCTATTGGGCAAAGCCGTTTACTGGAACGAGATCCTGGCCAAGGCCGAGGGCAAGCCGTACCGCAGTCGTCTTTGAGAAAAAGACGCCCCTCGCGGTTCAGCGAGGGGCGGAGGTTCCGCATCATTAACAGTTAGAGAGACGATTGTGATCAAGGCCCGCTCCGGCCAGTAGCACGTCTGTTGAATGCAGGGATCGCCCGCTCGTTCCCTATGGACCTGCGCGGACGCCCACCTGAGCCTACTGAGTTTCGCACCAGCCTCGACTGCGTTGTCGTCCTGGAGGGAGGGGCCGCGCCCGCCTCACATTGGCGACACCGACGCCGTGGTCGATCAGTACGTCACCCGGCATGGCCTGCGCGGCATGGTCTCTCTCCCTTGCTGGAATGCGGGACTGCCCCCCCAGGCGCGAAAGGTTTCATGAAGATTCGAATGGCCTAGCGCCCCAATGGCCGCAGGCTTCTTCGAGCCGCTCATCAGCCGGGTCATCGTCCAGCCTTCATTTGACCCAGCCCTGCTGACGATCGTTCGTTTCACGCGGAATCGCCCGCAGGTCTTGCGGGCGTCTGTGCGCGGGCTCCTCGAGGCCTCCTTAAGATTACAGGGTTGGCGGATGGTTATTCGCATTGCAGAGTTTGGCCATCGTTCGTGCGCGTGAATCTAAGCCAGATCGAAGGGGGAACATTGAACGACGAGGATGAACGTCTCGCTGAGGTGTGGCTTGCGCACTTCGGCTCGCCCATGCCAATTTTTGGAGCAGCGGCCGTGGCGCGCAGGATTCTGCTCGATAACGGCGGTCGCGAGGCGCTGCGCGCTGCCGATATCGCCCTCGCAGAGGATGGCCGCAGGAACACGCCTGCTGTTCGGCCCTCGAGACCTCGCCGCTGAACAGGGTGATCGTCATCCTCCTGGGTATCACTGGGTGAAGATGCAGCCCTGGAAGTTGGGGCGGCGAGAGAGCCGAGTGCAGCAAACGCGACGAAGTTGCGGCGTGGTCCTGCCCTCAAGATCTCTCGATGAACAAGGATGCCTCAGGTCCGTCTTTGGACATCCGCCGGAAGTACGGATGGTGATCTGAAGGGCGGGGACGTGGCCCAGTCTGCGTCCCATATACAAGCTTGGCCATGATGGCTCGACTTGATGTCGTCTTGCGAACCTTGAGCCAGTGTCCGACACGGGCGCCCGAGGGACTCTGCGCCGGGTGCGGGGTGCGGAGTGCAGGAGGGTTGGTAGCTCGGCACCGCGGTGGATCACGGCTTGGCAGTCTTGGAGCAGATTTACCCGTATCGGGCGGTCCGTCGGACAGCGGACTGGCACAACGTCGCGGCGGGGGGGGGAAACAAACGTCCACTCGTCAGAGAAATTGGCGGGTGTTTGCTGCCCGGCGCTCCGGCGAACCTCGGCCTTGAAACCGCTTGTGTCGGGCAGGGGATACAGCAACTTTCGCCGCCCGTGAGGTTTCTTGGCTCGTGTCGCGACAGTCTGTTCGCCACGGACAGGAAGATCCTCATGCCTCTGATCCCATTCGCCCGCATCCTGACGTCATGGCTGGGGTGGTTGTTCCTCGCCGCCGCCGGCTATCTGTTGTGGACGTGGTGGTCGGGCGAGATTGTCTCCCAGTCGCCGGGCGTCGACTACCGGGTCCGGGAGGACTGGCGCGCCTGGACGGCGGCCGGGCTCCTGACGTGGAGTATCCTGGGCCGATGGCCCACGACCCTGCTTCTGGCCAGGAGCGACACCGATCCCACGGTGCCCCGTCGCGCCGACGGCGCTATGATCGACAGTCCAACCGGCTCCAAACTCTATGTGGAGACGCGCGGTCCGGCTAACGGGCCGGTGGTCGTCGCCACCCATGGCTGGGGCCTGGACAGCACGATCTGGCAATATTTGAACCGGGACTTGGCGACCCACCGCAGCCTTGTCCCGCATCAGCAGGTCACTTGGGACCTCCCCGGTTTGGGGCGCTCCAAGCCGCCCGCCGACGGCGAGATCGCGCTGGAGCTCTTCGCCGGCGACCTCGCGCACCTGATCGACCGCGTCTCGCCCCGACCCGTCGTCCTCATCGGGCATAGTATCGGCGGGATGACAATCCAGACACTGGCGCGCGACCATCCCGACCTGTTCAGGGCGCGCGTGGCTGGCGTCGTCCTATTTGACACGACCTACACCAATCCTCTCCGCACCATGATATTGAGCAAACTGGCTCTGGCAATGCGTCGTCCGGTGCTCGAGCCCGTTCTCAAAATGGCGGTCGTTTATGAACCGCTTGCATGGCTGGGCGCTTGGCAGGGCTATTTGAACGGCACCGCTCACATGGCCAACAGGCTTCAGTTCGGCAGATACGTGACCCGAAGCCAGCTTGAGCACACGACCCTGCTGGGGACCCGCAATTCTCCCGGGATTCTCGCCAGGGGCAATCTGGCCATGTTCGACTGGGACGCCTCCAGCGCGATTGCAGATATGGACTGCCCGCTCCTGATCCTGGGCGGCGACGTTGACGTCGTGACCAAGCTGGAGGCCAGCGAGGCGATCCGCGACATGGCGTCGGACGCCGTTCTGGAGCCCGTCTCCGGCGTCAACCATATGGGCTTCTTGGAGCGGTCGGGCCATTACAACAGCCGGACCATCGACTTCATCGCCGCCCGCTGCATCGAAGCGCAGCGCGGGTCGGCGCGCCCCGTTCGTGCGCCGATCCTGGATTAGGCTCGGTTGCGCGGGCGACGGCCTGAGCGTTCAGGGCAAAACGGCCGGGAACCGGGGCCGTTTCTTCGACGTCGCCGCAAGTGGACGTCCTTTCGGACCGCCCGCGTATCGATCGTTCGACGCGCCGATCATCCAGGGTAGATCGGACAGGAGGGGAGGCTTTGGCGGTCAGCAACAGGCCTCAACCTTCATCGTCCATCGGATCGACTGACGGCGTAAGGAGCTCGCTCGCCGCGTCATTGGTCGAGGGCGGGCGTGAACGAGACTCTTCAACCTGAGAAGCGCGACCGACGCGGGGCTGTCCTCGGCCGGTCAGGCCGAGAGCCTCGACTGCCTCATCGCCTTCACGGCCGAAAAGGCTCCGCAGGCGCACGTCCGTCTGGGGAAACGGCACTTCGATACCTGCGGCGTCGAGCGCGTCTGCGATCAGCCAGGTGTAGGCCGCGTGCATGCCCGCAGGCCGTTTGACGGCGGCTTGGGTCGGCCAGACCAGCAGTTCGAAATCCAGCCCGCGTTCGCCGAAGGCGACAAGCCAGACCTGGCTCTTGCGCGCCTCGGTCTCGGGAAGCGTGAACGGCGAGGCCCGGGCCGCCGCAAGCACGGCGTCGCGGACCCGACCGCGGTCTGCCCCGTAGGCGACGCTGAAGGGAACGTGGATACGACGCGTGTCGCCCTTCAGCGTCCAATTCGTCACCCGGTCCTCGATGAAGGCGGAGTTCGGGACGATGATGTTGACGTTGTCGTTGGTCCGGATGCGCGTCGCGCGCGGTCCGATCTCCATGATCGCGCCCCGCACGCCCGCCTCCAGTTCAACGTAGTCGCCGATTGAAACCATCCGGTCGAAGATGAGGAAGAGGCCGGAGACGAACTCCTTGACCACGCCCTGCAGACCCAGGCCGACGCCTATGCCCAGGGCTCCGGCGAAAACGGCCAGCGACGACAGGTTCAGTCCTGCCGCAGACAGGCCCGAGATCACGCCGAAGACGATCAGGCCATAGGTGACCAGCTTCTCCAGGACATAGAGGGCTGCGGTGCTCTTCTGGGGCGAGCGTTCGCGCACGCGGCACAGGATACGCCCCAGTATCTTGGCCAGGATGACGGCCGCTACGATGATGATGACGCCGCTGATCACGCCGCCCAGGGTGATGGCCGAGCCGCCGAGGCTGAACAGCCGCGCCCCCTCCAGCCGGTCCACGTCGCCCAGTTTTCCAAGATCAGGAAGCATGACGGGGAAGGGAGCGCCCGGCCAGCGTCACGGTTCCGCTTGTCCCCATGCATCGAATGTCGAGAGCCGGCGTTGAGGCCGTTCGACCATTGGGGCTCACACCGCGTGACACTGCAGCAGGGACTGGCGTTCGGACTGATCGCCCTGACCATCGGCGCCTTTGTCTGGGGCCGGTTCCGCTACGACCTCGTCGCCCTGGTGGCTTTGGTCGTCGGGTTGGCGGTCGGGATAATACCGGCCGAGGCGGCTTTCGACGGGTTCAAGAACGACGTCACCATCATCATCGCCTGCGCCCTGATCGTCTCGGCCGCCTTTGCGCGGTCGGGCATCGTCGAATTGGCGATGCGTCGCATCCTGCCCCTGCTGAAGACCGAGCGGTCGCAAGTTCCCGTGCTGACGGGGACGGTGACCCTGCTGTCGATGGCGACCAAGAACGTCGGCGCCCTGGCCATCATGATGCCCGTGGCCCTGCAGGTGGCGCGGCGCACGGGATCGGCGCCCTCGCGGCTGCTGATGCCGATGGCGTTCGGGGCGATGGCGGGCGGGATGGTCACCCTGGTCGGGACCGCGCCCAACATCATCGTCGCGGAGGTGCGCCAGAACATCCTGGGCCAGCCGTTCCAGATGTTCGACTATGCGCCGGTCGGACTGGCCCTGACCGCCATAGCCCTGGCCTTCCTGGCCGTCGGCTACCGTATTCTGCCACGGGACCGGCACGGCGCCACCGCCATGAGCGCCGCCTTGGCCGCCAACGCCTACGCCACCGAGGTCAGCGCGCCCGAGGACTGGGCGCCCGGATCGATGTCGGTCTCGGCGCTCCGGGAATGCGGCGAGGGGGATGTGCGGATCATGGCCCTGATCCGCGACGGCAGGCGCAGGCCCAATCCGCGCGGCAATACGGTCATCAAGCCCGGCGACGTCCTGCTGGTCGAGGGCGGTCAGGAAGCGTTGGAAGAATTCCTGGGGCGGTCGCGCCTCAGGCTGATCCGCGAGAACAGGCCCATAGCTCTCGAGAACGCCTCTGAAGAGATCGCCATCGTCGAGGCGGTGGTCGGCCGAAACTCGGCCTTGCAGGGCCAGTCGGTGCGCCAGTCGGACCTGTACGGCCAGCATGGGATCAACCTGCTGGGTGTATCTCGCAGCGGCTACGAACTGACCCAGCACCTTCGTACGGCCAAGCTGGCGTCCGGCGATATCGTCCTGTTGCAGGGCGCGGAACAGGCCCTGCCGGCGGCGCTGACTGCGCTGGACCTCCTGCCCCTGGCCGAGCGCGAGGTCCGGCTGGGCGGGGTCCGCAAGCGGTTCATGCCGGGCGTGGTGCTGATGATCGCCATGACCCTGGTCGGCTTCGGGGTGATTCCCGTGGCGATCGCCTTCTTCGGCGCGGCGGTGGCGATCGTCGCCCTGGGGGGGCTCAAGATGCGCGAGGCCTATGCGTCTCTGGACGGGCCGCTGCTGGTGCTGATCGCCGCCTTGATCCCGGTTTCGGACGCGATCCAGACGACGGGCGGATCGGACCTGGTCGCCGGCCTTCTGAGGACTGTCTTCAGCGGGATGCCCGGCATTCTTGCGGTCGGCGGGGTCATGCTCGCGTCGATGGCGGTGACGCCCTTTCTCAATAATGCTGCGACGGTCCTGATCGTCGCCCCCATAGGCGCGACCCTGGCCCAGCAATTGGGGTTCAACCCCGACCCGTTCCTGATGGCCGTGGCGGTGGGCGCCGCCTGCGATTTCCTCACCCCGATCGGACACCAGTGCAACACCTTGGTGATGGGGCCGGGCGGTTATAAGTTTTCGGACTACCCTCGGCTGGGGGCGCCGCTCAGCCTGCTGGTCCTGCTGGCCGGACCGCCCCTGATCCTGCTGTTCTGGCCTCTGTCATGACTTGATAGAGGCGCTCCGGGCGCATCCGCGGCGTTCAGGACTCAAACACCGCCATTATCCGGCTTGCCAAGTGAATCCGGGTGAATCAGACTTGGGCCGCGTCTGATTTGACGCCGGGGCGTGAGAACCTCGCTTGAGCAGATCCTGAAATCCCACTTCGCGCTCCGTCGCCGCGGGTGGCCAGCGCGCATGTCCAGGCTCCCGTCCTCGGGGGCTAAAGGCGTCGGCGCATGTGTTTGAGCATGTTCTCAACACCCGGTGCTTCGGCCGGGCTCGCCTCTGAAACCGGAGGCGAGCCCGTGTCGGATGGATTTGAGAAACTGCAGCCTGAGGCGCCCCTGACGCTGGACGTCCTCCATGGTCGCTATGCGGCTTGGTTCCGGTCGCGGCTGGTCCGGCGGTACGGGCCCGAGGAGGCCGAAGATCTGCTTCAGGAGGCCTGGTTGCGCCTGGCGCCCTATGAGGGGCTGAAGGACATTCGCCATCCCAGGGCGCTCCTGTTACGAATCGCGTCCAACCTGGCCATGGACCGGGGCGGACGTCGGCGGCTGCGGGAGAAGCACGCCCGCGAGGCGGCGGCGGCTCCGGGCTGGGGCGTGGAGGCGCCCGGCCAGGCCGAAGTCCTTTTCGCCAAACAGGTCGTCCTGGGATTGCCGCAACCTCTGCGGGACGTTTTTGTGTTATCGAGGATCAAGGGTCTGTCAAATCGGCAGATCGCGGAACAGCTCGGCATCAGTCCCAAGACGGTGGAGTGGAGGATGACCAAGGCCCTGGCTCACTGCGCCGCCCAGTTTCGACGCTAGAGAGAATGCGCTCCATGCCCGATTCCAAGGCGCGGGTTCAGCCTGCGGAGACGGAGGCGGCGGCCTGGCACGCCCGTCTGGGCGAGCCGCGGGTCAGCGCCGAGACGATCGAAGGCTTCTTCGTCTGGCGTCAGAAGCCCGAAAACGCCGAGGCTTATCGTCGGGTCGAGACCGCCTGGACGGAAACCGGGCGGCTGAAGGCCGACCCTGACATGGCCGCGGCGGTCGAGGCCGCCATGACCCGCAAGGCCGCTCCGGCCCGGCGCAGGCTGGATCGTCGGCTGGTCGGAGCAGCCGTCTTGTGCGCCGCGCTCGTCCTGGGCGCAGGCCTGGTCTACGCCCTCAAGGATCGAAACAGCTTCGTCACGGCGGTCGGCGAGACGCGCGTGGTGCAACTGGCCGACGGCTCTTCGGTGCGGATGGATACCGGTTCCCGGCTTCTGGTCCGCTACAGCGGGGATCGGCGCCACATCGAACTCCAGGAAGGCCAGGCCTTCTTCACCGTGGCTCATGACGCCGCGCGGCCCTTTGTCGTGTCGGCCGGAGAGGCGGAGGTGACGGCGGTCGGCACGGTCTTCGACGTGCGCAGGGACGCCGGAGCGGTCAGGGTGACCCTCGTGGCCGGCGCCGTCGACGTCCGGGGGCAGGCGGCGGGCGAGGTGCGGCGGCTGAAGAAGGGGCAGGAGGCCTTGGTGGCGGGACCGCAGATCATCGCCCGGGCCACCGACGTCGCCGCCGCCACAGGCTGGACCGAAGGACGGATCGTCCTGCGGGAGACCTCCCTGAAACAGGCCGTGACCGAGGTGAACCGATATCTGACGGCGGGCATCGAACTGGACGCTCCCCTGATGGAGGAGGAGAGGGTGAGCGGGGTCTTCAAGACCGGGGATCGCGACGCCTTTGTCTCCGCCGCCGCCGCCAGCCTTGGACTGAAGGTTTCGGAGGGCCGCAACGGCGCGGTCCGTCTGACGCCGAAAAAATAATTTGCGCCCGGCTCCGGGGTTGGGCGGGGTCTGAGCCGTCTCTCTCCTCGACGCCATCCCGCGTCGAGGGGAGCCGATAGAATGAAACGCCTGAGCCTCTTGTCCTGCAGCGCCCTGGTCGCCTGCGTCGTAGCCGTCGGCGCGCCCGCCTGCGCCCAGGACCTGCGCGACTATGACATAGAGCCGGGCGCGCTGGGCCGCGCGCTCGACCAGTTCGCCGAACGATCCAGCCGACAGATATTCTACACGCGGGCCCAGGTGTCGGGACGGCGAACGACAGGCGTCAAGGGCCGGCTTTCTTCCGGGGACGCCCTGGACCGTCTTCTTGGAGGCACGGGGTTGGGCTGGTCCGTAACCGAGGCGGGGGTGATCGTCCTGCGCCGCAACGAGCGGGCCGAGGGCGGCGATGCCGCGACCACGGTGGACGACGTGGTGGTCACCGGCACGCTTCTTCGGTCCTCGGGCGACCTGGCCTCGCCGGTCGTGACCCTGGACCGGAACGCCCTCGACCGGCGCGGCTTCGGGACCGTGGCGGAGACCCTGACGAGCCTGCCGCAGAACTACGCCGGATCAGCCACCCCGCTCGTCCAGGCGGCGGGCTCCGACGTCGGCGCGTCGAACAATGTCTACGCCACAGGGGTCAATCTGAGGGGGCTGGGTCCGTCGGCCACCCTGGTCCTGGTCAATGGCCGCCGGTTGGCGGGCACCGGATCGCGGGCCGAGTTCGCCGACGTCTCCGCCCTCCCGTCGGGCGCGGTGGAAAGGGTCGATGTCCTGCTGGACGGCGCCTCGGCTCTCTACGGCTCCGACGCCGTCGCCGGCGTGGTCAACGTCATCATGCGCCGGTCGTTCGACGGGCAGGAGACCCGCGCGCGCGTCTCCGTCGCCAGGGGCGGCGGGGAGGACGTCATCCTGTCCCACCTGGCGGGGCGAAGCTGGTCGGGCGGATCCGCCTATCTTTCCTACGAGTATCAGACCGTCAACGGCCTCAGCAGTCTGGATCGGCCCTATACGGCGGATGGCGACCTGCGCCCCTTCGGCGGCACGGATCACCGGCGGTTTTACAGCGCGCCTGGCAACATCATGGCCTTTTCAGGCGGCGCCTATGTGACCCAGTTCGCCATACGTCCGCCAGCGGGCGGGACGGCGAGGGGACCGGGCGACTTCGTCGCGGGCGAGGAGAACCGCGAGGCGGGCAGCTTGGGCGCCGACCTGCTTCCGGCCATGGAGAGGCGCAGCGCCTATGGCCGCTTCAGCCAGGCCCTGGGGGACCGGATCGAGATCACGGGCGACCTGCGCTACAGCCTGCGGAAACATGAGGTGGCCACAGCGGCGAGCGGCGGCGTCTTCACCGTGACCAGCGCCAATCCCTGGTTTGTCTCACCCGCCGGCGCCGCCTCCCACACCCTGGCCTATTCCTTCGCCCGCGACCTGGGACCGGGGCGGAGTCACGCCCGGTCGGAAAGCCTGGGCGTGACCCTGGGCGGACGGTTCGACCTGACGCCGGCCTGGACGCTCGAGGCCTATGTCGCGGGGGCCGAGGAACGCGGGGACTTCGACAATTCGAACCGGATCAACAGCCGCTTCCTCGCTGAAGCCCTGGGCAATATCCCCGATGACCCGGCCACGCCCTACAGGGCGGCGGTCGACGGCTACTACAACCTTTTCGGCGACGGCGCCGCCAACGGTCGGGCGCTCCTTGACTTCGTGGGCGCCGGAACAGCGCGTGTCGAGAACCGCAGTCGCGCGACCTCGGCCAACCTGCTCGTTCAGGGGCCGGTCGCGACCCTGCCGGGCGGCGAGGCTTCCCTGGCCCTGGGGCTGCAGCTTCGCAGGGAGACTTTCGAGACGCGAGGCGAGACCTTCATCGCGACGGCGGCCCCGGTCGAACGCCTCACCCCTCGCCGGGAGCGCAACATCTCCGCCGCCTTCCTCGAGGCGCGTATACCTTTTGTGGGCGAGGGCAACGATCGTCCCGGCCTGCGCAGCCTCGACCTCTCCGTGGCCGTGCGGTTCGAGGACTATGACGACTTCGGCGAAACGACCAATCCCAAGCTGGGCCTGGTCTGGTCGCCGATCGAGAACCTGGGGGTTCGCGCCTCCTGGGGAACTTCATTCCGGGCCGCCGCCCTGCCGCAGCTCTTCGATCCCATGGGGGTCTCACCCCTGTTCCTGAGCGGAGCGGGCGGCGCCAACATCCTCACCCTGCAGCTCAACGGCGGAAATCCCGACCTCAAGCCGGAGACGGCCGAGACCTTCACCCTGGGCTTCGACTATCGCAGGCGCGACGGCGCCAGCTTCAGCCTGAACTACTTCGATACCGAATTCACGGACCGGATCAGCCGGCCGCTGACCGAGAACGCGCGCGCCACGCTCACCGATCCGGCGGCCCGGCCCTTCGTGACCTTCATCAATCCGTCGAGCAGCGCCGCGGATCTGGCGCTCATCCAGAGCTATGGCCATCTGCCGGGATTCTCGACCCTCTATCCGTTCTCTACCTATGGCGCGATCGTGGACGGCCGCTGGGTCAATGCGGGCGGGGTCAGGGTGCGCGGCCTCGACGCCTCCGCGCGCTACGGCTTCGAAGTCTGGTCGGGCCGCCTTGATCTGGAAGCCTCGGCGTCCTGGATCCTCGACTACGAGACCCGCGCCACCCCGACGGCCCCGGTACGGCAAGTCGCGGGCCTGATCGGCTATCCCGTGGCGTTCCGGGCCCGGAGCGGCGCGACCTGGCGACGCGGGACCTTTGACGCAGGGCTCCACTGGAGCCGCGTGGACGCCTATCTAGACCATCTGGGCGCGCGGATCGACGCCTGGAATACGATCGACGCGCGGCTCGGGTGGAGTCCCGGCGACGCCGGCGGATGGGGTCTGGCCCTGGCGGTGCAGAACCTCCTGGACGCGGATCCGCCCTTTTATGACGCCCCCACGGGCTACGGCTTTGACGCCGGACAGGCCAGCCTCCTGGGGCGGGCTGTTTCGCTGCAACTGATCCGGCGCTGGTGATCGGTCGCCATGGGAAAGCTTGCAAGCCGTCTCGCGGCGGCGATGGCGGCCGCCGTTGTGACGACGGCGCCCGCCATGGCCGTCGAGACTGAAGCGGAGCGGCCGCTGACGGTCGAAGACGTGGTCTCGCTTGAAGCCTTCGGGCGCGCGGACATATCGCCGGACGGGCGATGGCTCGTCTA
The DNA here is from genome assembly GCF_002387245.1 of Brevundimonas sp. UBA4553. Lineage (GTDB taxonomy): Bacteria > Pseudomonadota > Alphaproteobacteria > Caulobacterales > Caulobacteraceae > Brevundimonas. The sequence continues at coordinate 282,099 of NZ_DGLD01000019.1, forward strand.
CGAAAAGCGCGGGGCTTATGACACGGCCCCGCGCTTCGACCTGGCCTGGCGTTCGGCCTGGACCCTGATGGACCTGTGGATCGTCGATCTGGAAGCCCCGGCCGCCCGGCCCCGTCTCTTGCTGCCCGGGGAAGGACCGGGCCTGCAGCGCATGGCCTGGTCGCCGTCAGGGCGGCGCCTGCTCGTCACGCGCCTGCAGGGCGAGGCCTATGACTACGGGGTGGTCGATGTCGCGCGGGGGACGGTGGCCTGGACCGATCTCGCCGCCGATGTCTCGACACGGGGCGCGGAGGCGGAGTGGATGACGGACGAGGCGCTGCTAGTGATCAGCCGCCCGGACCGCAGCCTGCCCGCCGCCATGCGTCAGGACGGCGGAGCCCAGCCAAGGATGGCGGCGGCCTGGCGCCGCACGGCCCGGGGGAGGGAGGCGTCCCGCACCGTGGTGGAGACCCGCGGCGGCGTGGAGCAGGCCGAGTCGCCGCGGCCGCCTCGCGCCCTGGTGAGGCTGGATCTTGAGACGGGGACGAAACAGGTCCTGGCCGAGGGGCGGCTGACAGACTTCGCCCTCTCGCCTGACCGGCGTCTTCTGGCCGTCGTCCGCGGCGAGGAGCCGGTTCCGGTCGATCCTGACATCGTCGTGCTGACGGAAAGCGACCGGCGCGAGCGACTGAGCCTGATCGACCTGGAGACGGGCGTAGAGACGCACCCGGGACCTGGCCTGGACGTGGCGCCCCATCTCCTGCGCTGGTCATGGGATTCCACGGCGGTCCTGGCCTGGGCGCGCGCCGACGGATCGGCCTGGCGCGAAGGCGGACTGATCAAGGCGACCCGGCAGGGGGTGGAGCGGATGATTCCGGAGGGGCTCACGCCGGGCGATGACGCGGCCATATTGCGCGGGGTCCGGGCCGACTGGCTGGGCAAGCATCCTGTCCTTCTGGCGCAGGACGACGCGGGCGGACGCCTGGACTGGCGGCTGCTCGCCGGGGTCGGCCCGCCCAGGACCCTGACCGCCGGAATGCGGGACGTGCCGGCTCGGATCGCCAGCGCAGGGCCGGACGCCCTTCACGTCTTCGCGGACGGCGGATACTGGGCGATCTCGACACGCGGCGCGCAGCGACTTACGCCCGACGGCGTGCGCCTGCGGGAAACGGTTCCCTATGACCCGGAGCGATCTCGGCGGCAGGCCGGGGCCGAGGCGCCGCGACGGGACTGGAGCCTGGCGACGGACGAGACGGGGGCGGTCGTCCAGGTCTTCGCCGACGGCGGACTGCGCCGTATCAGCGGAGGCGCGGCGAGCGTCGTTCGGACCTTGTCGGCCGCGCCAGGCGCCGCCCTGGTGCTCGAACGGAAGGGGCTCGCTGAGACCCTGAGGCTGCGCCGGGGCGGCGAAGACCGCGCGCTCGACGTCGTCAACGCCGATCTGTCCGGGGTCGCCCTGGCGGAGCCCATGCCCGTGGCGCATCCGGGCGTGGACGGCAAGCCGGCGACGAGCTGGCTTTTCCTGCCCCGGGGCGCGGGGACGGCGCCCCTGCGCGGCTTGGTGGTCAAGGTCTACCCGGGGTCGTACGACAACCTCGTCTGGGCGGACCCGATGACCATGACCTACGGCCTCAGGGCCCAGGTTCTCGCGGGCGCCGGGTTTGCGGTGCTGAGCCCCGCCATGCCGCCGGGACGGCCGGAAGACAGAGGCGACCTCTATGTCCGCAGCGTCGACCTGGCGGTGGACGCGGCCCTGGCGGCCCATCCCGAGCTGCCCCGCGACCGCATCGGGGTCCTCGGCCACAGCTTCGGGGGCTACGCCGCGCTTGAAATCGCCGCACGCTCCAACCGTTACCGGTCCTATGTCGCCTCGTCCTCCTTCAGCGACATGGTCGGTCTCTGGGGCGAGTTCGAACCGGCCAGTCGGATCCAGCCGGAAGAGGGGATGAGGCTGCGCGCCAACCAGGGCGCGGCGGAAACCGGGCAGCACGGCCTGGGGGCGCCGCCGTGGCGGGCGCAGGCGGTCTATGAGGCGGCCAGTCCCTATCTGAAGGCCGAGGGCATCAGGGCGCCGGTCCTGTTCCTGACCGCGGACATGGACTTCGTGCCGACAGGGCAGGCCGAGCGGGTCTTCAGCGTGCTGCACCGCATGGGAGGGCGGTCCCGCCTTGTCACCTATTGGGGCGAAAACCACCACGTCTGGAGCCCCGCCAATATCCGTGATCGCTACGCCCAGATCTTCGACTGGCTGGATGAGACGCTCAGCGAGCCGCCGGCGCGGCCAGACGCGCTTCCCAGTGACGGACCCATCCCTCGAATGCCGCCAGGACCATGACGGCGGAATAACCCCCGCGCCACAGCAGGGCCTCGCGCGTGAGGGCGAGGTCCGCCGCATCCACGTCCAGAAGGCCGAGACCGGCGAGGCGGCCCTCCAGGAGCCAGGGCCTCAGAAAGTCGAGGCTGTCGTGAACCAGGCGGCCATAGAGGCGGGTCATGTCGCCCTTGGATCGCCGTTCGATGATTTCGATAGGGAGCCGATCGCGGAAGGCGTGTCGGGCCAGTCCGCGATCACGGCCGCCGAGGGTCAGGACTGGGGCCGGCAGAGAAAGGCAGGCCTCGACCACCGGCTGGGCGCAAAGCGGATTGCGCACGTCGACGAAGGGCGTGAGCGCGGAGGGCTCGTGGCGGGCGACGCTGTCGACGAGACCGGCGATCTGCAGGGCCTTGGCCGGGCCATAGTCGTCCCAGTCCCTGACCCAGGGGTGAGGCTCCATGAGCCCTGCGGCGGGCTTCAGCAGGGCATGGGGGCGCTGGAGGCGAGGGTGGGCTGACCAAGCCCGGCGTCGCGCCTGAAGGGCGAAGGTCCAGAGTGAGGCCTCATTGGCCGCGGCGAGTTCCCGGGCGTCCGCATCCAGCAGGCTCCGCCATCCCCTGGCGCGCCAGAGATCGACGAAGACGTCGGCCGTGGCGTTCTGGAGCAGGATGGCGTCTCCGCCCCGGCCGGTCATGAGGGCCTCGGCGCCGACGGCGCGGATGCGGTGCGCCCAGTCCGTCTGGTGGGCCTGGTCGAGCGCGTTCAGGCCTGGGCGGAAGCCGGCTGAAAGCGCGTCGAGGCTTTCGCAGGTCATTGGCGCGCGCAGATGCGGGACGCTGGCCGGGGCGATGTCCAGTCGCGCCGCCAGGCGGGCCAGGTAGAGGCGTTCGTCGGATTCCGGCGTGTCGCCATGGGCGTTGAGCCAGAGCCTGACGGCCTTGCGATCTCCTTTCACCAGGGCGGCGGCGACGATGGAGGAATCCAGCCCGCCGGACACCTCGGCGGCGAGCGGCGCGGAAAGCCCGGCCAGTCCGGTCACGGCCTCGTCCACCGCCTCCCTGAGCCGGGCGGCGGCCTCCTCGATGCCGGGCCAGGGCGCGAGGCTGCGCCGGGCCGGCAGAGCCGGGGTCCAGATTTCTACGAGCGAGGCGTCCAGCGGGAGGGGCTGGACGGTCCCGGGCGGAAGCGCGACGGGGCCGTCGAGGATCAGGGGGGCGCCGGCCGCGAGGGGATCCCTTAGGGCGAGATCGAGGCGCGCCCGGTTGATCAGCCAGCGCGGGCGACAGGCGTCCAGGAGCCATGGGAAGGCGGCGGAAGCGGCGAGCAGCAGGCCGTCCTGCTTCCAGGCGACGCATTCCAGCGCGCCGGAGGGATCGCGCAAGAGGGCCGTGGGGCGGCCGCGAGGGCCGAACTGGACGCCGATGTATCGGCCCCAGAAGCGGGCGACGAGCTTGCGTTCATAGGCCCAGGGGTCGTCGGGGGCGCAGGCCGGGAGCGTTGGGGCGCGCCGGTTGAGGACGTCGCCCACGAGCCTCCAGTTCGAAACCGTCGTCACCCGGGCGGGGCAGGGGCCGCCTGCGGCCAGCCAGCCGCCGGGACCGAGTTCGGTGACGTCCATGTCGTGCGCGCGGGCGAGGCGGGCGAGGCGGCGCGTGAGGCTGGCCTGGCCCCTGGCTTCCTCTTCGCCGTCCAGGGCGCAGACCAGGAGATAGTCGCCCATGGTCAGGCCGTCATGATGGGGGTGTAGCGCCTGACCCGCTCGAGGCGGTCGCCGACGACCATGTCCCCGATCTGCAACCAGCAGTGGGCCGAGAAGGGCCAGGTCCTGACGCCGAAGACCCAGTCGGTCGCGATGCCGAAACGCGCCAGGTAATAGCGGAGCTGGAAGGCTCTCTGCAGGCACTCGCCCTCGAAGGGGATCCAGGGGCGCGCAAGACGGGCCGCCGACAGCAGCGATGCGAGGCGGGTTTCAGACACGGGGGCGCGGTCCTGGAAAGCGGGGTCGACCGCCCGGCCGGGATTGAACCGGATCAGTTCGAGGAGGCTGCGTTTCTGAAAGATGGCCGTGGCCGTCGCCTGGGCGACAAGGGCCCTGGCGAGCGCGCGCCGCGGGCTCCGCACCGGGATCGTCAGCTCCCGCTGCGGCAGGGGCGCCCGGCGAACCGGCGGTGGAGGCGCATGACTCGCGAACCCCATGTCGATCAGGGCTTCCGCCGTCTCTGTATCGCCGGCCAGGAGACGGCCGTCCTCGTCCGTCGTCAGCCATGGGGCGCAGTCCGTCAGGCAGTCGTAGCGGTCCCGCGCAACGTCCAGGAGGACGATGTCGGTGTCGATCGTCGCGAAATGGACGTGCGGCGCGGGCCAGAGAGGGAGCGTCATGGATGGAGTCTCGCGCAAGGCAGGCGGGGTGCGGGCGGCCGCGACGACGGCCGCCCGCGGTCCGATCAGCCCATGGGCGGATAGAGGCTGTCCCGGACTTCCTTCTCGGTGAACTCGCCGATCAGCCCGTCGCGGGTCAGGACCCGGGCGCGACCGAAGCCGACGAGGCGGAGCTTGGAGGTGTTCATTGTCTCTCTCCCTTGGTTTGTCGCCACGGAGGTGGCCCGCGAAGAGAGCGCCCGGTGGGGGCGGCATGGAAGCTATATCCGGCGTATATTCGGGATCACTGGCCGGGGCGTCGGGGGCCAGGTCGTCGAGGCGGCCGCCAAGCCAGTCGCGTTGCGGATCTTCGCCCAGAACCTGGTCTCGCAGGCCTTCGAACTGGGCCGGCACCGCACTGACCAGGCTGGCGTGTCCAGCTCCGCCACGCGTTCGCCAAGCGGGCTTATAAGGGTCAACTGAGCAAAGGGACGGGCAGGGCCATCCTTAGTGGTCGTGTTCTGAACTCGCCCTGCCTGCAAAAGCCAGTCCACGTGTTCCCATTTTGTTCGCGGCTTGCTAGGCGTGGCCCATGGATGTCGTCGCCCCTCGCAAGATCATTCACGTGGACATGGACGCCTTCTTCGCCTCGGTGGAGCAGAGGGACGATCCCGCCTTGCGCGGTCGGCCGGTCGCCGTGGGTCACGCTGCTTCGCGCGGGGTGGTGGCCGCCGCCAGCTATGAGGCGCGTCGTTTCGGGGTGCGCTCGGCCATGCCCTCGAGCACGGCCCTGCGCAAATGCCCGAAGCTCGTCTTCGCCCCGCCGCGCTTCGACGTCTATCGCAGCGTCTCGGCGCAGATCCACGCCATTTTCGCCGACTACACTCCCCTGATCGAGCCTCTATCCCTGGACGAGGCCTATCTCGACGTGACCGCCAATATCCGCGGGCTGTCGACCGCCTCTGCGACGGCCGAGGAGATACGCGCGCGCATCCTGGAGGAGACCGGGCTGACGGCCTCGGCCGGGATTTCCTACAACAAGTTTCTGGCCAAGTTGGCCTCGGACCAGCGCAAGCCCAATGGCCAGTTCGTGGTGCCTCCCGGGCGAGGGGAGGCCTTCGTCGAGGGCTTGCCGGTCAAACGTTTCCATGGCGTCGGGCCCGTTACAGCGGAGAAGATGAACCGTCTGGGCATAGAGACCGGCGCGGACCTGAAGCGTCAGTCCCTGGCCTTCCTGCAGCACCACTTCGGCAAGTCCGGCGCCTGGTACTATGGCGTGGCCCGGGGAGAGGATCATCGCCCGGTCAATCCGGATCGCGAGCGCAAGTCGAGCGGATCGGAGACGACCTTCGCCAGCGATCTGGTCGATCCGGGGGCGATCGAGGCCGGGCTGGACGAGATGGCGGACGATGTCTGGGCCTGGTGCGAAAAGGCGGGGTCGCTGGGCCGGACCGTGACGGTGAAGGTCAAATGGGCGGACTTCCAGCAGTCGACACGGAGCCGCTCCTTCCATGAGCCGATCGCCTCGAAAGCGCGCTTGCGCGAGGTCGCCCGCCTTCTGGTGCGATCCCTCTATCCGCCGACGAGGGGGGTGCGCCTGGTCGGCGTCACCCTGTCCAATCTGGAGAAGGCCTCGCCCAAGCCCGCCGTTGGCGAACTGGCGCTGTGACGGCCCGGCCTCAGGCTGACCTGTTCGGCCATGTCTCCGGGCCGGCCGTTCCGCCAGGCTTCGACCACTGGCCGGAGGTCCTGACCGCGGCGGAGCAGGCCGCTGTGGTCGAGGAACTGCAGCGACTGGCGTTCAGCCCCTACGAGCACAGGGGCTACCAGGGCTTCCGGCGGATCGCCGCCTTCGGACGACGCTACGACTTGGAGCGGGGCAGGCTGGAAGCGGCGGACCCCTGGCCGGCGTTTCTTCGGGATCTGCTGGGGCGTCCGACGGGACGGCTGGGTCTGGACGAGACGGCTTTCGTCCAGGCCCTGGTCAACGAATACCGGCCCGGAGCGGGGATCGGCTGGCATCGCGACCGGCCCGTCTATGGGGAGATTATCGGGGTCTCGCTCTTGGCGCCCTGCATCATGCGCCTGCGCCGCAAGGCGGGCGCACGGTGGCGCCGCGCCGAGGCGCCGCTGGAGCCTGGCTCCGTCTACCGGTTGTCGGGCGAGGCGCGACGAGATTGGGAGCATTCAATCTCGCCGATGACGGCCCTGCGATATTCCATCACGTTCAGAACCTTGGCCTGAACGACGAAACCGCCCTGTCGCATCGCCAATATGGCGCTGGGCCTTGGGGCCGACGGCGCCGGCCCGGGCCTGTCGCTCGACGAGGAGGACGAGGAGGCCGCGCCTCAATCGGAGGAGGGGCGCGGGTCGACCGCCCTCCTGGCCACGGCGGCGATCTGCATCAGTCGTCCAGGCCCGCGAACCAGTCGGCATAGGGCGTCGTGTGCGCCATCCTGCGGTTCAGGTCGGGCGCGCCGTCCGGCCACCAGACCGGGCCGCGCTCGCCCAGGGCCACCTTGGCGCCGTCGACCCGGGCGCGGGCGGCCGGAACCTGGCTTCCGTCGCCGGCCAGGGCCGCCCTGACGGCGCGTCGCGCGTCCATCAATTCGGTGACCAGAGCGGCTCTCCGTTCCGGCGAAAGGTTGGGGTTGGAGGTCCGCCACAGCCTGCCGCGAACGACCAGATACCGGCCGTCCGGGGTCACGGGGCAGGCCTTCGACGTCATCTGCACCGTCTGGCGGCCGCCCCGATCCTGGCCGCCGGGCATGGCGACCCGGCGCGCCGCCAGCCTTCCTCGGCGGCGCCTCTGAGCACGATCCTAGCGATCCTGGCGGTCTTCGGCGAAGGCCTCGATCATCTTGTCGCAAAAGGCCGGAAGGTCGTCCGGCTTGCGGGAGGTGATCAAGCCCTGATCCGCCACGACCTCTTCGTCCACCCAGTCTGCGCCGGCGTTTGTGAGATCGGCCTTCAGGGAGGGCCAGGACGTCATGCGCTTGCCGCTGGCGACGCCGGCGTCGATCAGCGGCCATGGGCCGTGACAGATGGCGGCGATCGGCTTGCCGCTGTCAGCGACGCTGCGGATGAAGGCGATGGCCGCCTCTTCCAGGCGCAGGGCGTCGGGATTGATGACGCCGCCGGGCAGGACCAGACCGTCATAATCGGCGGGATCGGCCTCAGCCAGGGCCTTGTCGACGGCGGTCTTGTCGCCCTTGTCGTGGTGGTTGAAGCCTTGGATCTGGTCCGCCTTGGGCGCGACGATCTCGACGGCTGCGCCCGCGGCCTTCAAGGCTTCGACGGGTTTGGTCAGCTCCACCTGTTCAAAGCCGTCGGTGGCGAGGACGGCGATGGTCTTGCCGTGAAGCGAGGGGGTCGGCACATCAAACTCCTTGGGTCATGGGGGCAGGGCGAAAACACGACCCCGCAGCGATCGTTCCCCGGGAGCGCTCGGCCTCGTCCCGGGGCTTCAGACTCCATCGAACGGCGAACCCCCAGGCCTGCGGCCGTCGTCTGCATGGTGAGGGGCTCTGGGTGACGGCTCTGGGCGGAGATGAGGGCCTCGGCCCCTCAGGGATTGCCTGAAACCACGAGTGCGCTAGGACGGCTTCATGCAACGCTTGTTCGCCGCAATCGCCGCCACCGCGCTTCTTTCCGGCTGCACGGGGATTCCGCCCGCGGCGTCGGATCGCTCGCCGCTGAAGATCGCCAGCTGGAACCTCGAACATCTGGCCGAGCGCGACGGCGAAGGCTGCAGACCGCGCGAGGAGGGCGACTACGCCCTTCTGCGTCGTCATGCGGACGCCTTGGGCGCCGATGTGATCGCCTTCCAGGAGGTCGAGAGCCGGGCGGCGGCGGAGCGGGTCTTCTCGCCCGACCGGTACGAGGTGGTCATGTCCTCCCGCCCGGCCAGTCCGTGGGGCCCGGAATGCCGCGGCCTGCCGGGCCGCCATATCCAGAACCAGGCGGTGGGCTTCGCCATCCGCAAGGGCGTGCCCTGGTCGCGCCACGAGGATCTCTCCGCGCTCGCGCTCGGCAATCCAAACCTGCGCTGGGGCGTGGACGTCACGGTGGGTCGCGAGCGGCCGCTGCGGCTGCTGGCCGTCCACCTGAAGTCGGGATGCAATTCAGGGCGTGCGCCGACCGATCCGGACTGCCCGGTCCTGTTCGGCCAGGCGCCGGTTCTCGAGACCTGGATCGATGACCGGGCGAACGCCGGCGAAGCCTTTGTCGTCCTGGGCGACTGGAACCGGCGGATGGCCAGCCGGGGCGACGCCTTCTTCCAGGCGCTGAACGACGGCGAGCCGGCCGCCGCGAGCCTGACCCTCACCGGGGCGGGCCGTTCGGCCGGCTGCAAGGCCCGCTACAGGGAGTTCATCGACTTCATCGTCGTCGGCGTCGAGGCGGCCGAGCGCGTCGTGCCGGGCTCTTTCGAGGAATACGCCTATGCGTCGCCTGAAGCGGAGCACCCTTCCGATCACTGTCCGATCTCGGTGAGGATGTTGAACTAGGCGCGACGGGGGCTCCTGGTCTTCAGCCGGGGCGTATGCTGACGAAAAATGCGTTCGGCATGGCCTCTCGGTCCACCCCAGGGACGCCGACTCGGATAGATGGGCGTCATGACCCGTGACGAACTCGAGCGACCCTTGATCGGATGGGCCGGGCGGCTGCGGCCGCCGCGGACCCGGATCAGCAGCCCGGCCTGATCACCGTGGAAAGCGGGCTCTGGGTGGAGCATCTCTCCGTGGTGCGCGCGACCTGTTCGGCCCTGCACGACGGCCTGCGCTACCGGAACCTCCAGATCCATGTCGGTTCGACCTTGGTGACCGCCGTCCTGTCTCGCGCCGAGGCCGGCGAACGCGGCGCTCCCTATCGCGACCTGACGGCCCTGACAGCCTGATCGCGCGATCATCCGCCAGCCAGCTGGCCGGCGGCGGGCGGGTCGGGCCCTGGGCCCTTCCGGGAGAACGGACCGCGCGCTGGTTCGTTTGAGCCGGAGCATCCTCGCGAGATCCCCATGTCCCGATACACCCTCTACTACTGGTCCGCGCCGTTTCGCGGCCAGTTCGTGCGCGCCCTTCTGGCCCATGCCGGGGCGACCTGGGTCGAGGCCGGAGACGCGGCCGTGACCCGTCTGATGGAGGGGGCGATCGACGACATGCCGGTTCCCTTCATGGGGCCGCCGGTCCTGGTCGACGCGGAAGCCGGCCTGACCCTGTCCCAGACGCCGGCCATCCTGCTCTATCTCGGCGACACGCTCCACCTTCTCCCGAAGACCGCCGCTGGACGCGCCCTTTCGATCAAGGTGGCGAACGACGCCAACGACGTCATCGACGAACTCACCCTGGACGGGGGCCGCCAGATGTGGACCGAAAGCCGCTGGGCCGAATTCGCGCCGCGCCTGAAACGATGGATGGGGCTCTGGGAGGACTTGGGGCGCCGACACGGCCTCAAGCCCCAGTCCGGCTTTCTCCTCGGCGGCGAGACGGCGGGCGTCGCCGACGTCGTCACCGCGACCCTGTGGTCGACCATGGCGGAGCGCTTCCCTCTGATCGACGCCATGCTTGAAGAATCCGCCCCCCTCACGACCGGCCTGGTCCGCAGGATGGCGCAAACCCCGCCGCTCGCCGAACTGGCGGCGCGCGCCCGCGCCGACTACGGCGACCTCTATTGCGGCGGTCGGATCGAGCAGTCGCTGCGCGAGGTTCTGGAGGCTCAGGCGCCGGCCGACCGTACAACGGGCCCGCGCCGCTAATCCCGGACCGGACCTGAGGGCTCCGCCCTCGCGCCGGCCGGGGCGAAGCGGCTTCGCCGCTGGATCGGCGGTCTCCCCGGCCTTCCGCGTCGGTCATGAAAGTCGGTGGCCGTCGAGCGCTCGGAGTCGGAGCGGGCGAGTTCGCCGACCGCCTCGAGGACTGGGGCGGGCGTCTGGCCGAGGCGGAGGAACGCCTGCTGGAAGGGCGGCGGTGGTTGCCCGCCGTCCTGCGCGAGCTGAACCCTCGGCGACGATCGAGGGGGGGGGTGAAGCGGCTGGCGGGGGCCGCCGCGGCGCCTGACGAGGCCGACAGCTTCGCCACCGAATAGGCCTTCCATCGCGACAGGGATGGACTGCGCGCCCAAGGGCGTGCGGTTCTCTTATCGAGCAGCGCCCGTCCAAGGGTCACCAACCGCTTAAGAGCCGGAAGCTCGGCCGGTCTGTCGGCGGTTGCGCGCCGGGAGGGCGACGAGGGCAGGGGCGCTGACCTTTTGTCCTATGGGGAAACTGCGTGTTGCCGAACGCGCGCGCGAAGGCCTAGATCGCTAGATGATCCAGTATCTCAAGCCGGTTCGGTCGCGCCACAAGCCCGCCTCCCTCAGCCTGCGTTCGCGCCGGACCACCGCCGCGGAACTGCTGGTCTGGGCCTCCGCCCTTGGCCTGAGCGCCGTGGTGACGCCGCCCGCCAAGGCCGCGGTGATGGAGCTCCTGCAGGCCTACCGCTCGACCCCGCTGCTGGCTTGGGTCGATCCTCAGACTCTGGGGGCGACCGTCTTCATCCTGATCTTCGCAGGATGCGCTGTCCTGCTCGGCCTCGGCGCCGGCGCGGTCCTCAGAATCACCCTCCGGCGCGAGCGGCTGCGCCGTTCGACCGGCAGCGCCTTCTACCCTGGCCCCGGCCTCCGCGGACACCCACGCCTGGAGCCCTGAGGCCAGGGCGGTTTAGAACGTCGGATCAGGCTTCCGGATCGTCGGCCGCGCGCAGGCCGGGCCTGGCTGGCTTCCGTCGCGATCTGGCGTATGACCTCGATCCGCTCGGACAGGTAGGCGAGCTCTTCGCCCGTGATGCGGTAGCGCCGGGAGTTGCGCGCCTTCACATAAGGCGGCGCCCAGCAGTTCGAAGCAGCGCTTCTGGAACTTGGCGTCATGTGGCAGACCTCGCGCCGTCCGGGCTCGAGCGGCTCCGTCATGTTGGGAAGCCGGATCAGGTTGGGGCTCTTCGGCCGTCGCGAACGATGTCGATGAAGAAGCCGCGTCCTTGCTTCAGCTTCCAGTTCACGTCGTCCAGGCTGCGCACGATCAGGCTGACGGGCGTGCGCAGGGCGCCCGCCGACAGCTCGGCCAGCAGGCGCTTCTCGATGTCTTCCCAGACTCGAAGTGGGTTAGGTCTTCGTGGTCCACCCCGGCCAGGATGTCGAGGTCCGAGGCATAGCGTCCGACCGGATCATGGAGCTGGTCGCCGCGTGCGTGTGTCCCTTCGCCTGTTGTAGACTGACTGTCCGTGGCTCTGCTCGCGCGCGGACGGACCCCGCGAAGGTCCGCCATGGGTCGGTCCACGCCCCTTATCGCCAGGCGGAGGAGCCGACACTCATCGCGGTCACCGAATATCGCCTTACTGAACGGGCTGCAGTGACGGCCTCTGGCGCTGTGCCGACATCGAGGATGCCGCGGCGTAGTCCTCCGGGATGAAAGGGAAGCGGGCCTCTGACGAGGCCCCCCAGCCGAGCTTACAGGCCGAAGGTCACCATGCCCTCCTCGTTGATCCGCCAAGCCGGATTGAAGGCGATTTCCCAGGAATGGTCGTCCGGATCAGCAACATAGCCTCTGAACCCGCCTTGGGGAGGCGCGTCTGCCTGGCGGAGAATCCGACCGCCCGAACTTGCGAGCCTGTTCATCAGGGGGCCGACGTGTTCTGGGTCACGAACATTATGGGCGAGGCTGAACGCACCCGGACGCTTCAGCCCCTCCCTCCCCATGTCGCCTTCAAGGCCACCGTCAAGCCAGGTCCCCAGCATCAGGCCATTCATCTGATAGAAGACGATCTCGTCGTTCTCGAAGATCGGCGTCCACCCGAACCCGTCGACGTAAAACGTTTTGGATCTCGTCAGGTCGGCGACGCTGAGAGTGATGACCGCAATTTGCTGTTGCATAGTCCACGTCCTTTGCTCGCAGCCTGCACCATGCAAACCGCGTTGAAGGTCGGGGGACTCGCCGCAGGTTGCGACGGACAGGCCCGCTTGCGCGAGGACCGGACTAACCACACCGATCTGCCTTTTTCGACGCCTTCACACTAGCGCGGACGAGAGCCACGACAAAGTCGGCTCAGTGTCGAAAGTGGGCCTGAGAGCCGAGCAGGCAACAGCCGCTTTGAGGTCGTCACGCGCTGCCCCTTCGCTGGCGCAATGATCACCTGAAAGCAGGATCCGCAGACGGGGGTGTCCAGCCAGCTCGTTTGGTGAGGGAAACTGCAGACTGCGGATCATGCAGATCGGATCGTCGACCGCGGGCTGGGGCGTCCGCACGTGGCTGACGCTTCTTCCAGGCTGAGGACGCGCCACGGCCGTATATTGGGGGCCGCCGTCGGCAGTGCTGCTCGTCATGTCTCTGATGATCAAGCTCGCGCTTCGGCCCGCTATACAGACAAATCGTCGATGGGTGGCGCTCCAGCGATTGGAGTTGCTCGTGGGCTAAGATCGGCATGTCAATCCACTAGTCGAGCCGCCTGCCCAGGGGCATGCCGGGAAGCCCGGAGAGTCCGCAAAGGGTCGCGGCGTTCGCTCAAGGGTGGAGGAATGACATGAGATCCCGCTTCGCTGCTCGGCGTTAAGCGGGGGGACGCGCCTTAACCGGGTCGAACTGCTGAGCCACCGGATCAATTTGAACATTGGCTCCATGGGCGATCCTGAGGCCCTCTGCGGTTCTAAGAAGCACAAGGCTCATGCGATCCTTCGAAGGCGGCACAGAATCGCCGCCCGGCGTGGTGAAAGCCCCCATGCTCCAGCGTGCGACGACGGAAAGCGCGCCTGTTCCAACGGGCACGACACTCTCGACTTCCTCCAAGGCCAAGGGCACGCCCTTGAACATCATCTCGAGGTAAATTCGGTGGGCCAGCTCAGCCTGGGCTTTACCCTGCCAATGCATGCCGACAATGTTGACCCAATGAATGTCTTCCGTCGCCAGGCGAAACATTCGAGCCGCATCACCTGCATTCCAGGCGGCCTGATACTCGCTGAGCAGTTCAGCAACCGCCTGGACATCACTCGGTGAAGATGCGGCCTTGGAGGACGCGGCGACAGAGCCGAGTGTGGCGAACGCGACGAAGTTGCGGCGATCCATGGTCCTGCCCTCAAGACTTCTCATTGAACAGCAATACCTCAAGTTCGTCCCTGGACAAAGGCGCTTGGACCGTGGAGCCTGTTTCCACTTAAAGACGTCTGGGCCGAAAGCGGATCTGCGCCCGTGGATCTGGATGTCGCTTTCCCGACACGGGGGGCATGACGGCGTTTGGCGCACTTCCGACCGAGACTTCACCGCTCAGGTCGGGCGCGGGGCGACATGTGGCGTGCGGCTCGTGTCGATCGGTTCCTCACGGTTCCGTCATTGGAGCGCCGATTAGCACCGGTCTGCGGCTCGCTGCTTCGCTGATGTCGGCCCACTGAGAAAGACGTCGCCATCTGCCGCCTATGCGCTGCTCCCAAGCGCACAGCATATGTGAGGGTTGAAGACCGACGCAGGTCACGCGCCTAACGTCCGCGGAAGCGATAGGGCTGTCTCCCTCGGTCGACAGAGCGCCGGCCCATGAACCCGGCGCGAGATGTGCAAACAGGGTTTCCTCTGCCGGGGGATCGACGGGCGGTGGAATGGCCATCGCCTGGATCTGCGGCGCTTTCGGCGGATCCCGGAATCCGCGCTCCGGAATAGCGAGAACCCGGGTTTGATCGCTCAGCTGTGATGTTGCGGAGGCGCAGCCGGTAATGGTCAACATGCAGATGAGCGGCAAGATGCGCAAGCAACCCTCCGGGACTTACAGCCTGTCGCGAACAGAATGGCCGGAGCCCACCCGGTAATCAACACGGGGGCTGGGTTTTGACCGGGCTCGCTTGCGGGAAGCCGAAGAACAATTGACAGCCCGAAGCGCTTCGCGCGTCAGCCTTTTCGGCGTCGAACCTGTCCACTGATCACGCGGCGCCAGGGCGCAAGCGCTCAGCCGCCCTATGCGTCCTAAGTGATTGGTGTGAACAGGCCAAAGCGGCCAACCGAAGGATCTCGTCCGGCGTCGACCAGGACACCAGCGTCGAGGCCGGGCGCTTCGGGCCGTCTCAGCGGGCGGCTTTCATGCGGGTCGCTCGTGATCGGCCCGAACGTCGTGGCTCACTTGAAATCCCTTGTCTTCAGCCGGAGCGCCTTAAGCGAGAGATCGGGGATGTAGATGTCCCGCGCCCTGCTGGGGACGCCGCGAGGATCAGGCAGGCTGCCGTGATGGACTTCGTCGCCACGCCCATGAGGCAGGGGAAAGGCCTCGCCGCGTCCGCCGACCGAGGCCAGCAGCCCCGAGCCGTCATGAAGCTTGGTCGCCACGATGTGGACGACGTCGCCCTCGCGCTGAACCTTGCCGTCCACGATCAGGAGGCTGGCGCTCAGAACGATACGACGCTGCTGCTCGTAAAGGCTTGGCCATATCACCAGGTTGGCGACGCCGGTCTCGTCTTCGATCGTAATGAACATCACGCCCTTGGCCGAACCCGGCTTCTGGCGGACCAGGACGAGGCCGGCGGTGCGGGTCAGACGGCGGTCGCGCATGGCTGTCGCCTCGGCGCAGGTCAGGACGTGGCGGCTCTGGAGATCGTTGCGGAGGAAGGCGACGGGATGGTCGCGCAGGGTCAGGCCGACATGGCTGTAGTCCTCGACGACAGCCCGGCCCGGCGTCATCGGCTTCAGAAGCGGCGTGGGCTCAGGCGCCTCGGGGCGGTGTTCGGCGTCTCTTTCATCGGCGGCCGCGAACAGGGGAAGAGGCTCGTCGCGCAGGGCCTTGAGGACCCAAAGCGCTTCCCGACGCTCCAGCTTAAGAGCCGGTCTGAAGGCGTCGGCTTCTGCGAGTTTGACCAAGCTGGCGACGGGGATGCTCGCGCGTCGCCACAGATCATCCGGCGAGGCGAACGGCTGATCCTTCCGCGCCGCGACGAGACGAGCGGCGTCCCCGTTCGGTAATCCCCGCACCATCCGCAGCCCCAGACGAACGGCGAAGCCACCGTCGTTGGGCTCCAGCGTACAGTCCCATCGGCTGGTGTTGACACAGACGGGGCGGATTTCGACGCCGTGCTCGCGGGCGTCGCGGACGATCTGGGCCGGGGCGTAGAACCCCATCGGCTGGGCGTTGAGCAGGGCCGCGCAGAAGACGTCCGGGTGATGCCGCTTGAGCCAGGACGACGCATAGGCGATCAGGGCGAAGGAGGCGGCGTGGCTCTCGGGGAAGCCATAGGAACCAAAGCCCTCCAGCTGGCTGAACGTCTTGTCGGCGAACTCCGTCGTATAGCCGCGCTCGACCATCCCGCTGATCAGCTTGTCCTTGAAGTGACTGACCCCGCCGGTGAACTTGAAGGTCGCCATGGCGCGACGCAGCTGATCGGCCTCAGACGCGGTGAAACCTGCGCATTCGATGGCGACCCGCATCGCCTGTTCCTGGAAGAGCGGCACCCCCAGCGTCTTGCCGAGCACCTTCTCCAACTCGGGCTTGGGGTAGATGACCGGCTCCTTGCCTTCCCGGCGCCTGAGATAGGGATGGACCATGTCGCCCTGGATCGGTCCGGGACGGACGATCGCCACTTCGATGACCAGGTCGTAAAAGGTCCTGGGCTTGATCCGGGGGAGCATGGCCATCTGCGCCCGGCTCTCGATCTGGAAGACGCCGAGGGTGTCCGCCTTGCGGATCATCGCATAGGTCTGCGGATCCTCGGCGGGGATGGTCGCCAGGTCGAGCTGGATATCCTTGTGTTCGGCCAGCAGATCGAAACCACGCTTCATGCAACTCAGCATGCCGAGCGCCAGCACGTCCACCTTCATGAACTTCAGAGCGTCGATGTCGTCCTTGTCCCATTCGATGACCTGGCGGTCCTTCATCGCCGCCGGCTCGATGGGAACCAGGTCGTCCAGCCGGTCATGGGTGAGGACGAAGCCGCCCGGGTGCTGGCTCAGGTGTCGGGGGAAGCCGATGAGCTGGCGCGAGAGATCCAGCGCCAGCCGAAGCCTCCGGTCCTGAAGGTTGAGGTTGAGCGCCTCGACGTGCCGGTCCTCGACCCCGTCGCTGGAATAGCTCCAGACCTGGGACGACAGGGTCTTGATCAGGTCTTCGCTCAGTCCAAGGGCCTTGCCCACGTCCCTGAGCGCGCCGCGCGAGCGGTAGCGGACGACGGTCGAGCACAGGGCGGCGTGGTTGCGCCCATAGGTGTCGAAGATCCACTGCATCACGACCTCGCGCCGCTCATGCTCGAAATCGACGTCGATGTCGGGAGGCTCCTTCCGCTCCTGGCTGACGAAGCGCTCGAACAGCAGGTCGTTGCGCTCCGGATCGATCGAGGTGATCCCAAGGACGTAACAGACCGCGGAGTTGGCCGCCGAGCCCCGACCCTGGCACAGGATGTCCTGACTTCTGGCGAAGCGGACGATGGAATGGACCGTGAGGAAGTAGGGCGCGTAGGCGAGCGCGCCGATCAGCCTCAGTTCATGCTCGAGCGCGCGACGCACCTTGTCCGGCAGGCCTTCGGGATAACGCGCCCCGGCCCCTTCCCAGGTCAGATGCTCAAGCGCCTGTTGCGGCGTCATGCCGGGCAGGCTGGCTTCCTCGGGATACTGATAGGCCAGCTCGTCCAGGGAGAAACGACAGCGGTCGGCGATCTCGAGCGTCCGCGCCAGGGCTTCGGGGAAGCGCGGAAAGAGCCGGTGCATCTCCGGGGCGGGCTTCAGATGACGGTCGGCCGAGCGCTCACGCCGGAAGCCCAGGGTGTCGATCGTGCAGCTTTCGCGGATACAGGTCACCACGTCCTGGAGGATGCGGCGGTCGGGGTGATGAAAAAGCACGTCGTTCGTGACGACCGTCTTGACGCGGGCTCCGGTCGCCAGCACCGAAAGCTCATGCAGCCGCATCTGGTCGCGCGGCCGTCGCTGGAGCGTCAGGGCGAGATGGGCGTCGGCCCCGAAGATCGCGCTGAGCCGCCTGAGGCGTCGGCCAGTGACGGCGTCGGCCCGCTCGGGGACCAGGATGGCGATCAGGCCGTCGGCGAAGTCCTCCAGATCGTCCCAGTCCAGAAGACAGTTGGCCTTGCCGCCTCGCCGCTTGCCCAGGGAGAGCAGGCGACACAGCCGCGCATAGGCCGGCCGGTTGGTCGGGTAGACAAGCACCGTCGAGCCGTCGGTGAGCTCGAGCCGGCAGCCGACGATCAGCCGCACCCCCGTGGCCTTGGCGGCCTCATGGGCGCGAACGACGCCGGCCAGGCTGTTCCGGTCGGTGACGGCCAGGGCTCCGATCCCGCACGCCGCAGCCTGGCTGAACAATTCCTCGCAGGAACTGGCGCCGCGCAGGAAGGAAAAATGCGACGCGCACTGGAGTTCGACGTATCGAGGGGCGGCCATCTCAGGACCGCTGCGCTGTGGGAAGGACTTCGGAGCGATGCACGTCAGCCTCGGGCGATAGGCTGCAAGGCCAGCGCGGCTGCATGGAGACGTCGTTGCGGGTCACGGCCGCGCAACGTCCCTCGGGCCGGAGCGTTGGCTCAGACGCATGCGCATATCGACCTATAATGTGAACGGCGTCCGCGGCCGGCTTGAGGTGCTCCTGCGGTGGCTGGAGATGCGACAGCCCGACATCGTCTGCCTGCAGGAGCTGAAGGCGCCCCAGGAGGCCTTCCCGATCGCGGCCCTGGAGAAGGCCGGTTACGGCGCTGTCTGGCACGGTCAGAAGAGCTGGAACGGCGTCGCTATCCTCTCGCGCGGCGACACCCCCATCGAAACCCGTCGAGGCCTGGTCGGCGAGCCCGACGACCTTCAGAGCCGCTACATCGAGGCCGCCGCGAAGGGGATCGTCGTCGGCTGTCTCTATCTCCCGAACGGCAATCCCGCGCCGGGGCCGAAGTTCGACTACAAGCTGCGCTGGTTTGACCGCCTTCAGGCAAGGGCCCAGGCCCTGCTGGACAGCGGCGCTCCTGTCGTGCTTGCAGGCGACTACAACGTCATGCCGACCGACTTGGACGTCTACGCCCCGGAACGCTGGCGGGACGACGCCCTGTTCCGTCCGGAGGTGCGCGAGGCCTATGCCCGCCTCCTGGACCAGGGCTGGTGCGACGCCCTGCGCACCCTCCACCCCGATGAGGCCATCTACACCTTCTGGGACTATCTGCGGAACCGGTACGCGCGCGACGCAGGCCTGCGGATCGATCACCTCTTGCTGAGCCCGGCCCTGCAGCCGCATTTGCAACGCGCCGAGGTGGATCGAGAGGTGCGCGGCTGGGAAAAGACCAGCGACCACGCGCCGGTCTGGATCGACCTTGCGGACCGGGCGGTTCGACGCAGGACGAAACCCTGAAGGGCGCGCAGGGTTAGTCGAGGATCGTTTCTTTCGCGGATCCCTTTCATGAACCTCTCCGACTTCGCCGACACCACGCCGGAATACCGGCCAGAAATCTTCCTCAACGCCCGCTTGGAAGGCTGGGGCGTCTTGGAGCGCATCACGGGAGGGCTGCAGCAACGCTTCACCGTCCGGGCCCAGGGACGGTTCGACGGCGAGACGCTGGAGTTCAGCGAAACCTGGAGCTTCGACGACGGCCATGTGGATAGGCTCAACTGGCGGATCCGACCGGTCGGGGACGGCCGTTACGTCGGCGACGAGGATCGATTGGACGGGCAGGCGGAAGGCGACCAGGCCGGCTGCGCCTTCCACTGGCGCTACAGCCGCGACGTGCCGCAGAAAGACGGGTCCTCGACCAGGCTTAACTTCAACGACTGGTTCTACCGCATCGATGAAACAGCGGTGATGGCCAAGGGCGCGGCGGGGCGTCTGGGCGTTCCCTTCGCCACCGTCCATGTGCTCTATCGTCGTCTGGCCGACTGACCGGCTCATCCGAACTTGCCGTGAATGAACCAGTTCTGCGCCCCGGTTCGGGCGTCCTCGCCGTCGCCGGCGCGGAACAGCCAGAACCGTTCGCCGGCCTCGTCCTCGACCTGGAAGTAATCCCGCACGGCCCATAGCTCGGCGTCCCTGCAGCCCCATTCGCCGTAGATCCGTTCAGGTCCGTCGGCCCGGCTTATGCGCCGTCGGACCCCGCGCCAGGTGAACCAGGCCGGTGGATTGTCCGGGAGAAGAGCCAGGGTCTCGACCGGTTCTGGCGTCCGGAACAGGCGGATGGGACGCGGCCAGTCGCCGGCCCAGGCGGGGAGGGTCGACGCGGCTAGCGGCTCGGTCCGCCGCACCGAACGCTCGGGAACATCGCTTTCTCGCGGCTCGAGCTTGTAGAGGCGCCCGGCGCCGACGCGGTTGACCAGCAGGTCCACAAGGGCGGCGACGTCAGGGACGTCGGGATCGCTCAGCCCTGACGGGCCGGGACGCCAGTTCAGGGGCAGGGTGATCGAGGCGGCCAGGGTCATGCGCTCGATGCCGAACCCTGGCGCGATGCTCTCCACCCTGTCCCGCAGGAGCCGGGTCAGGCGCCGGCGATCCCGGACGGGGCGCGCCAGACTGATCCTCACGGCTTCGATGCGGTTGTCCACCCGATGGCAAAGCCAGTCGAGGCGTCTCGCGCCTGTTCCAGCCCGCTCGAGCTGGGCGCAAAGGTCGTCGACGAGAAGGGCGGCATAGCGTTCAAGCGTCTCCGGAGCGCCTATGGGTTCGGCGAACACCCGCTCGGCGCAGGGCTGTTCCCCCTCCGACACCGGGGTGATCGGCTCATGCATCCGCCCGAGGGCCTGGTCGAGGCGGCGGCCTGGCTGCGGTCCGAACCGCAGACTTAGCGGCGCGCGCGGCTGGCGCTCCAGATCCAGGACGGTCTCGAACCCCATCCGGCCCAGCGCATCAAGGAGGTCGGGTTCAAGGCGCAGGGCGGCGAGCGGCAGGGGGGCGAGCGCCGCCCCGACCTCGCCCTCCGCCACCATGGTCGGCGCGGACGCGAAACGGGCGAGCGCCCAGGCGGCGCCGTAGGTGGGGGCGATGGCGGCGCGAGCCTGGATCCCTGCGGCGCCCAGCCGCGTCTCCATGTCCTGGAGCAGGCCGGCCTCTCCGCTCCTGAGATGGGCCGCGCCCGTGGCGTCGATCGCCAGTCCGTCGGGCTCGTCGGCGGCGCAGATCGGCGCATAGCGACGAAGAGCCCAAAGGGCGAGGCGCTCAAGAGCCTCGGCGTCGCGCCCCGGCTCGGCGTCGAACGTGGACAGGTCCGGCGCCAGCGCATGCGCCTGCGTCGCCGCCATGCCCGGACGAAGTCCCAGCGCGCGGGCTGCAGGACTGCAGGCGGTGAGGATGCGGCGGCGTCGATCCCGCCCGACAAGCACCATCGGGCGTTCAGGCGGCGGCGCGGCGTCGCCCAGCCGTCGGCGCAATCGATCGATCGGCCAGTTCGGCAGGTAGAGCGAGACGACCCTTTTCATCACAGGCTTCCAGAGAGAAATCGGCGCAGTCGCCTGACCGGCAACGGAGGAGTTCGACAAACCACCGTGGACGGCCCACGCCGGGCGCGGGCAGGGGAGAGGAGGGCAGGGAGGTGATCCGCCATCGGGTCGAGGCTGCAGTCGGCTGCCCGAACTCGGCCGCCTCGGAGGCCCGTCGCCAGCGGCGGACGGCCAGCGCCGTCACCCCCGAGGTCTCGGCGGCGATTTGCAGTCGTCGGGACGCGGTCATGGACAGCCGCCCCACCTCAGCGACCACGGCGGCCAGACCCGCGTGTCTCAGCCCTTCCTCGAAACAGCTGAGCAGCGACGCCTCGTCGCCGGCCTCCAGATAGATCAGGCGATCCGGATCCAGGCCGACCTGGCTCAAGGCGGGAGCGAACAGGTCCGGCCGGGTGACGCACCACAGCACCTTGCCGGGCAGTCTGGCGGCGACGCCGGCCGCGAACAGCGCGGCCGCCGCGCCATCGATGGCCCCGTCGCCGCCGCCCGCGACCTCGTGCAGAGCCCCCAGACCGAGCCCGCCCTGGGGCAGGGCCGCATCGAGCGCCGGGATGCCGAACGACAGGACCCCGGCGTCCCGACGGCCCCCGGTTTCGAGGTGCTGGATCCTGGCGCGCAGGGCGGCGAGTTCGGCGGCGGGCCGGATGGTCATGGCGGCCTCCTTTCCGAGGTCTAATGTTCCTGATTTGTTCTGGTTCATCTTGCGAGATGGAGTCAACGGCCTGTCGCGCAACCGCCTGGGGATTTGGTGTGAATCTTTTTTGCATCCGTCGCGGAAGGACAGACGACGCGCGTTCAGGAGGGAGCGCCGGCAGGCGTGTTCGCAGCGCGCGGCTGACCTGCCGCGAACCTGGATGTCATGGCCCCGGGAAGGTGGCGGCTGTCAAACCCTGTCGGCGATCATGGAGGCGCCGCGGATCATCGCCCCGACCTTGGCGGCCAGTTCCGCCATCGCGAACGGCTTGGCGATCATGTCCATGCCCGGATCGAGGAAGCTCTCGCGAACCGTGGCATTGGCCGCGTAGCCCGTGACGAAGAGGATCGGCAAGGCGGGACGACGCGACCGCGCCAGTTCGGCCAGTTGGCGTCCGTTCAGGCCCGGCAGTCCCACATCGGAGACCATCAAGTCGATGATCTGATCCGAATGCAGGTGGACCAGGGCGCTTTCGGCGTCGGCGGCCTCCAGAGGACTATAGCCGAACTCCGCCAGCAGATTGACGACGAGGGCCCGGACAGAGGCTTCGTCCTCGACCACCAGCACGGTCTGGCCCGTGGCCGAGAAAGGCGCGTCAACCGTCTCGCTCGCCGCAGGCTCGGCGGCGCGCGTCGCCCGCGGCAGGTAGAGCCGGACGGTCGTGCCAGCGCCCTCGACGCTGTCGATGGCGGCGTGGCCCCCGGTCTGCCTTACAAAACCATAGATCATGGACAGGCCCAGGCCCGTGCCTTGGCCGATGGGCTTGGTGGTGAAGAAGGGATCGAAGGCCTTGGCCACGACGTCAGCGGGCATGCCGCCGCCCGTGTCCGCGACGGAAACCACGACATAGTCCCCCGGCGATAGTCCGGGATGAGCCGCCACATCGGACGGGCCCAGCACCCTGTTTTCCGTCCCGATCGTCAGCCGGCCGCCGGCGGGCATGGCGTCACGCGCGTTGATCGCCAGGTTCAGGACGGCGCTCTCCAGCTGGTTGATATCGCTGACGGCCGGCCAAAGATCTGTCGGCGAGACCACGGTCAGCTGAACCTGCTCGCCGAGCGTCCGCGCCAGCATCTCTTCCATCGACCGCGTAAGGGCCGAGACGTCGACCGGCTGCGGATCGAGCGGCTGCTGACGCGAGAAGGCCAGCAGGCGGTGCGTCAGGCCGGCCGCCCGCTGGGCGGACTGCACCGCGCCGTCCATGAAACGGTCGATCTCGGACAGGCGCCCGGCGGCGATCCGGCTGCGGATGATGTCCAGCCCGCCGATGATTCCGGTCAGCATGTTGTTGAAATCGTGGGCCAGCCCTCCCGTCAGCTGGCCGACGGCCTCCATCTTCTGGGCCTGTCGAAGCTGTTCCTCGGTCCGGGCCAAGGCTTCCGAGCGAGCCTTCTCGCCGGTGATGTCCCGGCCGTAGGCGTAGACCAGACCCTCCTCGGCCCAGGTGTTCCAGGTGATCCAGCGCAACCCGCCGTCCTTGTGCCGGTAGCGGTTCTCGAAGCCGTCGAGGTTCTCTCCGGTCAACGCCCGGGCGCGGGCGACATCGCTTGTTGACGCGTCCTCCTCGTGGATGAAGGCGCGATAGCCATAGCCCTCGAGCTCGGTCGGTTCATATCCCAGGAGACGCCGCCAGGACGGGCTGGTCGATTTGAAGCGCCCGTTCTTGTCGAGGATGACGAGGAGATCGCGCGAATTGTTCCAGACCCGGTCCCGCTCTTTGGTGCGTTCGGCGACCCGGTCTTCGAGCGTGTTGGTCAGATCCTGCAGCCTGGCCTCGGTGAGCTTGAAGGCCGTCACGTCATGGATGGCGCCGATGAAGCGATCGGCGCCGCCGGGGCCGTCCCGGCGGTGCTCGCCCCGGCAGGCGATCCAGCGTGTCTCGCCGTTATCAGGCCTGACGATCCGGCATTCGCGATAGGCCATCTGTTCCGGCGCTGGCTCGTCTCCGCCGATCAGGGGCGGCGAGCCAGCGACCAGCGTCGCGTTTATGGCTCGCAGCGCCACGGCGTCTGTCGGCGTGAGCCCCAGCAGATGGCAAAACTGCTGCGAAACCTCGACGGTGCCAAACCCGCTGACATATTCGAACGTGCCGACCCCCCCGGCGGACTGGGCGATCCGCAGGCGGTCCTCGATCCGCTTCTGCGCGGTGATGTCGGTGAGGACGCCGCTGAAGGTCAGGACGCGATAATCATCATCCCGCTTGGCCTGGCCCAGTCCGGAGACCCATCGCACCTCGCCGTCGGTGATCAGACGAAAGTCCTTCACGAACTGCTCGGCGCCATGCATCACCCCTGCCACGGCGATGCGGATGCGCATCCGGTCTTCCGGATGAACGGAGGCGAAGAAGGCGTCCGTGGGGAGGCCGGCGGACGCCTGCTCCCGTGATATCCCGTAGAGGTCGGCGAACCGGGCGTCGCCGTACAGCCGGCCCTCGGCCACGCTCCACAGCCATACGCCGCTGGCCCCGGCGTTCAGCCGGGCGATCAGGGGGGCGAGGGTGGAGGGCTGTGGCTCCGCCAAGGCTTCAGCCCATCCGGCCGAGGTCGTCCGCGCCCATGACGCGATCGATGAAGTCGCCGATGAGCACCTTCAGGGCGCTGAGCGAGGGCAGGTCCATCAGCATGGCGATATAGCCCCGTATGTCCCGGCCGCTGATGGAGAAATTGATATAGAGAAACAGCACCACGCCCTGATCGTCAGGACGCTCGGACAGTTCGAAGAACAGGGCGCCGTCGCCGCGCAGGACCTGCGGCAGAGACATGGTCAGAGGGCGTCCCAACATATTGGCCATGGTCGCCAGGCAGCCGTTCAGAACGACATTGCCCGTCTCGGCCAGGGCCTCGGCCTCGAGGGCCGCGACGTCTTCGGGCGACAACTCATCGCCCGTGACCGCCCGGGTCAGGGTCACGCCGTTGTTCTCGGGAAAGATGAGCAGCGCCCGTCCTGAAAAGGCGCCGTCGAAGTCCTGTCGAACGGCGACGAGTTCGCCCGCCTCGCGCTCATGGATGAGCCGGGCGGCGGCCTTGCGACTGACCACCTCGACCGAGGGGACGGACAGGGTGACCTGTTCGCCGACCATTTTACGCAGACCGGTCGCGGCGCGGCTGACGCCGATATTGACCAGCTCGGTCAAGGCGTCGTGCTCCAGCTCGGAGAGGTCGATTGGGGACGCCGTCATCCGCGTTGGCGCAGCTTCAGCGCGGCGCCGCCGAGGAAGCCCTTCACGCCCTCGTCCGTGATCGGCTTCGGAATGAAGGTGACGTCCAGGACTCGAGCCTGCGCGATGATTTCATCCTGAACATTGGCCGTCGCCAGGGCGATCGGCATCTCAGGATGAGCGTTGCGAATATCCGCCGCCAGTTCCAATCCGTTGCGCCCCGGCATGTTGAAGTCGAGGATCGCCAGATCGATCTCGCCCTCAGCAATCAACGCAAGAGCTTCGTCGGCGTTGCCCGCCTCCTGCTTCTTCCAGTCAGGCCGGAGCGAGGCGATGGCCTTGCCGACCACGATCCGGGCCAGTTTGCTGTCGTCGACGATCAGGAGGGTGGTCATTCGGGCGAATCCAGAAAGGTCTCGGTTGCCTGTGGAGGGAAAGGGCGGCCAGTGCAGGATGCGGCCCTGGCGCGAATAATCGCAGGCAAGAGGAAGCGGTTGAGAAAATCCTCAGCAGGAGCCCCTTCAAACTCCGCCGGGTAGGCGAGCAGCGCTTGAACCACGGCGCTGTGCAGTTGTCGACATCGGGACAGGTCGACGCGCGGGGGCGAGGGGGCGCCCAGCGCGGCCGCCACGGGTTCGGCGTCCTCGACGCCGCAGTCGCCCTCCAGAAACAGACGATCGCCGTCCAGCCTCACGCTCATCCGACCAGAACCTCCGGATCCAGCACCATCAATACCCGGCCGTCGCCGAGCAGCGTCGTCCCGTCAACGCCCGGCATGTCCGCTAGAAGGCCGTCGAGGGGCCGTACGACGACATCGGCGCGGTGATCGATCGCATCGACAGTCAGGCCCACCAGGTCCTGACCCGCCTGTATGATGAGGACCGTGTCGTCTCCGGCGGTCAGGGACGCGTCGCCGCCGACGAGGGTCGCCAGGGATAAAAGCGGAACGGTCCGGCGTCGCCAGGCGAAAGCCCTTCCGGCGCGGATCGGCGAGACAGCGCCGCCGGACACCCGGACGATTTCCAGCACGCAGTCTATCGGCACGCCATAGAGGTCCGCCCCCGCGGTCACGACGATGATCTTGGTGAGCGCCAGGTTGAGCGGCAGCGAGATACGAACGGTCGTCCCCTGGCCCGTCGTGCTGTCTATGGCGATCCGCCCGCCCAGACGCTGGACAGCCGTCCGCACGGCGTCCATGCCGACGCCTCGCCCCGAAACGTCGGTGAGCGCGCTTGCGGTCGAGAACCCAGGCAGAAAGATCAGGTCGATGATATCGTTGTCGGCCAGGGCCTGAACGGCTTCGGCGGACATCAGCCCCTTGCGAACCACGGCGGAACGGATCTCGGCGGGATCAAGGCCCGCGCCGTCGTCGCCGAGAATCAACTCGAACCGCCCGGATACGGCCGAGGTGGCCAGATGGATCGCGCCCTTGCGCGGCTTGCCGACCTTCTGCCGGTCGGCGGGCGTCTCGACGCCATGATCGACAGCGTTGCGGATGAGGTGGGTCAGAGGTTCTAAGAGGCCGTCGAAGATGGTCTTGTCGGCCTCGACGCCGTTGTCCTCCACCAGGACGTCGACCTCCTTGCCGAGCGATCGGGCCAGATCCCGGGCCACCCTCGGGAAACGGCGGAGCAGGGGGGCGACCGGCGTCATGCGAAGCGCCGTCACCTGATGGTGTATCTGCCCGGTCAGCCGGTCCAGACGTTTGGATTGCGTCGCCAAGGCTTGGATCAATCCACGGATATCGTCCGTCTTGGCGGCGGTCGACAAAGCGGCCAGCGCTGTTCGGGCGACGACCAACTCATCGGTCAGGGCGGCCAGCCGTTCGATCCTCTCCGCCTCGACCCGCAGCGTCCGAAAGCCGGCGCGATCCGTCGCGCCTGACGGGGTGTGGTCAGGGCTGTCATGCGGCGTCAGGGGGATGACCTCCACCTGATCCGGCACGAAGCGCAGGACAGCCCGCGCCTCCGCCACGGTCGCCGTGGTGAGCGCCAGCAGGATCAGGCGACAGGTGAAGGGATCATAGTCCGTCTCGCCGCCGTCGGGCTCCAGGGCGAGATCGAAACGGACGAGGCCGGGCAGTCCGGCCATCAAGGCCACCGGATCGTCGCCGGCGAAGTAGGCGCCCTGGGTCGGCGCATAGCGAACGGCCGTGAGCGCGCCTTGTGCGGGCGTTGTGGCTCGCAGGGCCTCCGCCCACCCCGGCGTCTCAATCTGTTCGATGCCGACGGACCCAGCCGCGCCGACCTTGAGCTGGTCGACGAGACGACGCGCCACCTCGCCGGCGCCGTTGGGGAGGCCGCCTTCCGCCTCGATCGCCGATAGCCAGCGCTCGGACTGGCTCAGAACGGCGAGAAGACCGTCCACGGCCTCGCTGTCCGCGACGCGGCCGCCAGATCGGATCGCGGACAGAACATCCTCTCCTGCATGAAGGGCCAGCCCCATGGCGGGAAGATCGAAAAGGCCGACCGATCCTTTCAAGGTATGGAAGGCTCGGAAGGCCTCGTCTGTCGCCGCCCGGTCGTCGGGACGGCGCTCCAGCGCCAGCAGGGCGTCGCTGCCCTGCTGCACCAGCTCTGGCGCCTCGACCAGGAATTGCGTCAGCAGCTCGTCCATCATGCCGAGGGCCGTTGATAGACGATGGCGTCGGGAAAGCGCCGGACGGTGAAGCGGTCGGTGATCCGGGACATCGACTCCGTGTGACCCAGGCAGATGAATCCGCCTGGCGCGAGGTTGTCGAACAGGTGATCCGCCGCCCTGGCCCGGGAATCTTCATCGAAGTAGATCAGGACGTTCCGGCAGAAAATCACGTCGAAGAGGCCCTGATCCTTCATTGAGCCGCGATCGACGAGATTGGCGGGGCGGAAGGTCACTGACTCGCGCAGGTCCTGGATCAGCCGCCGCCGCCCGCGGTTCGAGGGTTCGAAATAGGCGTTCGCCACCGTTTCGGGCAGCCGGCTCAACGACCGCTCGCCGTAGATCGCCTCCTTGGCTGCGGTCAGGGCGTCGCCGTCGATGTCGGAGCCGACGATCTCTACATTATAGGCGTCCACCAGCGGCCAGTTCTCGAGCAGCCACAAGGCGATCGAATAGGCCTCCTCTCCGGTCGAGCAGGGCTGGGACCAGATCCGGATACGATCGCCGGCGCCTCGGGTTCGGACGATTTCCGGCAGAAGGCTGCTGCTGAGGCACCGAAGCTGATGTTCCTCGCGATAGAAGTAGGTCTCGTTGACGGTGAAGCTGCTGATCACCGCGCGCGTTTCTGCGTCGTCGGCCCGCAGGCGCAGCAGGTAGTCGGCGAAGGACGCGCTGCGCGTCGCCGCCAGACGATCATGAAGGCGCCGTTCAATATAGTATCGCTTAGTCTCGCCGAACTGCATGCCGGTGCGAGCATAGAGAAAGTCGCAGAAGCGCCGCAGTTCTTCGGCGGTCAGGACCGGGACGGCCGGCGCCCGGACGGTCATGACCGCCCCGCCAAATCGGTCAGGCCGTTCGCCACCTGATCCAGCGGGAGCACGGCCTCGGCGCCTCCAGAGCGCACCAGCGCTCCC
Organism: Brevundimonas sp. UBA4553; assembly: GCF_002387245.1. Taxonomy (GTDB): domain Bacteria; phylum Pseudomonadota; class Alphaproteobacteria; order Caulobacterales; family Caulobacteraceae; genus Brevundimonas. The sequence goes on from NZ_DGLD01000019.1 coordinate 310,551, forward strand.
GGCATGCCCCAGACCACGGCCGTTTCTTCCGCTTCGGCAATCGTTCGACCGCCGCCAGCCTTCAGCCGGGAGAGGGCGGCCGCGCCGTCGTCTCCCATGCCGGTTAGCAGCACGCCGATGAGCCTTTCAGCCGACACATGCTCCAGGGCGCTGTCGACCATGCGGTCTACGCTGGGATGCCAGCGGTGGGCCGCGCTCGTCGGGGTCGGCAGGGCCGCCAACGCGCCGGAACGACGGCTGATGATCAGGTCCGCGTCGCCGCGGGCGATGTAGACGGTCCCGGGTTCGAGAACCATCGGTCGAACGACCTCCCTGACAGACAGGGCGCATAGGCGATCCAGCCGGGTCGCCAGCGCCCCGGTGAAGGTGGCGGGCATGTGCTGGGCCACGACGATCGGCCAGGGAAAGTCCGCCGGGAGGGGCGCCAGCACCGCGTCCAACGCGGGCGGCCCGCCGGTGGAGCTGCCGATCAGAACCAGCCGCTCCACGCTATCGTCCACGACGGGCGACAACCTCGTGCGAGCTGCGGCCGCAACGGATCGAGGGCGGCCGAGAGGTCGTCCGGCGAGAGCCGTTCCGCCGGTTTTCAGGCGCACCCTTTCGGCAAGACGGTGCGTCCCACCCAGCCGCGCGCCGGACGCCGACCGAACCTTTTCGACCAACAGCGGCCCGAACACGTCGACCTTCAGGGAAATCGCCCCGCCGGGCTTGGGAATGAAATCCACTGCGCCGAGCGACAGGGCGTCCAGCGTCTCGCGCGCGCCGTCCCCTGTGAGGGCTGAGAACATCACCACCGGGCAGGGATGCTCGATCATGATTCGGTCAAGACAGGCCAGCCCGTCCATCTGGGGCATCTGGATATCGAGGGTGATCACGTGGGGCTTGAGTTCTGGCAGGAGGGCCAGGGCCTCGAGCCCGTTTTTCGCGAAGGCGACCTCGACATCCGCCTCGCCGGCGAAAACCTCGCCGATCAGTCGTCGCATCAGGGCGGAATCATCGACGGCCAGGAGGCGGATCACGATCCGATCCCGATCCTCGAGATGTCCATGTCGGCCAACAGGTCGCGCTCGGCGCGGTCCAGCAGCGCCTTCGGCTCGATGAGCAGGATCAGCCGTTCGCCGCCATCCAGCGTGGCGACACGGGTGAACAGCCGGCCCGCGTCAGCTGTGAAATCGGGAGCGGGGTCCATCTGGGTCTCGGCGATGCCGAGGATCTCGCTGACAGCGTCCACGATAAAGCCGGTCTGTCGCGCTTCTACAGTCGTCACGATGACGCGCGGCTGTCCCAAGGCTGCGGATGTCGGCGCCTGGAAGCGCCGGCGTTGATCTATGACCGGGGTGACCCTGCCGCGGAGGTTGAGGACGCCTTCCACGAAGGCGGGGGCGCGGGGCACGCGGGTGAGGCGCTCCGGGAGGCGCGCGACCTCGCCCACGGCCGCCAGCGGCAATCCGTATTCATCGCCGCCGATACGGAAGATCAGATATGCCTCCGCGGCGCCGGTCGTCCCGGTCTCGTCCATCGGCCTCGCCTCGGTTCGGCCGTCGGCCAATATTTGTGCAGTCTTCTCATCGCGGAACAGCCGCTCGGTCGACAGGATCGCAACCAGCCCCTGGCCCTCTGGAAGCCGGGCGATGGACTGGACCTGCGCCTCGCCCTTTCCCCGGTTCAGCACCGCCGGAGCCGGGTCGACGGCGTTTTCCGCCACCCGGAGGATGGATTTGAGACCGTCGACCGCCAACCCGACATAGGCGTCTCCGACACGCGTGACGATCACCCGGTCGGCGTCGTCTCCCCTCTCGGCGAGCCCAAGAAGGATCTTGAGGGAGACGACAGGCAATAGCCGTCCCCGGAGATCCAGCACGCCACGCGTCATGTCCTCGGATCCCGCGACGCGGGTCAACTTGCCGCGGAAGGTGAGAACCTCGCTGACCGCCTCGAGCGGCAAGGCGTAGGTCTGGCCCGCCAGTTCGAAGGCCAGCAAGGTCATGGCCCGATCCGCCCCGGAGGCCTCCTCAAAGGGGAGGGAGGCGACCGTGCGCGCCCTGACTTCGCCGGTCCCGAGGGAGAAGGCCTGTCGCAGCAGTCCCTCCAGGTCGACGACGCGCGCGGCGGCGTCCTCGACGGCGTATAACCGGCCAAACGCCGCATTCGATTTCGGGGCTTCGGATGCGGACAACTGGGTCAGGGCGCCCACGCGATCCACCAAAAGCCCGACGGTCTGCCCCGCTTCGAGCAGCAAAAGCCGCGAATGTTCGCTGGGCGTGTCTTCTCCGCCGAAAAGACGGGCCAGGGAGACCACGGGCGTGGCGGCCCCGCGCAGCGCGGCGATCCCCAGCAGGCTGTAGGGGCTCCCGGGCACGCGCGTGACGCGAGGCTGTCGAAACACCTCGGACACAGTCGCGGCGTCGGCCGCGAATTGCGCCTCTCCCACAAAAAAGGTCAGGAAGGGGCGCGGGGCCGCTCTATTCACCTAGGCCTCGCGGGTCCGAAGTTCATCGGCCAGCAGGGCGATCTCCTCTATCGCGGCCGCGAGGTCCTCCGCGCCTTGCGACTGCTGCCGCGCCGCCGTGGCCGCCTGCGCCCCTGCCGAGCTCGCTTCCTCGGCGACGGACGCAATCTGGGCGATCCCGATCAGCACCTGTTCGACATCCTGCAGGGCGGAGCTCGCGCCGGCAGCGATCTCCACGCTCCCGGCCCTGAGATCTTCAGCGATCAGCGCCACCTTCGCCAGACGATCGTCCAGCTTGCGGTTCTTCTGGGCCTCGGCTTCCCCTACGGCGGCTATATGCTCCATGTCGCGACGAACCATCGCCAACTGCCCCTGCATCAGACGCACCGTCTCGCGAGCCCGGGCCGCATTCTCCTCGGACGCACGAGCCAGGTTCCGAATGTCGGTCGACACCAGGGCGAAGCCCCGTCCCTGATCACCGGCCCGCGCCGCCTCAATCGATCCGCTGACCGCCAGCATGTTGGTCTGAATGGCGACATTGGTCATGCCTTCGACGCTGCGCTCAATGGCGTAGGTGGAGACTTCCAGGGTTTCGACCAGGATCAGGACTTCGGCGATTTCCGCGCTGGCGCCCGCCACGCCCTCAGCCAGACGTGCGACAGCCGTGCGGCTGGCCTGTAAACGCGCTTGCGCGTCGTCGACGGCTTCGAGCGAGGCCCGTGCAGCGTTCTCTGAATCCGCCGCGGCCTTGCGAATCTGCGTCATGGCGGCGCTGGCCTGATGCGTCGCCGAGGCCTGAGCCTGCGCTCCGCGACCGATCTGATCGACAGCGGCGAGAATCTCTCCCGCTGCGCCAGCGAGTTCCTGGATGGTCGCCGACAACGCCTCGGCCGCCGCGCCGGCCTCCTCCGCCGCGGCCGTTCCGTCAGCGCTTTCGTTCAGCCGTTCCGCCACCGCCGCGAGCGCCTCCGCCGTAGATCGGCTCTCATCCAGCGCCGTGCTCTGCTGCTGTACGGCGCGTTGGGCTTCCGCGGCGCCGGCGGACTGCTCCTCGGCCGCTTTCGCCACGCTGTCGGCCCCCTCCTGGGTCTCGCGCAGGGCGCCCTCCGCTTCCAGCGCCGCCGCCACGATCGCCTTGTTGCGTTCGGTGATGTCGACCAGGGCGGAACGCATGGTCTGCAGTTCCGCGATCGCGGCGCGACCCGACCGCGCCTCCGCGGATGCGGTTTCAGAGGCTCCTGCGATTCTCCGGGCGATTTCGCGACCCTCTTCAGCCGCCCGCCGGGTCAAATCTGCAACCTGTCTCGATCGCTGTTCCGAGACCTCTGAAAGGCCGCGCACCTCATCGGCGACTACGGCGAAGCCCAAGCCGTGATCTCCTGCGCGCGCAGCTTCGATCGCGGCGTTCAGCGCCAGGAGATTCGTCTGGTCGGCCAGGTCGGCGACCGAGGCTGTCACTTCATCGACGGAGACGGCCTGCGCCTGCAACCGGTTGGCGATTTCAACCGATCTCCGCTGGCGGTCCGCGTTCACTTGGATCGCATCCGCCGAGGCTTCGATCAGCGCCGCCGCCTCGGCCAGCTCGACTTGCAGCTCCTGGCTGTAGCCGTGAGACCGCTCCGCGCGCCCTCTCGCCTGGGAGAAGCTCGTCGCCAGATTGTTCACCGCGGCCAGGGATTCATGCGCCGCTCCAGCCGCCTCTTCGGCGCCGCTGGAAATCTGCTCCATCGCGCGCTGAAGCTCCTCGGCTGCGCTCGAGGCTTCCGCGACGCCTCCGGCCAACTCCTGCGTGGCGGCTGAGAGCCGCTCGGCGGCGGTCTGAATCCCGCGAGATCGCGCGACGGGTTTGGAACGCCCTGCGATCGGCCCCGCTGAATGCGGTATCGCCTTCGCGCCGCGTTTCCCCGCCAGAGCGGATGTTTTCACCAAGGCCATTCGATCCCCATTGCGAATCCGGCTGGGCAAGTCGCCCAAACTGGAGAGCCGTGCGCCACAAGCGCATGCCGGACGGCTTCGAGCAATAACTCACGTTAGCTGACGACGTGTGTCACAAGCGCCTGAACGGCCAAGCTTATGGTTGATTCCCTGCGCCAGTGGTCATTGCCAGCCCTGTCGAGAGCTGTCGCGACGGAGCAGGATTTCTCCCAGGGGCGCAAAGTTCGCCCGCCGATCGAGGGATCACTCATGGGAACGGTTCTCCTCGACCCCTTCGACGTGCGTGACGCAGGGTGAGTTGGCGACGCCGCTTCCCTCGCGGTCCAGCAGGAAGAAGAAGGGCGGAAAACCGCGCGCGTCCATCAGGCCCAGCCGATGATTGGGTCCCACGGACCTGAAAACGTCGATGATAGGCTGGCGATCATAGATCATCGCCGCGGTGATCCGTCCGCGGTAGTCCACGCGACGCAACCGTGCGGTCGGCGACTGCGTCGCGAGAAGGGGCGCCGCCGCGCGGAAGACGAGGCTCGCCCCTCGGCTTCGCATCACGGATGACGCAAGTGGGCGAAGCAGGACCCATCGAGGATCCAAACTCAACGTCCGCGCGCCAAGATCAAACACAAGGGGATCAACGTCTTCCGAGGTGTGAAAGGCCTTACCCCGCCAGCCGTACGCCTCAAGCAGGCCGTCGAGCGGATGCCCGGTGTGAAGCGGTCGCCCCCGCCAATGACCGAGCATCTCATTCACCTCGGTTCCCGGCAGATAGTCGAAGAGCTCGAGCGCCTCCTGTCGGCTGGCGCCATGGCGCGCGAGATGATCGAGCACGCCGGAAGGATCGTCCAGCCATTCTGAAGAAGTCATAAGAAAGCGAACACCAAGCTCGGCTGTGAGGTTCCCGCGTCGGCCATGCTGGCGTGGGAGGGGGCGGCGCGGTCGCGTGACCATAGCCGTCGTTACGTCGGCTTCGATCTCCTCGGAGGGCCCGGGTGGGCGGCAGGCCTGGTCGAGCTGATTTTGACCTTAGGACTGACCTCCGGCTCGGCGACTGCACGATGGCGCCGCTCCGACGAGGCTGGTCAGGTCGGATACGCTCCGATCGAAGCCCGTAGCGGGAAGGGCGCGTTCCATCAGCTGGTCGACCCGGCAGCCAATCCACCTCCGACGACTAGGACTCCAGGAGCGACGTCCGTGGCGCCTCTTAATCCGGGCGCGCGGCCAACGTCCAGGCCGACATGGCTGAGCCGTCGCGCGGCATGAAGCGAAAAAGACGCTCACCGATCGATCAGGGATCAGGTCGGTTGCTCCTCGCAGTCGCCGTGTCGACGAGCGGCTAGCCTGCGAGGGACAACCCGGGTGCGCGCCGATTCAGCGGACGGAAATCAGGTCTAGAGTCCAGAGGGCGACAGAACCGGATCGCCGCCCCGGAGTTGGCTATGGCCTTCGGAGCAAGTCTTCCCATGACCCATAAGCCTGAGCCTGTTGTCGCCGCGCCCGTTCTGGGCGATGGGGGCGTCCCGCGTCCGGACGGTCTGAGGCCCGGTCGAAAGGCGCCGCCCGCCGCCGTGGCTGCGCGTCTCATCGCGACGTGGAGAGCGGCAGGGGGAGGGGATATGCTTCTGGTGGCGGGGAGCGAGCGTCGGGCGGACGAGATCGCCCGCGCCCTGGGAGCCATGATCACCGACGACGACCCTGTCGTCATGGTGTTTCCGCCCTGGGACTGTCTTCCCTACGATCGCGCCTCGCCGTCCCGCGAAAGCATGGGACGTCGTATGGCGGTGCTGGCCCGGCTCGCGGAGGCGGGACCGCGGGGACGTCTGGTGGTGTCTTCGCCCGAGGCGATGATGCAGCGGACGCCGCCCGGAGACATCGCAGACGCTCGCTTCGACATCGCGGTCGGCGCGCCGCTTGACCGGGAAGTCATGGCCGAGTTCGCGGCCCGGACAGGCTACATCCGCGATGAGCGCGTGGATGAGCCGGGCGAGATCGCGATCCATGGCGAGGTGATCGACATCTACCCGGCGGCGGCGACATCGCCGTTTCGCATCGTCATGGCCGAGGACGGCTCCGTGGCTGAGATCAAGGCCTTCGATCCCGTCAGCCAGCGTTCCCGGGAAAGTGCGTCCGCCCTTTCCCTGACCGCCGCGTCGGAGCTGGTGGTCGAGGGGGACGGAGCAGAGCGCGAAGCGACGCCCGGAGAGGAGCATCATCTGCAGGAGCATTATGGCCAGCCGCTGGGCGACCTGTTTCAGGCCTTGCCGGGCGGTCGCATCGTTCTGGACGAGGGCGTCCTCGAGCGCGCTGAGCGGACCGAGGCGCAGATCAGGGAGGCCTTCGAGGCGCGGCGGAGTTTTTCCGATGCTGACGGTCGGTCGCTGGCGGCCGTCGACAGCCTCTATCTCTCGCTCCCCGAGTTCTCACGCGCTGTCGAAGGCGCGGAGGCGCTTGACCTCGCCGGCCTAGGGCCCGTCCCGCACCTCGCGCGAGCCGGCGCCGCGGGAACAGGCCTGAAACGCTATCTCCAGGTCCAGCGCGCCGCCGGCCGGCGGGTCGTGCTGGCCGGGCTGGCTCATGAACAGCGTGTGATGGCCAGGCTTCTCCGGCGCAACAGGATTGAACCGCCAGCGGCCGTTGAGACCTGGGAAGCCGTGGGGGAGGCTGGGCCCGGCGCCCTGGTCTCTCTCGTTGCGGATTTTGACGAGGGCTACGCGGACGCCCGCGAGGATTTGGTCCTGCTGACCGCCACCGATCTCACCGGCGGCCGGATCGCTCAGGGCGCAGGCGCCTCGACCGATCTGTTCGGTGAGACCGAGGTGCGCCTCGGCGACGTTGTCATTCATGAGGAGCACGGGCTCGGCGTGCTGCGGGCGCTTGAGCAGGTCGAGGCGGATGGCGTGGTGCGGGACGTGCTGCGGCTGGAATACTATGGGGGAGCCGCAGTCCTGGCGCCGGTCGAGGAGCTGGGCCGCATCTGGCGTTACAGCGCCGAGCCCGCCGCCATCAAGCTTGACCGTCTCAACGGCCAGGCATGGCTGAAGCGTCGGGCGGAGGTCAGCGCCCAGATCGATGCGACCGCGCTCTGCATGATCGAGATGGCCAGAGCGCGCGAAGCCACGGCGACCGACAGGATCTCGCCGCCCCGACCCGACTATGCGCGGTTCGCGTCCCGCTTCCCCTTTCCGGAATCCGTCGATCAGCTCGCCGCCATCGACGACGTTCTGAGGGATCTGGCGTCGGGACGACCGATGAACCGACTGGTGTGCGGGGACGTGGGGTTCGGAAAGACGGAGGTGGCCCTGCGCGCTGCGGCGGCCGTCGCCCTTTCCGGCCGGCAGGTGATGTTGGCCGCCCCCACGACGGTTCTCGCCCGTCAGCACTACGAGACCTTTCGTCAGAGATGCGAGGGCTCCGGTATTCAGGTCGGACGCCTTTCCAGGCTCGTGGACGGCGGCGAGGTCCAGGATGTCCGCCGCGGCCTTGAGGATGGGTCGATCCAGGTCGTGATCGGAACGCAGGCGCTCGCGGACGACACCCTCGTCTTCGCTGACCTTGCTCTGGTGATCATCGATGAGGAGCATCGCTTCGGCGCCGCGCTCAAGGCGCGGCTGGCGGATCTTGCGCCCCATCTTCTGGCCCTGTCCGCCACCCCGATCCCCCGGACGCTGCAAGGAGCCCTCGTCGGGGTGCAGGACGTTAGCATTCTCGCCAGCCCGCCCGCGCGGAGACGCCCCGTCCGCACCTTTATGACGGACGACGACGGGGCTTCTCTGTCGACCGTCCTGCGTCGCGAGAAGAGACGGGGCGGGCAGAGCTTCGTGGTGGCTCCCCGCATCGAGGACCTTGAGCCTCTTGCGGCGCGTCTGTCGGCCCTGGTTCCAGAACTGAGCGTGATCGTGGCTCATGGAAAGCTGACGCCCGACGATATGGACGCGGCCATGTCGACATTCGCTGAAGGCCGGGGCGACGTCCTCCTTTCCACCAACATCGTCGAAAACGGCCTCGACGTGCCACGGGCCAACACCATCGTGATCTGGCGACCGGATCGCTTTGGCCTCGCCCAGCTGCATCAGCTGCGGGGCCGGGTTGGGCGAGGGCGACGCCAGGGGTTCGCCTATCTGCTGAGCGATCCTGGGGCGGAGCTTGCTCAGAACACGCGCGCGCGGCTGCAAACCCTCGAGGCCCTGGACCGACTGGGAGCGGGGTTCGCCATCAGCGCTCGCGACCTGGACCTTCGCGGGGGAGGCGACCTGGTCGGCGAGGAGCAGGCCGGCCATATCCGGTTGATCGGCGCCAGCCTCTACCAGCGGGTGCTGGCGCGCGCCCTGCGGGAGGCCAGGGGCGAAGTCGCGAGCGAGCCCGCGCCGCCGAAGACGACCCTGAATGCCAAAGGACGCTTTCCCGAGACCTATGTGCCCGATCCCAGCGTGAGAATCAGTCTGTACGCCCGCCTCGCCCGATGTGTCTCGGCCGAGGAGATCGATGCGTTCAGCGAAGAGATCGAGGACCGGTTTGGCCCCCCGCCCGAAACCGTGACGGCGCTCCTGGACGCGCGGAGGCTGACGGCGCTGGCCCGGGTCGCGGGCGTGACCGAACTGGTGTCCGGACCCAAGGCGACGGCCTTGGCCTTCGGGTCCAGGGCGCGGACGAAGCGGGCGCGGGCCCTGTCCAAAGGTCGTCCGAAGAGCGACGCCTGGCGCTGGTCGGGAGACAGGCTGCTCATCGAAACGTCCGGCGGCGAACGCCACGACCAAGTCTTTCTCGAAGCGATCCTCGTGGAGTTGGCTGAGGCAGCGGAATGCGAGGCGTGAGCCTGAAGTTTTGCGGGGCGACGGACCGGGACCATGGCTCCGGGGTGTTGATGAACGCGTCGATGCGCCTCGACCGGGCGGGAGAACGGGCTTCCATGGAGGTCCATGGAGACGACCTACACCGATCGAGCACGCCCGCGTCCGGGACAGGCCTGAGCCGACGCGGGTCTGAGGCGCGACGGGGGGCGCCCAAGGGGGACGGGCGACGTTCGCCTGGAACCTGGCGTGCTCGGGCGGGACAGCGCCGTCATTGCTGAACTATCCAGCGGACGATCCCGTCCCGGAAAGTCGGGCATCGAACTCCGGAAACGAACGAACCTTTTCGCTATTTCATCCCCGACGCCCTGTGCGCGGAAGCGCCCCACGGGTCGATGGGGGTCCCGAGGCGGGGAGGCGCGGGGAAGGTTGCGGCGTCCGGACATGAAAGAGGGCTGATGGCGGGGAAAGTCCGTTATGGATGAGGCGGCAGGTTGGGCGGCGCCCGTTGCAACGGCGGTCGCCGCGGTCATGACGGCCTCGAACCTCGGGCCACGGGTGACCGGCTGGGGTTTTGTCGTCTTCTTCGCAGGATCGATCTGCTGGTGCGTCGTCGCCGTGCAGACCGATCAGCCCAACCTTCTCTGGGCCAACGGCTTCCTCACCCTCGTCAATCTCGCGGGGGTCTGGCGCTGGCTGGGACGGCAGGCCCGCTACCAGCAGGCCAGCGCCAGGGCGAGCGCCGCGAGCGAGCGATCGAAGGCGCCGGATCTGGTTGCTCTGAGCGCCGTCCTCGGAGGGCGCGTGCAGGGGAGCGACGGTGAGATCGTCGGCCATGTGGTCGAAGTCATGGCTCGCCGCGACTCTTCGGCCATGGCCTATCTGGTCGTGAGCGTCGGCGGCCTGGGCGGGGTGGGCGAGACGCTCCGCGCCCTGGATCGAACAATGATCGTCCTGACCCCGGAGGGGGCGCATTGCCGTCTTTCCAGGGAGGCGGTCGAGAGCATGCCGGCGCTGTCGTTGGAGCAATGGCCCGCCGGCGCCGCCGATGTCCGGGCCGGACAGGACGCTCGGGTCCGTCAAGCGGAAAGGACGTCCGCGGAACGGCGTTAAGCAATTGGTTGAGCAAGTCCTTAACCGGGAAACCGGACGCTGGGCAGGGAGAGACCCAGGCTATGCTGAAGCTTCAGAACGGAATTCTCGAACTGGTCGCTCGAGGCGAGCCCCTCGGCCGCACCTTGCACGCCCTATGCGCCCGGGTGGAAGCGCGTCTTCCGGGCGTGCTCTGCTCCATTGTCGCGGTGGACGCGGGCGGACGGCTCCGCCCGCTCGCTGCGCCAGGACTGCCGGCCTCGTTCGGCGCGGAGATAGACGGCGTTCAGGTGGGGCCGGACGTGGGGGCCTGCGGGACGGCTATTCATTCAGGCGAGCCCGTCGAATGCCCGGATATCCGGACTGATCCCCGCTGGGATCGTTTCGCTGAGATCCCCCTCGGCCTGGGCCTGAAGGCGTGCTGGTCCGTACCTGTCCATGGCAAGTCCGATGAAGTGCTCGGAGCCTTCGCCCTTTATTTCCGCGAGGCGAGACGACACACCCCGCACGAGGCCGAAGTCGTGGAGGCGTCGATTCATCTCTGCGCGATCGCCGTGGAGCGCGCCCGGCAGGCCAGCGACCAGTACCGGCTCGCCTATATCGACATGCTGACCGAGCTTCCCAACCGGGCGGCGTTCAACCTGCCGTTCGGGGCGCGAGAAGAAGCGCCGCCGACGGCCAGCGCCGTCCTGGTCATCGACCTCGACAATCTGAAGACCGTCAACGACACCTTTGGTCACCGCGCCGGGGACTGCCTGCTGAAAGCGGCGGCGGCGGCGATCGAAAAAGGGGCGTCTCCCCACACGGCCTATCGCCTCGGCGGCGATGAATTCGCCGTGGTCATTCGCGACGACGGAGAGGAGGCCGCCGCCGCGACAATGGAGAAGCGGGCGAAAGCCATTCTTAAGGCGCTCGCCCATCCGATCGCCTGCGATGGTCACAGGATCATTCCGCGCGCCACCATTGGCGGAGCGAGCCAGGATGGCGGGACGAGCGTCGAACTCCTGCGGCAGAACGCCGACTTCGCCCTCTACCACGCCAAGGAGACGCGGCGCGGCGGTTTCGTGGCCTATTCGGCCGGTCTGGGCACGACCATGACACGGCGCCTCACCGCCATCCGCGAGGTGGCGGAAGCCCTTCAGGAAGATCGGATCGACGCCCATTACCAGCCGATCGTCCGCGTGGACACCGGCGAGATCGTCGGGCTGGAAGCGCTGTTTCGGGTGGTCCTGCCGTCGGGAGAAACCCAGGCCGCAGGCGACTATATGGAAGCGGTTTCGGATCCGCATACGGCCACGCTTCTGACGCGGCGCATGCTGGACATCGTCGCGCGGGACATCCGGTCCTGGCTCGATCTGGGAATCTGGTTCCAGCATGTCGGGATCAACGCCTCGTCGGCGGATTTCCAGGGCGGGCGGCTGATGTCGACCATCCGGAAGGCGTTCGACCGGGAAGACGTGCCGCTCGAACACGTCATCCTTGAAGTCACCGAGTCCGTCTACATGGGGCGATCCGGAGAGATCGCGCGGGAAATCCAGTCGCTGCGGGAGAACGGCCTGCGGGTGGCGCTCGACGATTTCGGCACGGGCTTCGCCTCCCTGACACACCTCCTGTCGCTCCCCGTCGACATCATCAAGATCGACAAGTCCTTCATCGCCCGCATGGAGCCGGAGAGCCGCAGCGCGGCCATCGTCGAAGGCCTGGTGTCAATCGCTTCCAAACTCGGCATCCGGGTGGTCGCTGAGGGGGTCGAAACCCAGGAACAGGCCGCCCTGCTTGAGCGCTTCGGATGCGCCTTGGGCCAAGGCTTCCTCTACGCCAAGCCGGCGGACCGGCAGACCGTGACGCGACTGCTCTTCGAGCGGGCCCAAAGGCGCGACCCCGAGATCGTCCAGGCTTCCTCCGCCGGAACGCGGTCGCAGGTCGGCGCCCGGTCGGCGAAGGAAACCCTGATACGCTATGCGGTCCTCCGCTGCGGCCGCGAATGGCGGGTCGTGTCGGAACGCCGCCAGCTGGGACATTTCGGCAGCCGCAGCGCAGCGTTACAGTGCGCCCTGCGTCTGGCGCGCGAGGCCAACGCCTCGGGCGCGCCGGTCGAGCTCCTCTACACGGAGACGGGCGGCGAACTGCGCGCGCTCCTCTTGTCGGAAGTCGAAATCACCGAGGCGGCCCTCGACCTGCGCGCGCGCTGGACCGAGATATCCGGCCCAGCTGACGAGACCTGCTCCGAGAGGGCCGGCGGCGTCAGGAGCGGTCCGTCCCTACGGGCCTTGACGGATTGAGACGTCTGTGGCCGGACAGGATGCGAGAGACGGGCTCACCGGGGTCGTCATTGGCGGGGTCCTTGGCGCGCCGCGAAACGATGACCCTGGACCCGCCGTGCTGGAGCTTCCGCCTTGGCCGGCGAGGTGGCGGGCGGTTCACGGCCTTGGGGCTATTGGCTCAAATGGAGGTGGTGTCGGTTGCTTGATCGACAACTAAAGGTAGGCGTTGCGGCCTGGAGGGCGTTGGGTGGGGTTTAAGGGTGGCGCGCCTCGCTTCGAGCAGGAGCCGCGGACGTGGGCTCGCGATGCCAGGCCGGCGGCGACGCTTAGAGCCCAGGGCGACTGTGCGGATCGAATCCGCGCCGGCGATTGGGGTCGAACCTCAATAGGTTCGATGGACGGGTGGGACCCGGCTTTTGTCGCCGCCCTGGATCTCCTGCTGGGCTCCCGCTTCCCCATCTTCATCACCTGGGGCCAGGATGATCAGATTTTTTTCAACGACGCCTACGCCCCGATCGTGGAGCTGAAGGGCGACTGTCTTGGCCGGCCTTTCCGCGAGGTCTTCAGGGAGGCGTGGTCGACCGTTTCCCCGCCCTTCATCCGGGCCCTGGCCGGTTACGCCAGCTTCAGCGAGGATTTCGAAGTTCCGCTGGTTCGAGGCGGGGGCCTCGCTCGATCGTGGTGGTCCTTCTCCTACTCGCCCGCGAGAGACACGGCCGGCGCCGTGCGCGGGGTTCTGGGCGTCGTTTATGAAACCACGGGCCGCCTCCTGGCTGAGCGGGCCCTGCGCTCGAGCGAGGCGGCCCTCAGGTCCGTGACGGACACCGCCCCGGGCCTGCTCTGGCGGTGCGCGCCCGACGGGTCGCTGGCGTGGATGAACCAGACGCTCCAGATCTACCTCGATCTATCTCTCCCGACGCAGGTCCGCCTTCAGGACCGCATCCACCCCGAGGATCTCGACCGGGCCGAGTCGACAAGGGCCGAGGCGGAGTCAGGGCCTCAGGCCTTTTCGGGCCAGTTCCGGCTCCGGGACGCCGACGGGGGGTTCCGCTGGTTCTTCATCAGGGCGCAACAGGTCTGGGCCGGGGACGGCCGCCTTGTCGGCTGGTGCGGGTCGGCCGTGGACATTCACGACTGGCGGCTCGCCGCTACGGCCGGGCCCGATGGGCAGGACCTTCTGAAGGAGGTGGCGGAGGCGAGCGCCAGCCTTCTCTGGACCATCGACCTTGGAACGGGAACCATCACGGGCCTCAACCCGGAGTTCCGGTCGGCCTGGGCCCTGCCGCCCTCCGGAGAGACCTGTCCGCTGGAGACCTGGCTGGCCCAGCTGGTGGACGAGGATCGGGCGAAGGTCGCGAGCACCCTGGATCATGTCTCGCGAGGCGACGCCGCCCAGGGCCGTTTCCGGGTCAGGACCGAGGGCGGACTTCGGACCTTCCACGCGACCGCCTTCCCGATCGCGAGCCAGGACGGGGTGATCCGCCGGATCGGGGGTCTGCTGGTGGACGTCACCCAGAGTATCGAGGCGCGCGCCTATGTCGTTCACGACGACCCGTCCGCGCAGAACCGGTTGGTCCACGCCTTCAGCCAGGCCGGCTTCAAGGCGCGGGGCTTCGATGGCGTCGAGGCCTTCGCCCGTCTCGCCGACGACCTCGAGCCGGGCGTGGTCGTCCTGGCCTCCGAGGCCGACTTCGACCGGGTCTATCGGGCCGCCGCCTTGCTGGCGCGCACCGGCAAAAGGCTGCCCTGGCTCGTCACGGCGCGACTTGGCGATCGTTTGGATACTGTGGTCCAGCTCATGAAACTGGGAGCGGCCGATGTTCTTCCCTATCACGCCGCCCTGTCAGCCCTGGTTTCCGCAGCCCGAGCCGTGAAGGTCTCGCCGGCGCGCAGCGCCGAACCGGGCTCCGGTCAGCCACGCCTGACTCTGTCGGACCTGTCGCGGCGGGAGCTGGAAGTCTTCGAGGGCCTCAGGGCTGGAGGCACGAACAAGTCGATCGCGCGCGCCTTGTCGCTCAGCCCCAGAACGGTCGAGACCTACCGCGCCCAATTGATGGAACGGCTTGGTGTCCGTAACCTGGCGGAGCTTCTCCAGCTGGCCCAGAAGATGGATCGCTGAGCGATACGCGGTTAGGGCCACGGTCCCGACGGGTCCTTTGAGAACGGCGACGCTGGGATCGGGTCGCCGCTCCCCATCTTCTGGGCGAAGGAGAGGATGTCATGGCTTCCGGCTGGGCGCATGAAGGCGCCGTACTCGATCAGATCAACGACACCATCGTCGACGGGGTGCTCAGCGCGCGCTCGCGCCTGCCGAGGGGAGAAGGCGCTGTGGAATGCGTCGAATGCGTCGAATGCGGCGAAGATATTCCTCTGGCGCGGCGAAAGGCCATGCCCGGCGTCACCACCTGCGTCAGCTGTCAGTCCAGCCGCGACCGTCGGATCGTCCACTCCGGAATCAATCGTCGCGGCAGCAAGGACAGCCAGCTTCGTTAGCGGTCGGCGGCGAGGCTGAACGTCCAACGCCCCTGACCGGCCCCGTTCTGCAGGATGGCGCGCATCGTGAACGGCTGCGCTGGACCGCTCCTGGTCGCGAGGTGAACCGGCGAGTCGGGCCAGGAAGGCGGTGACGGCGAAACGGAACGCTCCCGGAGGCTCGGCCTTGCGTCTCCCGGACGAGCGCGCGTCCGGGCCGGTTTCGCACTCGCGACACGGCTTCCGGCTGTGGCGGCGTCTCCCTGAGCCTGGGAAGGCTGTGACCCGACCGTCCAGGCCTCGACTTGGTCCTGTTCTGCTCTGGGCCGGTCTGACGGGATCGCCGGAGCGTTTGAAGCGTCTTTTCCACTGGCGGGCGGAACGCCTTCCGCGACCTCGGGCTTTCAGACTCGTTGCGGGCAGGCGGGCAAAGGACGGTGTAGGCGGTTTTCGTTCATCGCCGCGTGAGCGCCCGGTCAGGACAGAAGAGGAACCGAGCATGAAGTTCTACGAAATTGTCGTCGCCGACGCCGAGGGCGCAGAGCGAAAGCTGCGGGTGCCTTCGCCGACAGACGTCCAGGCGGCGGACGCCGCCGCCCCGCTGCTGAAGGCCGGAGACTCCATCCTGTCCATTCGGGAATCGCCCGATGACGGGCTTCAGGCGGCGGACGGGCCGCCGCCCAAGACACAGGCGGAGGAATTGGCGCCCACGACCCCCGGCATGGCGGCCAGACGCGATCGATTGTGACGACTTTTCCCGTCAGGCGGGCGGCCAGGAGCGCTCTTGAGGGGCGTCGGCTCAGCAGGGCGGGCGACCCTGCTGCGGGCGCGATCCCGGCTCTACCGGCCAGAAACCTCTGACAGGCGGGCGGAACCTTCCAGCCTCGGCCGACGCTGCATCGACATGGAAATGTTCGGGCCCTTTCTTCTGGCTGTCCTTGGCGCGATCCCGGCGGCCTTGGGATTGCGCGCTCTCAGCTCAGCGCTCAAGCGCTTCGGACGAAGCTGGCGTCCCCTATGAACCTGCTCCTTCTTGTGCTGGGCGTCGTGTTCGCCGCGGTCGCCGTGGCCGCAATCCGGTGGGATCGTCGCCAGAACAAGGGGCGGCGCAAATGACGGCGGTGACCCTGGTCGGCCGGCCGTTCCGTTAAGGGGTCCGGAAGCGGGCGGGCCGGCGGCCGCGATACGCCGGTCGCCGCCGGCGGGCTGTTTCGTGCGCCACGACCTGTCAGGGGTGCGCCGCTCTCATCAGGAAGGGCGGCACTCCGTCGGACGGCTAGAGGCGTCAGGGAAGAGGACGACGGCGCAGGTCAAGGTCCGGTGCATGGATCCGTTCGTCGAAAGGGGCCAGGCCGGGGGGCAGGCGGGTCGGTTTCCGGACACAGCGGTGTCGCAGGCGTGGGTTCGGGAGCAGAAGGGCGGCCCCGACGTTCACCCCCATATCTCAGGAGATGACGCATGAACATGGGTGAGCCGACGATCAGGGACGAGGAGGACAGGCTGCTTCCGGGCAAACTGGGCGAAATCGAAGCCCTGCTTCAGTCGGCGCGGGGCGCTGGCCCGGCGGTGGGGGAGCGGGCCGTGCTGGAGCAGATCTCACGCATCATATCCCGCGCCGACGGAGGGCAGACCTACCAGAAGCCCCTGGGGTGAGGCGCTTCACCCCCGGACGGGTCTTGACGGTGAGCCGCAGGGGCGCGGCGTTACTCGCCGTCCGCCCGCGTCAGGCCGCGGTGTCTTGCAGCGGACGCGCGGGCCAGGCTGACCGCCGTTCGGCGCCCGGCGACGAGGAGAGGCGGGGCTTGGGAATCTCACCTTTTACGCCGTCAAGGCAGCATGAAGCGCTTCGCAGCCCGGCGAGGTCGAGGATCTGCACCCTCCCGCGGCCGAACCTGACAAGACCCAGAGCCTGGAGACGCCCCGCGGCCGCGTTTATGCTGGTGCGTTGCACGCCGAGCATGGCGCCGAAATCGCCCTGCGTCAGGTGAAGCGGCGCGCCGTTGCCGCCGCAGTGCAACCGGACCAGCCATTTTGCGAGGCGTTCCTGCACGAGATGGGAGGCGTTGCACGCCGCCTCCGCGGCGATCTCGTTGAAACGTCCTGAGGATTGGCGCGCGACAAGGCGCGTCAGCCACTCGCGCCCGAGACCCCCAACGACCTGGCTGGCCGGCACGCGGCACAGAGTGGTGTCGATCAGGGCTCTGACCCCTGGAGGATGGTTGTCAGGCGCGAAGGCTTGATCCCATCCATGGACAGACCCGGCGACGACCGTGGCGACGCAGACGCCGTCGCTGTTGGGAAAGAGACCCAAAACGCCTGAGAGGATGAATGATAGAGACCCGCTTTCCGGCAGAATGCGCCCGGTCGGAAGCGTTTCGAGAAGGCTGTGGGTCTGGGCCGTCGACTGCACGTCCGGCGGCAGGGCCTGGAAGACAGGGTGATCGCAAATATCAAGGGCGACGCGAGAAGCGCCCGCGCTGGCGTTGATAAGGTTTATCCTGGTTTGCATGTCGACTCCTGACCTCACACTGGCGTGTCGGGGCCGCGCCGCACCTACATGGGTTAGTATTTTTGAAGACAAGAACAGACGGAATGCTTTTGTCTGGGCCAGCGAGATCGGCTGTCGGGGCTTATGACCGGCATTGCGCATAGGGAACGCCGGCTTCCATCCAGGTTTTTCAGCGGGAAGGGAGGTCCCATGACCCGTTACACCATCTGCTACAGCGCCCGAGGCACGGGCGTGCTCAGGACAGAATCCGTCATCGTGGACGAGGCGCAGCAAGCGCTCGCCCAGGTGAAACGTCGGCTGTGCGGCAGCCGGACCTTCGACCTGGCCAAGGTCTTCGAGGACGGCGAACTGCGCTTCAATGTGTCCGCCGAGGTGAAGGGCGGCGACCCCGAAGCCGTGAAGGGCTGAGGCTGTCGGCGCGCGGACCCTTTTGAGCAGAAGGGGGCGGGGAGAAGCGCGCGGCGGCTTGAGACGCTCGCAACTTCAGTTCGTCCAGGGGATTGAGCCATCATGCAAAACCAGATCGTCATTGTCGGCGGCGGCGCCGGAGGGCTGGAGCTCGCCGCCATGCTGGGGCGCCGTCTCGGTCCCCGGGAGGGACCGCGAAAGGTGCTGCTCGTCGATCGGGCGGTGTTTCACCTCTGGAAGCCGTCGCTCCATGAGGTCGCGGCCGGTTCTCTCGACGCGCGGCAGGAGGGCCTCTCCTATCTGATGCTGGCCCGACGCAATCATTTCCGGTTTTTACTGGGCGAAGTCGAAGCGCTCGAGCCGGGTGCGCGACGCCTGCGTCTGGTCGAGACGCGAGACGCGGACGGCTCGCTTCTGATCGGCGCCCGGGTGGTCGACTTCGACCGTCTGGTCCTGGCCACCGGCGCCGGAAGCCATCTCTTCGGCACCCCGGGCGCTGCCGAACACGCCTGGTTGCTCGAGAATGTCGCGGACGCGGAAGCCTTCCATCGCCGTCTGGCGGCCCTGTTCCTCTCTTCGGCCTATGACGGCCGTCGTCGGCTGAAGGTCGCAATTGTCGGGGCGGGGGCGACCGGGGTGGAGTTGTCCACTGAGCTCATTGAAGGCCACGCCGCCCTGTCGTCGGCGCTCGATCCGGCCGAACGCTTTGATCTGGAAGTGACGATCGCCGAGGCCGGTCCCAGGATACTTGGGGGCCTGCCCGACGCGGTCGCCGACAAGGCCGCGCGGGCGCTTCAGGCCCGCGGCGTCCGTCTGGCCGTCAATGCGAAAGTCACGCGGGTGCGGCCGGACGGCCTGGACACCAGCCTGGGCGATATCCCTGCCGATCTGATTGTCTGGGCGGCTGGCGTGAAGGCGGGAGACGAGAACACGACCTTCGGTCTCGCGACGGGCCGCCTGAACCAGTTCCTCGTCAACGACCGGCTGCAAACCTCCGCAGAGGGCGTCTACGCCATGGGCGATTGCGCCGAGGCGCCCGGACCCGATGGGCGGCCAGTGCCCGCCAGGGCCCAGGCCGCATCGCAGCAGGCGCTTTACCTCGCCAAGGCCCTGACCCGATCTGGCGACCCCGGGCCCTACCGCTATCGGGATCGGGGGTCCCTCATATCGCTCGGCGCCGGACACGGGCTGGGATCCCTGATGGGGGGCCTGGCCGGACCGAACTTCCTGATCGAAGGCCTCCTGGCGCGCTGGGCCTACATAAGTCTGCATCTGGCGCACCACCGCATCGTCGTGGGATCGCGCAGGACCGTGCTGCTCGCACTGAGCCGGCTGTTCCAGCGCCGCGCCTCGGGACGCCTGAAGCTGCACTGACGCCGCCGAGCCGCGCGGCAGCGACGCATGACCTTCGGTCGGCGGCCGCCGCCCGAATGCTGAAGGCTTGAGAAGGGGATCCGCACCTGGTCCGCCTGAGCATCCTGGAGCGATCAGCCGCACGGCCGTCATGAGAACGCCCCGGGGACCTGCGGTCCCCAGGGCGGCCTGCTCAGGCGCGGATCCCGGGAGCCGCCGTGGCGCCGGCGGCGGCGAAGGTCCTGCTCAACCGTCGGAACGTGGCCAGGGCCTGACCGGTGACCTGGTCCATGTTGTAGTAGCGGTAGGTGGCCAACCGTCCGACGAAGCTGACGTCAGGACGCGCCAGGGCGAGCGCTTCATACTGTTTGAAGAGCGCCTGGTTCTCGGGCCGGGGCACCGGATAATAGGGGTCGCCCTCGTCGCAGGGGTACTCGTAGCTGACGCTGGTGCGGGGATGGCTCTGACCTGTCAGGTGCTTGTACTCGGTCACGCGGGTGTAGGGCACGGCCTCGTCAGGATAGTTGACCACGGCGGCCGGCTGGAACGTCGCCTGGTCGAACGTCTCGTGCCGGAACGCCAGCGACCGATAGGGGAGGGGCCCGTACCTGTGGTCGAAGAACTCGTCGATCGGTCCGGTGAACACCAGGTGATCATACAGCACTTCCGCCTGGACATCCCTGAAGTCGACGCCGGTCTCCACCCGGATATTCGGGTGATCGAGCATGTTCTCGAACATGCGCGTGTATCCGTGCAGGGGCATGGCCTGGAAGGCGTCGGTGAAATACCGGTCGTCGGTGCTGGTGCGCGTCGGGACGCGAGCGGTGACGGAGCGATCGAGCTGTGAGGGATCCAGGCCCCACTGCTTGCGGGTATAGCCTCGGAAGAAGGTTTCGTAGAGTTCCCGCCCGATCGCGGAAACCACGACGTCTTCCGATGTCGCCACCTTGTCGACGGGCTCGGCCCGCGAGCTGAGATAGGCTTCTGCCTGCTCGTCCGAGCGCAGATCCAGCCCGTAGAGCAAATTCAGCGTGGTGCGGTTGATGGGCATGGGCACAAGCTGATCGCCTACGCGCGCGAGGACACGGTGCTCATAGGGCCGCCAGGGGGTGAAGCGCGAGAGATAGTCGAACACCTCGGCCGAGTTCGTATGGAAGATATGAGGGCCGTAGCGGTGAACCAGGACGCCTGCCGCATCATGCTCGTCGAAGGCGTTGCCGCCCACGTGGGGACGGCGATCGACGACGAGCACCCGCCGTCCGCTCGCGGCCAGACGTTCGGCGAGGACGGCGCCCGCGAAACCGGCGCCTGCGACCAGGACGTCATAGTGCGACGCGCGCGCCGAAGGGCGGATGGAGGGCGAGGCTGTAGACGGCGTAAGGTCCGTCTGCGCAACGCCTGGGCGGGCGCCGCCTTCGGGGACGTCGCCTATGGCGGCCGCATGATCGACCATGACCGCCATCCGCGCCTGTGTCTGGTCCCAGGACAGGTTGCGCAAGGCCGCGTCGGCCTCGGCGAGCCAGTCGTCGGCCGTCTTCTGCGACAGCGCGGCGTCGCAGGCGGCGATGAAGGCTTCGGCGCCGGCTGCGATGTGAACGCCCGCCAGCTCCCCATAGTGCCTGACGACGTCGGTCACAGGGGTTGAGACCACCGGGCGACCTCCCGCCAGATACTCGGGCGTCTTTGTGGGACTGATGAAGCGCGTCGATTCATCGATCGCAAAGGGCATCAGGGCGACATCCCATCCCCCGAGGAAGGCCGGCAGCTCGGCGTACGACTGCTGGCCCAGGTAGTGGATGTTGGGGCGGCGCGGCAGATCCTTCTCGTCAATCTTGACGACCGGACCGACAAAGACGAGCGACCAGTCGGGGCGGGCGTCGGCGACTGCGGCGATGAGGGCCAGGTCCATCCGCTCGTCAATGACGCCGTAGAATCCCAGGCGGGGACCGGGAAGCCCAGCCTGCGCCGGGTGGTCCGCCGCCGCGCTACGCGCCCTGGCGAAATGACCGGCGTCCACGCTGGAAGGGAAGGGGTGGATGTTGGCGTGACGGTTCCGCTTGGCTTCGAACAGGCTGTATCCGCCCGTGAAGACGACGTCCGCAGCGTTCATCAGTTCGGCTTCAAGGGTCCTGAGTTCGGGCGGGGCGAACCGGAAGGCCGAAAGCTCGTCCATGCAATCGAATACAACGGCCGCCGCCTCGATGTGGCGCGCAGCCGGCAACATCATCGGGGTGTAGTACCAGAGGACCGGCCGGCTCACCGCCTGTTCCTCCAGCAGGCCGTCCAGAAGCTGGCGCACGACGGCGTCGCGGCACGCCCCTTCGATGCCGTGCGGCAGGCGCGGCGTCGCCACCAGCACCCCCGTGTCCGGGCAGGCGCGGACGTCAAGCGCGACGGGAGCGCCAGGCTCTGAAGGCAGGGGCTCTTCAAAGAAGACGACCGGCCGGGTCCGGGCGAACCGGGCCATCAGATGCTGTGGGCGCTGGAAGACGAAGTCCCACCGGAGATGGGAAAGGCAGACAACGGGATCGCGCCGCGCGTGCGGGAGATCGAGAACGTCGGCGATGGCGGCGGGAGATTGGGTCATGGCGGCTTTCATCAAGGGAACCTTGATGAAATCCTGCGGGCGTCTGCGGTATCCCTGTGTCGGGTCTCGGGCACAGGCTCGCCGTAAAGCCGACGGTCGATCAGGAGATCCAGAGCGCGCGCCGTAGGCGTCTCGGACGCCGTAAACCGCCAGGCCTGGCCCTCATCGTCCGCCTCGGCCATCAGGCGCAGTCCCCGTCTTTCGCACTCCAGGACGAGCTCCGGATGAAGGTCGGGACTGAGTATGACCTGAGCCGCGGCCGGATCCGCCGCGCAACCGGATGCGCGCTGGAGATCCCCTGGCGGGTAAAGGAGGCGCTGGGTTTGTCGCCACCAACCTGACTGAGCGGCGAGCGCCATGTCGGTGGCCCCGTCGAGGGCGAGGTGACGCACCAGGGCGGCCAGGGCGGTGGGGCGAGGGGAGCCTTCGGAGAGATCGAAGACGCCCGTTTCATATCGACCGTCCGCGCGGGTCAGAAGACTGTCCCAGTCGAAGCTGCCCAGAAGGCTCCATGCGGTCACGGCCTCGACCCTGGCGCCCGCGCGGCGGGCGTCAAGCGCCGCCGACCAGCACTCGTGGAGCCAGCGTAGCTGTTCCTCCCGCGTGCAGCCCAGATGGCATTCGGTGACGATGAGCGGCCGTTGATAACGGCGCCAGAGCGTATCGAGATGCTCTCGCCATCCGGCGGGCGCAGGGTCCAGCGCCCGGACCGCCTCCACGTCCGCATAGGCGATACGACCGTTTCCGCCGTGCAGCCTCGATGGGTAGAGCTCCAGGCGATGGTCCAGGAAGCGGTCGCTGGTGACATAGTGATTGAGGCCGATCACGGGATGGCAAGGATCGGCCGACAGGCCGTCGAGACGAGGGCCGAACCCCATGTGCGACAGGTGGGCGTACAGGCCATGCTGCGGGGTCACCCGCCCGCACAGAAGATCCCAGGTCATGAGGCGACGGCGGTTTTCGTGATCGGCCTGGTCCTGGCATGGGGGAGTGGCGAAGGTCCGCCCGAAGTCCTCCGTCTGGATAAGGCGAGCATCGGGAATGATCCGGCGGATCGCCCGCATGGCGCCGCGGACGGCGTCGATCTGGTTCAGGAGGGCGAGCCAGAAGGAGGGCTCGTCTCGACGGTGCGGATGCCAGAGCCCGTACAAGGCGCTGAACCTCGCGGTGGTGAGGGGCTCGTTCACCGGGGTCCAGTCCCGGATCCAGGGATAGCGCCTCGCCGCTTCGCCCGCGAAACGCGCCAGGCCTTCTGCGAAGCCCGGGTCCAGCAGGTCGGTCCAGGCGGGCCCCGAGCCGTGATGGACAAGACCGACCACGACGCCGAGCCCCAGCTCGCGGATCCGATGAAGACGCCGGTCCGCCCAGGACCAGTCGAACTTCCCTGGCGCAATCTCCGTTCGCTCCCAGAGCAGAGGATAGCGAAGCGTCTTCAGGCCCAGGGATGCGAAGCGGTCCAGATCGCCCTCGCGATCATCGTGTCCGGTGAGGCCGATCTGGTCGCGAAAAACATCGCCGACGCGGTTGAGCGAGCATTCAGGTCCCCCCCAGATCTCGAGGGGCGGCTGTTCAGGCGACATGGACGCGAGAGGCGGCGGGACCAAAGCGAGGGTCAAGACGCCAGGCCACAGCGGTTCTGACGATGTCCTCGATCCGGGTGAAGGCGGGCGTCCAGGCGAGACGCTGGCGCGCCAGGGTCGGATCAGCCACGAGAACGGCGGGGTCGCCTTCGCGGCGTGCAGCCCGCTCCCAGGGCACCGGGCGCCCGCACGCCTGCTCTACGGCGGCGATCACCTCCAGCACCGACAGCCCCTTTCCAAGGCCGAGGTTCATGGCCACGAAACCGGCCTCGCCGGTCGGCGCCGTCAACGCCGCCACATGGGCGCGGGCGAGGTCCGAGACGTGAATGAAATCGCGTATGCAGGCGCCGTCTCGCGTCGGGAAATCCAGTCCGAAGACCTTGAGGGGCGGACCCACGCCGAGGGCGGCCTCGATGGCGAGCGGGATGAGATGGCTCTCGGGGTGATGCGCCTCGCCGAGTTTCCCGTCCGGATCGGCGCCTGCGGCGTTGAAATACCGGAGAGCCACCCCCTCCACGCCATGGGCGCGGGCATGGGCGGCGATCAGACGCTCCGCCGCAAGCTTGCTGTCGCCGTAGGGATTGATGGGTTGCGCGGGGGCGCTCTCGTCCAGAAGCGCCGACTGCGCCTGCCCGTAGACCGCTGCAGTGGAGGAAAAGACGATCCGCCTTACGCCATTCGCGCGCATGGCGGCGAGGACCGAAGCCACGCCGTTGAGGTTGACGTCCCAGAAGACGCTCGGGTCGTTGACCGAGCGACCCACCTCGATGAGGCCCGCGAAGTGGATCACCCCCTCCACCCCATGCCGCCGCATGCAGGCGCTCAGCGCGCCGCCGTCGCGCACGTCGCCCGTCACCAGCGGTCCGTAGAGCACCGCCTCCCGATGGCCGTTGGACAGATCATCGAACACCACGGGCTCATGGCCGGCCGTCGCAAGCGCCTTGCAGGCGTGGGAGCCGATGTATCCCGCGCCTCCCGTCACCAGTATTCGTTTCATCCCGGTCTCCGTTCACCCGGAGGGAAGGGGCTTCGTCGACGAACGTTGCCTGAGTCCGGTCTACGACTTGCGGGCGGGCGGGCGACGCGACGGCGGCGGCGACCGTCCAGCGGCGGGCCGAGATGGAACCGAGCGGTCCTAGGTGCGGGTGGAGGCCGCCGTCGAACGGGTGTCGCGCCCGGCGTTCTGTCCGGCGCGGAAGATCTTGATCGGCGTCTTGTTCTCCATCCCGTCGGACCGCCCGTCCGTGCGGGCCGGCGCCGTCACCGTGGGATCGGACTGTTCTTCAGGATCGACGGATGGCTCTTCAGGGGGGCGGTTCATGTTTGTGCTCCGGCTCGAGATCTGCCTGATCAACAGGGCCGCCCGTGTGGAGTTCCGGTGGAGGCGCAGCGGGGGACGCGAGACTCCGCGATCTCGCGCGCCCAGGATCGAACCGATCCAGAGATGCAGGCCGGAACGGGCGTCATCGGGTTACAGGGTGAAGACGGCGCCCACCGCGGCGATCCGTTCGACAGCCGCATAGCCGGGTCGGCTCAAGCTCGACCCGAAGACGTCGGGGTCGATCTCGTCGTAGTCGAGGCGGGCCCCGTGCCGGTCCGCCAGAGCCTGCGCGGCGAGGCGCACCAGATCCTCGCCTTCAACAATCGGGGCGCCGGTGTAGAGGATGAAGCGACCGCCGGGCGCAAGCCGATCCAGCGCGGTCCGCGTCCAGTCAAGGGCGACTTCCGCGCCATGCTGACCCCCGCCATCGCGGTAGAGCTTGCCGGCTCGGCCCTCGATGTAGGGCGGATTGGCTGCAATCAGATCCCAGGGTCCTCCGCGCTCCGGGAAGTCGCCTTTGCGCAGATCGAGCGAAAGACAGGCATGGCGCGCATTGACGCGCGCAAGGCGCAGGGCCGCAGGATTGATGTCCGTGGCGGTGACGCGAGCTTCCGGATCGAGGCCGGCGATCGCCAGTGCGCCGGCGCCGGCGCCGACGCCGATCTCAAGCGCGTTGCGCCAGTCATGGTCGGCGAGAGCCTGGCGCAGAAACCGGACGTACCTGTAGCTGTCCGGCCCCAGGAAGACGGCCTGATCCTCGCGCGATGAGGCGGAGTGGAGATGAAGCCGTCCGGCCAGGCGGCTGACGCGAAGCCGGGCCCGGTAGCCCTCGGCCTCAGCCGCCAGGGCGTCGGCGGCGCCGAGCCCCTTCAGGAGCCATGGGGGCGCTGTAGCAGCGTCGAATAGGCGGCCCCAACCGAGGATGTCTCTCAGGGCGTGGCGCTCGTTCGCCTTCCGGCGGCGGGAAACGAGCTTGTGGACGGCCGGGGTCGGGGAGACGAAGTCGTAGCCGGCCGCCTCGAGTCGCGAGAGGAGTTCGAGCAGGGCCTCGTCGGCCGGCGTCGGCCCGGTCGGGGTCACGCGGAGCGGCGCTCGGGCGTCGCGCCCCAGAGTTGGGTCCGGTAGGCGTCGAAGCAGCGCGCGCCGGCCATCAGGCGCATGACGGCACCCTCCGCCAGAGCCCGAATGCACTCCGGCCGATCCTGCGCCAGCGGACGCAGCACCTCCTCGTTCCAGGCTTCGGAGTGAGCGATGTCCAGGGTGGCGTGAAGGGCGAAGTATTTCCGCTCGGTCCCCACGCCAAGCCGTTTGAGGCCTTGGGCGACATGGGCCGCTCTCCAGGGGGCGGTGAGTTCGACCGCGCCCAGGGCTCCCAGAGCATGATAGGCGTATCGTCGCTGCGTTGAAAAGGCGACCAGGGTGTTGCCCAGGGCGAGCGAAGGCCAGACCGTGTCGTCGATCCGGGGATGCAGGTCGAGGGCCGAAGCGAGACGGTCCAGCATGGGACCGTGCATGCCGGCCGCGGAGCCGCGGCCCATCTCGTCCCAGTAGTTGCGCGCAAGCTCCAGCTTGGGCCGGGGGGGCATCTTGACCTGGGCCATCGCCACCAGATCCTCGAAGCCGGCTTCGCCAGCGACCTCCTGGAGGAGGAACCAGCGCATCTCCTCCATCGAGGCCGTCTCGGCCAGCCAGGGGAAAAGCGGGTCCGCCTCTCCCGGGCCCTGGCCCTTGAGCCCTTCGAACCAGGCGACGAAAGCGTCGGCGTCGGCCGGAAGGTCGGCCAGCCAGGGCGCGGCCTCGGCCCGGGCGCGCTCGATAAAGCCGCCCTCGACCTGCATCATCTCTGCGTCGTGGCGGAGATCGTCGCGCCATCCTGCGTCCGGCGTGGCCGGGGCCATGCGCCGATGGTTCCAATGCGCCAGCCGCCGGTGAAAGCCTGCCGGGTCCGACAGTTCGGTGGCGGGGAGCGAGGCGGGACCCTGTAGCGGCATGGAAGGCTCCTGTGACATGGGACTGCCATACGCCTTGGCCCGCGCGCCGGTTCCCGCAGGGTCGCAGGCCTGAGAAAAACCGCGTCTTCAAGTCGGGTTCCAGACAGTGGAACTGCGTCCCGGGCATTCGGTTCTTCCATTCCCTCAGGGAGGAACCGAGTGGAACACGCTGGATTTTGCTGGACGATCACCAAGGTCGAGGAGACTTGGAACTGGGCTGTTTCGGCCCCCGACGACAGGACGGCTCTGGTGGCCGGCCGCGCCCCTTCGCGCGCCGTGGCCGCGGCCATGGTGGTGCGCGCCCTAGTGCGCGGCATGACCGAAGAAGCGCCCCGCGAGCTGGCGGCATGAGCGTGGCTCCCATGGTCGAGGACCGGCCCCCGGAAGTTCTTGAACGCAGCCTTTATCGCGGACCCCATCTTTACAGCGCCCGGCCCATGGTCCGGATTCGTCTGGACCTGGGTAGGCTGGAGCTGTGGCCGACGGATCGGCTCGGCGCCTTCTCGACGCGCCTGTTGCAGGCGCTTCCCGGGCTTGACCGGCACGGCTGCTGCTATGGTGAGCCAGGGGGATTTGTCCGTCGACTGCGCGACGGGACCTGGTTCGGCCATGTCGTCGAGCACGTCGCGCTTGAACTGCAGACCCGCGCAGGGACCCCGGTCACACGGGGCAAGACGCGGTCGGTCCGGGGGCGGCCGGGGGTCTACGACATCCTTTTCACCTATCGTGACGAGACGACCGCGCTCCTAGCCGGTCGGCTGGCCCTGCAGATCTGCGACGCTCTCCTGCCGCCCGCCCTTGGCGGGGTCCGCGGACTGGAAAGGATTTGCGCGGACAACCTTGATCCTCGTCTGGTCGAAGCCGTGCTCGCCGACAAGGCCGTGGAGATCCTCTGGGACGCCGTCCGCCGGACCGCCTTCGGACCGTCGACCCAGGCTCTTGTCGACGCCGCGCGGCGGAAAGGAGTCCCCGTCGAGCGCCTCAACACCCAGAGTTTGTTGAGGCTGGGCTGGGGGTCGCGTCAGCGCCGCCTGCGCGCCAGCGTGACGGACCGCACGGGCCTGATTGCGGCCGAACTGGCGGGCGACAAGGCCCAGGCCAAGGCCATGCTCGAATCCGTCGGCTGCCCGACCGCACGGGGAGAGGTGGTTCGGACCGCAGACGAAGCCGCGGCCGCCGCCCGCCGCCTCGGCGGCCGGGTCGTGGTCAAGCCGCTCGACGGAAATCATGGACGCGGCGTGACGACGGGTCTGGACACCCCCGAGGCTGTGAGGAAGGCCTTTGACCTGGCCGCGCCCCACGGCCGGAAGGTCATTGTCGAGCAGGAGCTTCCCGGACGGGATTATCGAGTGCTCGTGGTGGACGGCAGGGTCGTCGCCGTCGCCGAGCGCCGCCCGCCTTGCATAGAGGGAGACGGACGCCGATCCGTCGCCGAACTCGTCGTCGAGGTCAACTCCGACCCGCGCCGGGGCGTCGGGCATGAAAACAGCCTGACCCTTGTCCGCCTGGACAAGGAAACTTTGGCCGTCCTGGCCGACCAGAAACTCGAGCCGGAGAGCGTGCCTGAGGCCGGAAGGCAGGTCCTGCTCCGGACCGCCGCCAATCTGTCGTCAGGGGGAACGGCCATCGATCGGACCGACGACATTCATCCCGCCAACGCCGCCATCGCCCGTCGCGCCGCCCTGGTCCTGGGCCTCGACGTCGCCGGCGTCGACCTGCTCGCGCCGGACATCCGGCGATCGGTGCGCGATACCGGCGGAGGCGTGGTCGAGGTCAACGCCGCGCCGGGGCTGCGCATGCACCTTGCGCCGTCGGAAGGGGAGGCGAGGGACGTGGCCAGGCCGATCATCGACATGCTCTTTCCGCGAGGCGCCCGGTCGCGGATACCGGTCGTCGCGGTGACCGGAACCAATGGAAAGTCCACGGTGGGTCGGATGATCGCTCACGTGCTGCGGGCGGAGGGACGCGCCGTGGGACTGACCAATACGAGCGGCGTCTATGTGGACGGGGAGCGGATTCGCGCTGGAGACGCCAGTGGCCCCCGAAGCGCCCGCATGGTCCTCAATGATCCGACCGTCGATGTCGCCGTGCTGGAATGCGCGCGCGGAGGAATCCTGCGCGAAGGACTGGCCTTCGATCGCTGCGACGTCGGTTGCGTCCTCAATGTCCAGCCGGACCATCTGGGGCTCAAGGGGGTGGACACGCTCGAGGACCTCGCCCGGGTCAAGTCGGTCGTGGCGGAGTCCGTGTCCCGCCGCGGGCTGAGCGTTCTCAACGCCGACGATCCCTTGACCCTGCGCATGGCCAGGCACGCCGGCGGAAGGGTCTGCTGGTTCTCCATGCGAGGCGGTGCGGAAGCGCCGGGCTTCCTGCTCAAGCACGTCGCCGAGGGCGGGGCCGCGGTCCTGTTCAATGCGCAGAACGGGATTTTGGAGCTCCATGACCGTGGCGAACGCCATAGGGTGGCCGAGGCGGCCGACCTGCCCTCCACTCTTGGCGGGGCGGCGGCCTTCAATGTAGCCAACGCGCTCGCCGCGGCCGCCGCCTGCTACGGCGTGGGCGTTCCGGCGGATCGTATAGGGCGGGCCCTGGCCAGCTTCACCTCGAGCTACGAACAGAACCCCGGTCGCCTCAATATCAACGACCAGCACGGTTTCCGGGTCATCATGGATTACGCCCACAATCCGGATGGTCTGCGCGCCCTTGGAAATCTGGTGGCCGCCACCCGGCCCGCCGGAGGCAAGGTCATCGCCATGATCAGCATTCCCGGGGACCGGCGCACGCAGGAAATCGCCGCCATGGGGGAGATCAGCGCGGAATTCTTCGACGAAGTGGTCTTCCGCGAGACGCCCGACAACCGGGGACGATCTCCCGGCGAGGTCATTCGCCTCCTGGCCGAGGGCGCGCTCCGGACCGGCGCAGACGCCTCACGCTTCCGCGGCGTCCAGAAGGAGGAGGACGCTGTGGCCGCCTGCCTCGAGGCGGCGCGACCCGGAGATCTCGTCGTCCTGACGCCCACGCGCATCGAAGCGGTGTGGGAGCAGATCCTCGCCTTCCGCCCGCGCCCAGTCTCGGTCGCGCTCGGGCTTGACGCGCCCGGCGTGATCCTGGAGCCGCCCCATGGTTGAAGGACCTCTCGTCATCATTGGCGGGCATGAGGACAAGACCGGCGACCGCGTCATCCTGAGAGAGGTGGCGCGCCGCCTCGGAGGCGGCAAGCTGGTGGTCGCCACCGTCGCCTCTCATGAACCCGAAGGCTATTTCGACAGCTATCGCCAGGGCTTCGAAGGGCTCGGGGTCGGGGAGCTTGTGGAGCTCTACGTGGAGGACCGCGCCGAGAGCCAGGACGAAGCACGTCTGGCGCTGTTCGACGGCGCTGCGGGCGTCTTCTTCAGCGGCGGCGACCAGTTGCGGCTCTCGAGCCAGATCGGCGACACGCCGATCGAGCGGCGCATCCGCGACCTTCACGCCCGCGGCGGCGTGATCGCTGGCACCTCGGCCGGGGCGTCGGTGATGAGTGAAACCATGCTGGTCAAAGGACCCAGCGCGGAATCCTATCGCATAGGCGAGGTGCATATGGCGCCCGGGCTCGGCCTCCTGCCCAACGTCATCATCGACCAGCACTTCGCGGAAAGGGGCCGTTTTGGCCGGCTGCTCGGCGCCGTGGCCCACAACCCGCGGCTGATGGGGCTGGGGATCGACGAGAACACGGCGGTCGTGGTGGAGCAGGGCGGGCTGCAGGTCATCGGAGACGGCGCCGTCTATGTCGTCGACGGCGAGGAGGCGACCCATACCAACATCTCCGAGGGAAGGGCGGAGGACGCCCTGTCCATGTTCGACGTACGGCTCCACGTCCTGTCGCAGGACGACCGTTTCAACCTCGACCGTCGCCGGCCCGAGCGCGCCGGTTCCCGAGGAGCGTCGGCGTCGATAGATCCTCAGTGACCTGAACCCGACACGTCGGTCCCTTGGCGGGCTGGGGGGTTAACCCTTCAGACCGACCACAGGAAGGAAGCCGACGTGACCAACGCAGACGACATCTGGCGCGATGTCTTCGTAACCGGCCTCAAGAACGCCCACGCGGTGGAAAACCAGGCCCTGGCTCTCATGGATCGCCAGATCGATCGCGCCAAGAACTTCACCGAGGTGGCCGACCGGCTGAAAGCGCATCGCCTCGAGACCGAAGGACAGATTGTCCGCCTGGAGACCCTGCTGTCCGGGTTCGACGAGAAGCCCTCCGGTCTCAAGGACGCCGCTCTCTCGCTCGGCGGAAACCTGGCGGCTTTGGGGCACAGTTTCGCCGAGGATGAGATCCTCAAGAACGCCCTGGCCAACTACGCCTTCGAGAACTTCGAAGCCGCCTCTTACCGGGCCCTGATTCTTCTCGCGGAAAGCGGAGGCTACGCGGAGGCCTATGATCCCCTCAGGGCGACGCTTGAGGAAGAAGTGCGCAT
Source organism: Brevundimonas sp. UBA4553 (assembly GCF_002387245.1). Taxonomy (GTDB): domain Bacteria; phylum Pseudomonadota; class Alphaproteobacteria; order Caulobacterales; family Caulobacteraceae; genus Brevundimonas. The sequence continues at coordinate 341,747 of NZ_DGLD01000019.1, forward strand.
GGCGCGCTGGGTCGACGAGAGCCTCCCCATGCTGGTCGAGAAGCACCTCGAATTGAGGCGCGCGGGCCAAGACGCCAGCCGCTGAGCCCCTCGGCGCTGCAGATCGGCGCCGCCCCCATCATACCAGTAGAGAGATATTGCTGTCATGTTCATGCACAACAAGAAGCTGATGTACACGGTCCGGGTCGCCGAGCCCAACCCCGGTCTCGCCACCCTGATGCTCGAACAGTTCGGCGGGCCTCAAGGCGAGCTGGCTGCAGCCATGCGCTACTTCACGCAGGGTCTGGCGGACGAGGATGTCGGGCGCCGGGACCTCCTGATGGATATCGCCACTGAGGAACTCAGCCACCTCGAAATCATCGGTTCCATTGTCGCCATGCTCAACAGGGGCGCCAAGGGCAAGCTGGCCGAGGCCGCCGAGGAGGAAGCCGATCTCTACGCGAGCATGACCTCGGGAGGGGAGAGCCATACGACCTCCATACTTTACGGAGGGGGGACCGCCCTGATCAACTCGGCCGGGGTGCCGTGGACGGCGGCTTATATCGATTCCATCGGCGATCCGGCCTGCGATCTCCGGTCCAACATCGCCGCCGAATCCCGCGCCAAGATCGTCTACGAGCGGTTGATCAACGTGACGGACGACCCGGGCGTCAAGGACGCCCTGACCTTTCTCATGACCCGCGAGGTGGCCCACCAGAAGTCTTTCGAAAAGGCCCTCTACGCGATCCCGGCCAACTTCCCGCCAGGCAAGCTTCCCGGTCATCCGGAGTTCGCGGACAAATACTACAACATGTCCCAGGGGGACGGCGACGCCAGCGGCTCCTGGAACGCCGGTGAGCAGTGGGACAGCGTCGACGATCGGGAGGCCCAGGCGGCGGTCGACGGCGGGGATGGCGATGCTACGGTCAAACTGTCGGCGGCGGAGAGAAAGCCGGTTGAGGCCTTTGCGGCCCGCACACGATCCGATCCGGCGGCCAACCCCGTCACCGGGGCCGATCTCGGCGCCGGCCCGGGCGCCGGCAGGACCACGCCGCTGGAGCCGGAAGGTTGAGGCGCGAAATAGGAGACGGGGCGGCGCCGGACAGCGCGGCTCGCCCGACACCGTCCTCAACCGTCACAGGAGCCAGACCATGATCGACGATCGTCTTCCGGACAGCCCGTCCTGCCGACCGATCGCCGTGGTGACCGGAGCCTCGTCAGGGATAGGCTATGAGTTGGCCCGTCTTCTGGCTGAAGACGGACATGACCTCATTCTCGCGGCCGACACAGATCTAGAAGAGGCGATAGAGGGTCTGGAAGCCTTGGGGGGACGCGTTGAGGGCCTGCACGCCGATCTTGCGACAGAGGCGGGAACGGCGGCGCTCTGGGCGCTGGTCGGCGACCGACCTATCGATGTCCTTGCGGCCAACGCCGGACACGGTTTGGGCCGTGGATTCCTCGACCAGGGCATGAGCGACATCCTTCATGTTGTCGACACAAACGTGACCGGCACGCTGCGGATCGCGCACCTCGCAGGACGACGGATGAGGGAGAGAGGCCAGGGACGGATACTCTTCACCGGCTCCATCGCCGGGCTCATGCCTGGCAGCTTTCAGGCGGTCTACAATGCAAGCAAGGCCTTCGTGGACAGCTTCTCGTTCGCCCTGCGCAATGAGCTCAAGCACAGCGGCGTCACGGTCACCGTGCTGATGCCGGGGCCTACCGAAACAAACTTCTTTCGACGGGCAGGCCTGCTCGACACGAAGGTCGGGCAGGATGAACAGAAGATGGATCCCGCTGAAGTCGCTCGCCAGGGTTATGAGGCGCTCAAGCGCGGCGATGGCGATGTGGTCGCGGGTCTGGGCAACAAGGTCCAGGCGGCCATGGCGGCTGTCACGCCCCAGACCGTGCTCGCCGAACAGCATCGCAAGATGGCGGAGCCCGGCTCCGGCGACTGAGCCGTCCTTTTAAGTCCGTCGTCGCAGTGCGGCGGCGGTCTGGCGGTCTCGACCGTTCCGCCTCTTCCGCAAGGAGGTCCTCGGGAGCGAGTCCGACTTCGCCACGGGAACAGACGTCTTGAGGGCTCGGACCTCGGTTCGCTCGCTCCGCCAATCCTGGAAGGAGTCGTACCAAGGCTGGAGTAAGCGAGGGAGACGAATGCGCCTTTCGCCGCTTGCCGTGCTCCAGGCCGTCTGCAGCCGCGGCTCGTGCGCTTTGGGTCCAGTGGGCGATGAAGGACGTCAGAAGGAGCGCCGCAAGGGCGATCCCCGGAGAACGCGAGTAGACGGTCCGGGAGAAAGCGCCCCCCCAGGAGAGCGGGGGCTCCGGGCGTCATGGCTTGGGCGTCGAGATCAGCCTCGCGGGGCGGCGCCCAGGGTCGCGGGATTCAGCGGAGCTCCTCTGGATGAGAAAGGTCGTCAGGACGATATAGGCCGCCCTTTGCAGAATTCGCTCTCCCTGTTCTCGAATACCGTCGCCAGGAAGGCGGGACTGCCGAGATAGTCGAGAAGCGCTCCCCCGGCTCGACCGTGGCGGAGGGCGTCCGCCGTCTCCACCCGCCATCCTGTCAGGGCATGACCGAGGATGCTGACTGTGAAGAGTAAGAAGGGTAGGAGAAGAACGAGCGTGAGGCTGTTGTCGCGCAAGGCTCTCATGTGGGCCTCCTGTTCCTTCCCGCAAAACGCCGCCCAGGCTCATGGTTCCTGGCGCCGGAACGTTGGAGAGGCTCCCTGTGTCGGGTTGAGATCTTGGGAAACGGATCGCGGCCAAGAGGATTGCGCTGTCTCATCGAAAGGACACAGCTCATGAACGCCCAGGAATCCGGAGCCATCGCGCTCGCCTCGATCGCCCTGCAACTGACCTTGCTCGACACCCTGGTTGAAAAGGGGCTGCTGGCGCCGGACGAGGTCCAGGATCTTCTGCTGAAGGCCGACGCCAAGGTCGGTGAGAGCCCGACCATGAACGTGACGAAGGGTTTTCTCGCCGACCTCCGTCGCGACCTGCAGCTCTAGGGTCGCGAACAGCCCCGCCATGACTCGAAAGGGGGCGGCGCGGCGTGCTTCGTCGAACAGGAGCTTATGCCGAGCGCCACGCTTGTCTTGGTGATCAGGCGGATCGAGCCGATGGCCAAGTCTCCATGCGCGCCGCCCGGCGGCGCCGACACCCGGAGGCGCCCCGCCCGCCTCGGGAGGGGGCGTCAGGCACAAGCGTATGCGAGAAACGCCGCCGCATGGACCAGCCGGGTAAATGGCGGGCGCCGCCGCGGAGCGAGAGCCATGGATCCCGGCCCGCTTTCGCTTCAGTCCCGCACCGCCGACGCCTCAGGATCGGCGGGATGAGAGGCGTTCCGAGTCGCCCTCTCAAGCGCGGCGAACAGGGTCTCCGGCTGGACCGGCTTGCCGATGAAGTCGTCCATCCCCGCGGCCGCATACTCCTCGCGCTGGTGCTGGAGCGCATTGGCGGTCAGGGCGATGATCGGCGTGGGGCGACGCCCAAGGAAGGCTTCCTCGGCGCGGATCGCCCGCGCCGCCGCAATGCCGTCCATGAGCGGCATCTGGATGTCCATGAGGATCACGTCCCAGGCGCGCGCCCGCCAGGCCTCCACGGCATCCCGCCCGTTCTCGACGAAGTGGCAGTCGACGCCCGTCGGCTCAAGGAGGAGCTGGAGAACCTTGCGATTGATCGGATGATCCTCGGCGGCGAGGATCTGCAGCGGCGCTGTCCGGCCTTCGCCGGATTGGCCCTTGACGTCTGAAGGTTCAGCCGCCGGTTCGATCACGGGCTCGGCGGCGAGGCGGGGCTGCTCCTGGAGGGGGAGGATCGCGACGAATTTCATGCCTCCCGCGACAAGGCGCTCGGCATGGATGTCGCCGCCCATCAGTCCGACGAGGTCAGCGCAGATCGACAGGCCGAGGCCTGCGCCGCCGTGCCGTCGCGTCGGCGACTCATCGAGCTGGACGAACTTCTGGAACAGGCGGTCCATCTGATCCTCGGCCACGCCCGCGCCCATGTCCGAAACCGCCAGCCAGAGGCCGCGGGGATCAGGCCGGGCCTCGACGAGTATCCGACCCTGATCACTGAACTTGACCGCATTCGAGATGAGGTTGGCCAGGACCTGTCGTATCCGGGTTTCGTCGCCGATATAGGCGTCTGCGAGATCCGGCGCGGCGGACAGCTGGAGCTCGAGACCCTTGGTTGTCGCCGCAGGCTCGAAGAGACGGACGAGGCTGTCGAGGAGGGCGCGAAGGTGGAAGGGGCGGGGCTCGAGGACGAAACGGCCCGCCTCGATTTTGGAGAGATCCAGCATGTCGTTCAGAAGGACTCTCAAGGCTTCGCCCGACTCCAGCAAAAGCTGGCTTTGTTCACGTTCGCGAGGAGGCAGATCCGATCCGGCGAGGACGCGCGCCAGGCCAATGACGCCGTTGAGCGGGGTCCGGATCTCATGGCTCATATTGGCGATGAAGGCGCTTTTGGCGCGGCTGGCGGCCTCCGCCTGGCGACGGGCTGCGACAGCCGCCGCCTCGGCGGCGCGCTGGCGCGCCATGTTCGCCGACAGCCCCCGTACTGCGGTTACAGTCGCCGCCACGAGCAACATCCCGGCCGCAAGGAGCTGCATCGCCGCCCAGGGGGAACCATAGTTGCGCCCGAGGAAGAGCGGCAGGCTCAGCAGGACGCCGAGGTGGGGAACCAGGGCGGCGAGCGATACGGCGCGCGAGCCGCCGGTCGCTATGGCCCCGTTGATAAGGGCGCCGGAGGCGAGGATCGCAGCGCAGATCAGACCGAGCGGGTCCTGGGTCATGGCCTGGCGCAGGGCGAAGCCGGCGAAGGACAGGTTGCCCGCGAGGACCAGGGCGAGGGCGAGCGGGGTCAGGCCGCGCCTGAGACGGGGGGAGGCGCTCCAAACGGAGGTGAGGAAGCGCTCGGCCGCCTGGATCAGGATGTAGGCGCTCGCCCAGACCAGGGCGAAAGGCGCGCCCACCATGGGCCAGAAGGCGCCGGCGATCAGCAGGCCGAACCCGACCCTCGTCCGCCATTGGCCCGCCCGTCGCCTCAGGGCCTCGCCCAGCCATCGTCTTTCCGTGGCGGTCATCCGCTTCTCTCCCTCGTGAATCGGATGGTGGGACGGTGTTCGTCAACAAAGTGTTCGAGGTCCTGCGAGCCGGAGGGCGACCGCCTCGACAATGTCGGGGGGCGCAAGGGAATCCACCTTAGGAGGCCGTCGGCCCTGTCCCGACGATATTCAAGGCGGTGATTGAACCGGGGCCCGTCATAACGGCGAAACCCTCGTCAAACAGGTAGAGAGACAACGTGCGGTCTCCGGCCATGGCCGCTCAGGCGCAGTCGGGGCGGGCAGCATCGGCGAGCCGACATAGGGGGCAAAAGCTTGAAGTGGAACGCGAGCGTCTTGCCGCGCACGCGAGGCGCTGCCGGGCGGCCGTAGGGGGAGAGACCCGCAAGTGGAGCGCGTCGCGCCCTTCTCGTCCCGGCGATCATAATCGTCATGGGCGGCGATGACCCCGTCCGACCGCGCCACGAGATAGAGATCGGACGGGGTCGCCGCCTTCCAAATTTCCGGAGCCTTGCGTCCCAGCCGTCCGGCTGTGCGGAGAACTCGCCTCAGCACGTCCGACCCGGTCATCAGGCGTCGCTGTTGCGTGGTCTCGGCGACGCGTCGTGAGGCGGGCCGGACGGGATGTGTCGACTTCCGGACCGAGGGGGAGGCGCAGGGAACTCGCGCCGCATCCATGGACTTGGTCGATCATGCCCCATCCCCTCCAGATCAAGGACGATCACTGGCGTCTTCGAGGTCACGGCGCCAGGCCCGTTTTTGACCCGGGAACGGCTCCCGCCGGGACCGACGAGGAGGCCGGAGGCGCGTCTTCGGTCCAGCCCGATCCAGTTGGGCCCGACGCGCCCCTGCCCACGGAACCCGTGTTTCAGCCGGGCGGACCGCGCCTCACCCGGGCGTTTTGGTACGGATGTGCGGCCGCGATCATCCTTGTGATGGTCGTGCTCGCCTTGATCAGCCTTTGACGGCCGGCCTCTGTCGGCGCCCGGACGGCCGCGCGGGCGCCCTCCCTGCATCTGCGGCGCTGACGGCCCGCCGCGGTCTCCACGAGACGCGATCTGGGTATGGCCGAACGGGGCGTCCGTTCGAGGCCCGAAACGGGCGCCGACGGCAATCCTGGGCGCGCATCGAGGCGGCTCTCGGTCACAGCGAAACCGTTCATGGGAGCAGTTGAGGATGCAGACGTTCATATTCGAGTCCGACGCGGGGGTAGGCGGACAAAACTTCAAATGGGCGGCGCCCCTGGCCTCCATCCAGGACGCCCAGATCGAGGCGGTCCGCACCCTCGGCGAACTGCTCAGGGACGACGGACCTATGTTCTGGGCCTGCGAAGGCGCGCGCATGACCGTCTCCCTGGTTGAAGGCGAACCCCTGTTCCAGCTTGTCGTGAACCGGGTGATCTCATCTGCCGTGGATGGCGGCGACGCCCCGCCGTCGCGAGGGGGCGAATGATCGATCGTGACGCCGCCGCCTGTCGCCGCGCCTTGTGGGAAATGCGGGAGATCGCCGCCGCAGCCTCCCTGGAGGGTAGCGCCATGACGGATCAGGAAGCGCTCCGCACGCTCTCGGCCATCGCCGCCTGGGTCGAGGCGGAGACGCCGCTCGACGGAGCGGCGTGCGGCGCCGCCATCCAGCTTCTGGTTGACCTCACGGACGGCGTCGACATCGACGCCCTCGACGACCGCCAGGCCCTGGACCTGTTCCGCCGCGTCCGGAACGGGTTGGAGACCTAGCCCGGGCCACCGGCTCCCGGTTTCGCCCCGGACCCGCCAACGCGGCTCCGGCCCCGGACTATCGGTGCGCGGCGGCTGCGAGCTGCCGACGGTCATCGGGCGGGGCGCGGCAGGAAGGCGCCGCGCCCGGGGCGGTCTGGGTTCTGGCGGCGACCGCTGCGGCCAATCGCCCAGGCAGGGATCGGCGGCCAAGCGGGGGAGTTGGCTTTCGAAAGCCATAAGGGAAACGACGAGCATGACTGAAGCCCACCGCGACTCCGATGCGACGAGAAGAGGCGGGGAGACCCACCAGACCGCCGCGGACGCCGCTTCCACCCTGACGACCAACCAGGGCGTCGCGATCGCCGACAACCAGAACCATCTCAGGGACGGTCCGCGCGGACCGTCCCTGCTGGAGGACATGATCCTCCGCGAGAAGATCACGCATTTCGACCATGAACGCATACCGGAACGGATCGTCCACGCGCGGGGCACGGGCGCCTTCGGCTATTTCGAGCTGACCGACAGTCTGGGCGCCTTCACCACGGCGCGCGTCCTGACCGAGATCGGCGAAAAGACCGAAGTCTTCGTTCGCTTCTCAACCGTGGCCGGCGGCGCCGGATCGGTGGACACGCCGCGCGATGTGCGCGGCTTCGCCGTGAAATTCTACACCCGAGAAGGCAACTGGGATCTGGTCGGCAACAACGTCCCCGTCTTCTTCATCCAGGACGCGATGAAGTTCCCGGACCTGGTGCACTCGGTCAAGATGGAGGCGGACCGGGGCTTCCCCCAGGCGACGGCGGCCCACGACACCTTCTGGGATTTCAATTCCCTGATGCCGGAGTCCACGCACATGCTGATGTGGGCCATGTCCGACCGGACTATTCCGCGGTCGTTCCGCACCATGGAGGGCTTCGGGGTCCACAGCTTCCGCCTGATCGACGCCGAGGGTCGGTCGCATTTCGTCAAATACCACTGGAAACCGAAGCTCGGCCTCCAATCGACGATATGGGACGAGACCGTGAAGATCGCGGGCGCGGACAACGACTATCAGCGGCGCGACCTGTTCGAGGCCATCCAGAGGGGCGACTATCCGGAGTGGGAGCTCGGGGTGCAGATCTTCGACGAGGAGACCGCGGCCGGCTTCCCGTTCGATCACCTGGACGCCACCAAGCTGATCCCGGAGGAGCTCGTACCGGTGCGCATCATCGGCCGCATGGTGCTCGATCGATATCCGGACAACTTCTTCGCTGAAACCGAGCAGGCCGCCTTCTGCCCGAGCCATCTCGTCCCGGGCATGGACTTCAGCAACGACCCCCTGCTTCAGGGGCGGCTCTTCTCCTATCTCGACACCCAGCTCAGCCGGTTGGGCGGCGCCAACTTCCATCAATTGCCGACCAACCGCGCGCGAGGGCGCGACGGAGGATGTCCCTTCCAGAACTTCCAGCGCGACGGCTCCATGCAGCACAAGGTTCCCAAGGGGCGCGCCAACTATGAGCCGAACAGTCTGGCCGAGGCCGGGGAGCGGGGCGGCCCCAGGGAGAATCCGGCCGCGGGATTCCGCAGCTTCCGGGAGCCGGCCGGCGAAGGCTTCAAGGGACGGTTGCGGCCCGAGAGCTTCGCGGACCACTACAGCCAGGCGCGGCAATTCTGGCGCTCGATGGAGCCCGCGGAGCAATCCCATATCGTCGGCGCCTTCGTGTTCGAACTGTCCAAGTGCGAGCACGGCCACATCCCCCTGCGCATGATCGCCAACCTGCGCAATGTCGATGAGGCCCTGGCCCGTCGGGTGGCGGACGCCATGGACCTCGAACTGCCGGCGGCCACGCCGACAGCCGCGCCCGTGCGGGACCTGGAGCCCTCGCCCGCCCTGAGAATCGTCGGCAATATGAAGGCGACGTTGAAGGGGCGCGTGGTGGGCGTTCTGCTCGACGAGGGCTCCTCCGCCGAGGACCTGGCGGCGCTCGAGGCTGCGGTTCAGGCCGAGGGCGCTTCCCTGAAGGTGGTGTGCCGGAAGATCGGTGGCGTCACCCTGTCCGACGGCAGCCGACGAAAGGCGGACGGACAACTGGCTGGCACGCCCTCCGTCCTGTTCGACGCCGTCGCCCTGTTGCTGGAGCCCGAGGCGGCTCAGACCCTCTGCGCCGAGGCCGCCGCTGTGCAGTTCGTCAACAACGCCTTCGGCCACCTGAAGGCCATCGGCCGCTCGGCCGGCGCCCAGGCCCTCCTGGACTGGGCGCGGGTCGAGCCGGACGAGGGCGTGACAGATCTCGCTGGTTTCGTGGAGGCCGCCAGGCATCGCTACTTTGATGCGAAACCCGGGTACGCGCCACGCCCTGAAACGCGGTGGCTGGTTCCGGAGCGCAAAGGCCGGAGCGGAACCAGCCGCTCCGGTGTTCGCTGAAACCCCTTGTGCGATCCATTGATAGGACGAAGGCCAGCCTTGAAGGGGTCTCGCCGCTTTGGGGCCGCGGGGGCGGGCAAGGTCAGGCTTCGATCAGGCGCCTGGGATCGCGGCAGGATCGAACCCTTGGAACCGGATCGATCGGCGTCTGCTTGAGGTCTCCATGAAGAAAGCCATCGTCACGGGAGCCGCGGGTCTGATCGGCCAAGGGATTTGCAGAGCCCTGGTCGATGACGGCTGGACCGTCGCCGCCTTCGACCTGAAACCCGGTCCGGATCACAGCCGGTCTGTGACCTGCGACGTGGGTGACGAGGCTTCCGTCCAGGCCGCCTTCGCCGAACTGGGGTGGGATAGGCTGGATCTGTTGGTCAACAACGCCGGCATCGCCGCACCGGACCGTGGTCCTATGACCGAACTGTCCTTGGCCGAGTGGCGCAAGGTCGTCGACAGCCACCTGACCGGCGCCTTCCTGATGAGCAGGGCGGCCATTTCCATGTTTGGAGACGAGGGCGTCATCATCAACATGGTTTCAACCAGAGCCTGCATGTCCGAGCCGAACACCGAGGCCTACGCCGCCTCAAAGGGGGCCTTGGTCGCGCTGACGCACGCCATGGCGATCAGTCTGGGGTCAAAAGTGCGGGTCAACGCCATCGCGCCCGGCTGGATCTCAGACGGTCAAGATCTTCGGCCGATCGACCACGCCCAGCACCCTGTCAGCCGGGTAGGCCGCCCCGAAGACATCGCGGGCGCCGTTCTCTATCTGGCCGGCGCCGGCTTCATCACAGGCCAGGTCCTGACCTTGGACGGGGGAATGACCCGCAAGATGATCTACGCCGAATAGCTCGGCCCCTCGCGGATTGCGGGCCCCCGCTTCGATGAGGGCCGCAAGCGGTCGAACGGTCTCGGCGGGATTGCTTTCCGCGATCGCCGGAAGAGGGAGGCTGGTCCGGTCTTAGTCTTTCGCCGACCTCCATTCTGAGCAGTGGCGGGCCGCTGTTCGCGGGCGCGGGGCTGCGTCTCGGCGGCCGGCGTGGTCTTGATCGGCGGTCGGGATCGCCGCCGGATGGGCTTGTAGGGCGGGGCGCCGCCCTTGTGTCGGATTCCCGACAATGGGGCGCTGTCGAGCGACAGCGGCTTTAACCGCCGTCCCGCGGCATCCCGCGCGGCCCATGGCAACCGGATGACGCCCGGGGCGCTTGGCTAGTCTAACCTCTCAGGAGCCCTGACTATGCGTCACGCCTCGATCATCGCCGCCGCAGCCGCCGCCTCCGTTTTATCCGCCTGCAGTCCGCAAGGCGGTAACGAGGCCGTCGACAAGGCCCAGGACGCCGTTTCAGCGCCGGTCGGTCAGACCTCGGCCGCCACCATGGGAAGCAATATGGTCAGCGCCTATGTGCCGGGCGCCGCCATGGGCGACATGTATGAAATCCAAGCCGCCGACATCGCCCTGGAGCGCGCCAAGCGGGCCGACGTCAAGGCCCTGGCCCAGATGATCAAAACCGATCACACCGCCGCCGCCGCCGCCCTCAAGACGGCTGCCGCCTCTGCGGCTCCGGACGTCGCGCCGCCCGCCGAACTGGACCAGCGTCGCAAGGGCCTGCTGGACAATCTGAGATCGGCGGGCGTGGCGGACTTCGACAAGGTCTATATCGACCAGCAGGTCGCGGCCCACCAGGAGGCCGTGACCCTGCATCGCGGCTTCGCTGACAACGCCGAGGCGCCGGCCCTGGCGGCCCACGCACGGACCGTCCTGCCGAAGATCGAGGCTCACCTGCAGAAGGCGCAGGAGATCCAGGCCGCGATCTCCGCCTGATCGACATGGCCCCCAGGCTGAAGGTCTTTGAATGGTCGGACGGCTTCCACCGCTTCACGGTGGCGGCTTCGTCCCGACCCAAGGCTCTGGCGGCCTGGGGCGTCCAGCAGGACATCTTCGCCTCCGGCCTGGCCAGGGAAGTCCCCGAGGCTGAGGATGCGGAAGCCGCGCGCGCCAGACCTGGCGAGGTGATCGAACGGGGACTGGCGGTCGACGTCGGCGAGGTCGGACCCCGGCGAGAGCGGGTGCGGGCGCGCAAGAGGCCGACGGCCGCCCAGAAGCGCCGGGTGGAAGAGCTCGCCGGCCGTTTGCAGGCGCTCGAGACCTCATACGCCGAGAGCGCCGAAGGCTTGCGCCAGGAGACGGCCAGGCTGGACGCGCGGGCCGCCGATGAGAAGGCGAGGTTTGAGAAGGCCAGGACGCGTCTTATCGGTGATCTCTCGGAGGCGCGCGAGAAACTTTGATCGGGAGGCGAGGGCGCCTCCCCATAACCCGGAGAAAACCAATGCAGGCCGAGCCGACAAGCACCGACGCCGAGATGGCGACCACCGGATTTCTGGATGACGACGCTCACGAGGGCGATCATGGAGCCTCGAGCATACAGGCGGTCATGATCAATCGACCGCGTTTCGACCTGTACGCCTTCTGGCGTGAGTTTCGGAACCTGCCCCTCTTCATGCCCAACGTCCGGTCGGTCAGCGCCGACGGCCGGGACTGGACGATCGCCGGGCCAGGGGGTTTCGACGTCGAGCTTGAAACCGAGATCGTGGAGGATCGGCCGGGCGAGAAGATCGCCTGGCGTTCGACCGAGGCGGCCGATGTCGATCATGAGGGTTGGGTCGAGTTTCGCGACAACGCCTTCGGTCGCGGAACCGAAGTCCGCGTCATGATCAGCTATGATCCGCCGGCCGGCGCCGTGGGCAAGCTGGTGGCCAAGGTGATGCAGCGCGAACCGCGCATCCAGGCCAGGCGAGAGCTTCGCCGTTTCAAGCAACTGATGGAGACGGGCGAGGTCTCGACCTCCCAGGCTCCCGCCGCCGCGCCCCGCGGCTGATCATCTCAAGGACAAATCATGCGCGCACTGACCTGGCACGGCAAACACGATGTTCGAGTGGACACCGTCCCTGATCCCGAGATCGTCAATCCCCGCGACGCCATCATCAAGATCACGGCCACCGCCATCTGCGGGTCCGACCTCCACCTTTACGACAGCGTCATTCCCGGCATGCACCGCGGCGACATCCTCGGCCACGAATTCATGGGAGAGGTGGTCGAGGTGGGGCGCGGCAACACCAGCCTCAAGGTCGGACAGAAGGTGGTGGTCCCCTTCGTCATCGCCTGCGGCCAGTGCTTCTTCTGCGGCAAGGAGCAGTACTCGGCCTGTGACAACTCCAATCCCGCGGACAAGTCCGACGCCTCCGAGGTCGCCTACGGCTACCCCGCGGCCGGACTGTTCGGCTATTCGCACCTGACGGGCGGATACGCGGGCGGCCAGGCCGAATATGCGCGCATTCCCTATTCGGATTTTGGTCCCATCCCAGTCCCCGAAGGCGTCGAGGACGAGCGGGTGCTCTTCCTGTCCGATATCTTCCCTACGGGCTGGATGGCGGCGGAAAACGCCGGGATCGAGCCAGGCGACACCGTGGTGGTCTGGGGTTGCGGGCCGGTGGGGCTGTTCACCATCAAGAGCGCGATCCACATGGGGGCAGGGCGGGTGATCGCCATCGACCATCATCCCCGCCGTCTCGCCCTGGCCAAGCAGAACGGCGCCGAGGTGCTCAACTATCATGAGGTCAAGATCCTGGAGGCCCTGAAGGAGATGACGGCGGGCATCGGCCCCGACGCCTGCATCGACGCCGTGGGCATGGAGGCGCATGGCTTCGCGCCGGATAACATCATCGATGCGGTCAAGCAGGAGACGAAGCTCGGCACTGATCGCCAGCATGTCCTGCGAGAGGCGATCATGGCCTGCCGCAAGGGCGGGCGCATCTCCATGCCGGGGGTCTATGGCGGGATCGGCGACAAGCTTCCGATCGGCGCCTTCATGCAGAAGGGTCTGACCCTGAAGACCGGCCAGACCCATGTGCAGAAATACCTGCCCAAGTTGCTGGAGCTGGTCATGGACGGACAGATCGATACGACCGACCTGATCAGCCATCGCCTGCCGTTGGAAGAAGCGGCGACCGCCTACAAGAACTTCCACGACAATCCGAATGAGTGGACCAAGGTCGTTCTCAAGCCCTGACGCCATTGTGGAGAGGGGACCGTTCCTTACCATAGACAAGGCCCGTCGAGAGACGGGCCTTGATGGCGGAGCCCCAGGGCTCGACGCGGTCACGCTACAGATGAGGACTGGCTAGTCCGGCCCCAGGCGACGAGCCCAACGGGCCTGGTCGCCAGAAAGACGCGACGCCCTCCTAGTCTCGATTGTCGCGTTCATGCCGCTTCTCCTCGCTGGACCCCTGCTGCGTCGAGCGGGCCTCGGGCGAATGCCCTTTGTGCACGTCTCCCTCACCGCCACCTCCGGAGATCTGGCTACGAGGCGAAAGGTGATCAGGCGCGTCGGGATCCTTCACCACGGGGTCCGGGCGCGGGGCGTCTCGATTTTGATGGCTTGATCCGGGGCCGCCCCAGCGGTCGGCGTCCTTGTCTCGGTTCATCGCAGCGTCTCCTGTAGTTGATCCACATTGATCGAACCGATAGGCAAGCCGGCTGTTCCCATTGTTGGGGCGAGGGCCTGGCGCGGGATGAGGGAACCCTTTCGCAGCCTCGATCCGGTTAAGCGCTTCCGGTCGACTTCGGGGTCGCTCCCGTCGGCGGCGTCTTGAAGGTGTCACCGATCTCGCGGGCATCGGGTCCGTCGGGGCCTGCTCGACGTTGGGACTCTTGACCGACCCGGCGCACAGCCTCGTCGGAGGTGGCGGGGTCCGGCTTGCCGCCGGGGCTGGCCGCGTTCCGCTCGCGGCCCTTGGATTGCTTTGCGTCTCCCATCCGTCTCTCCATCATGGCTTCACGAGGGGGAGGGGTTGAGGCGGGGGAAGGTTCCCAACGGGGCGTCCGGGACCTGCGACGGCGCCGGCTATGGGGGCGGGAGCCGAAATCGGAGCTTGGCGTTGAAGGCGCATGAATGTGACGCAGACCGCCGATCGCGCGGGAGACAGGGCCTATATCCGCGATCTGGGGCGCGCCTTCGGCGGCGCCTTGCTGTTCAGCCTGCCCCTGCTCATGACCATGGAGATGTGGGCGCTAGGCTTCGCCGCAGAACCGCACCGGCGCCTGGTCTATCTGTTGGCGGCGCTGCCGCTCCTCTTCGGATTGGCGCACTACGCGGGCTTTTCCGCTCGGCGCGGCCTCGTCAATAATCTGCTCGACACCTTGGTGGCCCTGGCGGTGGGCTATGTGACGGCGGCGGCCCTCATGTCGATCTTCAACGTGCTGGACTATAGTTCGGCGTCGTCCGCCGTGGGACAGGTGACCTTGCAGGCGGCGCCGGCCGCCCTGGGCGCCCTGGCGGCGCGGCGCCAGTTGTCAGACGCGTCCGACGAGGACGGCGAGGATCAGGCTTCCTACCCGGGCGAGCTCTTCCTCATGCTGGCGGGCGCGCTCTACTTCGCCATGAATCTCGCGCCGACGGAAGAAATGCGGCTTATCGCCTATCTCGCCACGCCGCTCGGCGCATTGGGCGTTTTGGTGCTGTCTATCATCCTGCTGCACCTGATCGTCTTCGAAGCAGGCTTCGCTGGCCAGGAGAAGGCTGAAACCCCGCTGAGGGCCTTTCTGGACTTCACCTTGCCGGGCTACGGGCTCTGCCTGCTGGCGAGTCTCGCCATGTTGTGGGTGTTTAGCGGGACGGACGGGCATGGTCTCCAGGCCTTGGTCGCCAACGTCGTGGTCCTGGCGTTTCCGGCTGCAATCGGCGCCGCCGCCGCGCGGCTCCTGGTATAGCCATGGCCCCCAAACGAGATCAGAAGCGAGGAAAGGGCGTGACGCGGCTTCAATGGGCCTGCGCCCTGGCCGGGCTTGTCGTGACCCTCGCAGCGGCGGGCGTTCTGGCTCTGTCCGCCTTTTCTTCGCCCGCACCGGCCACGCTGCACATCACGAGCGAGACCGTCCGTCGCTCGACCCAGGGATGGGTGGTTGATGTCCTGGTCTCCAACCGGGGCGACCTGACGGCCGCCGCCGTGGACATCGAAGGGCAGGTCGGGGATCAGCGCGCGTCGACCTCGCTAGACTATGTCCCTGGCCGCGGGGAGACGCGGGCCAGTCTGGTGTTCTCCGGGGAAGAGAGGCCCGAGCCGACATTGCGGGTGCTGGGCTGGTCGGAACCCTGACGTCTGGGCCGTGCCCCGGCGCCAGGCGCGACGGCGACCGATCGCGGCCGGTTCGGAGGGTCCGCAAACGGACGCCGCGGAACCGCAGCGGCCAACGGGCATTCACCGCGGGCGATCGCCAATGCGGTGGCGGGGGGCTTGTCCGGCGACGGGCGCCCTTCGTGGCGCGGCGTCGCAAGCCTTGTGGTTGTCGGAGTAGGGAAGGGCTCGGCTGTCGTGGCCGGGCGCCTTAGAGGTGGAGTCATGCTGTTAAGGACCCCGGCTATCGTACGCGCGTTCGAGCTCGCGGACTCGGGACAGTTCCGAATTCCAAGCGCGGTGCGTACCGCCATGGTCGCCGAGGGCTATACCCAATCAGACGTTTTCACGCTGGAGGGACGTGCGACCTGGGCTCAGCTGCGCAATCGATGCCTTGCGGCCAACGCGGAACGCGCGGCGCTCGCCCGAGCGACGATGGGCCCTTCCGGCCCCGCTCGACATGAACCTGCCGCCTAGGTCTGGAAGCGCACCAAGGCCCTAGCCAGGGCGGGAATGGGCCCGCTCTGAAACGGGTGTTCCGACGGGGGGCGGCCCAAGTTCGGTACAGACCTATCATGACGACAGGCCTTCGCTTCGGCGCATTGCCGCCCACGCCGTCCACCTCTGCGTGGACATGCAAAGATTGTTCGCTGAGGACACGGCTTGGCGGCCACCCCGGATGCTGCGGCTCCTACCCATCAGAGGGTCGGTGACTGCTGGTTCTAGGTGGGGGAGACCGATACGCTTTCGAGGGTCAGGCAGGTGCGGCTGCTTTCACGCACAGGGCGGTGAGCGCATTGATCTGATGAGGGCGGGTTGGTCCCGGCTTGACCAAAGAGGTCGGGGAATATGCGCCACGCCGGCGCGGCCTTGGGTCACATAGCCGCGCTACGCCGTTTAGGGACCAATGCGTCTTTATAGGAAGGGGACGCGGATGAAGGCCATTTCTCTCAAGGTGGTCATTGGCCTGGGGGCGGCCGCGCTTTTGGCGGCGCTGGCGCTAATGGTATGGGCTGGCTTCGCTATGTCCGCCCATGGCGGCTGAACGCTGACAGTCGCGGGGCCAACGCAGCTCTATGTCCGGCTGGGAGAGAGCACCAGACCATCGACGTCGAAGTTACGCCGGACCGTTAAGTTCCCTCCTCACAATTCTTGCGAGGAGGTGGGTTGAGGGGCGTAGCAGGCGAGTGACTGCGGTTCCCCGACGCCTGCAGACGTACGGGCGTGGTCTGTAAGGGAGCGGTCCTCATGTGGACTGAGCTCCAGTATGGGAGGGTCCGGGGGCTGATGAACGTAGCCGCAGGCGTCGGCGCCCAGGTCGCTGTCATGGCGGCCGTGATGCGAAAGCGGGTCGTCGAACATCTCGAAATGGCGGCGGCTTTAGCGCTGATACGGCCGTGTCTCTGCCGACAGCATCTCCGAAATCCACGGTGAAGGCGCTCATCAGACAGGGCGTCATCCGGCCTGCTGGAGCCAGTCTTCTTTCCTAACCAGGAAGCGGACGGCCGATCATTGCGGCAGCAGGGCCAGGCGGGCCTGGCCGTTGTCGCGGGCGTCCTGATCCTGCTGGCGTTCGTGTCCGTCGGCCTTTTGCTGGCGAGGCGATGATTGGCCTCGCCAGGTGAAACATGGCTGACGACTTCGCCTCGCAAGCTTCCATCCTCACCCGGGCCTGGGTGAGGATGGCGGACGCGGCCGTCCGACGCAGTCGGGGATCGCTCCGGGGGGGCGGGCCGTTGGAACGGCATGCATCTTCTGGGGTATCTCTTCGTCGGTTTCGACCTTCTGCTCAAGGCGATCACGGGTCGCGAGCGCTTCCTCTGAACTCGCGGACGCAGTGCGGATGTCAGCCATTCACTGAAACCGGCCGCCAACCAGGGTCTCGACCGCGTGGGCCATCAGGTATTCCCGCGCCGGGCTTTGCGGCGATTGCAAGGAGTCGGGGGTGACGAGTTCCCAAGCCGACACAGTAGCCGGGGCGGCGAAGGCGCGTGTGCAGACGACCATATCAATCGCTTTCGTCGGCGCGGGTCCGACCCCCTTTACACGCTCGAGTTTCTGTTGGCCGAGCCCCCGCGCGACGTGGGAATCACCGTGCTCGAGGCTCATGCGGAGGCCGGCGTCGGCGGCCCCTGTCGCCCCAGCAGGAATGATCCGGCCATACTGTCCAACATCGCGAGCGCGAAGATTCCACACCGGCCTTGCGGTGGCTCCGCACCTGGACAGCGTCCAGTTCTCCCGCTTCTGCCGCTCCCTCAAGCCGGTCTTCGTCGACGCCTATGGCGGGGTTCCGCATGAATCCGTCGAGCGCATGCTTGCGCTACATAGGGCTGGGAAACTGGAGGTTCTGGCTCTCGGCGACGACTATGGGATCGCCAGCCGGCCGCCGGGAGGCGGCGCGCGTCTGATCCGGGGACGGGCGGTTCGACGTTTCCCGGTCTTTATCGAGGCTACAGGCCGGAAGGTGCTCGGCGCACATCCAGTTCCCTTCCTGTCGCTGATCGAGCAGGGGGTCGTCCGGGACGCCTCCTCGGACGAGGACACTGACGGCGCCCGGGGCGTCGAGATCGACGACCGTTTCAACCTTGTAGCCGACGGTCTGCCGACGGATCGGCTGTTCTGCCTGAGTCCGCCCTTCATCATGGGCCGCCACCCCTTCGCCCAGGGCCTCACCAGTTCGCACGCCATGGGTGAAATCGTCGGGCGTCGACTGGCCTCGATCCTGGGGGACGGCCAGGCGTCGATCGACACGCTGCCGGCCGTGGCCTAGATTCGAGAGCATGAAGCTGTTCGCGATCTACATCGGCGGGGAGCATCCCGCCGCCAATATCGAAGTCCACGACATCCGCTTCGTCGCGGCCGCATCCCTGCAAGCCACCCACGCGATCCTGCTGGCGCAGTGGTGGGGCAGGCCGGGAAGTCTGCATATCGATTGCTGGTGCGAGATCGCGCGGGCGGACGGTTATGAGGTGTCGTTGAGGCCGGAGCCGTTCGAAGGTCCGGAACGGCTCTACTACGTCAATCTGGGCGGCTATGACGGCCTGGCTTTCGGCGAGCAGCACCGCAACGTCTTCGTGGTGGCCGACACCCTGGCGGGCGCCAAGGCCCGCGCGATCAAGCGGGCCAAGGGGTGGCGAGACGCTCACCGAGATGAAATGTACGAGGCCGACCAGGCGTTCGCCCTGGACGCGGCGGTTCTGGCCCAACGGCTCTACATCCACCTGACGCCCAGCCCCCTGAGCGGAGATCCGGATTTCACCTGCCGCTATGTTCCGGTCCGCTGAGCCTGCCAACTTCGGCTCAGGCCGGCAGGAGCGTTAATCGGCGGACCTGACGGTCTGCCGAAGGCGTCGCTTCAGGCCGGGAGATCGGCCAGGCGCTCCAGCTCATCATAGATGGCGTCCCCCGTCCGACTTTCGGCCTCGCGCCAAAGCGTGGCGGTCGTGGGGTTCACTAGGACCCCGTCAGAGGTGAGAACCAGGACATTGGGAAGGCCCGGCAGGTTGGGCGGTCCGAAGCGCCGGGCGATCTCCAGGTTGTGGCCGTCGCCGCTCCTGGGCATTCCGATGTTGACGAACACCAGCTCGTATTCGCGAGCGATCAAGTCGGCGAAGCGATCGGTCGCCAGCCATCCGGCCAGGGCGCGGCTGTCGCTGCACCAGTTGGCCCCCATCACCAGCAGAACCCGCTTCCCCGACCGTCCCGCGCGTTCTAGGGCGGCGTCGACGTCCGCTGAGGCGTTCTGGCTCACACGATAGGAACGGGCCTCCGGCTTGGGGGCGGTCGTGGAGAGGGGCGTCGATGCGCAGGCCGCGACGCTCAGGGCCATCGAGATGATCAATGTCAGCTGCTTCACGGGGTGATCTCTCATCGAACGGCGCGTTACGAATGTCGCGAACGGCTTCGCCACGAAACGCATCAGCGGTCAAGCTGCCGCCGTCTAGCGGCCTCCCTCGCCAGCGGGCGGGTCTTTGCGGTCCAGCGCGTCCGCCTCGCGCCTGTACCGCTCGGCGAGCCGCATGAACCGCTCGCTGTCCGCCTCGAAAGGAGTCAGGCGGGCCATGTTTTCCGCATTGCGTTGCAGCTGGCGAAGGTCAGAGACGGTCGGGAAGCGGGTCATTTCGGTACTGGACTGGACATGTATCCGGATCGAAGCAAGTCCTGAGCCGATGCGGGCGGGAGCCGACCTCGCTGGCTGATGCGTTCCCGGTGCTCGTCCAACATTATCGTGTAGCGCGGCGGCAGGAACGGCCTTGTTCCCCGTGGCTTGGCTCCCTGTAACCTCACAGGAGAACGACATGACCGACGTCCAGCCCGAGCCTGCCCGCGAAGAAGATCTGGAGACCAATACGCCGCAGCCCGATGAGAACCCGCAGCAGCGGGAGAACCTTCGGGATCAGGCCCAGCGCCAACCTGGCAAGGATGATCCGGCCCCCGCGTCTGGCGGCGACGGGGCGGCCGGAGCCGGAGGCAAGGACGGCTTCGGGACTGGCGGCTGATCGGTTGCGCACCCGATCGGCCCTATAGGTCCTTGGGGGCGCTAACCCTCGCATCCAGACAGTGGCGGCCTCTCTGGGGCCGCCACTTCTTGTTGAGAGGGCGGTGCGGCGCGGTTCTGTATCCAGGCGCCTCAAGGGATCGAGAACGATCGCCCGGAGGCTCGCCATGTCTGCGATGGCCGGTCCGCCGATCTTCGTGGATTCCTTTTCGGCGCCCTCGGCGCGATGCCATGAAGGACGCACCTCCGGGCGGCGATCAGACCGGCGCTTGACCTGCCTTATCCGGGGCTGCGGGCTCCAGAACGGCCTTGATGCGGCGAGACAGGGTTTCGATCGAGAAGGGCTTGGTGATCATCGCCATGTTGGACGCGAGAAAATCGGCGCGGATGACGGCGTTTTCAGCATATCCGGTGACGAACAGGATCGGCAGGTCGGGACGGCTCTCGCGGGCGAGCTCGGCCAGTTGACGGCCGTTCATGCCGGGCAGTCCGACATCGGTGATCAGCAGGTCCAGCGCCACCCCGGACTGCAGCACCTGGATGGCGAAGTCCGGGCCCTCCGCCTCGATGGCCTCAAAGCCCAGCTCATTCAGGACCTCTCCGACCAGCAGCCGGACGCTGGGATCGTCTTCCACGAAGAGGACCCGCCGGCCTCCGCCTGCGGCCAGATCAGCCGCCACAAGCGCCTTGATGGGACGCAGGGCCGCGTCGGCCATGGGCAGGTGAAGCGAGAACGTCGTCCCTTGGCCAGGCTCGGTCCTGATCCTGACGGCCCCGCCGCTCTGATTGGCGAAGCCGTGCACCATGGACAGGCCGAGGCCCGTCCCCTGTCCGATCGGCTTGGTCGTGAAGAAGGGGTCGAAGACCTTCTCGGCGATCTCGGCCGGCATGCCGACCCCTGTGTCGGTCACGCTCACCACAATATGGCGGCTTTGGAAGACAGGTTCGGCGTTCTGGGCTTGTGGGTCAGCTGTCCTGACGCCCACGGTGATGATCCCGCCCTCCGCAATCGCATCGCGCGCATTGATGACGAGGTTGAGCAGGGCGTTCTCGAGCTGGTGGGGATCGATCGCCGCCACCATAGGGCCGTCCGGAAGATCGAACTCAAGCGTCAGGTTCTCGGAAAGAGCCTGTTCGAACAGCGTCTCCAGCGACAAGACCAGAGCCTTCAGGTCGGTCGGTTGGGCGTGCAGGGACTGGCGCCGCGAGAAGGCCAGCAGGCGCTGGGTGAGGGCCGCCGCGCGCTCGGCCGAAACCACGGCCGCGTCGATGAAGCGGTCCAGATCTTCCGTCCGTCCGTCGGCCGCGCGCCGCCGGATGATGGCGAGCGAGCCGAGGACGCCGGTCAGCATGTTGTTGAAGTCATGGGCGATGCCGCCGGTCAGCTGCCCCATGGCCTCCATCTTCTGGCTCTGGCGCAATACGGCTTCGACCTCGGCGCGCTCCGCCATCTCCTGCTCGAGTTCCGCCGTCCGCTCGGCGACGCGCTGCTCCAGGGTTTCCGCCGCCTCGCGCAGGACGTTCTCAGCTTGGACCCGGTCCGTGACGTCATGGACAAAGACGTGAAAGCCCTCGATCTCGCCGGTTTCGCCTCGACGCGGCAGGTAGCGGATCTCCGCCTCGCGATAGGACCCGTCGAGCTTGGGCCAGGGGAGCTGGAGCATGACGTCTTCTCCAGCAAGGGCCCGGGCTATGGCCTGCTTGCGCGGATCGACATCGATATGCCCGCCGGTCCGGCTCATGAAGTCGTGGACGTTCTGACCGATCATCTCTTCGGGTCCGCGACCGACCCAGTCGCGGTAGGCCTGGTTGGCGAAGCGATAAACGCCGCCCTGGTCGATGAAGCCGATAAGAATCGGCAGGGCGTCGGTTATGGTCCTCAACTCCTGTTCGCTCGCCGTGAGAGCGGCCTGAGACGCTCTCAGCTGGTCGATGCGTTGACCGGTGTCGAACTGGCGCTGCCGGGTCTTGAGCGCTCCGTCTATGGCGCTCAGCAGAGAGGGCGAGCCCAACGGACGTTCCAGGACGGTAAGATGGCTGACGACCTCGGAAAGCAGGTTCTGGGCGACCGCGCGGCCCGCCTCGATCTGACGACGGGTCAGCAGGACCACCGGCATGTCGGACCAAGAGGCCTGGGCGTCCGCCCACGCCTTCAAGGGGGCGACCCCGCTCGCCAGGGCCTCCTCGGTCACGAGGATAGCGCCGCTCAGGTCGTCGAGGGCGGCGGCCAGGGCGGGCAGGGCGGCGAAGGCCTGAGCTTCATAACCTTCGCGCTCGAGCAGGCGCTCCAGGCTCGTACCGTCGCGGCCGTAGGGCGCGCAGATCAGGACACGTCGGCCGAGCGCCGCTCGCCTATGCGCCAATCGAACGGTCTTCCATCAGCGGAGCGCTGGCGCCGACGTATTCAGGCGTACCGGTCATGATTCCCTTGAAGTCTGACAGAGGCGCACCCACGCGCACGCCGCCGGAATCAATGCGCAGCTCCCGAATTGTATCCTCATGGGCGCCGCCTCTGTTCTTGATGATGGAGATGGCCTTGCGCAGGCGGCCGCCGGCTTCGAAGAACCGGAACAGGATGACGGCGTCCGCCATGTAGGAGACGCTCAGCTGACCGGTGCCCATGGTCCCCACCAGTCCCTGTTGCGGCGCGATCAGGAAGGTCGTGACGCCTTGCTGGTTGAGGTAGGAGAGCAGTTCGTGCATTTGCAGGACGAGCTGCTTCTCCTGGGGCATGGCGGAGACGTAGCCGTTCAGGCTGTCGATCACGATGACCCGCGCACCCTTGTTTTCAACCTCGTCGCGGATCCGCCACGCGAACTCGCCCGGAGGCATCTCCGCCGGGTCGATCTGCAGCACGGAGACCCGGTCCGCCTCAAGGTGAGGCGTCAGGTCGATATCCATCGCCTTGGAACGGGCCAGCATGGTGCCGATGCGTTCATCGAATTCGAAGATGGCCGCGCGTTCGCCTCGGGCGCAGGCGGCGGTGACGTACTGAAGCGCCAGGGTGGTCTTGCCCGCCCCGGCGGGCCCCGTCAGCAGGGTGCAGGTGCCGCGAAGCGGGCCGCCGGCGAGAAGGGCGTCGATCTCGGGCACGCCGCTCGGCGTCGGCTCTCCCACGAACGGCTCATGATGGTCGGAGGCGATCAGCCTCGGATAGACCTCCAGCCCTCCGGTGCGAATATTCATGTCATGGAAGCCGCCGACGAAGTTCACGCCCCGCAGCTTCTGGATCTCCAGGCGCCGACGGGCGGCGCCGAAATCAAGGGTGACGCGCTCCAGCGTAATGACGCCGTGGCAGAGGCTGTGCAGATGAGCGTCGCGCTGGCCGTTCTCGCCTGTCAGATCATCAACAAGGACCACGGTGGCGTTTCGGCCTGCGAAGAACTGCTTGAGCAGCAGGACCTGGCGGCGATAGCGCAAGGCGTCTTGGGCGAGAAGGCGCATTTCGGACAGGCTGTCAAAGACCACCCGCGTCGGATTGATGCGCTCGACCTCCGACTGGATAAGCCTGATCGTGTTTCCAAGCTCCAGTTCCCAGGGATGCAGCACCGACTGCTCGCTGCCTTCGCCCAGGACCGAGGCGGCTGAAGACAGTTCGAACAGGCTCACGCCGTCGAGCGACCAGCCGTGAGAGTCCGCGACCGCCTCAAGTTCCTCAGCCGTCTCGGAGAGGGTGACGTAGAGGACCCGTTCGCCCTTGGCGACGCCGTCCAGCAAGAACTGCAGGCACAAGGTCGTCTTGCCGGATCCGGGGGCGCCTTCAAGCAAGTAGAGTCGGGACGCCGGCAGACCCCCCTTCAAGATCGTGTCCAGACCAAGGTTTCCAGTGGACACGGTTCGGACGGGCTGAGGCATGATCTCTCCTTGCGCCTTCATGCTAGGCCGAAGGGAGGCGGGAAGCCAATGCGTCAGAAGAGCGTTCGGACGAGGTTGCTGACGCGGCTTGTCGCCGGCGCAAGCCGCCCTCGGGCGCAGAGCGTTCGAGCGCATAGAGGATGGCTTCGGGATTCAGCGGCCGGTCTCCGGTTCCACGCCCGGGCCGTATGCAGCTTGGCCGTCGTCCTTGAGCGTTGCGCAAAGATATGTCCGCTGGGCCTTGTATTGACGTAAAGAAGTGATCTTGCGCATGGGGGATGGGCGCGTCAGAGGGGCGCAAGGCGGGGCCTGCGACCTTCAGGGCCGCATGGAAAAGTAGACGGCCGGTTGCGCCAAAAGGGGGGCTCTCGCGAAACCGGCCGTCTGCCGATCTCCCTTCCCCGGGGAGTCTGCAAGAATCTAACGCCAAGCCGGCCGGGGCGCTCCCTTGTGTCGGGTTCCGGACACTGGGCGAGGCCGCGCCCAGGCGGTCGCAAGGTTGGAGCCTGACGCCGATCAACCGCCGTCGTTGCGAGGTGGTCGCCCGCACGAGGACCTGAACCCCCTGGCGGGTTCCATTCAAACTGCCTGCGAAATGCGGGCAACCCTTCAGGCGGCGAGAGACTTGTTCCGGGGCAAATGAAAGGCCCCGAGATATGAAACTCCTCATCCCCGCCCTGGCTTCGACAGCCTTCCTGCTGACCGCATGCAGCGACAACGCTTCTGATCGTGGTCAGGTGGAAGGGCCCGCCGTCTCAGGGTCCGAAGCGCCGCGGAACCCTGCTGTCGACACGGGCGGCGGTGAAACCCTGACGCCTGGCGCCAACTCCTTCACCGAAGCCCAGGCTCGTTCCGCGATTGAAAAGCAGGGTTACGTCGTCTCCGGCCCCCTGAGCCAGGACGCACAGGGCGTCTGGAGCGCCTCGGCGACCAAGGACGGCGCCGAGGCCGTGGTCTCGATCGACTACAAGGGCGTCGTGAGCGCCGCGGCGCCCGCCCGCTAATAAGAGTCCCTCCCAGGTTTTTGTTTTAAAGGATATTTTCCATGACGACCGTAACCCGATTGTTTGACCGGCACACCGAAGCCCTGGCGGCGGTTTCGGAGCTCGAAGCCACGGGCGTGGCTGCCTCGGACATCAGCATCATCTCGAACAACGCCGACGACTGGCATGCCGGGCATCGCCATGACGGCCACGCCTCCGGCCCCCTGGGCGACCGGAACGGCGACGGCGTCAACGACGTGGGCGAAGGCGCCGGCAAGGGGGCGGCCGCCGGCGGCGCGCTGGGAGCGGGCGCCGGGGTGCTGGCGGGCCTCGGCATGTTGGCCATCCCGGGCCTGGGCCCCGTGGTGGCGGCCGGTTGGCTAGCGTCGACCGCGGTCGGCGCGGCCGTCGGCGCGGCCGCAGGCGGCGCGACCGGCGGGCTTCTCGGCGCCCTGAAGGAAGCCGGGCATGGCGATGACGATGCGCACGTCTACGCCGAAGGCGTTCGTCGCGGCGGGACCTTGGTGAGCGTGAAGACGTCCGACGCCGAGCGCGCCAGGGTCGAGACGATTCTGAACAACCGCCAAGGACTGGACGCGGTGACGCGAGGCGGCGCCTACCGTCAGGCCGGATGGACGGAATTCGACCCGCGCGGCGAGCCCTATTCCCGCGAGCAGATCGAGGCAGAGCGCGCACGCTACCGTTAAGCGGCCTGATCGAAAACCGGACTGAGGCGTCGCTCCCCGAGGAGCGGCGCCTTTTCGTATCCGCGGTCGCGGCGAGTTTCGTTTTCAGGCGGCGGTGGGCTCGACAGGCGGCGCCCAGCTTGAGGGCTCAGCGGGTCGCATGGCGGTTGGGGAAGGGCGGGTGGAAGGGAGGGGCGTCCCCCCGCCGCAGCCGCAGGAAGCGCTACGAAGGCCAGGGAGGTCGAGGATCTGGACCTTGCCGCGCCCGAACTTGACCAGCCCCTTCTCCTGTAAACGCCCGGCTGCGGCGTTGATGCTCGTTCTCTGCACGCCGAGCATGGCTCCGAAGTCCGCCTGGGTGAGCCCCAGGGGCGCGCCGTTAGCCCCGCAGTGCAGGCGGACCAGCCACTTCGCCAGACGTTCCTGCACGCAATGGGACCCGTTGCAGGCCGCTTCCTCGGCCAGGGCCATGAGTCGAAGGGAGGATTGCAAGGCTACAAGCCGGTTGAGCCAGTCGCGGCCGAGGCCGTCGATCACGCTGGCGGCGGGCGTCCTGCACGCCAGCGTGTCCGTCAGGGCCCGCGCCTCGGGACGGTTGCATTCGGGGTGGAGGGCCTGGTCCCATCCGTGGACCGAGCCGGCCACCACCGCGGCGACGCAGATCCGCCCTCCGTTTGGAAAGAGACCCAGGACGCCGGAAAGCACGAAGGTCAAATGGCCGTCTTCCGCCAGCGTCTGGCCCGCCGCGATGGGCATGAGGACGCCTTGGGACTGGGCCCGGGATTGCACCTGGGGCGGAAGCGCCTGGAACACGGGGTGGTCGCCAAGGTCCAAGCCCGGGCGCCGGCCGTTTTCCGTGGTGTCGACGAGGCTGATCACTGCTGTCATCTGATACTCCCAGGCAAAGACTGGAGCAGTCGGAAGTCGCCGCACTTACATGGGTTAAGGAAGGCAGATGGAGGCGTCGCGCAGGGCCAGGCGCTGATGCCTGGCCTTCATGGCGGAACGGGCCCGCTGTCGGGGGATTATGACAGAGGTTGAACGACTGACGGCGAGGAGATCGTCCTGATCAACCCCCTGATCGAAAAGCTGTCCCGTCGCGACGACCTCGACGCGCGGGAACGACAGGCCCTCGGCGATGTCCTGCAACCGCCGGTCGTGGTCCGCGCGGGCGTGGACATCGCCGAGCAATACTCCTCGCCCGCCTACAGCAGCCTGGTGCTCGACGGCTTCGCCGCGCGCTATGTCGTCCTTCTCAACGGCGCCCGACAGATCACGGAACTGAATGTCCCGGGCGACTTCGTCGACCTCCACAGCTTGATGATGAATCCGATGGACCACGGGGTGGTGGCGCTCACGGACTGCGCCATCAGCCGCGCGCCCCACGATGGGTTGCGTCGCCTGACGGAAACAGAACCCCATCTGACCCGACTCCTATGGATGGACACCCTGATCGACGCGGCGGTGCACCGCCAATGGATCGCGGGTCTGGGACGCCGAACGGCCCTGGCGCGCCTAGCCCACCTTCTTTGCGAACTCTATCTGCGACTTGTGACGGTGCATCGGGCGGGGGACTGGAGGATGGAGCTGCCGCTGAGCCAGGCGGTCCTGGCCGACGTGCTCGGCCTGTCGGACGTCCACGTCAACCGATCGATCGCCCAGCTTCGCGCCTCGGGGATTGTGGTCTGGACCGGGCGGGTTATCGAATTGCGCGACTGGGACGCCCTGGCGAAACAGGCGGAATTCGATCCCACCTATCTGCGGCTGTCGAAAGCCCCTGTTTAGATCTCGGCCCCACGACGTGATGGGCCGCGTCCGAACCGGCCCGCTGTGCGGATCAGGGAAGCGTCCCTGTATGGGCTCGACCTGGGTCGGTCCGATTGCGCCTCCAGCCTGTCAGGAAGCCGCGGGCAGCAGGGGGCCGCAGACCGCGCTTAGGCTGGCGGCCTGGGTCAGGCCTTTCAGGTCCTGCAAGACCGTGCGCCCGGCCCGGTAATCAACCAGGACGTCGCGGCGAAGCTGTTGCAGCGTGCGATTCATATGGACGGCGCTCAGGCCCAGGATATCGGCGAGGACGTCCTGCGTCAGCGGCAGGTGCAGCACGCCGCCGCCGGCCGTTCCCAAGCGTACCTGCCGTTCATAGAGCTCCAGCAGGAGGTGGGCGGTGCGTTCATAGGCGTTCAGCCGACCGAGGCGGATGACCTGGCGCGCCATCCGCAGGCGTTCGGCGGTCCGGAAGCGTCGCCAGGCCTCGCGAAGCGGGGACGCCGCGGGCCCAGGTTCGGAAAGCGCGATCCAGAAGGCGGTGGCGTCGACCGTGACGATCTCGGTGAGCGCCCAAACCTGCAGGTCGGCGTCGACCGACCCGGAAGCGACGATCACATCCCCGGGGAGGCTGAGACCGACGATCTGGCGTCGACCATCCGTGAGCATGGCGCCCCGCGCAATCCAGCCCTTCACCACGAGGCGCGCCTGATTGCGCTCGGGATCGAGGGGGAGGGCGGCTCCGGCCGGCAATTGCTGGGGAGCGGCGGTGAAGCTGCGACGGATCATCGTCGTATCGTCGGGGGCGACTGGGGCGAAACTGGCCAACATCCGCTCCAACGGGGAGGTGAGCCGTTCTCCAAGACCTGTTTCCGACTGATTCTTCATGGCCTTAGACCAACAGCATGGCTTCGGCGCTCAGTTCTTTACATAGGTTGGTTTTTGCGACTTTCGGTGAAGCTCGAAGGCCGATTTACGACCGCTGGACGGTCTGTAGACCTGGCATCGGCTCAAGCGCTTCCGTCCGGATTGATCTGCTTGTCGTCGGGCGAGCCTCGCGCGGTCGCGTAGAGGCGGGCGCCGGGGAGGGGCTCACGCAGCCAGACGAGCGTCGAGGAGCAAGACCGATTCAGAGTCGCCTGACGCGGGTTCCAGAGCAGCGGCCGTAAGGGCGCGCGCCCTAGCCGCTGGCGTGGAGGCTGCTTCCGCGGGCGGAGACATGAAGACATAGAAGCCGCGGTTGGCCATGGCGGCCAGAAACTCTTCTTCGGCGGCAGGGTCGTCGAACATGGGGCGGGCCTGTCTCCCTTCGGTTGGGCGGGAGGAGGTAACGAGAGGACAGGCCTCGGCGTTCCAAGGGTCCGACACTGGATTGCCGACTTTCGCGGCAGGCGTTCGTCGGCCTTGGGCGGCGCGTTCCAGCGGCGCTTCGACGCCCGTCATCGTGGGATCCGGTCGCTTTTCCTGGTTTCGGGAAAACCCCGTCAGAGCTGCGCCGAGGCAGATCACGGCCAGCAACAGTCCGATCAGGCCCAAAAGCCGCGGAAGCCGGTTCGGCCGTCGCAGGATGGGCGGTTTTTCGGCGGGGTCCATGGCGGTCTTTCCTTGCGGTGGAAGCGGGAAACCAAGCCCCGTCGGTCAGCATCTGTTCCCTAGAAGCATGGAGCGGGCGGCGTGAGGTCAACTGGCTTTGGAGCCATTGCTTCGAAGCTATGCATCTCTCACGGCGGACCCGGGATGGAACCCTTCGCCGCACGACCCATTGCAGCAGAGGAGCAGTGATGCGCTCCATCCTTCGTGCGGCAGGCGTTGCACCCGTGGCGTGCGACGCATGCCAAACGTCGAGGACGGAGCGTCGGACCGCTCTATCCCTCATGGTCTGGCCAGGTTCCGCACGGCCTACTGGCTTGGTGCGCGCTCGCTCCGGTGGGGTTTCCATCGCGACTCCACATCGGAAGGGCGGCATGAGAGGCTGGCCCGATGTGCAACCGGTACGCCCTGACCACGAGCCAGGCGGCGATTCGCCAAGCCGCGAACGCCATGCGCGATCTGACCGGCAATCTCGCGGCTCAGCCTGGGATCTTTCCGGACCAGTCGGCCCCCGTCATCAGGACCGGAGAAGACGGGGTTCGAGAGCTGGCGATGGCGCGGTGGGGCCTGCCGTCGCCGTCCCGGACGATCCTCGAGGCGGCAGGACGGCGCGCGGACAGGATGAGGAGCCGCGGCGAGCGGGCGGATCTGCACCTCTTGCTGAAGGACGAGCCGGACAGGGGGCTGACCAATATCCGCCATCCTGAAAACCTCCACTGGCGCCCCTACCAGGCGGCGGCGCAGAGATGTCTGGTCCCCTTCACCAGCTTCAGCGAGTTCAACAGGGCTGCGGGCGGCGACATCTGGTTCGCCCTGTCCGACGATCGTCCGCTGGCCTTCTTCGCCGGCCTCTGGCGAGGACGTTGGACCGGCGTCCGCGCCCTTAACAAAGGGCGAGAAACCCTTGACCTATTTGGATTTCTTACCTGCCAACCCAATGCAGAGGTGGAGGCGGTCCACCCCAAGGCCATGCCCGTCATCCTGACGGAGGACGAGGACCTTGAGCGGTGGCTGTCAGCGCCCTGGGCTGAGGCGCGAAGTCTGCAGCGGCCTCTGGCTGACGGCGCGCTTTCCATCGTAAAGCGAGGAGCGCCCCTGGATGACGCCTGACGACGAACGCGAACTGGCGCTGAAGCTGTCGCGCGACGCGCATCGTCTTCATGAACGATCGCGCCGGGCGAGCTGGATCGGAGCGTCGATCTGGCTGCGGTTCAGGGCTCTGATGTGTGAGGAGACGGCGGCGCACCTGCATCGTCGTTCGGAACGATCGGACAGCTAGATCTCTGCGCGCTCCTGTCGAAGCCGGCGGTGTAAAGCCTCTTCTCGATACATGGGCCTGAGCGCACGCTACGATCCTGAGCGACGTATTGTGAAGGCCAGGCCGACCGCGCGCTCAACCGACGGGATCAAGCAGGGCGGCGCGCGGCCGGGATTTCATCTCGGACGACAAGGCGGATGGGACGCCGGGGCAGGGAGGGGCGCCGGAACACCCGCCCTGTTCCACGGCCTCGATCCGAAGAACGACGTCGCTCCAGGCGAGGGTCAGGCTTTCCACCACCCTGTCAGGAGAGGCGTCGAAATCCACCTTGGCGAAGGCGTCGTTCATCCAGATCTGGACTTCGCGAGCCAGGTCCGCCCGTAAATCCTCAGCGACGATGTCAGTCATGGAAGCCCCCGCCCCTCCGACGAAGACCATGCAGGGTTGCGTCGGCGGCCGATCTTCTAACAGGGGTGGCGCGAGCTTGTCCAGTTGAACGCGGTTCACTGTTAACTGTCCTGTAGACGCGTGGCGCGGGGTGGATTAGCTCGGACGATCCAGGGGAGTGCGCTATGATGCCGGATCGTTTGAGCGCGAGGCAGAGAGAGTGTCTGTTGCTCACACGGCACCATGGCACCAAGGAGATCGCCCACATGACGGGGATCTCGGAGTCTACCGCAAAGAAGCATATTCACGAGGCCTGTCAGAGACTTGGCGTGAACACGCGCAAGGCCGCTCTGGCGATTCTGGAACGAAACGTACCAGGGGGTACGACGCACCCCATGGCGGGGCTGGACCCGACCCGCTCGGTTGAGGCGATCAACACGGAGACGGGGCATGGCGATGAGAACGGGCGAACCGCCGCAGTGGGACTGGGCGCAGCTGGAGGCCGCTCTGGCCTTCATGGGGGCGGACCGGCGCAATCCCCTGCACGAATATCTTCTGGACGGCCTGCGGCAGCCCGAGGCCCTGGCGTCGCCGGAGGCCTTTCTGAGGGAACTGATGTCCGTGGTGGTGCTTCTGGCGGGCCGCGGGGAGGATATCGACCGCCTCCCGGCAATCCCCTTGTCCGCCTCGCCCTCGTCATCGTGCTGATCGCCGTGAGCGCGCTCCTGTTCAGCGCGGTCGCGGACATCGTCATCGGCGATCAGATCCGTCTCCAGACGGCCGATCGCTCTCGCTAAAACTCTCCTCGCACACCGAGGACCTATTTCCCCCGGATCGGGGAGGAGCGCTGAGCTATGAGCAAAGACGCCTTCGGAGTGGAACTGGCGCGTCAACTTTACGCCGCCGAGCGCGCCCTCGACATGGCGATCGCCGAGGTCAATGACCTGGCCTCGCTGATGACGCGCGGGCGCATTCGTCATCGGATATCCGCCGTGGTGGGACAGTCGGCGCTGGAAGACGTCGGCGCCCTGGTCGCCGGCTTGACCAGCTCCCGCCACAAGATCGTCAGCGCGCACGGGGCCCTGAAACGCGAGGCTGCGGAACTGGGCATAGGTTGGCAGGCGGCGGGTCCTGAGACTAAACCCGCTGACGACGGACCCGTGGTCAAGACGGGCCGATTGCAGGCCGTAGCCTGACGAGGGGCGAACTTGAGCGGATCGGTCAGCATACTGGCGCTATGGGGCCTGTGCCTGGGGCTGACCGCTCTATGCTGGCGTCTGGGCGGCGAACCGGAGCGGCGCGCGGCCGGCATGCTGTTCGCCGCTTATGCCTTCTCCGTTCTTCTGGGCTGGGTGCGGATCGAGGGCTTGAAGCCGGCCGTGGTCGCCGCGGACGTCTTGCTGGCGATCGGTCTGGGCTGGCTCGCGATCGCCTATCGTCGATGGTGGCTGCTCATGGCCGCGGCCAACGCCGTCCTAGTGGTGATCGCCCACGCCACCGTCTTCCTGGAGCCAAGCATCCATCAGCGCGCCTATATCGCCTACAGGATGCTCCCGGGCCTGGTCATTCCGCTGTGTGCGGGTCTCGGCGCCTGGGAACGATGGCTGGCCGGGGAGCCTGCCTGTGCGGGCTGGTTGCGGACGCGGGCCGCCTAGCCTAGCCTTTTCGTCTGACTGGCGAGAGGATCCTGGCTTGAAACGATCGGCGACCGAGTTCGACCAGGAGCTGGGCGAGCGTTTGCGTATCGTGCGGACCGTGAAGGGACTGACGCAGGCGGAATTGGGCAAGGCCGTCGGCCTCTCGTTTCAACAGATCCAGAAGTACGAGCAGGGCTCCAACCGCGTTTCGGCCAGCATGCTGCTCCAGCTTAGCCGGGCTTTGAACACTGATTTCAGCGCGATGGTGGCTCCGAACGGGGGAAGCCCGTCCGACACCATCAAGTCCATAGACCAGGAACAGCTGCTGGCGGCCTACGCGCAGTTGAGCCCGACGCGAAAACGGCTTGTGCTGGATCTGGCCCAGGCGCTGATCACTCCCTGACGGGACGCGCTTGAGGCGGCAGGAGCATGGCCGGCCTGATATTGGTCAGGCCTCGAGATCATCCGCCAAACTTGACACCATGTCTGGTGGTGCGTTTGATCACCGGCGCAATCTTAGGTTTGCAAATCTTCTGATTGCCCTGCTGACCCCCTTGTGGGTCGACATGTTCAAACCCGAAACCTTCACCGTCCCGGCGTTCCGGGACGGGCTCTTTCGTTTGAGGGTCAGGCCAGGATCCTGACGCTCGCTTCGCGGTCCCACTGGCGGCCTGCGGCGACCCTGACGAAGGGACCGACGTCCTTGCCGATGGCCACGACGCGGTCATCTGGGGTCACTCCGGCCTTGTCGAGGAGAGGGTGGCCCTCGGGCGTGTGCCCGAGCGCCTTCAGATGGGACGGCGTCCTTGACGAAATCGATCGCAGCGGCCTCGCCATGCAGGGCGGCGCAACCCGCGTCTGGGAGAAGGCCTGCAGAGCGTTTGGTATATCCGCGCCCCTCACGTTCTGAAGGCAAGTGCATTCTATGAGTAAGCCCGCCAGGCCCTACAAGCCATGGGCACGACCGTCCAGGCGCGCTAAGGGCGCGTCATCTGTCGGGCTAAGGCAGAGCTCGCTTTCGGCCATACTGACCTAGGTGCGGGGGTAGCCTTCGAACCTAGGGCGACGGGAGGAAGCGGACCTGCCATCGTTCCCGCCTTGCTGCCAATAGCTAAGGCTGGGGTTTTACAGTGGTCGGTTAAGTCGTTGTTTTCTCTGGATTCTGTTTGATTGGGTTTTACACCTTAAGTGTCGGTGTCCTCGTTGGAAATTTCAGATTTTGGTACCGTCATTCTAGGTTCGAGTCCTAGTTCCCCAGCCATCCGCCCTCCGATTCAGTATTGCCCGCCCCTACGGGGTTTGACCGTATCCCTGATACAAAACGGTGATACAAAATGCGGGTAATGAAGGGCCTCCACAAAAGGGATGGAATCTGGCGTGTGCGGGTCGCAATTCCCGCCGACTTGCAAGTCCGTTGGGGCAAGCGCGAAGAGATCGTCAGCCTCACAACCACGGACGAAAACGAAGCAATCCGCCTGGGTGCGCCCAAGATCGCGGACATCAAGCAGCGCATCAAGGACATGCGGAAATCTGCCGCTGCGCCTGTCTCGGCCGCACCGCCCGCCGTGGCCCGGCTGACAATCCCGCAGACTTTCGAAGCCATCCGACAATGGCGTCATCATGCCATTGATGACGCCTACCTCGACGCCTTCAATGGGACCGCTACGCCTCATGACCCGGTCGCGGCATCGTCGGTCCGCTACGCCCTCCAGCATCACTCGACCATCCACCAGATCACTGACTTTGATGCCCGGTTGGCCGAGGTCCTCTCTATCCCGGTCGATCACCCGGTGATCCAGCGCGCCAACGTCCGCGAGTGGTTCCGGGAAGCATGGAGCGACGTCGAAGGGTTCCGGGATCGCTTCCAACGTGACGACTTCAACGGTTGGCCGGAAGAACGCGACGCGCCCCTGGTCGCTGCGGCGACGCCCTCGGAATCCACGCCGGTGCGCGACGAATCGCGACTTACCCCCCTTGAACTCTATGACCGCTGGTCTCCCGTCGCCTCGATCAAGCTGGAGGCGCGCAACCGGGGTTACGTCCAACGCCTCGACGAATTTCTCGTAGCGAAGGCCATCGGCCAGATCGAGCCCCATGATTTGGCGCGATTCCGCGTCGAAGCACTTCGCTTCCCCAACACGAAGAACCCAGCCGTCCTGGCCCGGTCGTTCAGCGACATCATCGCCTGGGGTGAGGGGGAAGGTGCGGCAACACCCCGCCTCGACCAAGCAACCGTTTGGAAGTGGCTCAACACGATCAAGGGGATGTTCGCTTACGCGCAAAAGAACCGCTGGATCGACATTAATCCGGCCGAAGACACGATGGCCAAACCGCCGCGCAAGCGTAAAGCTCGCGTCGCCTTTGACGCCGCCGACATCGCTGAGATTTTCAGCAAGCCCGCCTTCACCGGTTTCTCTGGCCGCGTGAACGATGGCTATCGCGACACGCCGGGGGAGCAGGTGGTCCGCGACGCCAAATTCTGGATGCCGATCGTCGCCCTCTATACTGGCGCGCGCATGGAAGAGATCGGCTCGACCCTCGTGAGCGAGATACGCCAGATCGAAGGCATTTGGGTCATAGACCTCCTCGACCGTGCTGATGAGGAGAACGACGAGCGTGATCGTTCACTCAAGAACGAGCAGAGCCGCCGCATCGTGCCTCTGCATGACCGCCTGATCGACTTGGGCTTCCTCGACTACGTGAAGAGGCAAAAGAGCGACGGCTACCTCTTCCCTGACCTCGTCCCTTCTATGACACCGCGCGGACAACGTCGGACGGTCAACTTTTCAAAGTGGTGGGGCCTGTTCTGCAAGGCAAACGCCATGGTCAAGGGCGAGGGGATGGACGCGAAGAAGAAGCCCTTCCATTCGTTCCGGCACACGGCGATCCGCGCGCTGCGTCATCCCAAGGCCAACCCCGTCTTGGCTCGCCTTCTGGTGGGGCATGAAGAGGGCGAGTTCGACGAGATCAACGACAGATACGGCGAGGGGGCCGACATCAGGAAGTTGAAGGAGACGATAGACCTGATCGACTATCCGACGTTCAGGCTGGCTCGCTAGGGGCCTTAGTATTGCTCGACGCGCGCCGCCCTGCCCGTGTCTGCTTGATGCACGGGTCGCTCGTGAAATGTATTGTCGGGCATGAGATAGAACCGCCGCAGAACGCGATAGCGATTGTTCGGCAAGGCTTCGCAGAGATCGACAAGGGTCGGCTTCAAGCGGGCCTCTCGTTCCCCACGGAAGCGCGCCTCTAGGACGATCTTCGCCTGATTAGCAGCAGCTTCCTCGTCAGCTTCGAGGATTGCCATGCTGTCGATGAAGTTGGTCTCTTCGTTCCGGTAGAGGCGGGCGACGTAGACTGGCGGCATGGCTTGGTCTCCTTCGGCCAAAGATACGCCGCGCCAGCGGAGGGTCAACAAACCCATAAGCCTGTCCTTATGTCGGGGGTGGCCAGGACGGCCGTCAACCCGAACTCGCCAGCCGCCCTGCGCCCTTGACTCGATAGTCGGGTGACACACCATGCAGCATGCCCGCGAGCCAGCACCTCACGAAATTGACTTATCTGTTTGAGGTTGCGGCGGATGAGCATGCACCCGTCGAGTTGAAGAATGACATCCTCGACTATCTTCATAGCGACCTCGGGTTAAGCCGCGTGATGGCCGCGCTTATGCCACTCGATCAAGGCGACGACGTCACCTTCGAAACCCTGGCTCAACGCGCTCGCCCGCTTGCTCAAGCGAACCGAGTTCATGACATTCTGTCGGCATTCGCCGAGGAGCTTCCCACCAACGCCACGCTCAAACAGGCGTTGGTCTTTGCCCGCGTCGCGCAAGGTCACTATCTAAATCGGACTGGCCAGGGGGACTTAGCCCAGCGCAAGACGCTGATGGCCGATTCACGCCTCCCGAAAGACCTTGGGCACACGCTCCACACTGCGCTGGCCGTGTTCTTCGAGCCCATCGACCCAGAAACGCTTCCCGATGAGCGCAACAAGCCGGTCAAGCTATCGGCTGAGGGCGTCGCATTATTGCGACGCGTCCTCCATCGGATGCACGAGTCACAGCGTGAGCGTGATGGCCTCGCCGCCAATGTCGGGGACGACCCCGTTCAAAGTATCACGGATCATATCCGCCGAGGCCGATAGAGAGACCGGTCTCTCCGATCCCCCGACCCCGCATTTGCCGGGTAAGTTCTTCTTGTCTTGGCCAAGACCCTTCGTTCCGACGAAGGCCCGTGAGCGGATTCCGGTCCCCTCAAGGACAACCCTGCTGAACTGACGTCCAGGCGTCCTTCCAGCACCCAAAAAAGCAACCGACCCATACTGTCACTCCGGTGACAGACGCGTCCCCTCACAGGGGCAGATACGTGGCGCGCGCCAACCCCTCTCACCTTTCCGACCGACCTTCCCCCGCACCCCTCCCAAGTGAAACGAGAAAAAATGGAACATCGGACGACCATGCTTGAATGGTTGGAAGTCAGAAAATCAAACCCCATCGCGGAGGCCATGCATATGGTCGAAAAGCTCTGCCAAAGCGTCGTGCTGGGGCAGCGGTCCGCCGCCTATTTCTCCGGTCCCCCTGGAATCGGGAAGAGCTACAACATCTCGCGTGTGACCAAGAAGCGGTTCCTCACCTGTAACCCGACCAACTACCTGTCGCTCCTCAAAAGCATCGAACAAGCCCAGATCGAGGGCAAAGCTCTCTTCCTCGACGAAGCAGATGTCATTTTCCGTTCCGAGCGTATGGCGAACGTGTTGAAGACGGCGACGGGCGCGCGTGATCTTCGCTACTGGGACGGAGAATGTGTTGACGTGCCGGGAGGAATCTTCGTGGCGACCAATCAAGACCTCCTCGACAGGACGTGGATGGAACGCTCCGCTGCGGGCCATTGCTCCGCTCTGTTCAGCCGCGCCAGCCCTATCAACATCCCCCACGACCTTCTCCAACTTTGGGAGTATTCGATTGCGCTGGCGCAGACGGGGGGACTTCTGCGCGTTGACTACTGCGGGATGCCGATCAATCTCGATACGGTTAACCGCGCTTTCGACTGGTTCACTGTCAACGTCTACCGCCTCGACACAGTGTCACCACGCACCCTGCATCAGATCGCATCGGACATGAACCAACGACGTTTGGGGCGCATGGATACCGATCTCGAAAACTTTTACCTCAAGAACCGGCTGACCCGTGAAAGCGATCAGACGCCCCCGCCGACGCCGTTCAAAATCACGCCGAGCGAAGCACGCCCGGCCAGCAAGCGGCTTCCTAAAACGGTTTTCGGTCCCGTTCCTGCGCCGCCTGCAACGCGCAAACGGAACCGTAAAAGTGATGTGTATGAGATCGGCGTCCCGGCCTCGAACGTCATTGAGTTCATGAAACGCTGGGAGGAAACTATGACCGACTGACAAAGGGGAGAAGAAACTCGCGAACCTTTAAGCGACTCTTGCGGACCCTGCTTCGAGTTCGGCCATGCGCCCCTCCAATTTCTCAACGCGTGCCTCAAGTGATCGCGGTTGGGGGACGAGCCATGCCTCGATCGCTTCTCTGATGCACTCGCTGCGGTCCCGGTTGAGGACCGTAGCGCGTTCATCGAGTTGTTGAAGAAGGCCACTAGGAACCCTCAGGTTCAGCGGCACCATGGGCTCTCTCGCCATCAGTTGATCGTTTCCTGCATCTTCAAGAGGTTGGACACCGACTGGGGTCTCCAGGTGGAGCGGCGGGGCGTCAGCACGCCCCTCTCGTTGAGGCCCGACGCCAGTTGCGAAAGGCTATTGCAGCCCTCCGACCGCAAGGCTTCCACGATGGGCAGGAGATCGCGCGCGCGCTTTTGAGCGGCTTGGCCTCGCACAGTCGCGCTTTTTGCGGCCGCTTTTGCCGACGACTCGCCAATGCGAGGGTTGTTTCCCCCCAAGGGAAGGCCGCGATCACGTCGCGCCTGGAGGGCTGCACGGGTCCGTTCCGAAACCAACCGAGTCTCTTCTTCCGCCAAGAGGGCCATCAGTCGGACGGTGAGGCGGTTAGCGTTCGGGAGATCGACAGCGACGAAGTCCACGCCCGCTCGGTCAAGCTCCATCAACAGGAGCGGATCACGGCTCAGCCGACAAAGGCGAGCAATGACCAAGACTGCATTGTGGACACGGCAAAGGCTGAGTGCGCGATCAAGTCCGTGCCTCTGCCCCGGCCGCCCGGAGGCGATCTCGGTTACTTCGTCCAGGAGAACCGCGTCATCCCCGATGAACCGGCGCACCGCGTCCTGCTGCGCTTCCAGACCCAGCCCCGAACGTCCTTGCCGGGTAGTGCTAACCCGGTAGAGGGCCACGTAGCGAGGCATCAAATGAGCATGAACGTTCGTCATGGCTAACTTGATAGTCTAAACGCATTGCGTTCGCAATACATTTGAGATGCATGCTTCGGGCGTCCGACTAAATATCGGATGTCCAGCTACTTCACTAAGCTCAGGATCGAAGCCCAACGCGGGACCCAAGAGTTGATTTCCGCCCTCGCGACGGGTCCCTCATCACCGCTTTTTTCGCGCCTCCGGAAATGCGGCACGAGCACAGAATACAAGAACTCCGTGGCGTGCGGTGCTGTCGCGTGCGCCAAGTGCCGGGAGACTTATGTCCGCAAACAGGTCGCGGCCGTCCAGGCCGCGTTGGCTGGTGCGAAAAACGACGACTTGGTTATGGTCAGCATCGTTCTTGAGCTTGTGGGCTCTGTTACCGACATCGGCCCGAGTTTCGCATCGGCCAAGCGGAAGCTCAGAAACATCATCGAACAAAATCGCCGGTCGAAGGCCAGATGGTGTGATCTCCAGGCAGTGGGATGGATGGAGGTGGATGCCTTTGAACCGGAGAGGTTCGCTGATCTGCTGCCGCGCAAGAAGGCGCAGTTCGAAGCGATGGGCGTCCCTTACGCTGGAGACGGACCGGTATGGGTCACCACCCTGCACTGCATCGTCAGCTTAGCTAGCGTGGATCGACACGCCTTCGCTCGCGAGCTTGAGCGGGGCTGGTCGATCCCTACCCAGGTTCACATCCGGCCGTTTGACGGTGAGCGAACCGTTTCGGACAACATCAACAGCGTAGTCCGCTATTCGCTGAAACACAGCAGCGTCTCCAACGCCCACGTGACCGGCCCTGAGCCTTGGAATATCGTTTGGAGGAAAGCCTATTACGAATATTTGAACGATTGGTCCCGCTCATTCCAAAGCGTAAGGTTGTGGATTAGACCGCGCAGTTGTCAGATTCAAAGACATGAACCGAAACAACGTGAAATGTGTGATGAAGAATCTATAGAGCGATATATTGAGCCTATGCCAATACTGTTCTGATAGACTGATTTATCACTTTCGATGACCTATATATACAGTGGCGGTCAGCAAAATCTTAGCTTGAAGTGAACGGCGTCCACCGCTGATACGAACCCGAAACCCCACTTGTCCCGAAGGGGTGTGGACCAGCGACAGGACGGAGCCGTAGTCTCGCTCTGGAGCCAATCGAACATTTCGAAGAGTTGCAGCCGGTCGGTTGGGTCATCGCAGCCGATAGTGATTACGACGTGATGCTTGGCGGCAGCCGGTGAGGGGGTGGCCGGTCGAGAGAGGCGAGACAAATCTAAAGGA
The DNA here is from genome assembly GCF_002387245.1 of Brevundimonas sp. UBA4553. Taxonomy (GTDB): domain Bacteria; phylum Pseudomonadota; class Alphaproteobacteria; order Caulobacterales; family Caulobacteraceae; genus Brevundimonas. The sequence continues at coordinate 381,349 of NZ_DGLD01000019.1, forward strand.
GGACGCATTCCCTATTTAGGTGCGCGTTGGAAGGACCAGAGGTTTGACTGGCATGGTTCCCGCTAAGGCATCTTGCGCGTCGCGGCGGAGGTAGACGCGCCCCGTCAGTGGCCCATCCCAGGCAGGTCGAAGTCGAGGTCGTCCAGTGCATGAAAGACCCCTTCGAGTTCGCGCGGCGGCTTGCATGGGAGAAAGCAGAGGACGCCTTGGCCGCTCACTCGCTCCTTCACACGTCGGGCAGTTTCCATTGAAACCGGCATATTGGCCCGACCGTGGATGCCAGTGAGCAGCCAACCGCCATCGGTTTGAGTGAGGACGATAATTACGCTGAGGTCGCCGATCGCAAGATAGGCCGTGGCTCCAAGAGCGATCGCGTTCACGTGCCCCGCAAGACAGTTCTGCCACTCCCTTCCCATGGCCCGAGCAATGGAGGGAACGATGCGTTGAATCCCCGGATCGTGGTCCAGCCCAATCCCCAGAGGGGGCAGCACGTCTGCTTTGGCGAACCAACCTCGCACCCAGTTGCTTGCGCGGAAATGGGGAGCATCCTCGATTGATTGCCGGAGCGCAGCGTCGGTAGCCATCGAGCATGCCTGACGGATAATCGGCAGCCGCGTGTTCAGCTTGTGAGCCTCCGTAGCAGTCCTGACCGCCATCGCGGTCTTGGGCGACAGAATGCCGATGTCCAAAATTTCTACCGCCTGGATGAGTTCGTCATCGAGCCGCGCATCGACGCCCTCAAGCACTCGCCGCCGCGCCCGTTGCTCGGGCTCCTGGGACGTCAGGAGCGCATACAGCCGACCGTAGGCGTCAGATGTGTTGAGGAGGCTGCTCCCGATCTTCTTGAGGATGGCGGGGAGGCTTGGCGGGGCATCAGGATAAGCGGCTTCGATGATGCGGGTCGGCTTCATCGCGATGAAGGCGTCGGCGATCTGAACGACAGTGTGTCTATCAGCGACGTCCCCATTTGCCCGGAGCAGGAAGCCCTCAGGAGAACTAATGACACCGGACGAGAGGGCTGCTGCCACCGCGTTCCGCCAGATAGGTGATGCTCGTGTCGCGACCGCCAGGATGCCCGGCCGAAACTCCTCCAGCTTCATCATTTCGACCAGGAACCAGCCGCTCAGCGGATGGAACCAGCCGACGCCTGGACGTGCTTGTGCGGCACCGTAACGTTCGAGAAAGGGGGTCATGCTCGCCTTTTGATCGAGAGAAAGGCGAGAGCACTGCGCTCAGCCGCCTGGAAATCTCTCGGGTAAGGGCTGTGTGACCATGTGCTCAGATTCGCACACGGGGGCGTCTGAACTCAAGAACTTTCGACCACGTCGCGACCGGCGCGGAAGCATTCGCGATTTGCCAGGGAGTTAGGCCGCCCCGGCCCAAACGGCGGCGGCCTTCGCTCGGACAAGTGGCCTCTAGAACGACCCGTCAGTGAGTGGTTGAGGCCGCCGCGTCGGGTTCAGGCATGATGTCGAGCGCAGGAAGACTGCGGACGATCTTCATAGTCTCAAGGCTGACCGTGATGACCCGCTGGAAGAGTTCGAGAGGGTAGGCCGGGTTGCCGACCGTCTCGATGGCGTAGCGGTTGGCGTCGTTGACGATGCCGCTGTCCTTGTCGGTCTTCACGACCTGACGCTCCATCACCCATTCCAGGGCGGGCTTTCCGTTGACCACGTAGCCGTAGGCTTCGAGCGGGATGTTCGTCATCGTGATGCGCGGGTTGTAGATCACCGTGCTCTTGTCGAGGTTCGGACGTTTGCCGCCGAACTTCATCTTCTCGACCCGATAGAAGGCTTCGGGATCATTGACGACGGCGAGTGACAGATCGCCCTCTCTGATGGTGACTGGATACGGGGTGGCAGTTTCATAGCCCACGTGAAGTTCCGCCAACCGTCGTCCGGCGGCGGCGAAGGAGCAAAACGAAGCAGCAGTCCTTACCAGTGGGATGCGGGGGAGTTCCTTGGACAGGTTATCTGCGTATTGCTCTCGGTAATCCTCAGAGTGAAGAACCCCGTAGACGTAATAGAATATCTCTTCCTCACTGGTGTTTTCATCGGGATATGCGAGCGCGAATTTGCTCACCGTTGAGGCGGTTATTGCGTATCTCCGAGATGGAGATGGCGTTGCACACTCAATGTCGCCTGCTCCAAAGAGGTCGTCACGGGGCGAAGGCTTGGAGTTGTATGTGTAGAGAGGAAAGTTCTGACCATTATAGTGGGTTTTGAACTCGGGCGGCGCGTCGATCATAAGCGCGGAAAATGCAACGCTTTCCCCAGCCCCGCTGACGCAAATCACCCGATTTTCCGCTTTGGAGTCAGGGAACATGGCCGGAATTCTGAAAACATACTCGTTCAGCTTACGATCAGCGTAGGACCATTGCTTTGTGAAGGGCCGATATGCTGCGACCCGAAGATGGGCTTCATTGAACTCAATGGATGCCCCCTTACCGACCGATCCCTTGAGGGCACGGCTCCAGCTAATCTGGGTGGAATCGCTGGTCACAAAAGAATCGACAAACGCGTCTCGCGCCTTCGCATTCTCAAAGCGGCGGCCGAGCGATGCGAACCGGTCAAGCTCTCGCTTGAAGGCTTCAATCATCTTCGAGACATTATGCAGCAAGGCAGGACGGGATGAGTTGAAAACCCACGCATCTCGGGCCGATTGCATGCCTTGTGAAAAAGTCGCGAAAATCGGGTCGGACGCTATATCCGACTTGTCTCCCATTGGGATGAAATCGGCAAAGCTATTATCTCGTTGATTGATCCAATCGCCGTCCTCGTTAGGAAGAATCGGGGTCCAACCGTCGCGTTCTGAAACGCCCCCGATTGAACGCATCGCGGTCAGCGCGTTGAGCTTCTGTTCGCGACTGAGATAGTCCCCGACATCGTGAAAATGTATCGCTCCCCGCGTCGTGGACGCCGGATTCTTCACAAGAATGAGGATCACAACAGGTTGGCGGCTGCCCTGCCCGAACACGTTGTCTCGTTCACGCCGACGAGCTTCGCCCTGCGTTCGAGCGTTTCCCCGCAAATGGAATACGTATAGGTCGGAGAACTCGTCAGCGATGCTCTTTCGAAGGCCGTCCATCGCGTTGCCTTCCAGCCACCCGCCGTCTGTTACATAGGCAAGAACGCCTCCAGCTTCGCCCATGCGATCAGTCCCCCACCGGATCGCTCGGATGTAGCTGTTGTAGAGTGAGTTCTTGTTGGTCGCTGATGAGCGGGCCGCATAGGTTTCTCGAATTCTTAAATCGAGACCTGGGTAGCTCACGTTTGCCGCGTTGTCGTTCTGCTTTTTCTGACCTGCGGAGTAGGGCGGATTTCCAATAATTACCTTAAGCGGCAATGACTTCTGTCGAGTTCGGCGGTTGCCATTGTCCTCCATCATGCCGGAAACCAGATCGTCCTTCTCCCAAAGCTGGAAGGTGTCGGTCAGGCAAATTCCGCCGAAGGGCTCGTATTCGCTTTCAGTGAGCGCGCTGTAGACCGCCTCAATGTTGATTGCGGCGATGTAGTAGGCGAGCAGGACAATTTCGTTGGCGTGGATTTCCCCCTGGTATTTCCGCCGTAACTCCTCAGGCGCGATCAGGCCGGATTGCAGAAGGCGGGTGATGAACGTGCCAGTGCCGGTGAAGGGGTCGATAATGTGGACGCCCTCGCTGCCCAAGTTCTGATTGAACTTGGAGCGGAGCACTTCGTCCACTGACCGGATGATGAAATCGACGATCTCGACGGGGGTGTAGACGATGCCGAGCTTCTCCGTCATGCGAGGGAACGCCTTGCGGAAGAACTTGTCGTAAAGCTCCACGATGATCCGCTGCTTGGCCTCGGCTGAATCTATCCCGGCGGCGCGGCGGCGAACGCTGTCGTAGAAGTTCTGTAGGGCCCCGGCCTCCTTCTCCAGGTTTTGCTCCTGGAGGACGTCGAGGACGGATTGCATCGCCACCGACACGGGATTGTTCCGGGCGAAACTGTGGTCCTCGAACAGGGCCTCGAAGACCGGCTTGGTGATGATGTGCTGGGCCAGCATCTCGATGGCCTCAGCCTCCGAGATGGAATCGTTCAGGTCGTCTCTGATCTCGGCCAAAAAGCTCTCGAACGCGTCGCGCTCCTTCGAACCTTCCTTGGCTACCGTGGTGGTGATGCGGGTGATGTGGGTCTGGGCGATCTTGGCGATGTCCGTCGCCCAGTCCTCCCAGTAGTCCCGCTTGCCGCACTTCTTGACGATCTTGGCCATGATCGCCCTGGCGAACTCATCGAAGACGAACTCAGTCTGAATGTCCGAGACACCTCTCAACGGTGCATCGCCAGCCTCGTCATCATCGGCCGCGCTGCCCTGGCCGATGTTCGCCTTGCCCTTGGCTGCCCCGGCCTTGGTGGGGAGCTTGTTGGTGACGGCGACAACCTCGATGTGGTCGCTGACGTCCACGCCAAGGCCCATCTTGTTGATGGTGGAGTCGAACCGCTCATCGTGTGAGCGAAGAGCGTTCAGAATGTCCCAGACGACCCGATAGCGTTCGTTGTCCTTGAGGGCCTCCTCGGGCGTCATTCCGGCCGGAACGCCTATGGGCAGGATGATGTAGCCCATCCGTTTGCCCTCGGCCCGACGCATCACCCGGCCGACAGACTGCACGACGTCGATCTGGGATTTGCGCGGATGCATGAACAGGATGGCGTCGAGAGCAGGGACATCCACGCCTTCCGAGAGGCATCGCGCATTGGTCAGGATGCGGCAGACTTCGCCGCCCGTGTCTTCCTTGAGCCATTCGAGGGCGCGGGTCCGTTCCTTGGCATTATAGGTGCCATCGACGTGCTGGAGTTCGCAGCCCAGCGGCGCGCGCCCGGCCTCCGTCTCTTGGCCCTCTTCGGAGGCGAGGTAGTCCCTGATGACGGCCGCGAACTCGTCCTTGATGAGCTTCGAACTGGCGATGTCCTTGCAGAAGGCCAGAGCCCGCTGCATCGGCTCCGGGTCGGCGGCCACGTCGTCGCTGAGACCGTTCTTCGTCAGGGCCTTGTAACAGCCGATGATCTTGGTCGCGTCGTCGAGCTTCAACTCGCTCGATCCGTCAGCCAGCCGACGCTGCATACTGGAACTGACCATGGCCTCATCGACGGCAAGGACGATCACCTTGTAGTCGGTCAGAAGCTGGTTCTCGACAGCCCAGCCGAAGCCACGCGCAAACAGGGTCGGGCCGAACATCGACTCGTCATCCATCGAGCAAAGTTCGACGCTGGCCTCGGCAGCCCTGGTCTGCACACTGTCGCCGAACACACGAGGCGTCGCGGTCATGTAGACCCGCTTCTTGCCTTGGATGAACGACTGGTCGTGCACCTTGATGAAGTTGCTGTCCTCTTGGCCGGGGAAGCTCGCGCCAGTCGTCCTGTGCGCCTCATCGCAGATGATGAGGTCGAACTCAGCCATGCCGTGCTGGGACTGTGCGGCGGCGACAACTGGTAGCGACTGGTAGGTGGCGAACACCGCCGTCATTCGGTCCGGTGCGGCCTTGGCGACCTTCGCCGCCAGCTTTGCCGCGTTGGTCGTAGCTGGATAGTCGAGGTCGTGGGCCTCGACCTCGGCGACATCATCGCTGTTCTTGCGACGCTTACCGACTTGGGCGTCCGAGCAGACCGCGAACGACGCCAGCGGAGTTGCGGAGTCGATCGTCCATTCGCGGATCGTTTGGGACATCAGCGACAGCGACGGCACCAGGAAGAGAACCGACTTCCCCCTGCCGACCATGGCCTCGGCGATTTTGAGCCCGGTGAAAGTCTTCCCGGTTCCGCAAGCCATGATGAGCTTGCCGCGATCCGCCTCAGCCAACCCGTCACGAACGCAGTCGAGGGCCTCTTGCTGGTGCGGCCGAAGCTGCTTCTTGGGCGCGACCTCGATCTTCTCCTCGTGGAGATAGGCCGCCCAGTTGATGGGACTGTCGGACAGGCGGTCGAGACCGATCCGGGTCGTGGGAATCTGCTGGCCGTCGAGGGCCTCTTCCGCGTGCCCGCTCCAAGGGGCATCCGTGGTGTCGATGATGAGCCGCCGGACGAACGGGTTCTTGCCCGATGCCGTGAAGAAGCTGTCGATGTCCGCCTTCGCGATCCGGTGCCCTTCGCGATAGAACTTGCACTGGATCGCGCAGTAGCCACCGTCATCCCTGAGCTTGGCCACGGCGTCGATGCCGGTGTCGCGCCCATCCACGCCGTTGGTTTTCGCCCAGTCGGAGAACAGCCAAGCGTCCTCGTATTCCTGGGCCATACCGGGGTCGTTCTTGATGAAATCGACCGCGATCCGCTCGAAGTAGCTGCCCTTCTCACGCTCGCTCTTGGCCGCGTCGCGGAAGGATTTCAGGAGGGCGCGGAAGTCGGACATACGGTGTCACCAGATCGTAGGCGGTAGGCGCGGCTATCGCCGCACGGGGTCGCTCTCACGATGAGTGTGGACGCCCCCGGCTACCGTGGCGTGCGTTGGCAAAAATGGGAAGGCAATAGACTCGCTGACCGAGCGCGGCTGGCGTCGTGGGGAAGTCAGCGGCTTACCTATCCCCGCCCTGGACGGTCCGATAGAGCGACACCAGCCGCCGCGTCTCGGCCAGTGCATCCCTGAGGTCGGGGGAGGGCGAAGCTCGGCAATCGTCGAGACGCTTGGCTGCTGCATATAGCTGTTCCCGAAGGGCGACCCGATCGGACGCTGGAATTTCACAGCCCGCCATCATCTTTTCAGATGCGAGATTGTTGAGGGCTGATGGATGGCCTCCTTCTGCGGCAAGGCACATCCAGTGCATTCCGCCGCGCCAGTTCGCTCGGGAGAATTGGGATGGGGAGCTTACAAAACTCCGCGCGCGCCCGAATGACTGGAGCCAGCCCACCATGTTCTGATCCGAATGCGAGCCCCGTAAGGCGGCAATCCAAGTCTGAACGTCGGCGAGTTCACTACAATCAAGATAGGCATCCACCTCGATCGGCTCCAAGTCGGAGAGCGTGGTGAAGTCCACAATGCCGATCCGCTCGGGTTTCGGCCGAACGAAGGCCGGTAAACCTGCCTGAGCGATCACTGCGCTGGCGATGCCGAGACGGATCGCGGACGCTTGGCCATCTGGCCTGCCGACAACAATCGTGTGCCCATCTTCGGATTCCACCGTCCAAATCTCGAATGCGACCCAGCTATCGTCGGACTCTGATTGAGGGGTGCCAGCAGCAGAGGCGAGAATCTCAGTCTTTGCGCGTCCAGCCCTGGAACGGTTTTGATCCATGCAAGGGTGCTTCGGCCAAGGCCAACCCAAGGCATCGAAATAGACCGCGCCGCCATTGTCGGACCGAAAAAAAAAGACGCTTTCGCCACACACAGGACAGCGAGCGTTCGGGTTGATGAAACTTATCCGCTGCTCCGAAGCAGGCTCCTGTGGGGTCGGCAGCCCGTAGGAAACTCCACCCCAGCCGCAGTTGCAGCGGGACGAGTGGTTCCAAGCGTTGCAAGCCAAATACGCCTCCCCAATTCGGCTACCAGTGAACGGTGTCTCGGACGGTCGCGCAACTAACGAGATTACATCAACTGGACGGGGGCGGCCTGGCTCGCTCTATTGAGGTGATGGCAGCCAAAGTCGGGAGGACAAATGCCTGTCACCGTTATGTCGAGCGCGGGCGACTACTTCGCGGAAATCGTTGAGCCCACAGTCCGCGAGTTTCAGACCACGCCAAGCACGTTCAGGACGGCGTTCGCCACTGCCACTGCCCTCTTCCACGCCCACGAATGGCTGTGGGCACATAACCGCGCCGACCTAGAGGCCCACTATGGTCAAACGTTCGACACGGCGGGCAAGTTCTGGTCCTTCGTCGAGACGCAAGTTCCACAAGCAGGATACATGCGCGACGTGGCGAATGCTTCGAAGCACGTCAAAATCGACAGGCGGCCCTCAACGGGTATGTCCCACATCGCAAATACTCATATCCAATCGACCGGATACGGAATGGGGACATATGGCGCGGGCCGGTATGGGGGGCAAAATCTCGCCATGGACGACAGCGGAAGGACGATCAGTTTCGACGCATGCGTGAACGACCTAATCGGGTTTTGGCGACCCTTAGTGCAGCGGCTGTATCCGACTTAATTGCCAGCGGCTTCGAGACGGTCGTTCAACCGTTTGGCCAGCGCGACTGAGGTCTCGGCGTGGCTCGTCTCATCGAGCAAGAGCGCGTGAAGTAGGCTTCCTTGCAGGGTCGCCGCGATTTGCCACAGATGATGCGACTTGCTGGTCAAGTCCGTCCAGGCGTCCTGCATGTCGAGGTTCTGGTCTGTCACCACCCCTCGCATGACGGACAGACCGGTGACGTGTGACGAGGTTCCCGAAAGCCCTCGGTAGAAGCGATAAAGCATGTCCACCTCACCCAGCTTGGCCAGAGTCTGCATGCTGAGCTTTGCGGCTCTGAGACCGGGGGGCAATCGTTCAGCAAGCCAACGTCGAGTCGCGCCCGCTTCCCGTTCCATCTCTTTGTCGCCCATGTCTCGGAATTGGTTGATCTGACCGTTGAGGGTCAGCAGCGCGTCCTGTTGAAGCTGGGTCCATAGGCCATCAGGCGACTTGTAGTTTGCCGCGATACAGATTGCTGCTTCGATCGAGGATCGCAGGATGGTGTCGGATTCGACCGGCAGCCCTCCATTGTAGAGCAGGGCGTATCCGCGATGGTGGCTCCACAGCCGCTTGAACAGCATGCAGGAGACCATCTTTGGATCGTTGTTCAATCCTACGGTCGCCAGCGTTCGCTGCCACAGGGCGGCCCCCAAGCGGTTCGTTTCGTTGAAGAGGAGCGCATCCTCAGCAATCATATGTTCGTGCCTTTGAAGGATGGTTTTGATGGGTCTCAGCGATCGCAAACTCCTGGTGCCGCATGAATGGCGTGCTCACGTTAACCCGTGGGTCAAGGATGATGAACTCGCAGACCTCCTCATTCTTCGAGGCGCGATAGTCTGGTCGTATGCCCACATCGAACAGGTCATCACAGAGATCACCATCCGTGCGACTTATCTCGATGCTTATCGCGGCCTGCGGTCACAGCCGCCGTTCTCGATGTCGGCACGGCTCGCCCATCTTCGCAAAATTCTAAACATGGATGGCCCGCTGGCTCGTTATCGTTGCTACGGGCTGGCCATGATTATGCGTTACGAGCGTGCTCGCGAGGTCAGAAACCAGATGGCTCACTCCGACATGTTCCCCATCAGTTTGTCAGGCCGCGAGTTCAGAGAGATTGTGATCGCAGACGGGACCATCACATCCAAAAGAGCCCCGTATTGGTCGGGAGAGTTGGAGCGCGTAGCAGAGAGTGCAGCGCGGTTCAGCCAACGATGCCAAGCGGTGCTTTACGGTCTCAATGCTCGGAATCTGCTACCGACTTTCGAGGAAGGTGCGGCTTTGGTTCTGGCTGAGCGTGCCGATCGAACCTTGGCCGACTGACGATCATAGGCGGCGAGACCCAATTGAGCAGTGCATACCTTTCGCTAAATCTGGAAGCGAACGAGCGCATCACATACCCGTCGCCGGGTCGGTGCATCTACTGCGGCGCGACCGACGCAGAGTTGACTGACGAACACGTCGTCCCCTTCGCTTTAACGGGCAACGCCGTAATCTTCGAAAAGGCTTCTTGTAGGCCCTGCGCGAAAGCGATCAGTCCCTACGAACAGTTTGTCCTCCGACAGACTTACGGAAATCTGCGGGTCCAGATCGACGCACCCACGAGACGCCCAAAGGACCGCAAAACCCGCATCGACCATCCCTTCCTGCTACTGGATGAGCGCGGCCGAACGATGCGGAAATGGACCGTCCAGACGGATTGGGACCGCTGCCCCGTCCTGTGCCCAAGCTGGCTCGCGCCATGGCCAACGATCATCGACGACAAGCCACGCTCAGCAGTCATCCACGGCGAGAAATGGTATTATCAAGATCAGCGGCTCACCGCCTTTATCGACAAGACTCGCCGGTTCTTCGGAAGCCCCGGCGTCGCCTATGAGGTGGGAAAGATCGACGGTGCGGGATTCCTGAGATTCATCGCAAAAATGGCCCACGGCTACGCAGTAGCGACGCGCGGCTATGATGCTTTCGACTGGCTTACTCCGGGCGTGATCCTCGGCTCTGATCCATACGTGTCTCACTTAGTGGGTGGATCAGGCTACGTAGAGCCAGCGGACCTGGAGACGGGGTCGGCCATCAAGTTCGACTTTGGAGACCCGACTCCTGAAATCCCATTCTTCCTGGTGCGAATTCGCCTGTTCGAATTCCTTGGGACGCCCGATCAAGTGGTGGTCGTGGGCCGTCCCAAAGGCACACCGGTTTTGATGGACGGTTAAGGCAAGTCAGTCTCTTGTCTCACCGACCGCAATGATACAAAACCTCGATACAAGCGGTCCCCCACCGTTTTGGCGAGTGTTGAGTTTGCGGGGTTTTTTGGGTGGGCGACGTCTCCTAGTTCCCCAGCCATCTGCTCTTCTCGACGCGAGTAGAGATCGCCCAACTCCCCCTAAAGTAATGTTGGCTTTGACAGCGGTTCGCCGCTTGGCTGTGGCGTGTGATTTACGCGCTTGGCATGCGTAGGCGCGCCGCTGGATGTTTCAGCGTCTCGCGATGGCCAAGGGTGATTTTGGCGCCTCTTCGTCAGTCGCTGGGCGGACTTGCGGTCGCTAAATGTGCTGAGGGGCGCCTGCAGCGGCTCTGCGTTTCTGAGCGGGTGGCAGCCTACTTTGGCGCGATCCGCTGTCTCCACGGCATGCCCAAGGTGATCTCGAGCGAGCTATTGGGCCGGGCGGTGAGTGGCGCAGAATCGCGCGTCCTTGAGAGCGAACGCATGCCGAATACGAAGAAGAGTGTCTCGAGGGGAGCGGGGTGCGCCATTCTCTTGTTCTTGAAGAGAATGGCGCGAGTGACGGGGCTCGAACCCGCGACCTCCGGCGTGACAGGCCGGCACTCTAACCAACTGAGCTACACCCGCGTTTCCCGAACCGAAGCGCTGTGCGCCGCGGCGAGGGGCGTCGTTTAGGCGGGGGCGTCGCACACGTCAAGCGATGCGACTGTGGATAAGTGAAAAGATCGCGCGACCTCCGTTACTTGGCCGCTGCGGCGGCCTGTGGCGGGGCCACGGGGCCAGCGATTCCGCCGTCTGTCGGAAGGTTTGAGGCGACGGCGGGCGGCGGCGGTTCGTAGTGAACGCCCACGCCCGGCCCCAGCGGCAGGTCCAGCGCCACCCAGGTCGCCACCATGATCAGACCCGCGACCAGGAAGGCCCCGGCATAGGGCAGCATGGTGGCCATCAGCGAACCCAGGCCGAAGCGCGGGTCCCAACGCTGGGCGAAGGTCAGGATCAGCGGGAAGTAGCTCATCAGAGGCGTCGCGATGTTGGTGACGCTGTCGCCCATGCGATAGGCGGCGGTCGTCATCTCGGGGCTGATGCCCAGCAGCATGAACATGGGCACGACAATGGGCGCCAGCGCCGACCACTTGGCCGAGGCCGAGCCGATGAACAGGTCGAAGACGCAGGACACCAGCACCACGATAATCAGAAGCAGAGGCGTCGGCAGGGCCAGCTCGCGCAGGGACCCTGCGGCGTTGACGGCCAGGATCGGCCCCAGGCCCGACCAGTTGAACATGGCGACGAAGTGGGCGGCGAAGAAGGCCAGGACGATATAGGGGGCCAACTGGCTGATCCCTTCGCGCATCATGCGGACGAGGTCGTGGTGGGACTTGATCGAGCCGGAGCCGACGCCGAAGGCCGCGCCAGCCCCGAAGAAGGTCAGGGCGAAGAAGGCGACCAGCGAACGATAGAGCGGGTTGAAACGCTGGGCCGGCTCGGCGTCAGCGTCGACGAAAGGGGAGCCCGGCAGCAGGGTGACGATCGTCCACAGCGCGATCATCGACAGGATGGTCAGGCCCGCGAAGATCAGGCCGCGCTTTTCGGCGCCGCTAAGAGGGGTTTTCTCTTCGGCGGTGGCCGGAGCGGCGGAAGAGGGAACCCAAGGGCCAAGGCGCGGCTCGATTACGCGGTCGGTCAGGAACCAGACAATCGGCGTGAACACGATGACGACGCCGACGATGAAGAACCAGTTGCCTGCGATGCTGACGGCATAGGACGGGTCGATCAGGTGAGCGGCTGGTTCGGTGATGCCCAGAATCAGCGCGTCGCTGGCGCCCGGAAACAGGTTGCCCGCGTATCCCCCCGACACAGCGGCGAAGCCGGCGGCCAGACCGGCAAGGGGGTGACGGCCTGCTGCGGCGAAGATGACAGCGGCCAGAGGGATGACGACAACATAAGAAGCGTCGGAGGCGTGGTGGGAGACCATGCCGGTGACCACCACGATCGGCGTCAGGATGAATCGCGGCGCATTCAGCAGGGCGCCGCGAATGGCGGTCGAGAACATGCCGGTCCGTTCGGCGACCGAGGCCCCGTAAATAATTGTGATCACGATCCCGAGGGGCGGGAAATCGGCCAGGGTGCGCGGCATGCCGATGAACAGCCGTTCCAGATTGGCTGGCGACAGCAGGCTTTCGGCCTGCAGTACGTCGCCGGTCACCGGGTTGACGGCGGACCAGCCCAGACCGGCGCCGACCATGCTGAGCACGATCAGGCCCAGGATCAGCCAGAGAAAGAGAAATACGGGATCGGGCAGGCGATTGCCGACGCGTTCGATGGTGTTCAGCAAGCGTGCTGCCAGGCTCATGCTGCGACCTTGATTACGGGGGTATGGGAAAGCCGCCATTTACGCGTATCGGCGGTGCGGCTGGCAATGTCGCGGCCTGCGGCAAAACGCGCGCAGGCTTGCGAACCGTTCTCAACAAAAAACCTTTGCCGACATGGGTTTGAACCTGCCGAAGGTTGGGTCTAAGAAGCCCCGAATCCGCCCCCTCCCTCGGCGGGCGAGGCAGCTCGAATGAACGCATTTCTTCTGGAATACCTCCCGATCGTCGTTTTCCTGGCGATCGCCGCCGTCCTGGGCCTCGGCTTCATGCTGGCCGCCTGGGCTCTGGCGCCGAAAAATCCCGACACCGAAAAGCTGTCGGCCTATGAGTGCGGCTTCAACGCCTTTGACGACGCACGCATGAAGTTCGACGTCCGGTTCTACCTGGTGTCGATCCTCTTCATCATCTTCGACCTGGAAGTGGCCTTCCTGTTCCCGTGGGCGGTGTCGATGTTCGACCTGTCGCATGGCGGCATGGTCTTCGCCTTCTGGTCGATGATGATCTTCCTCGGCGTCCTGACCGTCGGCTTTATCTACGAATGGAAGAAGGGAGCGCTGGAATGGCAGTGATCGCCCCATCGAGCCCGCTGGTCCCGGCGAACTCCGCCGCGCGTTCGACCGTCGAAGGCTACGACCCCAAGATTCATGACAAGTTCTTCGAGGCGGTGAACACCGAACTCGGCGAGCAGGGCTTCCTGACGACCTCGCTGGACGACGTCATCAACTGGGCCCGCACGGGTTCGCTGATGTGGATGTCGTTCGGCCTGGCCTGCTGCGCCGTCGAGATGATCCACCTGTCGATGCCGCGCTTCGACCTTGAGCGCTTCGGCACCGCGCCGCGCGGTTCGCCGCGTCAGTCGGACCTGATGATCGTCGCCGGCACCCTGACCAACAAGATGGCTCCGGCCCTGCGCAAGGTCTACGACCAGATGCCGGATCCGCGCTACGTCATCTCGATGGGCAGCTGCGCCAACGGCGGCGGCTACTATCACTATAGCTACAGCGTCGTGCGCGGCTGCGACCGCGTGGTGCCAGTGGACGTCTATGTCCCGGGTTGCCCGCCGACGGCCGAGGCCCTGCTGTACGGCATCCTGCAACTGCAGAAGAAGATCCGCCGCACGGGGACGATCGAGCGATGAGCGAACTGGTGCGCGTCGCGGAGCGCGAATCCGCCCTGACCCCGCTGGGGACTGAAATGGTGGCGGCTCTCGGTGTCGAGGCCGTCGTCGCCTATGGCGAGCTGACCCTGATCGCCCCGCGCGAGAACATCGTCGCCGTCATGGCGGCTCTGCGCGATCAATTCGGCTTCCAGTTGCTGATGGACGCCTGCGGCGCCGACTATCCCGATCGCGCCGAGCGCTTCGAGGTGGTCTATCATCTGCTGTCGCTGACCCGCGCCGCGCGCGTTCGCGTCAAGGTTTCGACCGACGAAGTGAAGCCCGTTCCCAGTGTCGTATCGGTCTATCCGTCGGCGGGCTGGTTCGAGCGCGAGGCCTTCGACATGTACGGCATGATCTTCTCGGATCACCCCGACATGCGCCGCATCCTGACCGACTACGGTTTCGAAGGGCACCCCCTTCGCAAGGACTTCCCGATGACGGGCTATGTCGAGGTCCGCTACGACGAAGAGCAGAAGCGCGTGGTCTATGAGCCGGTGAAGCTGGCCCAGGAATATCGCAATTTCGACTTCCTCTCTCCGTGGGAAGGCGCTGAGTACCCGGCCCCGGTCCTGCCGGGCGACGAGAAGGCGGGAGCCAAGTAATGGCCGACGGCAACAACACCCCTGCGACGGCCGCTCCCAAGGCGATTGATCCTTTCGAGGACTATGAGGATGGCCTGACCCCGCACGCGCGGGCGATGGACGACCGCAAGTTCACCATCAACTTCGGCCCGCAACACCCCGCTGCGCACGGCGTGCTGCGCCTGGTGCTGGAACTGGACGGCGAACTGGTGACCCGCGTCGATCCGCATATCGGTCTGCTGCACCGCGGCACCGAGAAGCTGATGGAGTCGCGCACCTATCTGCAGAACATCCCCTATCTGGACCGGTTGGACTACGTCTCGCCGATGAACCAGGAGCATGCCTTCTGCCTGGCCATCGAGCGCCTGCTGGAACTGGACGTGCCGTATCGCGGCCAACTGATCCGGGTCCTCTACTCGGAAATGGGCCGCATTCTGAACCACCTGCTGAACACGACCATGCAAGCCATGGACGTGGGCGCCCTGACCCCGCCGCTGTGGGGTCACGAAGAGCGCGAGAAGCTGATGGTGTTCTACGAGCGCGCCTGCGGCGCCCGTCTGCACGCCAACTACTTCCGTCCCGGCGGCGTCCATCAGGACCTGACGCCGGAACTGGTCGACGACATCGGTCGCTGGTGCGCCGAGTTCCCGGCCAAGCTGGCGGACATCGAGAGCTTGGTCACCGAGAACCGCATCTTCAAGCAGCGCAACGTCGACATCGGCGTCGTGTCCAAGGAAGAAGCCCTGGCCTGGGGCTTCTCGGGCGTCATGCTGCGCGGTTCGGATATCGCCTGGGATCTGCGCAAGGCCACGCCCTACGATTGCTATGCGGACCTCGAGTTCGACATCGCCGTCGGCAAGAACGGCGATTGCTGGGACCGCTACCTCTGCCGCATCGAAGAAATGAAGCAGTCGGTCCGCATCATGGAGCAATGCATCCACAAGCTGCGCAACTGCCCCGGCGAACCGGTCCTGACCGAAAACAACAAGATCACCCCGCCGCGCCGCGGTGAGATGAAGCGTTCGATGGAAGCGCTGATCCACCACTTCAAGCTCTACACCGAGGGCTTCAAGACGCCGGAAGGCGAGGTCTATGCGGCCGTTGAAGCGCCCAAGGGCGAGTTCGGCGTCTATCTGGTGTCGGACGGCACCAACAAACCCTACCGCGTCAAGCTGTCGGCCCCCGGGTTCCGCCACCTGCAGGCGATGGACTGGATGAACACGGGCCACATGCTGGCGGACGTGTCGGCCATCCTCGGTTCGCTCGACATGGTGTTCGGAGAAGTGGACCGATGAGCGTTCGTCGCCTCGCCAAGGAACAACCTGAATCCTTCGCCTTTTCAAAGGATACGAAGGCCAAGGCTGAGTGGTGGATCAAGAAGTATCCCGAGAACCGTCGCCAGTCGGCGGTGATCCCGATCTTGTGGCTGGTCCAGAAGCAGGAAGGCTGGGTCTCGGAACCCTCCATCCGCGCCATCGGCGAACTGCTGGGCATGCCCTTCATCCGGGTGCTGGAGGTCGCGACCTTCTACACGATGTTCATGCTGGAGCCGGTTGGTAAGGCCGCTCTGATTCAGGTCTGCGGCACCACGCCCTGCATGCTTCGCGGCGCCAACGAGCTGATGCGCGTCTGCAAGGAAAAGATCGGTCCCAAGGACGAACTGTCCGCGGACGGCCGCTTCACTTGGCAGGAAGTCGAGTGCCTGGGCGCCTGCGCCAACGCCCCGATGGCCCAGATCAACGACTACTACTACGAAGACCTGACGCCCGAGACGATGGCCCAGATCATCGACGACTTCGCCGCCGGCAAGTCGCCGAAGCCGGGCTCGCGCGTCGGCCGTCACACCTCGGAGCCCGAGGGCGGCGCCAAGACGCTGTCGGATCCGACGCTGTACGACGGCTCTCGCGCCAAGAAGATCAAGTCTTTGCCGAACTCTGCGCCGACGCCTGAGAAGGCTCCCGCCTGATGACGCGACCGAACCTGGACACGGATGAGGGCAGGGCGGCTTATCGCGCCGAGCTGCGCCGCGTCGGCTGGCCGTTCCGCTGGGGCGGAATGGCGCTGATCGTGGTGGCGGCGGGACTGGTGCTGTTCGCTCGCGAAGGTCGGTTCGGACTTACGGAAGATGCGGTGACGGGCGCCTATGGCGTTCTGGCCGTGGGTTGGGCGCTGGTGATCGGTTCGGTCTTCATGCGCACCCGCCACCATAAACGCCGCATGGCGGAAGGACTTTAAGGGCTCATGGTCGGACTCCTCGAAGACAAGGACCGCATCTTCACCAACCTCTATGGCTTCCATGACTGGGGCCTGGAGGGCGCGAAGCAACGCGGGGCGTGGAACGCCACCAAGGACATGCTGGACCTTGGCCGCGACTGGATCATCACCAACGTCAAGAACTCGGGCCTGCGTGGACGCGGCGGCGCCGGTTTCTCGACGGGCCTGAAGTGGTCCTTCATGCCGAAGGAAGTGAAGGATCGTCCGCACTACCTCGTCATCAACGCAGACGAATCCGAGCCCGCGACCTGCAAAGACCGCGAGATCATGCGCCATGATCCGCAACTGCTGATCGAAGGTGCGTTGATCGCATCCTTCGCGATGCAGGCGCACGCCTGCTACATCTACCTGCGCGGCGAGTATGTGCTGGAGCGCGAGCGCATGGAGGCTGCGGTCAAGCAGGCCTATGAGGCCAAGCTGATCGGTGACAACAACGTCCACGGGTGGGACTTCCACGTCTATATCCACCACGGCGCCGGCGCATACATCTGCGGCGAAGAGACGGCTCTGCTGGAAAGCCTGGAAGGCAAGAAGGGCCAACCGCGCCTGAAGCCGCCGTTCCCGGCCGGCGCCGGGCTCTATGGCTGCCCGACGACCGTGAATAACGTGGAGTCGATCGCCGTGGTCGGCACCATCCTGCGCCGCGGCGCAGACTGGTTCGCCAGCTTCGGTCGCCCGAACAACACCGGCACCAAGCTGATGTCCCTGTCGGGTCACGTGAACATGCCCTGCGTGGTCGAAGAGGCCATGTCGATCCCGCTGCGCCAGTTGATCGAGGATCACGGCGGCGGCGTTCGCGGCGGCTGGGGCAATCTGAAAGCCATCATCCCCGGCGGCGCGTCCTGCCCGGTCATCACGCGTGATCAGGCTGAAGTTGCGCTGATGGACTTCGATTCCATGCGCGAGCATCGCTCGTCGCTGGGTACGGCCGGCGTGACGGTGATGGACGAGTCCACCGACATCGTGAAGGCGATCGCCCGTATCAGCTACTTCTTCAAGCATGAGAGCTGCGGCCAGTGCACGCCGTGCCGTGAAGGCACCGGATGGATGTGGCGCGTGCTGGAACGCATGGCCGTCGGCGACGCCGATCCTTCGGAAATCGACCTGCTGCTGGACGTGGCCGGTCAGGTCGAAGGCCACACCATCTGTGCCCTCGGGGACGCCGCGGCCTGGCCAGTCCAGGGCCTGATCCGTCACTTCCGTCATGAGATTGAAGACCGCATCAACACCTACCGCAGCGGCCGGGCGAACTTCGCCGGCCACGCGATCGCGGCGGAGTAATCGTAATGCCTATCGCCAAGGTCAACGGCGTCGAAACCGAGTTCGAACCCGGCATGACCGTGCTGCAGGTCGCCGAGCGCGCCGGGCACGAGATCCCGCGTTTCTGCTACCACGAGCGCCTGTCCATCGCCGGCAACTGCCGGATGTGCCTGGTCGAGGTGAAGCCTGGACCCCCGAAGCCGCAGGCGTCGTGCGCCCTGCCGGCCGCCGAAGGGCAGGAGATCTTCACCGACACGCCGATGGTCAAGAAGGCCCGCGAAGGGGTGATGGAGTTCCTGCTCATCAACCACCCGCTGGACTGCCCGATCTGCGACCAGGGCGGCGAGTGCGACCTGCAGGATCAGGCTGTCGGCTACGGCCGTGACGGTTCGCGCTACGGCGAGAACAAGCGCGCGGTCGAAGAAAAGAACATGGGCCCGACGGTCAAGACGTTCATGACGCGCTGCATCCAGTGCACGCGTTGCGTTCGCTTCATCACCGAAGTGGCCGGCGTGCCGGACATCGGCATGATCTCGCGCGGCGAAAGCGCAGAGATCACCACCTACCTGGAAAAGAACATCGACAGCGAGCTGTCGGGCAACGTCAACGACCTGTGCCCGGTGGGCGCCCTGACGCACCGTCCCTGGCAGTACCACTATCGTCCGTGGGAGCTGAAGAAGACCGAGACCATCGACGTCATGGACGCCTTGGGCTCGAACATCCGCGCCGACGCGCGCGGCGCCGAGGTCATGCGCGTGCTGCCGCGCGTGAACGAGGGCATCAACGAAGAGTGGCTGTCGGACAAGAGCCGCTATGCGGTCGATGGTCTGGCTCGCCAGCGCCTGGATCGCCCGTTCGTGCGTGAGAACGGCAAGCTGCGAGCCGCCTCGTGGGATGAGGCGCTGAACACTGTCGCAACGAAGATCAAGGCGGCTTCGGCCGACCGCATCGGCGTCATCGCCGGCGACCTGCAGGACGCGGAGTCGATGAAGGCCGCGCTGGATCTGTTCCGCGCCCTGGGCTCGGCCAACACCGATTGTCGCCAGGACGGCGCCGCGATCGGGCAGGGGGCTCGCGAAGGCTGGCTGTTCAACTCTGGCCTGCAAGGCATTGAAAACGCTGACGCCATCCTGATCGTCGGCGCCAATCCGCGCACCGAAGCGCCGCTGCTCAACGCCCGTATTCGCAAGGTCTGGCTGAAGGGCGCCGCCGAGATCGGCGTCATCGGCGAGCAGGTCGACCTGACCTATGACTACAACTACCTCGGCGCCGGTTCGAAGACTGTCGGCAAGCTGCCCAAGGCGGCCGTCGACTTCCTGACCAAGGCTGAGCGCCCGGCGATCATCGTCGGCGCGGGCGCCCTGATCGGCGACACCGGCGCGGCTGTGCTGAACGCCCTGGGCGCGCTGGCCAAGAAGGTTGGCGTGGTCAAGGAAGGCTGGAACGGCTTCAACGTCCTGCACACCGCCGCTGCTCGCGTCGGCGGTCTGGACATGGGCTTCGTCCCCGCCGAGGGCGGCCTGGACGTGGCCGGCATGCTGAAGCCGGGCGCTCTGGACGTTCTGTTCCTGCTGGGCGCCGATGAAGTGAACGCCTCGGCCTCGGACGCCTTCCGCGTCTATCTGGGTTCGCACGGCGACCGCGGCGCGCACGGCGCCGACGTCATCCTGCCGGGCGCCGCCTATACCGAGAAGTCGGGCCTGTACGTGAACACTGAGGGCCGGGTGCAGATGGCTGAACGCGTCGTCTTCCCGAAGGGCGAGGCCAAGGAAGACTGGGCTGTCATTCGCGCCCTGTCGGAACGCGCCGGTCACAAGCTGCCGTTCGACACCCTGGAGCAACTGCGCGCCAAGCTGATGGGCGACCATCCGACCTTCGGCCGCATCGACTACCTGGCGCCGGCGGCGTCGTTCGACGTTGCGGGCCTGGGCGCCAAGGGCGATCTGGGCGACGTCGCTTTCGTCTCGACCATCGTCGATCCCTACCTGACCAACCCGATCGCGCGCGCCAGCGAAACCATGGCCGAGCTGTCCGCCGAGCGGACTGCCCCGGTCGTTCTGGCGGCGGAGTAAATCATGGACGCTGCGACCTCCTTCTGGGCCACGCCCCTCGGCTGGACCCTCGCCACCCTCGGCGGCATCCTGATCGTCACGGTCGGGATCCTGATCTCGCTCGCCTTCCTGCTGCTGGCGGACCGCAAGATCTGGGCCGGGGTTCAGCTGCGCAAGGGCCCCAACGTGGTCGGCCCCTTCGGCCTGCTGCAGTCCTTCGCCGACTTCTTCAAGTTCGTGCTCAAGGAAATCGTTGTCCCGTCGGGCTCCGACAAGGTCGTGTTCCTGGCCGCGCCGCTGATCACCTTCATCCTGGCCTTCATCGCCTGGGCGGTGATCCCGTTCGCGCCGGGTTGGGTGATCTCTGACTTGAATGTTGGCGTGCTCTACATCCTCGCGATCAGCTCGCTGGGCGTCTACGGCATCATCATGGGCGGTTGGGCTTCGAACTCGAAGTATCCCTTCCTGGGTTCGCTGCGTTCCGCGGCGCAGATGGTGTCCTATGAGGTCTCGATGGGCCTGGTCATCATCAACGTCATCCTGCTGGCCGGGACGATGAACCTGACCCAGATCGTGACGGCGCAGACCGGCTGGATCTGGAACTGGAACATGTTCGGCGGCGGCCTGGACACCCTGCCGACCATCGTGGTCATGCTGCCGATGACCATCGTCTTCTTCATCTCGGCCCTGGCCGAGACCAACCGCCCGCCCTTCGACCTTCCCGAAGCGGAGTCGGAGCTGGTGGCCGGCTATCAGGTCGAATATTCGTCCACGCCCTACCTGCTGTTCATGATCGGCGAGTACGCGAACATCGTCTTCATGTGCGCCATGATCAGCCTGCTGTTCTGCGGCGGCTGGAATCCGGGCTTCCCGACCGACTTCCTCGACAGCTGGCCGACCTTCCTGGCCAATCTGTTCTACTTCCTGGTGCTTGCGACCAAGATCGTCTTCTGGTTCTTCATGATCGCGCTGACCAAGGCTTTCGTGCCGCGCTATCGCTACGATCAGCTGATGCGTCTGGGGTGGAAGATCTTCCTGCCGGCTTCGCTGGTGGCTGTGGTGGTCGTGGCCGCTTGGCGCGTCTTCGCGGTGGGTGCGTGATGGGCGTTCGCGCCACATCACTGCTTGCGCCGGCTCTCGCTGTCGGCCTGTCGGCCTGTACCTTCAAGCCGATGAGCCCGGCCGCCCCGGAAAGCGCGGACGCGCGGCTGGAACGTGTCGAGCGCGAGCGTCGCGAGGAGGGCGACAAGCGGGCCTATTGCCAGCGTCTTTCGCGCGACGACCCGCGTTTTGATCGTGACGACTGCAAGCGGCAGGTGGGCTGATGAAGCTGTCGGTTGTCAGAATGATCGCCCTGGCCACGCCGCTTTTGGCGTCGGCCTGCGCGCCGTATGAGGCCGAGCCTGTCTCGGTCTATCAGTGGGAACGCAAGGTGGAGCAGTTGCAGCGGCAGGATGCCGAGCGCCAACGCCTGTGCCAGACCCTCGACAAGGAAAGCGCCCGCTATGAACGCGACTGCGCCGGAGTGAAATCGTAATGCTGACCCGTATCGTTCAGGCGGCCAAGGGCGCGATGCTGACCGACGTGTTCGGCGCCGTCGGCCTGTCGATGAAATACATGATGAAGCCGAAGGCGACGGTGAACTATCCGTTCGAGCGGAACCCGCAGTCGCCGCGTTTCCGTGGCGAGCACGCGCTGCGCCGCTACCCGAACGGTGAGGAACGCTGCATCGCCTGCAAGCTGTGCGAAGCGATCTGCCCCGCACAGGCCATCACCATCGAGGCCGAACCGCGCGCCGACGGCAGCCGCCGCACGACCCGCTATGACATCGACATGGTCAAGTGCATCTACTGCGGCCTGTGCCAGGAGGCCTGCCCGGTGGACGCCATCGTCGAGGGACCGAACAGCGAGTTCGCCACTGAGACGCGTGAAGAACTGCTCTATGACAAGGCCCGACTGCTGGACAACGGCGACCGCTGGGAACGGCTGATCGCGAAGAATCTGGAACTCGACGCTCCGTATCGCTAAACCGAGCCGCGATTCCGATCACGGGATCGCAGCGCAAGATTTTGAAGGGGGCTTTGTCCCACCCATGCTGCAAGGCATAGCGTTTTATCTTCTGGCGACGGTCGCCGTGGTCTCGGGCCTTCTGGTCGTGACCGCGCGCAACCCCGTGCACTCCGTCCTCTGGCTGATCCTCAGCTTCTTCTCGGCCGCCGGCCTGTTCGTCCTGCTGGGCGCAGAGTTTCTGGCCATGCTGCTGGTGGTCGTTTACGTCGGCGCTGTCGCGGTGCTGTTCCTGTTCGTGGTCATGATGCTGGACGTCGATTTCGTCCGTCTTCGTGAGGGCTACGCTCGCTACCTGCCGCTGGCGGGGATCGTGGCCGGCGTGTTGCTGGCCGAGATGATCATGGTGTCGATCACCGTGGTGCAGGGCGGGGCGGCGCGATCAGCTATCGCTCCCGTCGTGGCGGGCGCTGACGCCACCAATATCGAGACGATCGGCCGCGTGCTCTACACGGACTACGTCTATTTCTTCCAGGCTGCGGGCATCGTGCTGCTGATCGCCATGATCGGCGCCATCGTGCTGACCCTGCGCCACCGCCCCGGCGTGCGCCGCCAGGATCTGGCCGCTCAGGCTAACCGCGAACGCGCCAAGGCCGTCGAGGTCAAGTCGGTCGCCACCGGCCAGGGCGTCACCCCCGAGGAGCTTCTGTGATGGACATCTCGCTCCAGCACTATCTGGCGGTCGCCGCCATGCTGTTCACTATCGGCGTGTTCGGCATCTTCGTGAACCGCAAGAACGTCATCATCATCCTGATGTCGGTCGAGCTGATCCTGCTCGCGGTGAACATCAACTTCGTCGCCTTCTCGACCTATCTCAATGATGTGTCGGGTCAGCTGATGGCCATGTTCGTCCTGACCGTCGCTGCGGCTGAAGCCGCCGTTGGTCTGGCGATCCTCGTGACCTTCTTCCGTAACCGCGGTGATATCGCGGTTGACGACGCCTCCGTGATGAAGGGCTGATCGGAACCGTGACTATCCAGACTCTCGTCACTCTCGGCGTCTTCGCCCCCCTGCTGGGGGCGATGATCGCCGGCTTCTTCGGTCGCAGGATCGGGAACATTCCGTCGCAGGCGGTCACGACCGGCTTGCTGTTCTTCTCGTGCGCGGTCTCGTGGATCGTGTTCAGCCAGTGGACCTGGGGCGGGCTCGAAGCCTTCACCGTCCACATCGCGCCCTTCATCCACGTGGGCGACTTCCAGTCGAACTGGTCGATCCGCGTGGACGCCATGTCGGCCACGATGCTGATCGTGGTGACGACGGTGTCGTCGCTGGTTCACCTGTATTCCTGGGGCTACATGGCCGAGGACGACAGCCGGCCGCGCTTCTTCGCCTACCTGTCGCTGTTCACCTTCATGATGCTGGCGCTGGTGACGGCCGCCGACTTCCTGCAGATGTTCTTCGGCTGGGAAGGCGTGGGTCTGGCCTCCTATCTGCTGATCGGCTTCTGGTACAAGAAGGACACCGCCTCGGCCGCCGCCATCAAGGCCTTCGTGGTCAACCGCGTCGGCGACTTCGGCTTCCTGCTGGGCATGATGACCGTCTTCTGGATGTTCGGCACGATCGAGTTCGCCGAGCTGTTCCCGCAGATCGCCGGCAAGGCCGGAACGGGCTGGGACTTCCTGGGCCACACCTGGTCGGCGCTGGATCTGGCCGGTCTGCTGCTCTTCATCGGCGCCATGGGCAAGTCGGCGCAGTTCTTCCTGCACACCTGGCTGCCGGACGCCATGGAGGGCCCGACGCCTGTGTCGGCCCTGATCCACGCGGCGACCATGGTCACCGCCGGCGTCTACATGGTCTGCCTGCTGTCGCCGCTGTATGAGCACGCGCCGGTCGCGTCGCTGTTCATCGCCATCATCGGCGGCATCACGGCCATCTTCGCCGCGACCGTGGGCATGATGCAGAACGACATCAAGCGCGTGATCGCCTATTCGACCTGCTCGCAGCTGGGCTACATGTTCTTCGCGGCGGGCGTGGGCGCCTATCAGCCGGCCATGTTCCACCTGTTCACGCACGCCTTCTTCAAGGCCCTGCTGTTCCTGGGCGCCGGTTCGGTGATCCATGGCATGCACCACGAGCAGGACATGCGGAACATGGGCGGCCTGTGGAAGCTGCTGCCCGTGACCTATGCGGTCATGATGATCGGCACGATCGCCATCACCGGCCTGGGTCTGCCCGGCGTCGGCGGCTTCGCCGGCTTCTACTCCAAGGACTCCATCCTCGAGAGCGCCTATGCGGCGGCGACGTCGGGCCACTCGGCTGCGGGCATGTTCGCCTTCGTCATCGGTATCTCGGCGGCCCTCCTGACGGCCTACTACTCGTGGCGTCTGGTCTTCATGACCTTCCACAACAAGCCCGTGTGGAAGGACGAAGGCCACCATCACGCCGACGACCACGCCTCGCACGCCCAACTGGAGACGCATTCCGAGCCGCTGGACGATCACGGTCATGACGATCACGCGCATGACGACCATCACCATGGTCCGTTGCAGCCGCATGAGAGCCCTCTGCCCATGGTCGTCCCGTTGCTGGTGCTGTCGATCGGCGCGGTCTTCGCGGGCATGATCTTCGCCCCGCACTTCGTCGGTCACCACGAGGCCGAATTCTGGCGCGGCGCCATCTTCGTCGGCAGCCACAACCACGTCCTGCACGAGAGCCACAACGTCCCGACCTGGGTGAAGTGGGCGCCGTTGATCGTGACGCTGCTTGGCACCTTCGCCGCCTTCTGGATCTATGTCCTCAAGGAAGGCGTCGCCAGGCAGTGGGCCGAGCGCAAGGGCCCGCTGTGGACCTTCCTCTACAACAAGTGGTTCTTCGATGAGCTGTATGACGTCGTCTTCGTGAAAGGCGCCAAGGCGGTCGGCGACTTCTTCTGGAAGATCGGCGACGTGAAGATCATCGACGGTCTCGGCCCGAATGGCGCGGCCTGGGCTTCGCTGAAATCGGGCGGCTGGCTGTCACGCTTCCAGTCCGGTTTCGTCTACTTCTATGCATTCGTGATGCTGATCGGCGTGGCTGTGTTCCTTGCCTTCGCCATCTTCACGTGGGGAGCCTGAGCCTCGTGCCTCACATTCTGAGCATCGTCACCTTCCTGCCGCTGGTCGGCGCCGGCCTGCTGCTTCTGGCCGGCATGATGAACAAGGGCGGCCAGGACGCCGCGGCTCCGGCCGCGCGCTGGATCGCCCTGGGCACCACCCTGGTCGTGCTGGCCGTGTCCGTCCTGCTGGTCGCCCAGTTCGATCCGTCGAACCCGGCCTATCAGTTCGTTGAGAACTACGCCTGGTTCGCGGGCGCCGGTTACCATCTGGGCGTGGACGGGGTTTCGATCCTGTTCGTCCTGCTGACCGCTTTCCTGATGCCGATCTGCATCGTGGCCAGCTGGAAGTCGATCGAGACGCGCGTCGTCGAATACATGATCGCCTTCCTGGTGCTGGAGACCCTGGTCATCGGCGTCTTCACCTCGCTGGACCTGTTCCTCTTCTACATCTTCTTCGAAGGCACCCTGGTGCCGATGTTCCTGATCATCGGCATCTGGGGCGGAGCGAACCGGATCTACGCCTCGTACAAGTTCTTCCTCTACACCCTGCTGGGGTCGGTGCTGATGCTGCTGGCCATGCTGTGGATGGCCCATGAGACGGGCACCACCAGCATCCCCGCGCTGAAGCAGTACGCCTTCGACCCGGCGGTTCAGCCGCTGCTGTGGCTGGCCTTCTTCGCCTCCTTCGCGGTGAAGATGCCGATGTGGCCGGTTCACACCTGGCTGCCCGACGCCCACGTTCAGGCTCCGACGGCGGGTTCGGTCATCCTGGCCGGCATCCTGCTGAAGCTGGGCGGTTACGGCTTCATCCTGTTCAACCTGCCGATGTTCCCGCAGGCGTCGCAGATGTTCACGCCCCTGGTCTTCACCCTGTCGGTGATCGCCGTGGTCTACACGTCGCTGGTCGCCTTCCGTCAGACCGACATCAAGAAGCTGATCGCCTATTCGTCGGTCGCTCACATGGGCTTCGTGACCATGGGCATCTTCGCCGGCAACGACACCGGCGTGCAGGGCGCGGTCTTCCAGATGCTGAGCCACGGCTTGATCTCGGGAGCGCTCTTCCTGTGCGTCGGCGTGGTCTATGACCGGATGCACACCCGCGAGATCGCCTTCTACGGCGGCCTGACGGCGCGGATGCCATGGTACGCCGCCATTTTCCTGATGTTCACCATGGCAAACGTCGGCCTGCCGGGCACCTCGGGCTTCATCGGCGAAGTGCTGACCATGACCGGCGCCTATCAGGTGTCGACCTGGACGGCCCTGATCGCCGCCTCGGGCGTCATCTTCTCGGCGGTCTACGCTCTGACGCTGTTCCGCAACGTCATGTACGGCGAGATCAAGAACCCGGCGCTGCAGACCATCACGGACATCGACAAGCGTGAGCTGTTGATCTTCGTGCCGCTGATCGTCGGCACCATCTGGCTGGGCCTCTATCCCAACGCCGTCCTCGACTACACCGGGCCGACCGTTGAGGCCCTGACGACCGCCTATCGCGCAGCCATCGGCGGGTGAGAGCATAATGACTGATCTGTCTTCCGCCCTTCAACTCGCCGCCCCGGAACTGACCCTCGCGGTCGGCGGGCTGGTGCTGCTCATGCTCGGCGCCTTCACCGGCGAGAAGTCGACGCGCCTGATCTCGGGCCTGTCGATCCTGCTGCTGGCCGCCGCCTCGGTTCTGGCCGCGGTCGGCCCGCTGGGCACGGCTTTCAACGGCGCCTATGTGGCCGATCCTCTGGCCGTCTATGGCAAGGTCGCTATCTTCCTGTCGGCGGCGGTCGCCATTGTCCTGGGCGACGGCTGGATCCACCGCAACGGCATCGCCAAGTTCGAGTATCCGGTCCTGATCGTGCTGGCCTCGGTCGGCATGTCGATGATGGCGTCGTCGGGCGACCTGATCTCGCTCTACATCGGCATCGAGATGCACTCGCTGGCCCTCTATGTCCTGGCCGCCTATCACCGCGACAACCTGAAGGCCTCGGAAGCGGGTCTGAAGTATTTCGTCCTGGGCGCCCTGTCGTCGGGTCTGCTGCTGTATGGCGCCAGCCTGATCTACGGCTTCGCCGGTTCGATGCGCTTCGTCGACATCGCGGCCTTCGCTACGGCCAATCCGGGTCCTGGCCTGATCTTCGGTCTGGTCTTCCTGATCTGCGGTCTGGCGTTCAAGGTTTCGGCCGCGCCGTTCCACATGTGGACGCCCGACGTCTATGAAGGCGCCCCGACCCCGGTCGTGGCCCTGTTCGCCACGGCGCCCAAGATCGCCGCCATGGTGCTGATCATCCGCGTCTTGGTCGAAGGCTTCGGCGTCGCACACGGCCAATGGGCCCAGGTCATCATCCTGATCTCGCTGATCAGCTTCGCCGTCGGTTCGTTCGGCGGTCTGATGCAGAAGGACATCCAGCGTCTGCTGGCCTATTCCTCGATCATCAACATCGGCTACGCTCTGCTGGGCGTGGCGGCGGGCACCGAAGCGGGCGTCCAGGCCGCGCTGATGTTCATGACCCTTTACGTCATCGACCAGTTCGGCTTCTTCGCCGTCCTGCTGTCGCTGAGCCGCAACGGTCGCCCGATCCGCAAGATCGCCGATCTGGCCGGTCTGAAGAAGGATCGTCCGCTGACGGCGGTGGCCCTGACCATCCTGTCGCTGTCGGCCGTCGGCATCCCGCCCATGTCGGGCTTCTGGGGCAAGTTCTTTGTCTTCGGCGCCGCCGCTGATGCGGGCTACTGGATGGCGGGCGCGGCAGGTCTGGTCGCCTCGGTCGTGGCCGGCTTCTACTATCTGCGCATCATCAAGGTGATGTGGTTCGACGCGCCTGAAACCGACGTCGCCACCGACAAGTCGCCGCTGGAAGCCAAGTGGGTCGCCCTCGCGGCCGCCGTCTTCTGCTTCCCGCTGGTGATCGTCGCCCTGACGTGGCTGGAGCCGCTGACCCGCGCCGCCGCCTCGGGCGTCGGGGTCGGGTAAGGGTTTGGCCGCGCCGGTCCTGATCCTCGACGAGACCGACTCCACCAACGCCGAGGCGCGTCGCCGCGCCGAGGCGGGCGAGGTGGGGCCGCTGTGGATCACGGCGCGGAACCAGACGGCCGGTCGCGGCCGTCGTGGACGCCAGTGGGGCAGCGATAGCGGTAATCTGTTCACCACCTTGCTGTTGCTGACACAGAAGTCGCCGGCTGAGGCGGCGCAGCTGACCTTCGCCGCCTCGCTGGCGGTGGCGGACCTGCTGGATCGCTACGTCCCGCCGGCCCTTGTCACGATAAAATGGCCTAATGACGTGCTGCTGGACGGCCGCAAGACCTCCGGCATCCTGATCGAGTCCGGCCCGGCGCCGTCTGGCGGCCTGTGGCTGGCGATCGGCATCGGGGTGAACCTGAGCCAAACGCCCGGCGAGACCGAACGACCCGCCACCTGCATCGCTGAACACCTCAATCAGGATGTGGCCTCGGCGCCCGGTGTCGATGAGGCGGCGAATGCGCTGGCTGAGACCTTTGGCGTGTGGCTGGACCGCTGGACCACGCTCGGTTTCCAGCCTGTTCTCGACGCTTGGACCGCGCGGACGCCGGGGCTGCATGGCCCTTGCATTGCGCGGCTGACGCACGAGACGCTGACCGGCACGGCCGACGGGGTCGAGGCGGATGGTTCTCTGCGTCTGAAACTGTCGGACGGAGCGCTGCGGATCATCTCCGCTGGCGACGTCTTTTTCGGAGGGGCCGCCTGATGCTGCTGGCGATCGAGCAAGGCAACACCAACACCCTCTTCGCCGTCCACGACGGCAACGAGTGGATCGCCCAGTGGCGCACGGCCACCGACGCCATGCGCACGGCCGACGAATACGCTGTCTGGCTGCATCAACTGTTCGAGATGCGCGGCAAGGGGCTGTCCATGAAGGATCTCGACGGCTGCATCATTTCCAGCGTCGTGCCGCAGTCGATCTTCAACCTGCGTAACCTGGCGCGGCGCTATATCGCCGTCGAGCCTCTGGTGATCGGCGAGAACGTCAACCTCGGCATCGAGGTGCGCATCCCCAAGCCCAGCGAGGCCGGGGCCGATCGTCTGGTCAACGCTATCGGTGCGCTGCAAGTCTATGAGGGCGACCTGCTGCTGATCGACAGCGGCACGGCCACGACCTTTGACGTGGTGTCAGGTGGCGCCGAGCGAGGGCAGGGGGCCTTCGAGGGCGGTTTGATCGCGCCGGGTATCAACTTGTCCCTGCAGGCCTTGCATGAAGCGGCGGCCAAGCTGCCGCGCATCGCCATTCAACGCCCCGATGTCGTGATCGGGCGTGACACCGTGACTTCCATGCAATCAGGCGTCTTTTGGGGCTACATCGCCCTGATCGAGGGCCTGGTGGATCGCATCAAGACCGAGTGGGGCAAGCCCATGACGGTCGTCGGCACCGGCGGCGTCGCTTCGCTGTTCGAAGGCTCGACACAATCAATCGACCGGTTTGATCCGGACCTTACCATCCGCGGCCTACTCGAAATCTGGCGGCGGAATACCCACCTCTAGGGACGTATGACAAAGAAAACTCAAAACGACGAACTCGTCTTCCTGCCGCTAGGCGGCTCGAACGAGGTCGGCATGAACCTCAACGCCTACGGCTTCGGCCCGGCGCATGACCGTAAGTGGATCATCGTCGACGTCGGTGTGACCTTCGGCGACCCGTCCACGCCCGGCGTGGACGTGATCGTGCCCGATCCGACCTTCCTGGAGGGCGAGAACATCCTGGGCATCGTGCTGACGCACGCCCATGAAGACCATATCGGCGCCCTGGGCTGGCTGTGGCCGCGCATCAAGGCGCCGCTCTATGCCACCCCCTTCACCGCCTACCTGATCCGCGAGAAGCTGCGCGACGCCAATATCCTCGACGATGTCGAGCTGAACGAGATCCCGCTGGGCGGTGACCTGAACCTGGGTCCGTTCGACGTAACCTTCGTCACCATCACCCACTCGATCGCCGAGCCGAATGGTCTGGCCATCAAGACGCCGCTGGGCACGATCCTGCACACCGGCGACTGGAAGATCGACAATGATCCGGTCGTGGGCGAGCGCACCGACGTCGAGACCATTCAGCGCCTCGGCGACGAGGGCGTGCTGGCCATGGTCTGCGACAGCACCAACGTCTTCGTGGACGGGGTGGCGGGTTCCGAGGGCGACGTGAAGGTGGCCCTGGCCGCCCTGATCAAGGACCTGAAGGGCCGCGTCGCTGTTGGCTGCTTCGCCTCCAACGTCGCGCGCATGGACAGCGTGATCCGCGCCGCCGAGGCCGCCGGTCGCCGCGTGGCCCTGGCCGGGCGCTCGATGCACCGCATCACCGCCGCCGCCAAGTCGGTCGGCATGCTGAGCGACGTCAAACCCTTCCTGTCGGAGCAGGAGGCCCGCGTCTGGCCGGAGGACGAGATTCTGTATCTCTGCACGGGCAGCCAGGGCGAGGTCCGCGCGGCCCTGTCGCGTGTGGCCGAAGGCACCCACCCCTTCATCAAGCTGGGCAAGGGTGACCACTGCATCTTCTCGTCGCGGGTCATCCCGGGCAACGAGCTTTCGATCGGTCGCTTGCAGGACAAGATGGCCGACCGGGGCGTGCGCCTCTACACCGAGAAGGACCATCCCGGCATCCACGTCTCGGGCCACCCTTGCCGCGACGAATTGCGTCAGATGTACAACTGGGCCCGTCCGCAGATCGCGGTGCCGACCCACGGCATGCGCCGCCATTTGATGGAACACGCCAACCTGGCCAAGGACATGCAGGTCCCGGAAACCGTGACGCCGCGCAACGGCGACATGGTGCGTCTGGCTCCCGGACCCGCCGCCATCATTGATGAAGTGCCTTCTGGCCGTCTGTTCGTCGATGGCGGCATGCTGGTCGAGGAGGCGGGCGAGGCCCTGCGCGAGCGCCGGCACGCGGCGTCGAACGGCGTCCTGGTCGTCAGCTTCGCCATGGACAAACGCGGCAAGATCGTCAGCGACATCGACGTGCGCGGCATCGGCCTGCCGGGTGATGCGGACCGCCCGCTGGGCGACATCCTCGACGATCTCGCCGAACGCGCCGAACAGGCGGTTCGCAAGCTGAAGGGCGAGGCTCTGGATGACGAACTGGTGGTCGAACAGGCCGTTAGCCGCGTGTTGAAGAAGGCCAGCCAGCAGGTCTGGGATCGCCGGCCTATCGTCGAAACCGTGATCCTGCGTCTGTAATGACGGATCGGCTCTATCTGCTGAACCCTGACTGGTTCGACGATGAGGGCGGGCCCTGGTACTGCCCGCCCGGTGCCCGGATCGAAGGCGTTCTGAGCCTTTACCCGCGTCTGCGCGAGAAGGTCCACATCACGCATCTGGATCACCCGCGCCCGCGCTCCGCCGTGGTGGCCGAGGTAGGGGCGGCCAACCAAAGCTGCCCGTTGCTGGTGCTGGACGGCGAGTTCGACTGGCCGGACGCCCAGATCAGCATAGAGACCGGCGCCCGATTCCTGCAGGACGACGACATCCTGCCGTATTGGGCGGCGCGTTACGGCATCGGGCGGCCGCACCCGTAAAAGTGAACCCTTCTCCCAATGGGAGAAGGTGGCCCGAGGGGCCGGATGAGGGTTGGCGATATCCATCGGCGTAAGCCGCCGCGCTGCGGCTGACGCCGACGGACGCCTTCGACCCTCACCCTTTCGCCTGACCAATCGCTACGCTCTTGGAGGCTTAAGCCCTCTCCCACTGGGAGAGGGAAGGTGCTCAGCTCCCCAGCGTGACCTTGCGATAGTTGTCCTTGTCCAAGGCCCCGATCTCGACCGAGATCTGCGCCGGTCCTTCATACCGCGTCACCCCGGCCAGCAACGCCGCCTGCACTGCTTCCCCCAAAGCCGTCTTCTGTTCCTGCGTGCGGCCAGTCAGGATGCGCAGGTCGCAGTGGACCATGGCCTGGGCAGGGTCCCCATCGGCGATGATCAGGTCGTTGCAGCGCACGATGCGGGTCTTGCAGGCCTGGGTCTTAGCGCCGACCAGATCCACGCAGAGCCTGTGAATTTCGAGCGCCAGGGCGCGCCAATCGGTCCCGTCGAAATGGGGGGAGTGTTCCAGGGTGATCTGTGGCATGAGGGCGTCCTTGTTTCGCGCCATCCCTTAGCTCGCTGCTGACGCGGGCGAAATGCGGAATGGCGCCTGAACCGATGGATGATCGCCCATGCCTCTCGGCCCCTTCACTCTGGTGGCGCTGTATCTGACCTCCTGGTGGATCGTGCTGTTCATGATCCTGCCACTGGGATCATCGAAGCAGGTCGAGACGCCTCCGACCGACGGCAGTCAGTGGGGCGCGCCCGCCAACCCCCAGTTGAAGAAGAAATTCATCACCACGACCTGGGTCTCGGCCCTCGTCTGGGCGTTCATCGTCTTCATCGTCTGGACGGGGTGGATGCCGCTTCCGGACTTCTCGCGCGGCCCTGCGCTCTAGCTTTCGCCCCATTCGCCCGGTTAAACCTCGGGTCAGACTGATT
Source organism: Brevundimonas sp. UBA4553 (assembly GCF_002387245.1). Classification (GTDB taxonomy): domain Bacteria; phylum Pseudomonadota; class Alphaproteobacteria; order Caulobacterales; family Caulobacteraceae; genus Brevundimonas. The sequence continues at coordinate 413,957 of NZ_DGLD01000019.1, forward strand.
TTGCAGAGATTCTCGCCATGCGCCTGTCGCGCTATTTCCTGCCGACCCTGAAAGAAGCCCCCTCTGACGCGCAGATCGTGTCGCACCAGCTGATGCTGCGCGCGGGCATGATCAAGCAGGAGGCCGCCGGTATCTACGCCTGGCTGCCGCTGGGCCTGCGGGTGCTGCGCAAGATCGAAGGCATCGTACGCGATGAACAGGTCAAGGCAGGCGCTGTCGAGTTGCTGATGCCGACGCTGCAACTGGCCGACCTGTGGCGCGAGAGCGGCCGCTACGACGCCTATGGCCCGGAGATGCTGCGCATCACCGACCGCCACGAGCGCGAGCTGCTGTACGGGCCGACCAACGAGGAAATGGTCACGGATATCTTCCGGGCCTACGTGAAGAGTTACAAGGCGCTGCCGCTGAACCTCTTTCACATCCAGTGGAAGTTCCGCGACGAGCGCCGTCCGCGCTTCGGCGTCATGCGCGGCCGCGAGTTCCTTATGAAGGACGCCTATTCCTTCGATCTGGACGAGGCCTCGGCCCGCATCGCCTACAAGCGCATGTTCGCCGCCTATCTGAACACCTTCTCGCGCCTGGGCCTGAAGGCCGTGCCGATGCGCGCCGACACCGGCCCCATCGGCGGCGACCTGAGCCACGAGTTCATCGTCCTGGCCGAGACTGGCGAGAGCGAGGTCTTCTGCGACCGCAAGCTGGTCGAGATGGACGCGCCGGGCCACAACCTCAGCGTCGAGCAGCTGGAAGGCGTGTTCAATGAGCGCACGGCCCTCTACGCCGCGACCGAGGAAATGCACGACGCGACCCAGTTCGAGAGCCAGACCGTCGAGGGCGACCGCCTGTCGGCGCGCGGCATCGAGGTCGGCCACATCTTCTACTTCGGCACCAAGTACTCGACCCCGATGAAGGCCAAGGTCGCCGGACCGGATGGTCAGGACACCGAGGTCCACATGGGCAGCTATGGGGTCGGCGTGTCGCGTCTGATGGGCGCCATCATCGAGGCCAGCCACGACGCCGGCGGCATCATCTGGCCGGACTCGGTCGCCCCGTTCGACGTGGTGGTGATCAACCTGCGCGCCAGCGACGAAGGCGTCTCGGCCGCCTGTGAGGAGGCCGTTGCCAAACTCGAGGCGCTGGGCAAGGACGTCCTCTACGACGACACCGACGAACGCCCGGGCGGCAAGTTCGCCACCGCCGACCTGATCGGCGTGCCGTGGCAACTGACCATCGGTCCCAAGGGCCTGGCCGACGGCGTGGTCGAACTGAAGCGCCGCGCCACGGGCGAGAAGCAAACCCTGTCGCTGGACGCCGCCCTGGAGCTGCTGACGAAATGACTGACGCCGCGACGGCTGTCCCGCCGCCCGCCGTAAAGCCCGCCGGTCCCTTCTCCGCCTGGGAGATCGGACTGGCCCTTCGCTACCTGCGCGCCAAGCGCAAGGAGGGCGGGGTCGCCCTGATCGCCATCATCAGCTTCGTCGGCATCATGCTGGCGGTGGCGGTGCTGATCAGCGTGATGAGCATCATGGCCGGGTTCCGTAGCGAACTGCTGGGACGGATGCTGTCGTTCAACGGGCACATGTATGTGCAGGGGCCGGTGCTGACTTCGCCGGATCGCGACGCGGCGTTGAAGCGCATCAGCGACGTGCCGGGTGTCGTCTCGGTTTCACCGCTGACGGAGTCGCCTGCCATGTTCCGGGCCGGAGGCCAGATGACCGGCGGCGTCGTGCGCGGCGTGCGACCCCAGGATCTGGCGTCGACCAAGTTCGTCTATGACAGCCTGACGCCCGAAATGCGCGCAGACTTCGGCCGTGGCGACTACGGCGGCGATAACATCCTGATCGGCAAGGCTCTGGCCGACCAGATGGGGCTGAGCGTCGGCAGCGCCCTGTCCATCTATTCGCCGACCGGGGCCGACAGCGCCTTCGGAAACCTGGGCGGTCTGGAAAAGACCTACCGGGTCGGCGGCATCTTCAGCTCTGGCACGGCTGACTATGATCGCGCCTACATCTTCATGCCGCTGGAGCAGTCCCAGCTCTTTTTCGGCAAGGAAGGTGTCTGGGAGGTAATCGAGATGAAAGTCGCCGAGCCTGATCAGGTCGAGAGGCTGCTGGCGCCGGTGCAACAAGCGGCTGGCCCGGGCAGCATCGTTACGGACTGGCGCAACAGGTTGGCCGCCTTCTGGGGCGCGCTGAAGGTCGAGCGTGTGGCCATGAGCATCATCCTGGGGCTGGTCGTCGCTATCGCCGCCATGAACATCATCAGCGGCATCGTCATGCTGGTGAAAAACAAGACGCGCGACATCGCCATCCTGCGCACCGTGGGGGCCAGCCCCTCGTCGATCCTGCGCATCTTCTTCGTCTCGGGCGCGGCCATCGGCATCGGCGGCACCATCGCCGGCCTGGTTCTGGGTTTGCTGTTCTGTCTGAATATCGGCGCCATCCAGCACTTCATTGAAGGGCTGCTGGGGGTCCAACTGTTCAACGCCGACGTCTACATGTTGGACGCCATTCCGGCCCTGGTCGATCCGTGGGACGTGACCTGGGTGGCGGTATTCTCCTTCTTCATGAGTTGCCTCGCCAGCCTGCCGCCGTCGTGGAACGCGTCGCGGATCGATCCGGTGGAGGCTCTGCGCTTTGAATAGTCCGTTGCACAAGACGCCGACGCTGAGCCTGCGCGGTATCACGCGCACCTATCCGACCGCCTCGGGTGGGCTGACGGTGCTGAAGGGCGTCGATCTGGACATCATGCCGGGCGAGGTCGTCGGCCTGATCGGGCCGTCAGGCTCGGGCAAGTCGTCCCTGCTGCACGCCGCCGGTCTGCTGGAGCGTCCCACCAGCGGGCAGGTCATGATCGACGGCGAGGACGTCGGCGGCCTGGACGAGCGGGCGCGCACGCGCCTGCGTTTGTCGCGGATCGGTTTTGTCTATCAATTCCATCACCTGCTGCCGGAATTTGATGCACGGGATAATGTCGCCCTGCCGATGCGCATCGCAGGTCATTCCGAGGCTGAGGCGCGCCGTCGGGCGGAGACCCTCCTCACCAGTCTTGGACTGGGCGAGCGATTCACCCACCAGCCGGCCCAGCTGTCGGGCGGCGAGCAGCAGCGGGTCGCTATCGCTCGCTCGCTGGCCAACAATCCGCGCCTTCTGCTGGCCGACGAACCGACCGGCAACCTCGACCCGGCCAACAGCCACGCCGTGTTCGCGGCCCTGCGCGAACTGGCCAAGACCACAGGTGTCGCCGCCTTGATCGCCACCCACAACATGGAACTGGCCGGCCACATGGACCGCGTCTTCGCCCTGAAGGACGGCCATCTGGAAGAACGCGCGGCCGAGGCCCAGACCTACTGATCGGAGGTTGCTACCCGACGGCGGCGGCGCCCCACAGGGTGCGCAGCCTCGCGCTACGGCCGCAGCCGATACGGTAGGCTTCATATTGGGCGGGGCGCCGACGGGCGAAATCCTGATGCTCCGGTCCTGCGGGCCAGAAACGCATGGCGGGATAGACCGGGGTGGTGAAGCCGGACGCCTTGGCGCCCAAAGCGGCGATCGCGGCGGTTCGTGATGCCTGCGCTGCTGCCGTCTGGGCCTCGGTGGCATAGACGGCCGTGACATAGGAAGGTCCTTGATCGCAGACCTGTCCGGTGGCGTCGGTCGGATCAATGGTGCGCCAGTAGCGATCAACCAGGGTGCGGTAGCTGACTACGGCGGGATTGAACGTCACCAGCACCGCTTCTCGATAGCCGGTTCCACCGCGCACCACCCGCTCATAAGTCGGATTGGGCGCCGTGCCGCCGACAAAGCCGGACACTGCCGAACGCACGCCGGGCAGCCCATCGAAGGCTTTTTCCTCAGTCCAGAAGCAGCCGCCGGCGAAGATCGCCGTCTGATAGCCGGCCGGCGTCGGCTCCAGCGCGGCGGCCTTGACTGGCGTTTCGCCGGGCGAACAGGCGGCGGCAAGCGTCAGGACGATAGGGAACAGAAGGCGCGACATGGGGAAACTCCCGGTCATTCGGCACAGTGTACGCTCGATAGGGGAAATTGGATGTTTCCTGCGCCCCGTGCTTGCAATGAGAACAAAGCAAGAATATAGAACATTTGAGGAACAACGGAGCTGGGGATAAACCGATGTCGCGTTGGGTGAGGGATATGCTGTCGCTTGCGTCATGCGGCGGCTTCGTCTGGATGATCTGGCAGGCGTCTTTCCTGGTGGCGTGATCGCCGCATCGACTCCCTGCATGATCTAGGTCTGGCCGCGCGGCGGTCGGATATGAGAGGTCCTGACGGTCGGGATCAGCGGAGTTTGTGTTGGCGGAAACGACGAACAGTCAGGGCTTTGTCCATCTGCGGGTTCGCAGCGCCTATTCCCTTCTTGAAGGAGCGATCAAGGCCGGCAAGATCGGCAAGATGGCTGCAGATGCGGGAATGCCGGCTGTCGCTGTCGCTGACCGCGCCAACCTGTTTGGCGCCTTGGAGTTCAGCCAGAATACGAAGGACGCTGGCGTGCAGCCCATCGTGGCCTGCGCCCTGCCGGTGCTCGGCATCGGCGGTCAGATCGCGGAACGTTGGGCCAAGACGCCGACCGTGGTGCTGCTGGTCCAGAACGAGCAGGGCTGGCTGAACCTGTGCGCCCTGTCATCCGCCGCCTATCTCGACGCGGGTGAGATGTCGGAGCCCGGCGTGCCTTGGGCGCAGGTTGTGGATAAATCCGAGGGGCTGATCCTGCTGTCGGGCGGTCCCGACGGTCCGGTCGACCCTCTGTTTGTGCAAAACAAGCCCGCGGAGGCCCGGGCGGCCCTGGCGGAGATGCAGCGCGTCTTTGGCGATCGCTTCTATGTCGAGTTGCAGCGCCATGGTCAGCCGCAGGAGCTGGCGGCGGAGAAGGGCTTGGTCGAATGGGCCTACGCCAACGACGTGCCTCTGGTCGCGACCAATGACGTCTATTACGCCAAGGCGGCGCAGGCGAAGTCGCACGACGCCCTGCTGTGCATCTCCGACGGCGCCTTCACCGGTCAGGAAGACCGGCGGCGCATCACCGGGGAACACTGGTTCAAGACCGCCGAGGCCATGCGGACCCTGTTCGCGGATCTGCCCGAGGCCTGCGACAACACCATCGACATCGCCCGCCGGTGCGCCTTCCTGGTGCAGACGCGGGCGCCGATCCTGCCGCGCTTCGACACCGGCGCCGGGCGATCGGAGGCGGACGAACTGGCGCACCAGGCGCGCGAGGGGCTGAAGCTCCGGCTGGAGAAGAACCAAGCCTATGCGCCCGAGGAAGACTACTGGAGCCGCCTGGAGTGGGAGGTGGGGATCATCCAGCAGATGGGTTTCCCTGGCTACTTCCTGATCGTTTCGGACTTCATCAAGTGGGCCAAGGTGCACGGCATCCCGGTGGGGCCGGGGAGGGGCTCCGGGGCCGGTTCGCTGGTGGCCTGGTCGCTGACCATCACCGATCTGGATCCCTTGCGGTTCGGTCTGCTGTTCGAGCGGTTCCTGAACCCCGAACGCGTCTCCATGCCCGACTTCGACATCGACTTCTGCCAGGAGCGGCGGGAAGAGGTGATCGACTATGTTCAGGACCACTACGGCAAGGACCGGGTGGCACAGATCATCACCTTCGGCACCCTGCAGGCGCGAGCCGTGCTGCGCGACGTCGGCCGGGTGCTGCAGATGCCGCTGGGGCAGGTGGACCGGCTCTGCAAGATGGTGCCGAACAACCCGGCCAACCCGGTGACGCTGGCGCAAGCCATCGATCTGGAGCCGCGCCTGAAGGAGGCGCGCGACGCTGAGGCCTCGGTTCGGACCCTGCTGGAAACGGCGCTCGAGCTGGAAGGACTTTATCGCAACGCCTCGACCCACGCGGCCGGCATCGTCATCGGCGACCGTCCGCTGACCGAGCTTGTGCCGCTGTATCAGGACCCGCGCTCGACCATCCCGGCCAGCCAGTTCAACATGAAGTGGGTCGAACCGGCGGGCCTGGTGAAGTTCGACTTCCTGGGTCTGAAGACGCTGACGGTGCTGGACCGGGCGCGCGAGTATCTGGAACGGCGCGGCGCCGCGCCGGAATGGAACCTGCTGCCGCTGGACGACGCGAAGACCTATGAGCTGATGGCCTCGGGGCAGACGGTCGGGGTGTTCCAGCTGGAATCCCAGGGCATGCGCGACACCCTGCGCAAGATGCGCTGCGGCTCCATCGAGGAGATCACGGCCCTGATCTCACTCTATCGGCCGGGGCCGATGGAGATGATCGACACCTATATCGACCGGAAGTTCGGCCGGGCCGAGGTGGACTATCTGCACCCCAGCCTGAAGGAGGTGCTGACCGAGACCTACGGCGTCATCATCTACCAGGAACAGGTGATGAAGATCGCCCAGATCCTGGCGGGCTACAGCCTGGGTGAAGCCGACCTTCTGCGCCGGGCCATGGGCAAGAAGAAGAAGGAGGAGATGGATTTCCAGCGCCTCCGCTTCGTCAAGGGCGCGTCCGAGAAGTCGGTGCCGGAAGGGCAGTCGGGCTCCATCTTCGATCTGGTGGCCAAGTTCGCTGGCTATGGCTTCAACAAGTCGCACGCCGCCGCCTATGCCCTGATTTCGTTCCAGACGGGCTGGCTGAAGGCCAATCATCCGGTCGAGTTCTTCGCGGCTTCGATGAGCCTGGACCTGTCCAACACCGACAAGCTGGCGGTCTTCTATCAGGACTGCCGCCGGTTCGAGGTGCCGGTCCTGGCCCCCGACATCAATCGGTCCTCGGCCGACTTTGACGTCCAATGGAAGGATGGCCAGGGCAGCGTCCTCTATGCTCTGGGCGCCATCCGTAACGTCGGCCTGGAGGCGATGAAGCATGTCGTAGAGGTGCGGGATGCGGGCGGGCCGTTCGCCGACATCTTCGATTTTCTGGAGCGAGTTGACCCCAAGGCGGTCAACAAGAGGGCGCTGGAAGGTCTGGCCAAGGCCGGGGCCTTTGACAGTCTGAACACCAACCGGCGTCAGCTATTCGAGCAGGCCGACACCCTGATCGCCTATTGCCAGAGCGTGGCCGCCGAACGCGCATCGTCGCAGGTCAGCCTGTTCGGCGCGGACCAGGCCGGGGCCGCACGGCCGCGGCTGAGGAGCGTCGAGCCGTGGGCGGGGCCGGACAAGCTGGATCAGGAACTGTCGGCGGTCGGGTTTTACCTGTCGGGCCACCCGTTGGAAGAGTTGACGCCGGCGCTGAAGCGTAAACGCGTGACCTTCGTGGCCGAGGCGCAGGGTCTGGCCGAAGCGGGGCACGAGGCCTTCATGATGGCGGGCGTGGTGCGCCGTCGTCAGGAGCGGGCCAGCGCCAAGAGCGGCGAGAAGTTCGCCTTCGTCACCTTCTCTGATCCGACGGGCGAGTTCGAATGCCTGTTCCCGCCTGAACAACTGCGCCGGTGTCGCGATATCCTGGAAGTGGGGGCTTCGGTTCTGGTCAAGGTGCGCGCCAAGTCGGCGGACGGCGAGGTGCGCTTCTTCGGCGACGACGCTAGCCGGATGGACGTCCTGCTGGACGACAATCAGATCGGGTTGCGGGTCATCCTGTCGGCGCAGTCGGCTGACGCCGAGGCGTTGAAAGCGCGGCTTGACCGGGCCAGAGCCCAGGGCAAGGGCGGCGAGGTCTGGCTACAGGCGACGCTGGGGGGGCGGACCGAGATCGAGATCAAGCTGCCGGGACGCTACCGTCTGGACGCCGCCCTGCGTGGGGCTTTGAAATCGGCCCCGGGCGTGGTGATGCTGGAGGACGCCTGATGACGGGAGGCATGGCCTTGAAGAATGCTCGCGGGACCTTTGATGTCGTCATCACGCCCGTTCCAGATGATGCGGCGCCCGATGCGCCGGGCCGGATGTTGCTGGCCAAGACTTTCCATGGCGACCTGACCGGAACAGCGGCCGGCGAGATGCTGGCGACCATGAGCCCGGAGCGATCGGGGGCCTATGTGGCGCTGGACCGCGTTCGAGGCGTGATCGACGGTCGTGAGGGCGGCTTCACCCTGGTGCATCGCGGCCTGATGGATCGTGGCGCGCAGGAACTGCTGATCACCATCGTCCCAGGGTCGGGGTCAGGGGCGCTGGCCGGTATCGCTGGCGTTTTCCATCTGACGATTGAGGACGGCGTCCATCGTTATGATCTGGAATACAGTCTGCCGACATCCTGAGAGGGGAACGACCATGACCGTGCACAAGGGATCCTGCCACTGCGGTGCGGTGGCCTATGAAGTCGAAGTCGGGCTGGAGGGTCTGATCGAGTGCAATTGCTCGCATTGCTATCGCAAGGGCTTTGTTCTGGCCTTTGCGCCGCGCGCGGCCTTTCGACTGACGGCGGGTGAAGAGGCGACCACCTCTTATTTCTTCAACCAGCACAAGATCGATCACCGCTTCTGCAAGACCTGCGGCGTCCAGCCTTTCGGCTATGGCGTAGCGCCTGAGGGGTCCGAGGTGGCGGCGATCAATGTGCGCACCCTGTCGGATGTGGAACCCTGGAGCTGGACCGCTCAGCGGGTGGACGGACGCAGCTTCTGACTGATTGGCTTGCCTTTTCCGATCAATCCGCCTAGAGAGCCGGCGCACTTCGCACGTGGGCGTGGCGCGGTCCGGGGAGACATCCCGGTCTGCACCGTTCCGAGGGACCGCCCGGTCCTTTAATCGCCCGCGCTAGGTTAGATCGGAAAAAGGAAAAGACGATCATGGCTCTGCCTGAATTCTCGATGCGTACGCTGCTGGAAGCCGGCGCTCACTTCGGCCACCAGACGCACCGCTGGAACCCGAAGATGGACCGCTACATCTTCGGCTCGCGCTCGAACATCCACATCATCGACCTGTCGCAGACGATGCCGCTGTTCCACCAGGCTCTGGTGGCTGTGCGCGACGTCGCCGCAAAGGGCGGCCGCGTCCTGTTCGTGGGCACCAAGCGTCAGGCCGCCGGCCCGGTGGCCGAAGCCGCCACGCGCTGCGCCCAGTACTACATGAACAACCGCTGGCTCGGCGGCACGCTGACCAACTGGCGCACCGTGTCGGGCTCGATCGCTCGCCTGCGTGAGCTGGAAACCCTGCTCGCCGGTGGCGGTGAAGGCCGCGTCAAGAAAGAGCTGCTGACCCTGCAGCGCGAGAAGGACAAGCTGGAATTGTCGCTGGGCGGCATCAAGGACATGGGTTCGATCCCCGACATCATGTTCGTGATCGACACCAACAAGGAAGCGATCGCGATCCAGGAAGCCCGCAAGCTGAACATCCCGATCATCGCCATCCTGGACACCAACTCGGACCCGGACGGCATCACCTACCCGGTCCCCGGCAACGACGACGCCGCACGCGCCATCCAGACCTACTGCGACCTGATCGCCGACGCCGTCCTGGACGGCCTGGCTGCCGGCGCTTCGGCCTCGGGCATCGACCTGGGCGCTTCGGAAGCTCCGGTTGAGCCGATGCTGCGTGAAGCCGCTGCTGCTCCGGTTGAAGCCGAAGCCGCTCCGGCCGGCACGGAAGGCGCCGCTGAAGAACTGCTCGCGACGACTGAAGAAAAGGTCGAGGGCTAAGACGCTCTCGGGCCCGGTCGGTGATCGGGCCTACGCCAAACTGACATGCGGTCGGGCTATCCATGCCCGGCCGCTCATTTGAATTTTCAGGAGAAGAACATGGCCGAGATCACTGCCGCCCTCGTGAAGGAACTTCGCGAGCGTTCGGGCGTCGGCATGATGGACTGCAAGAAGGCGCTGGTCGAAAACGACGGCAACATCGAAGCAGCAATCGACTGGCTGCGCGCCAAGGGTCTTTCCAAGGCCGCCAAGAAGGCTGACCGCGTCGCCGCTGAAGGCCTGGTCGCTGTCGCCGCCAAGGAAGACGGCAAGGGCGAAATCGCCGCCGCCATCGAGTTCAACGCGGAAACCGACTTCGTCGCCCGCAACGACCTGTTCCAGAACGCCGCCAAGTCGTTCGCCCAACTGGGCCTGGACCACCACTCGGTCGAAGCCCTGCACGGCGCTGAGCTGGAAGCCGGCAAGACGGTCCAGGACGAAGTGACCAACATGATCGCCACCATCGGCGAGAACATGCAACTGCGCCGCGCCGCCCGCCTGTCGGTGTCGGAAGGCGTGGTCTCGACCTACGTCCACAACGCTGTGTCGCCGGGCGTCGGCCGCATCGGCGTCCTGGTCGCCCTGGAAGGCGAAGGCGACAAGGCCGCGCTTCGCGAACTGGGCCGCAAGATCGCCATGCACGTCGCCGCAACGGCGCCGCTGTCGCTGAACACCGACGACCTGGACCCGGCCGCTATCGAGAAGGAACGCGCTGTCCTGACCGAGAAGGCCAAGGAAGAAGGCCGTCCGGAAAACATGATCGAGAAGATCGTGGAAGGTCAGATCAACAAGTTCCAGAAGGACGTGGTGCTGTCCAAGCAGCCGTTCGTGATGGACCCGGACGTGACCATCGAGCAACTGGTCGCCAACTCGGCCAAGGAACTGGGCTCCTCGAACCTGCACCTGGCCGGTTTCGTCCGCCTGGCGCTGGGCGAAGGCGTCGAGAAGGTTGAAGCCATGGACTTCGCGGCTGAAGTGGCCTCGATGACCGGCGGCAACTAACACCGAAGTTTCTTCCCGAAAGGGAAGAATTTTCAAAAGGGCGCGTTCGGCTTTGATGGCCGGCGCGCCCTTCGTCTATGATGAGCCGCCGATTCACCTCGCGCGGATGCTTAACCCCTGTATCCACGGACCAGACCCATGCCCGACGCCCCTTCCGAGTTTCGATACAAGCGCGTCCTGCTGAAGGTCTCGGGCGAGGTTCTGATGGGCGAGCAGTCCTATGGCATCGACATGAAGACGGTCGATGTCGTGGCGGCGGCCGTAGCCCAGGTCGCGCGCCAAGGCGTTGAAATCTGCCTGGTCATCGGCGGCGGCAACATCTTCCGCGGCCTGTCCAAGGCGGCGGAGGGCATGGATCGCGCCAACGCCGACTATATGGGTATGCTCGCGACCATCATGAACGCGCTGGCCATGCAGGGGGCGCTGGAGAAGATCGGCGTCGACACACGCGTTCAGAGCGCCATTCCCATGGCCGCCATCGCCGAGCCCTACATTCGTCGCCGCGCCATGCGGCACTTGGAAAAGGGTCGGGTGGTCATCTTCGCCGCCGGCGTGGGTGCGCCTTTCTTCACCACCGACTCGGGCGCTGCGTTGCGCGCCGCTGAAATGGGTTGCGACGCCCTTCTGAAGGGCACCAGCGTGGACGGCGTCTATACCGCTGATCCCAAGAAGGACGCGAACGCCACCCGCTATGACACGCTGACCTATCAGGACGTCCTGGCCAAGGACTTGCGCGTCATGGACGCCTCGGCCATCGCCCTGATGCGTGATAGCGAGATTCCCATCGTGGTCTTCTCGATCCGTGAGGAAGACTCGCTGCGCAAGACCCTGCGCGGCGAAGGCACCTTCACCGTCATCACCAACAAGGCCGCGTAAGCAGCCCTCGACCCGAACGACCAGACCAAGGAAGCACCATGGCCAAGCCCGACCTCAAGACCTACCGCGACCGGATGGAGAAGTCCGTCGCTTCGCTGAAGGAAGACTTTGCGGGTCTGCGCACGGGCCGAGCCAACTCGGGCCTGCTGGACCCAGTTCAGGTCGAGGCCTATGGCTCGACCTCGCCCCTGAACGCGGTCGCCGCCATCAGCGTGCCCGAGCCGCGCATGATCTCGGTCAGCGTCTGGGACAAGGGCATGGTCGGACCGGTCGAGAAGGCCATTCGCGCTGCAGGCCTGGGCCTGAACCCGATCGTCGATGGCCAGACCCTGCGCATCCCGGTCCCGCCGCTGACGGAAGAGCGCCGCAAGGATCTCGTCAAGCTGGCCGGAAAGTATGCTGAGCAGCAGAAGATCGCCGTGCGCAACGTTCGCCGCGACGCCAACGATGATCTGAAAAAGGCCGAGAAGGCGACCGAGATCAGCCAGGACGAACAGAAGAAGATGGAAGCCGAGGTCCAGAAGGACACGGACGCCGCCATCAAGAAGATCGACGAGGCCTTGAAGGTCAAGGAAGTCGAGATCATGCAGGTCTGACGCAGCCACGCGTCGGGAGGGAAATGCAGAATGTCGGCCGATACCGTCGCCACGGCGCCTGAGAAGGGGCCACGCCACGTCGCCCTGATCATGGACGGCAACGGTCGCTGGGCCGAGCGGCGCGGCCTGCCGCGCGTGGTGGGGCACCGGGAGGGCGTCCAGGCGCTCCGGCGAACGATCAAGGCGGCCCCCGATTTCGGCATCCGCTGCCTGACGGTGTTCGGGTTCTCGACCGAGAACTGGAGCCGTCCGGCTGACGAAGTGTCGGACCTCATGGGGCTGGTCCGCTCATTCGTGGGCAGCGATCTGAAGCGGCTGGAGGCTGCGGGGGTGCGCATCCGGGTGCTGGGCCGTCGCAAGGGTCTGCCCGCGGACATCGCCGCGATCGTCGATCGGGCCGAGGCGCAGACCGCCCATAACGACCGCTTCCTGTTGCAGGTCGCCTTTAACTACGGCGGCCGCGCGGATCTGGTGGATGCGGCTCAGAGGTTGGTCGATCAGGCGCGTGCGGGGCTGGCCGTGCAAGCCCTGACCGAGGACGATCTCGGCGCTGGCCTGTCGACCGCTGGCGCGCCGCCTGTCGACCTGATCGTGCGGACGTCGGGAGAGCAGCGCCTGTCGAACTTCCTGCTTTGGGAAGCCGCCTATGCCGAACTGGTTTTTCAGGACATTCTCTGGCCCGACTATGGGGCTGAGGCGCTGGGCGAGGCGGTCGCCCTTTATTCCAATCGCGAGCGGCGCTACGGCGGTCGCGACGTGCTGTCGGATGCAGCCGCAGCGAAGACGGCGGCGAACTGATGGCTTTGAAGATAGGCGACATCGGCCTTAGGGCGGCCTCGGCTGTGGTGCTGGCGCCGGCTGCAGTGCTCGCTACGTGGGCGGGCGGCGCCTGGTTCTGCGCTTTGGTTGTAGCGGCCTGCGGACTGTTGGCGTTCGAGTGGGCGCGGATGAGCGCGCCCCGATTCTGGCGCTCGGTCGGCGCCGCGGTGGCGCTCGCTCTGATCGTCGCCGTGGTCGCGGCGCACATCGGGCAGATGTCGCTGGCGCTGATCCTGCTCGTCTTCGGCGCCCTGGCGGCAGGCCTGTTTGCGCGGTCGCGCGGGGCTGAGGCTCTGGATGCGGCCTATGGCGTCCTTTATCTCGGCTGGCCGTGCGTGCTGCTGATCTGGTTGCGGGACCTCAACGACGCGCAGGGGCTCTATTGGACCGTGCTCGTATTCGCCGTGGCCTGGGCGTCGGACATTCTGGCCTACCTGGTGGGAAGCGCCGTGGGCGGACCAAAGCTGTGGCCGCGCTTTTCGCCGAACAAGACCTGGTCCGGCTTCATCGGCGGGCTGCTTGCCGGGATGATCGCCGGCGCGGCCATGGCCGGCTGGCTGGAGATGGGCCGTCTGAACATCTTCTGGGGAGGCGTTCTCGGTCTGGCGGCGGCCCTGGCCACCATGGCTGGCGACCTGTGGGAATCCGCGTTGAAGCGTCGTTTTGGGGTTAAGGACGCAGGCAACATCATTCCCGGCCACGGGGGTCTGCTCGATCGCGTGGACGGGTTGATGTTTGCGGTCGTGGTCGTCGCGGCCGGTCGCGTCATCGTTCTGATGCTGGGGCAGGGGACGTGATCGCCCGAAAGGTCAGCGTGCTGGGCTCGACCGGCTCGGTCGGGGCGTCGACGCTGGACCTGATGGATCAGGCCGAGATCGCCGGCTCAGGTGCGTTTCAGGTCGAGGTGCTGACCGGCGGAAACAATATCGCCAGGCTGGCCGAGCAGGCGCGGCGTTGGCGGCCCAGGCTGGCGGTGACGGCTGATCCCGCCCGCCTGTCGGAACTGCGCGACGCTCTGGCCGGAACAGGCGTCAAGGCGGCCGCAGGCCCGGAGGCCATAGTCGAAGCGGCGACGCGACCAGTGGACTGGGTCATGGCGTCCATCGTCGGGGCGGCAGGCTTGCGTTCGGCCTGGGCGGCGGCTGGAACCGGCGCGACGTTGGCCTTGGCCAACAAGGAAAGCCTGGTGTGCTGTGGTCCTGCGCTCATCGAGCGCGTCAAGCGCAGCGGGGGCAAACTGATCCCCGTCGATTCCGAACATTCCGCCATTTTCCAGGTGTTCCCCGCCGAAGCGCCCGAACAGGTGAGCAAGCTGGTGTTGACGGCCTCAGGCGGGCCGTTCCGGACCCTGGCGCGTGAAGCCATGGAGCGGATTACGCCGGAGCAGGCTGTGGCCCATCCCAACTGGAGCATGGGCGCCAAGATTTCGGTCGACAGCGCAACCATGGCCAACAAAGGTCTGGAGTTGATCGAGGCCGCCTATCTGTTCGCGATGGCCGGTGACCGTATCGATGTCGTGGTCCATCCCGAATCAATCATCCACAGCCTTGTGGAATATGTGGATGGTTCGACCCTGGCCCAGTTGGGCCCGCCTGACATGAAGACGCCGATCGCCTGCGCCCTGGCTTGGCCGGACCGTTTGGCCTGGCCGGCGCCGAAGCTGGACCTTGCAATGCTTGGCCGCCTGACCTTCGAGGCACCCGACGAGATACGGTTCCCGGCTCTCAAGCTGGCGCGGGAGGCTCTGGGGACGGGAGGCGTGGCGCCGATCGTGTTCAACGCCGCCAATGAAGTGGCGGCTCTGGCCTTCCTTGACCGCAGACTGGGCTTTCTCAATATTGCCGCAGTCGTCGCCGACACCTTGGAACGCGCGACGATTTCGGGGGTGAGTTCCGGTTCCGACGACGCCTGCGACACGGCTCTGGCCGTGGATGCTATGGCCCGACGGATTGCGAACGACATCATCGCCTCGCTCGCGATTGCTGCCTGAGGGCGACAGGAGACTTGATTGGGATGCTAGGCGTTGTTGGGCAGGCCCTGATCTATGTCGTGCCGTTTCTGCTGGTGCTGACGCTTGTCGTCACCGTCCATGAACTGGGTCACTTCCTGACCGCTCGGGCGTTCGGCGTAAAGATGGAGCGCTTCTCTATAGGTTTTGGCCGCGCCATCTTCCAACGCACCGACAAGCACGGCGTCGAATGGCGCCTAGGTTGGTTGCCGTTGGGCGGGTACGTCAAGTTCGCGGGCGATCTGGACGCCACGGGCGTGCCGGACAAGGCGGGCCTGGATGCGCTCAAGAAGGAGCTGGTGGCTGAACACGGCCCGGGCGCCGAGCGCGACTATCTGTATTTCAAGCCGTTGTGGCAGCGCGCCCTGGTCGTAGCGGGCGGGCCCTTCGCCAACTTCGTACTGGCCATTTTCATCTTCACCCTGCTGTTCAGTCTGGTCGGCGTCGAACTGCGCCCCGCACGTGTGGTGCAGGTGCAGCCTGGCTCGCCCGCGGCGGCCGCCGGATTCCAGACGGGCGACCTGATCACGCGCGTGAACGACAAGCTGATCGCGGACGGCGGCGAAGTCACTCGCGTCGTGGCGCTGAGCAGCGGCGACCCCGTGCGCTTCACGGTTGAGCGGGCGGGCGCAGAAGTCTTGCTGACCGCCACGCCGGAGCGCCGCACCGAGATTGATCCGATCGCGGGCCGCGTCTCCATGGGAAGAATCGGCCTTGGGCTTGGTTCCAGTCGCACCGAGGTGCGCCACGTCCGATATGGCCCGGTCGCCGCTGTGGGACAGGGGTTCAAGGAAACCGGCGCGATCCTGAACACGACCTTCACCTACATCGGCCGCATCTTCACCGGACGGGAATCGGGCGATCAGTTCAGCGGTCCCTTGGGCATCGCGAAGGCCTCGGGCGCGCTGACCAACGCCGCCGTCGCCGCTAATCCCGATCCTTGGGCCATGGCCGGAAATCTCTTGCTGACGCTGACCAGCTTCGCCGCCATACTTTCGGTCGGAATCGGTTTTCTAAATCTGATGCCCATTCCCGTTTTGGATGGGGGGCACCTGATGTTCTACGCCTATGAGGCGATGGCGCGCAGGCCTGTAGCGGCGAAGGTTCAGGAGGCGGGATATCGGGTCGGTCTTGCTTTGCTGGCCAGTTTAATGTTGTTCGCGACCTGGAACGACCTGCAGAAACTCAATCTCTTCAAATTCCTCGGCGGGCTCGTCTCGTGAGCCGACGCCAGCCCCCGATGGTTCCCCGAATGATTCAGAACGACAGTCGCCTTATGATCCGAACCCGTGGCCGTATTCTTGGACCCAGCGCCCTGGCCCTGGCCGTCGCCGCCGGCCTGGCCGGCCCGGCTCTGGCGCAAGCCACGCCTGCCGCACCGCCGGCCGCCGGCCAGCAGGACCCGCAAGTGGTCGTCACGGCTCCGGCTGAGGACCGCGCCGTCGTCAACCGCATCCTGGTGCGTGGCAACCAGCGGATCGATCAGACGACCGTCCTGTCCTACCTGCCGATCCAGCCCGGCGACACGATCGACGCGGCCGTGATCGACGTGGCCGTGCGCACCCTGTCGCGAACCAATCTGTTCGCCAACGTGCAACTGGGACTGCAGCCAAACGGCGATCTCATCGTCGAGATCGCGGAAAACCCGATCATCAACCAGGTGACGTTCGAGGGTAACAAGGCGCTCGCGCTGAAGAAGCTGCAGGACGAAGTCACGATCAAGCCGCGCGGTATCTACACGCGTGCCCGCGTGCAGGAAGACGTGGGCAAGATCGTCGAGCTGTATCGTCTGTCGGGCCGTATCTCCGCCACCGTCACGCCGAAGCTGGTGCAACTGGACCAGAACCGCGTGGATGTGGTGTTCGAGATTGACGAGGGGCCGGAAACCGGCGTCGCCGCCATCACCTTCCTGGGCAACACGGCCTTCTCGGACAGCGATCTGCGCGAGGTCATGGTGACCAAGCAGTCGAGCTGGTGGCGCCTGTTCAGCTCCAACGACAACTACGATCCCAACCGGCTCGATTATGACCGCGAGCAACTGCGCAAGTTCTATACGAACCGGGGCTATTACGACTTCCGCATCCTGTCGTCGGTGGCCGAGCTGAAACCGGACAGCAGCGCATTCGGCATGACGCTGACGCTGGATGAGGGCGATCGCTACACCTTCGGCGAGGTCAAGGTCGTTACGGAAAACGACCGTTTGAACGCCGACTTCCTGCAACGCCTGCTGCCGATCCGTTCGGGCGATCTGTATGAAAGTGATCGAATCGAGAGCGCCGTCGACACCCTGACGTTCGCCGCCGGTTCGGCGGGCTACGCCTTCGTCGAGATCAACCCCACCTATCGGGCCAATCCGGAAACCGACAAGGTCGACATCACCTTCAACATCCGCGAAGGGCAGCGCGTCTACATCGACCGCATCAACGTGGTTGGGAACACCCGCACCCTGGATTCCGTGATCCGTCGTGAACTGATGGTCGGCGAAGGCGACGCCTTCAACCGCTCGCTGGTCGAACGCTCGCGTAACAACCTGCGCGCGCTAGGCTTCTTCAAGGACGTCAAGATCGAAGAGACGCGCGGCAGCGCGCCCGACCGCTCAATCGTCAACGTCACCGTTGAGGAACAGCCGACCGGCGAGCTTTCCGTCGGCGCCGGCTTCAGCTCGGTCGACTCCTTCGTCCTGAACTTGGGCATTACGGAGCGCAACTTCCGCGGGCGGGGTCAGAACGTGGTGGCCCGAGCGGAGTGGGGTTCGCTGCGTCAGCAGATCGACTTCCGCTTCACCGAGCCGAAGTTCCTGGGACGCGACCTGCGGGCGGGCTTCGACCTGTTCCATACCCGTTATGACCTGAGCGAGTACTCGTCCTACGACTACCGCTCGACCGGCGGCGGCCTGCGTCTCAGCTATCCGCTGAACGGCTATTCCTCCTTCAGCGTCCGCTACTTCCTGAAGTCGGACGAGGTCATCATCCCCTCGGGCTACTGCAACGGCACCGGGTCTTCGGCGCTGTGCGATCAGGCGGGTGAGTTCCTGAACTCGTCGGCGGGCTATACGCTGCTGGTAAACCGCACCAATGATCCGGTTCGCCCGACGCGCGGCTGGTCGGCCTCGCTGAGGCAGGACTTCGCCGGTATCGGCGGCGACGTGAACTACCTGAAAACCGAGGCGGACGCCGCCTGGTACTATGGCTTCAGCCCCAACTGGATCGTCAGCCTGCAAGGCTCCACGGGCTATGTGTCCGGCTGGAACGGTGATCCGATCCGCATCAACGACCGCTTCTTCAAGGGCGGCAACACCTTCCGCGGCTTCGAGACGGCGGGTATGGGCGCGCGCGACCTGACCACGACCGATGCCTTGGGCGGCAACTTCTACGCCATCGGCACGATCGAGCTGACGGTGCCGAACTATCTGCCTGACGAGTATGGCATCAAGACTTCGCTGTTCGCCGATGTCGGCACGCTGGGCATGATCGACGACCGCTACACGGTCGACCCCGTCACGGGTCTGCCCAACCCGAACATCGTGGATGATCTTTCGCTCCGGGCTGCCGCCGGGGTCAGCATCCACTGGCGCTCGCCCATGGGACCGATCCGTTTTGACCTGTCCAAGGTTCTGTCGCAGGAAGACTACGACAAGACCGAGACCTTCCGCTTCTCCACCTCGACCCAGTTCTAACCGCAGCCTTCCAGACTGCTCAAAGGTTCAAGATGAAACTGTTCGCCATCGGCGCATTCGCCATTGCTTCGCTCGCCGCTTCGTCGGCTCTGGCCCAGTCGCAAGGCCCCGCCAATCCTGGCCCGGTGATCCCCGGCGTCTGCGTCTATTTCAACCAGCAGGCCTTGGCCCAGTCGACCGTCGGTCAAGCTGTTCAGGCGCGCATGGAGCAACTGGCTCAGGAAGTCCAAGGCGAGATCGCGCCCTATGCAACCCAGCTGCAGACGGAATATCAGGCGCTGCAACAAGGCGCGACGACCATTCCGGCCGACCAACTGAACCAGCGTCGCCAGGCGCTGCAACAACGCGCTCAGGAAGCTCAACAGCTGGAACAGACGCGCGACGCCGAGCTGCGCTACACCCTGGGTGAGCAGCGCCGTCAGATCTCGGAGGCCATCGAGCCGATCCTGGTCGCCGTCTATCAGGAGAAGGGTTGCGGCATCCTGGTCGACCGTGAAAGCGTCTTCATCATGAACCCGGCCATGGACGTGACGCCGCTGGTCATCCAGCGCCTGAACGCCGCCCTGCCGACGCTGAGCTTCAACCGCCTGCCGGTTCCGGCTCAGCCGCAGTCGTAAGACGGGCCATGCCCGATCCGAGATTTTTCCAGACCCTGTCGCCCCTGACGGTCGCCGCCCTCGCCGAGCATATCGGCGGGGAGGTGGTCCGGGGCGGCCAGGTCGTCATCTCGGCCGTTGCGCCCCTGTCCACAGCGGACCGGGGCGCGATTGCGTTTATGGGCGACCGCAAGTTCGCCGCCGCTCTGGCTGAGACCAAGGCTGGTTGCGTGATCGTGCCGGCTTCGGCCGTCGATCTGGCGCCAACCGGCGTCGCAGTCATCCTCTCGGGAGAGGCGCAGGCTTCATGGGCGCGAGCCTCGGCCTTGCTGCATCAGCCGGTCCGTCTCAACCGCGCTATTGCGGTTGCTGAAGCCGCAGAAGACGACACGGTCGTCGTCGAGCCCGGCGTTGTTCTCGGTGAAGGCGTTCGCATCGGGCGTGGCACGCGTATCGGCGCCAATACCGTGATTGGGCCGGGCGTCCAGATCGGCCGCGATTGCCTGATCAGCGCTGGCGTTACGGTCGGGTTCGCTCTTCTGGGCGACCGGGTGAAGTTGCTGGCCGGCGCGCGGATCGGCGAAGCGGGCTTTGGCGCCGCCGGCTCGAAGGCCGGACCCGTGGATATTCCGCAGTTGGGCCGCGTCATCCTGCAAGACGGCGTCACTGTGGGGGCCAATTCCTGCATTGATCGCGGCGCCTTTGACGACACGGTCATCGGCGAGAACACCAAGATCGATAACCTGGTCATGATCGGCCACAACTGCGTCATCGGCCGCAACAACCTGATGGCGGCGCACACTGGCATCTCGGGTTCGGTCACCAGCGGCGACAACTGCATCTTCGGCGGCCGGGCGGGCGTGGGCGACCACATCACCATCGGCGAAGGCGCGCGTGTCGCAGCCGGCGGCGGCGTTCTGGCCGATATTCCGCCGGGCGAGGTCTGGTCCGGCTATCCCGCCAAGCCGCTTCGTCAATTCTTGCGCGAGACGGTGTGGCTGTCCAAACAGGCGTCCCAGAAGAAGGGCGCGAAGGAAACGAAAGAATGAGCGAAGACAACAAGATCGATTACGCCGAGGTGATGCGTCGCCTGCCGCACCGCTATCCCTTCCTGCTGGTCGACAAGGCCGAGGACTTCGTAGCCGCGACCTCAATCGTCGGGATCAAGAACGTCACCCACAACGAGCCCTTCTTCCCAGGCCACTTCCCGATCGACCCGGTCATGCCGGGCGTCCTGATCGTCGAGGCCATGGCCCAGACGGGCGCCCTGCTGATGTCCAAATCCCTGGACGTGGCGGTGGCCGACAAGGTCATCATGTTCATGTCGATCGACGGCGTGCGTTTCCGCAAGCCCGCCCGTCCGGGCGATCAACTGCGCATGGAGGTCAAGGTGATCCGCGCGCGTGGGGACGCCTACAAATTCCGGGGCGAGACCTTCATCGACGGCAAGCTGGCCGCTGAAGCCGGGTTCATGGCCATGGTCGTGACTGTGGCGGAGCCCGCCCAGTGACCATCCACCCGACCGCTGTCGTCGACGCCTCGGCCCAAGTCGCCGACGGCGTCGTGATCGGCCCCTGGTGCCTCGTCGGTCCGGGCGTGACCCTGGCCGAAGGCATCAGGCTGGTCAGCCATGTGGTGGTCCAGCAGGACACAAGCGTCGGCGAGCGAACGGTCATCCATCCCTTCGCCGTGATCGGCGGCGACCCGCAGCACAACGGCTACAAGGGTGAGCCGGTGCGGCTGGAGATCGGCGCGGACAACGTCATCCGCGAGCACGTCACCTTCAACCGGGGCACGCCGCAGGGAACGGGCGTGACGCGCGTCGGCTCGAACGGCCTGTTCATGACCGGCGCTCACGTCGGCCACGATTGCGTGGTCGGCGACAATGTCGTCATGGCCAACAACGCCACCCTGGGCGGCCATGCCCAGATCGGCGACAAGGTCTTCCTGGGGGGGCTGTGCGCCGTGCATCAGAACGGTCGGGTGGGGCAGGGCGCCATAGTCGGCGGTCTGGCCGCCGTGACGCGCGACGTCATCCCCTACGGCTCCGCCTGGGGCAACCACGCCAGTCTGCACGGCCTCAACCTGATCGGGTTGAAGCGCAAGGGTTATGGCAAGGATGCGGTGCGTCGTCTGCTGGCCGCCTATCGCGATCTGTTCGAGGGCGAAGGTGTCTTCGCCGAGCGACTGGATGGCGTCGAGATGACCTATGCCGACCTGCCCGAGATCATGGAGATCGTCGCCTTCATTCGTGATGGCGCCAAACGGCCGCTCTGCCTGCCGGGCAAGGAATGACGCTGACGCCTCGTTTGGCGCCCAAGCTGGGCCTGATCGCTGGCGGCGGCGACCTGCCGGCCCGCATCGCGGCGAGGTGCGAGGCTGAGGGGCGGGCGGTTTTCATCATTCGTCTTGCGGGCTTCGCGGACGAACATCTGGTGCGCTGGCCGGGCGAAGAGTTCGGCATGGCCGAGATCGGCCGCATCCTGAAGAGGATGAAGGCCGAGGGCTGCGAGGCCGTCTGTCTGGCGGGCTACGTGAACCGGCCCGATTTCAAGACCCTGAAGCCTGACTTCAAGGGCGCGACCCTGCTGCCCGGCATCGTGGCGGCAGCGAGCAAGGGCGACGACGCCCTGCTGCGCAAGATCCTGTCGGTGTTCGAGGCTGAGGGCTACGCGATCGAGGGCGCCGACGACATCCTGGGCGGCGAGGCCTTGGCGCCGGGCGCGCTCGGCGCGGTGTCGCCGACGGCAGAGCAACTGTCGGACCTGAAGAAGGCGTTACATGTTTCTGAAAAATCAGGCGAACTTGATATAGGTCAGGGCGCGGTCGTCTGTGATGGACTGGTTCTTGCGGTCGAGGCTCAGGAAGGCACGGATGAAATGCTGCGGCGGGTGGCGGGCCTGCCTGCCGACCTGCATGGTGCGCCGGGCGCGCTGAAGGGCGCGCTGGGCAAGGCGCCCAAGCCAATTCAGGACTTGAGGGTGGACATGCCGGTCATCGGGCCGCGCACCGTCGAGTTGGCCGCCGCCGCCGGGCTGGCGGGCATTGGTGGATTCGCCGGACGATTGATCATCATCGATCATCAGGCTCTGGTCGACGAGGCGGACCGGTTGGGCCTGTTCGTCTGGGGCGTGGAAAGATGAGCCGTCCTTTGAAAATCATGCTGGTCGCTGCAGAGGCCTCCGGAGACGCCTTGGGCGCGGGTCTGGCGCAGGCGCTGCAGACGCGTCTCGGCGCGGACGTGGTCTTCGTCGGCGTCGGTGGACCCAAGATGGCGGCCCAAGGCGTCGTCAGTCCGTTCGACATCGCCGAACTCTCCATCCTGGGCTGGATCGAGGGGCTGAAGGCCTATGGACTGGTCAAGCGCCGGGTGGCGGATACGGTCGAACTCGCCAAGTCCGAGCGGCCCGACGCGGTCGTATTGATCGACAGTTGGGGCTTCACCATCCGCGTGGCCAAGGCTCTGCGCGAGGTTCTGCCGGGCGTGCCGCTGATCAAGTATGTCGGGCCTCAGGTCTGGGCCTCGCGTCCGGGCCGGGCCAAGACCTTGGCGGCCAGCGTCGATCACCTGCTGTCGCTCTACAGTTTCGACGCGCCCTGGTTCGAGCGCGAGGGTCTCCCGACGACAGTCGTGGGGTCACAGGCCCTGCACGTCGACATTGCCAGCGCCGACGGCGCCCGCTTCCGCGCCGCGCGCGGTATCGCCGCCGATGCGCCCCTGCTGCTGGTCTTGCCGGGCAGCCGGCCCAGCGAGATCACCCGCATGACGCCCGTCTTCGAGGCGACGGTGAAGCGTTTGAAGGCGGCCAACCCCAGGCTGGAGATCGCCGTCATCGCCGCTGGCACGGTCGCCGCCGACGTGGCGGGTCGCGTCGCAGCTTGGCCGTTTCGCGCCCACCTGGTGCAGGAAGCCGACAAGTACGACGCGATGAAGGCCGCCAATGTCGCCTTGGCCACCAGCGGTACGGTTTCGACCGAACTGGCCCTGGCCGGCGCGCCCATGGTCATCGCCTACAAGATCGACGGGCTGTCCTATTTGCTGATGAAGAATCTGGTGACGGCCAAGCACATCACCCTGTTCAACATCGCCGCCGACGAGCGCATCGCCCCCGAGTTCATTCAGAACGACGCCACGCCCGAGAAGCTGACCGAGGCGGTCGGTCGTCTGCTATCGGACCCGCAGGCCGCCGCCGATCAAGCCGCGCGTCAGACGGCGGCGCTCGACCTGATGGGGCGTGGCGGATCCGATCCATCGGAACTGGCGGCGGACGCGGTGTTGCGAGTGATCGCCGAGAAAAAATAGAAGCGCAGTCCTGCTTTCGACCGGGCTGGGATTTGACATACGCTGGCGACACAGACGTGGTTTGGCCCCGGCGCTATGTGTCTGATAGAAGCCTTTCCATGCAATCTAGGATTACTCGGTTCCTGAAGCGCAGAAATCGCGGCGAGCTCACGCTCATGGGCATATGTGCGGCTATAGCGCTGACGGCTTTTGGCATTGCGGTGGGACGAGCGCTCGCCGTTACCGCATGGCTTTTCTAGTCTCAGACCTTGTTCCACACGAGCACGGAGTGGGCCGCCGGTTCCGGTCTAAGTCATGAGAGGCGGCTCCCAGCGTCCGCTTCCCACCCGTAGCGGACATCTAGGGCGGCTCGTTAGCGCGTCATCCAGGGCTTGTTGGCGCCGGACTTCACCGTGATCGACTTGTCGCGTTGGAGGCCGCCCTTCTGGGGCGGGCCGGAGCGCGCCTTCAGGGCCGCCTGTTTCAGGCGGAGCGCGCGCTGGGCGGGCGTCTCGGCGGCCGGGGCGTCGTCGTTATGGTTGCTCATGACCGCTTCCTAGCATGGCGCAGCCGCTTCAGCGGCGCGAGAGAAACAAAAAACGCCGGAGCTTTCGCCCCGGCGTTCTTTCATTTTTGCTTGGCCGTGGTCAGGAG
Organism: Brevundimonas sp. UBA4553; assembly: GCF_002387245.1. Lineage (GTDB taxonomy): Bacteria > Pseudomonadota > Alphaproteobacteria > Caulobacterales > Caulobacteraceae > Brevundimonas. Next base: position 438,052 of record NZ_DGLD01000019.1, read on the forward strand.
ACAAAGTCTTCTCGACCCGACACGGCCTTAGCCGCGTTGTTCGATCGGCACATAGTCGCGTTGCGTCGGGCCGGTGTAGAGCTGGCGCGGGCGACCGATCTTCTGCGAGGGATCGGCCATCATTTCCTGCCACTGCGAGATCCAGCCGACGGTGCGGGCCAGGGCGAACAGGACGGTGAACATGGTGGTGGGGAAGCCCATCGCCGACAGGGTGATGCCCGAGTAGAAGTCGACGTTCGGGAACAGCTTGCGCGAGGTGAAGTACTCGTCCGACAGGGCGACCTTCTCCAGTTCCTTGGCGACCTGGAACAGCGGATCGTTCTCGCGACCCGTGGCGGCCAGCACTTCGTAGGCCGATTGCTGCATGACCTTGGCGCGCGGATCGTAGTTCTTGTACACGCGGTGGCCGAAGCCCATCAGCTTGTAGCGCTTGTCCTTAACGCCCTGGATGAACTCGGGAATACGGTCCGGCGTACCGATTTCCTTGAGCATGTTCAGCGCTTCTTCGTTGGCGCCGCCGTGCGACGGGCCCCACAGGCAGGCGATGCCGGCGGCGATACAGGCGAACGGGTTGGCGCCCGACGAACCGGCCAGACGGACGGTCGAGGTCGAGGCGTTCTGCTCGTGGTCAGCGTGCAGGGTGAAGATGCGGTCCATGGCGCGCACCAGGGCCGGATCGACCACATAGTCCTCGGCCGGAACGGCGAAGCACATGCGCAGGAAGTTCTCGGCGTACGACAGGTCGTTACGCGGCGAAATGAAGGGCTGGCCGATGTGGTATTTGTAGGCGCGCGCCGCGATGGTCGGCATCTTGGCGATCAGGCGAATGGCCGAGATGTCGCGCTGCACCGGATCATGGATGTCCAGGCTGTCGTGATAGAAGGCCGACAGGGCGCCGACGGTGCCAACCATGATCGACATGGGGTGGGCGTCGCGACGGAAGCCTTCGAAGAAGCGATCAAACTGCGCATGCAACATGGTGTGCATGGTGATGCTGTTTTCGAACTTCTCGTATTGCACAGCGGTCGGCAGTTCGCCGTGCAGCAGCAGGTGGCAGACTTCCACGAAGTTGGACTTCGAGGCCAACTGGTCGATGGGATAGCCGCGGTGCAGCAGAACGCCTTCATCGCCATCGATGAAGGTCAGGGCGCTTTCGCAGGCCGCCGTCGAGGTGAAGCCGGGGTCGAAGGTGAAGGCGCCGGTCGCGCCGTACAGCTTGCGGATGTCGATGACGTCCGGTCCGGTGGAGCCCGCGAGGACAGGAAGTTCGACGTTCTTGTCGCCGTAGGTGAAGGTCGCCGTGCCGGCGGGTTTCGCTTGTTCAGTCATCTAGGCCCCTTATTTTTCTTCGAGCCGGGCGCGGGGAGGCGTCCAGCCTGCATGGTTATGGGTGTTCACTTAGTCTGTTGCAGCGCATCATCCAAGCGCCCGAGACCTTCGTCGCGTCCGAGGGCGGCAAGAATTCTCGCAATGTCAGGCGACACCGATCCGCCTGTCAGAGCGCCTCGCATGGAAGGCCCTATTTTTCCGAAGCCTACGCCTTCTTCTTCGGCAAACGCCTTAAGCTCCGCCTCAAGGGCGAAAACATCCCAGCTCTGGAAAAGCCGGAGCCGTTCACGGAGTCGTGAAATTCGCTCGCCGCCTTCGTCGCTCAACAAACCACGGGTTTTCTCGTCCAAGGCGAGCGGGCGCGCCTTCAGGACAAACTCGGTCTGAGCGGCCAGTTCCACGATGGTCTTGGCCCGATCCTTGACGAAGGGCATGGCGCGCAACAGGCGGGCCTCGTCGTCGGGTTGAAGGACGCGCCCGGCGGCCAGATGGGCGTCCAGGGTCAGCTTTGCCAGGCGGTCGTCCTCGGCCATGCGAAGCCAGTGGGCGTTGACGTGGGCCAGCTTGTCGAAGTCGAGACGGGCGGGCGCCTTGCCGATGCCCGGCAGGTCGAACCATTCGAGGGCCTGCTCGTCGCTGAACAGTTCGTGGTCGCCGTGCGCCCAGCCGAGCCGCGCCAGATAGTTGCGCATCGCCTCGGGCAGATAACCCATGGCGGCGTATTCATGCACGGCCTGGGCGCCGTGGCGCTTGCTGAGCTTCGCACCGTCGGGACCGTGAATCAGCGGGATGTGGGCGAATGTCGGCCGGGTCCAGCCAAGGGCGTCATAGATCAGGCTCTGGCGGGCGGCGTTGTTCAGGTGATCGTCGCCGCGAATGACGTGGGTCACGCCCATGTCGTGGTCGTCCACCACGACGGCCAGGTTGTAGGTCGGAGCGCCGTCCGAGCGGACGATGACAAGATCGTCGAGCGACGAAGACTCCCAGCGCACGCTCCCTTGCACGGCGTCATCGACGGTCACGGCCTGATCCAGGGGGCGGCGGAAGCGAATGGTCGAGGGTTTGGCCAGGTCATCGACGGTGGGTTCGCGATCACGCCATGGAGAAACGAAGTCCCGGCCCTCTGCCTTGGCCTGATCACGCAGTGCGTTGGTCTCGTCAGCGGTCAGGAAGTCGCGATAGGCGTGGCCGGAGGCCAGCAGCAGGTCGGCGACCTCGCGGTGGCGCTCTGCGCGTGCAAACTGGAAGACGGGCTCTTCGTCGCCGAACAGCTCCAGCCAAGACAGGCCTTCGAAGATGGCCTGCACGGCCTCGTCGGTGGAGCGCTCGCGGTCGGTATCCTCGACGCGGATCAGGAATTTTCCTCCCCGGCTCTTGGCGTACAGCCAATTGAATAACGCAGTTCTCGCGCCGCCAATATGCAGGTAGCCTGTAGGCGAGGGGGCGAAGCGGGTGACGACAGTCGAGGAGGGGGAGGTCATTCAGGAAGGGTCCGTTGCGGAGGCCCTTATACGCTCGCGCGCGGCAAAGCGAAGCCTTGGCTTGCGGCTTATTGAGTGTGTCCGGACTGAAGTCGCGGATCAGACCGATCGCTGGCCCCTGTGGTCGCCGGTCTTCTTCGGCGGCGGTTGCGCAATCTACTTCGCCCTGAAGACCGAACCCCTGATGTGGCCATTGATGGTCGCGGCCGTGGTGACTGGCGGAGCCTGGCTTGCCGCGCGGCGGCTTGGGCTGGCGAGGCGGTGGACCCTGATCCTCTTGATGCTGGCCTGTCTGAGCGGCGGTGCGGCGGTCGCCAAGCTGAGGACGGAGGCGGTCGGCGGGCCGGTCGCGCCGTCCTTGGCCGAGCCGACCGTGATCGAGGCCTGGGTCATGGACGTCGACAGTCCCGGAGAGCGCGGCGCGCGGATTGTCGTGGCTCCGGTACGGATCAGGGGTCTTGCGCCCGAGACGACGCCGGTGAGGTTGCGGGCCACGGTACGGGGCGAGCCGCCGGCGCCGGGCGAAGCCGTGCGGCTCTACGGCATTCTGAATCCGCCGCCGGCGCCGGCCAGCCCGGGGGCCTATGACTTTGGCCGCAACGCCTATTTTCAAGGTATGGGCGGGACGTTGTTTTCGCTGGGCGAGACGCGGCCCTCCGCTCTGTCTGAGCCGCCGTGGCGGGTGCGTATGGCGATGAAGATCAACGCCGTGCGCTATGCTCTGGCGCAGCGGATCGTGGCGCGGCTGGGCGAGCGGACGGGCGGGATCGCCGCCGCCATGACCACGGGGCACGAGACTTGGATAGGGCGCGAGGATCTGGACGCCATGCGCGATTCCGGGCTGGCGCATATCCTGTCGATCTCGGGCTTGCACATGGCCATCGTCGGCGGTTTCGTCTTCTTCGCCGTGCGGTTGGGCGTCGCCGCCTGGCCATGGCTGGCGCTGAGGGTGTCGGGCAAAAAGGTGGCGGCGGTCGCGGGTCTGATCGCGGTCGGGACCTATCTGGTGGTTTCAGGCGCGCCGCCGCCGGCCGAGCGGGCGGCCATCACCGCCTCCATCGCCTTCGTCGCCATCCTGCTGGATCGGCAAGCCGTGACCATGCATGCCTTGGCGGTGGCGGCCTTCGCTGTCCTGCTGCTTCAGCCCGAGGCCATCGTCACGCCGGGGTTCCAGATGTCGTTCGCCGCGACGGCGGCGCTGGTGGCCCTGGTCGCGGTCTGGCCGCGCCGGATCAAGGAGATCGCCGCGCCCTGGCCCATCGTGGCGGCGCAAAGGCTGGGCAGCTGGCTGTTGGCCGCCTGCACCGCCAGTCTGGTGGCGGGCATGGCGACGGGGCCGTTCGCGATGCAGCATTTCAATCGGACCGCCATGTATGGACTGGTCGCCAATCTGGGGACGGCGCCGGTCGCGGACTTCATTCTGATGCCGGCCTTGGCGCTGGGCGCAGCGCTGGAGCCGTTGGGGTTGGGCGCGCCCTTCCTGTGGCTGGCGGGGAAGGGCGTCGATCTGATGCTGGTCATCGGCCACTGGACGGCGGGGCTGCCGGGCGCGGTGCGGACCATCGCCAGCGCGCCGGCGGCGGCCTTACCGGTCGCCTTCCTCGGCATCCTGTTCATCTGCCTGTGGCGCGGGCGGTTGCGGTGGCTGGGGCTGCCGCTGGCGGCGGCGGTGTTGATCTGGCCGAGGCCAGCAGCGCCCGACATCTGGATCGGCGACGGCGGGACCAATGCAGCATGGCGTCAGGATGAAGCGGCGATCGTGGCCAGGCCCGGCGTGCGGCAGTTCGCGGCGGATCTGTGGTCGCGGCGTCGGGGACTGGCACTGACGCCGAGGCCGGACGAGGGCTGGACCTGCAAGCGGTCATTCTGCGCACCGGCAACCAGCGAGGCCGGGCCGGTCGCACTGTGGTGGGGCAAGAAGGCGCCGACGGCGGATCAGGTGGACGCGATGTGCCGTTCGGCAGAGGTCGTCAGCAGCCGCGCCGAGCTGGCGTCCTTGCCGTTGTCATGCGGGGGGCGGCTGGTGCTGGACGGCATGGATTTCGCGCGCGGCGGCTCGGTGGAGCTGTGGCGCGTGGGCGCGAGTTGGAGGGCGGTGTGGGCGGCCGACGTGCGGGGACAGAGGCCCTGGACACGTCAGGCCGATCCCGACTTCAGTGATAGCGGCGGATAAGGCCGACAAGCTTGCCCTGAACCGCGACCTGATCCGAGCCGTAGATCTTGGTCTCGTAGTTACGGTTGGCGGGCTCCAGCGCGATCGAGGCCCCCTTCTTGCGCAGGCGCTTCAACGTGGCCTGCTCGCCTTCGACCAAGGCCACCACGATCTCGCCGGACGAGGCGTCGGCGGTCGATTTGATAATGACCATGTCGCCGTTGAGGATGCCCGCCTCGATCATCGAGTCGCCCTCGATCTCGAGCAGATAGTGTTCGCCCGCGCCCAGCATGGTTTCCGGCACCGGATAGCGGGCGGTTTCATGCTCGATGGCGTCGATGGGCGTGCCGGCCGCGATCTTGCCCATCAAGGCCAGTTCGCGAGTGTCATTGGCGGGTTCAGCCGCCTTGGCACGACCGCCGCCCTCGATCACGCCGGGCTTGAAGCCCGCATGGCCGCGCGGCGCGCCTGCGGTCGCCTGTTCCGGCAGCTTGACGACTTCCAGTGCGCGGGCGCGGTGGGCCAGACGGCGGATGAAGCCGCGTTCCTCCAGCGCCGTGATCAGGCGGTGGATGCCCGACTTGGACGCCAGATCCAGCGCCTCCTTCATCTCGTCGAAGGAGGGCGAGACGCCCGTTTCCTGAATCCGTTCGTGAATGAACATCAGGAGTTCGTGCTGCTTCTTGGTGAGCATGGGCGCAAGGCTTCCAGAACAAGGCGTGAACCGTTGAGAATGTTCTGTAAGTGTTCTTGCCTAATGTCAACTTAACGACGGCGTTGGCAATTCAGGCTCGGGCCATTGGAGGATGACGGCCCGGTGTGCATTCTCATGCGTGTCACGACCATATCGTCTGGAACCACGAAGCTTGTGGGCTGACAACGCCTACGCCTTAGCGCAGCAACGCCCTCGTCGCCGCTTCCACATCGTCCTGACGCATCAAGCTTTCGCCGACGAGGATGGCCTGGGCGTGGGAGTCGGCTACGCGCTGGACGTCGTCAGGCGTGAAGATGCCGCTTTCGGCCACCAGCAGGGCCTTGACCGGGCTGAGCATGGACAGGCGCTCGGTGGCGTCGAGGTCGACCTCGAAGGTGCGAAGGCTGCGGTTGTTGACGCCGACCAGATCACCCCCCAGCGCGCAGGCGCGGGCCATCTCGGCCTCGTCGTGGGTCTCGATCAGGGCGTCCATGCCGAAGCGTTCGGCCTCGGCCAGCAGGTCGGCGGCCAGGGCGTTGTCGATCATGGCGAGGATGATGAGGATGCAGTCGGCGCCCAGGGCGCGGCTCTCGGCCACCTGCCAGGGATCGACCAGGAAATCCTTGCGCAGGCAGGGCAGGGCGACCGCGTCGCGGGCGGCGGCCAGGAAGGCGTCGTCGCCCTGGAAGCTGGGGCCGTCGGTCAGGACGGACAGGCAGGTGGCGCCGCCGCGCTCATAGGCCCTGGCGAGCGCGGGCGGATCAAAGTCGGCGCGGATCAGGCCCTTGGACGGACTGGCCTTCTTGATCTCGGCGATCAGGGCGGGGCGGCCGGTTTCCTCGGCGACCCGTTCCAGAGCGGCGCGGAAGCCGCGCGGGGCCGAGGCCTGCGCGGCGAGGGCCTCGATGGCGCCCTGAGAGGTCGCAAGCTTGCGGGCGGCCACGTCGTCGCGCTTGTAGGCGGCGATCTTCGCCAGAACGTCGGTCATGCGGCCTCGGGGTCGATAGGGGTGTTGGTGACGCGCACCAGGGTCTCTAGCGCGCGGGCGGCGCGACCGTCGTCGATGACGGCGGCGGCCAGTTCGGCGCCTTCACGCAGATTAGCGGCGCGGTCGGCCACGACCAGGGCGGCGGCGGCGTTCAGCACGACGATGTCGCGATAGGGACCGGATTCGCCCGCCAGCAGGGCGGTTAGCGCGGCTGCGTTGTATTCAGCGTCGCCGCCGCGCAGGTCGTCCAGCGTCGCCAGCGGCAGTCCGGCGTCGGCGGGGGTGATAGTGAAGCGGCGAACGGAGCCGTCCTTCCACTCGGCCACCTCGGTCGAACCTGTGGTGGTCAGTTCGTCCAGACCCTGACCGTGGACGGTCCAGGCGCGCCGCGCGCCGAGACGGCCCAGGACCTCGACCAGAGGCTCCAGCAGGGCGGGATCATAGACGCCCATGACCTGACGGTTTGCATGCGCCGGATTACAAAGCGGACCGAGAAGATTGAAAACCGTACGGAAACCGATCTCTGCCCGCACCGGCCCGACGTGGCGCATGGCCCCGTGATAGGTCGGGGCGAACAGGAAGGCGATGCCGGCCTGATCCAGAGCGCGGGCCTGTTGCGGGATGGTGGCGTCGAGGTTGACGCCGAGCGCGGCCAGGACGTCGGAGGAGCCGGATTTGGAGCTGATAGCGCGGTTGCCGTGCTTGGCGACCTTCAGCCCCGCGCCTGCCAGAACGAAGGCGGCCGCCGTCGAGACGTTATAGGTGTGCTGGCCGTCGCCGCCGGTGCCGCAGGTGTCGATCACCTCGTCGAAGGGGTGGTCCAGCGACAGGGCGGCGTCGCGCATGGCGGTGGCGAAGGCGACGATCTCGTCCACCGTCTCGCCACGGATGCGCAGGGCGGTTACGGCGGCGGCGACCTGTGACGGGGTCGGTTCGCCGCGCAGGCAGGCGGAGAAGAAGGCGTGGGCTTCGTCCGGCGTCAGAACGCGCCCGTCCACCAGCTTGCCCAGCAGAGGCTTGAAACCGTCCATGGCCTCAGACCGTCGCCAGTCGCTTGACGCCCGCCAGATCGAGGAAGTTGGCGATCATGTCGTGGCCGTGCTCGGTGGCGATGGATTCCGGATGGAATTGCACGCCGTGGATCGGCCGGGTGCGGTGGGCCAGACCCATGATCTCGCCGTCAGCGGTCCAGGCGGTGACCTCCAGTTCATCCGGCAGGGTCTCGCGACGCACGGCCAGCGAGTGATAGCGCGTGGCGGTGAAGGGCGAGGGCAGGCCGGCGAAGACGCTGCGGCCCTCATGCAGGATCGGCGAGGTCTTGCCGTGCATCAGGGTCTTGGCGCGGATCACCTCGCCGCCAAAGGCCTGACCGATGGCCTGATGGCCCAGGCAGACGCCGAAGATCGGCATGTCCAGCGGCGCGGTTGTGATCAGCTGCAGACAGATGCCGGCCTGATCGGGATCGCAGGGACCGGGCGACAGCAACACGGCCTCGGGCTTCAGCGCCCAGGCTTCTTCCACCGTCAGGTCGTCGTTGCGGACGACATGCGTCTGGGCGCCCAACTCCGCGAGGTAGTGGACGAGGTTGTAGGTAAAGCTGTCGTAGTTATCGACGACGAGGATCATGTCAGGGTTCTTAGGACGGGAGGGACGACGCGCCAAGCAAAGGCGGACTGAAAGCGGACGTTAAGCTGTCCGCGCGATACAGGAGCATCGCCATCGGAAGAAATCCGTCTTGACCCGCTTAGAAGCCATACGCGACGCCCAGGCCCTGCTCGACGAGCCGGCCACAGAACAACCCAAGCCGCTGCGGCTGCTGGCGGCGGCGGCCTTCGCCGCGACGGCGGCGGTGATGCTGGCGGGGACCATGGTCGTGGGCCCCGGCGTATCGTTCGACCAGGGCTCCACGGTTTCCAATCCTTAGATCTTGCCGTCGGCGCCCAGGTTCGCGGCGTTTTGGCCGCGAGTCGTTGCGTTGAAACGCCACGAGTCCTCGGCCGCCTTCATCGGAGCGCGGGCCTTGGCCAGGGTCTCGGCGTATTCAGCCACAGGATCGCTATCGGCGACGACGCCGGCGCCGGCCTGAACGAAGATCTTGTCCTTGGCGAACATGGCGGTGCGCAGGACGATGCAGATGTCCGCTTCGCCGTTGGCCGAGATGTAGCCTACGCCGCCGCCATAGCCGACGCCGCGCTTCTCGGTTTCCAGTTCGTCGATGATCTCCATGGCGCGGACCTTCGGCGCTCCGGACAGGGTGCCGGCGGGCAGGGCGGCCAGAAGCGTGTCCACCGCGTCCAGTTTGGGATCGGCGGCGCCATGCACGTTGGAGACGATGTGCATGACCTGGCTGTAGCGTTCGACGACGAAGCTTTCCGTCACCTCGACCGAACCCGGAGATGAAACCCGACCCACGTCGTTGCGCCCCAGATCGAGCAGCATCAAGTGTTCGGCGCGTTCCTTGGGATCGGCCAGAAGCTCGGCTTCGAGCGCCTTGTCCAGTTCCGGCGTAGCGCCGCGCGGGCGAGTGCCGGCCAGCGGTCGGATGGTGACGCGACCGTCCTTCAACCGGACCAGGATTTCCGGGCTGGACCCGGCCAGCTGGAAGTCGACGTAGTCGAGGAAGAAGAGATAGGGCGACGGGTTGCCGCGACGCAGCGAGCGATAGAAGGCGAACGGGTCCTGATCCCACGGCGCCGAGAAGCGGTGCGCCAGCACGACCTGGAAGATGTCGCCGGCGGCGATGTAGTCCTTGGCCTTGGCCACCATGGCGTCGAATCCAGCGGCGTCGACGGGTGAGTGGAAGTCGGGCGCCGGGACCGGTTCGGCTTCGCGCTGGATCGGCAGGGGGCCACGCAGGCGGTCTTCGAAGTCGTCGAGGCGGGCGATAGCCGCCCTGTAGGCCGTGTCCGCATCAGCACCGCTGTCGGGATAGGCGGCGGCGATCAGAACGATCTCGTGCTTCACCGAATCGAAGATGGCGACCAGCGACGGGCGCGCCATGACGGCGTCGGGCAGGTTCAGCGGGTCAGGGTTTGCTGGGCCAAGCGGCTCCAGCAGGCGCACCATGTCGTATCCGAAGACGCCAAACAGACCGGCGGACATGGGCGGCAGATCGTCGGGCAGGTCGAACCGGGTGGCGGCGATCAGGGCGCGCAGGGACTCCAGCGCCGGGCGGTCTTCGGCGGTAAAGCGATCGGCCAAAACCGCATCGCCGCGCGCCATTTCGGCATGACCGTCGCGGCAGCGCCAGACCACATCCGGCGCCAGGGTCACGAAAGAGTAGCGACCGTTGACGGCGCCGCCCTCGACCGACTCGAAGAGGCTGGCGTAGGGACGCCCGTGCCCGACCTTGAGAAAGGCCGAGACGGGTGTCTCCAGGTCGTCGATCAAGCGGCGAACGACGACCTGGGGGCGGCCTGTCATCAGGCCAGAGATAAACGCGTCGCGTTCAGCCTGATGTTCGACGCCTGCGCTCATTTCTTGGCGGGCGCGGGGGCCGGAGCCGCCGGAGCGGCGGCCGGCGCTTCGATGCCCAGAGCGACCAGCGCGGCGGCCGGGTCATTCTTCGCCTTCACTCGTGCGGCGGCGGCAGCGAAGCTCTGCTCGACCATGGCGTTGGCCAGGGCTTGCGTCAGGCGCGGACGGACCTGTTCCACCAGCGGCGCGGCGAGAGCGGGGACGGCAGCGTGGATGGCGTCGACATGGCCGACCACGAAGCTGTTTTCCGACTGCGCGCCTGTAAAGACCTGGCCCTTGCCCTGGCCGAACAGGCCACGAAGGACGCCTTCGCCGAGTTCGGTCTGGCTGGCCTGGCTCTGCTGGACGGCGGTGCGGGTGGTCAGTTGAGCGCCGGCCGACGCCGCCACCTTGGCGATGTCTTCGCCAGCACGGATGCGACCCGCCAGTTCCTCGGCCTTGGCCGACAGGCGGCGAGCGTTTTCTCGCAGCGTCCATTGCTGGGCCAGCGGCGCGCGGACCTCGGCCAGGGTCGGCAGGGAAGCCGGACGAATATCGTCCACGCGGACGGCGAAATACTGACCTTCACCAGCGTCGATGATATCGCTCTCGCCACCCTTGGACAGGGCGTAGGCCGACTCGAAGATCTGGCGCGGAGCATTCAGCGGCTGACCGTCGGGCAGACGGCCGTCAGCGGTGAAGGGCGGCAGTTGCACCAGGCGGGCGCCGACCGATTGTGCGGCGTCGGCCAGGTTTTTCCCTTCCTGACGAGCCTTCTCGTACTTCTCGACCTTGGCGTAGGTCTCGCCCTTGACGTCTTCGGCGCGCAGTTCCTGAATCAGGGCGTCGCGCACGCTTTCAAGAGTCGCCGGAGCACCCGCAGCGATGCCGGTCACCTTGGCGACGGTGAAGCCCAGTCGACCCTGAATCGGGTTGGAAACCTGATTGGCGGGCAGGGCGAAGACAGCAGCGCCGACGGCGGGGTCGCCCAGAGCGCTTTGCGGGGTGTCGACGTAGTTGCTCACTTCGATCTTGTTGGCCGAAGCGACTTCAGCCGGGGTCTTGCCGGCGCGCAGGTCGGCGGCCACACGGTCGGCGGCGGCCTTGTTCGGTACGGTCAGAGTAACGAAGGTGCGCTTTTCCGCATTCGACAGGGCGGCCTTGCGGAACTCGAAACGCTCGCGAATGCGCTCTTCGGTAATCGGCGTCGGCTGGCTGTTGGGGCCGGGGTTGAACAGCACGATCGAGATCATGCGGAACTCGGGGCGACGCAGTTGGGCGGCGTTCTCGTTCAGGAATGCCGTGAGTTGAGCGTCGGTCGGCGCGGGCGCCGAACCGGCCATCGCCTGGGTCACGGTGAACCAGCGACCATCGCGGCTTTCCAGCGCCTGACCCGCCAGGAGCGCGCCATAGATGCGCGGCACGCGCGCGCCGGCGAAGACGCCGGCGCCGAACTGGCTCGCGACATATTGGTCACGCAGATCCTGCTCCAGCATTTCCGAGGTCATGCCCTGAGCGGCCAGGGCCTGCTCATAGCGATCCTGGTCGAACTGGCCTGACACCTGGTTGAAGAAGGCGGGGATCTGGCGGATTTCCTTCAGGACCAACTCCTTGCCGGGACGAATTCCAGCATTCCAAGCCCAGGCGAGGAAGCCCAGGCGCTGCGTCTGGCTTTCCAGGAACTGGGTGTGGATGTTCTCCTTCACCATGTCTTCGAACGACACAGGACGACCGGCCTGCTCCTGAAGATTGGCGCGCACGCGCTCAAAATCCGTACGGAACTGCGGGCCGCCGACGCTGCGCTCACCGGCGTCGATGACGTGTTTCGGACCGAAGCTCGAGAAGACATCTGATTGTGCGCCGACAATCAGGAAGCTGAGGATGATCAAGGCGAACAGGCCCGCAGCCCATTTCGACTTGGAGAAGTTGCGGAACAGCGTGATCATCGAGAGAGAACCTGACGAGGGCCGGCGTCAAAGGGGCGCCACGCTCGCCTATAGGGGTAGTCCCTAGGGCGCCGCAAGCGCACCTCACCCAACATCTTGGCTTCCGCGACAACGGCGCCTAAACAGGCCGCATGAAACAATCTGTGAAGCTGGTCGCCGGCAACTGGAAAATGAACGGTCTGGGCGCGAGCCTGGGCGAGGTCGAAGTCATGGTGAAAGCCTTGCAGGAACAGGCTGCGGCGTGTCGCGTGGCCCTGTGTCCGCCCGCGACTCTCATCGAGCGGATGTCGCGCGTGGTTGAGGGGAGTGCTGTGGAGCTCGGGGGGCAGGACTGCCACGCTGAAGGCTCTGGCGCTTTTACGGGTTCGGTTGCCGGCGCCATGCTGGCCGACGCCGGGGCGACCCTGGTGATTCTTGGACACTCGGAGCGCCGTGCCGGATTTGGCGAGACCGATGCCGATGTCGCCGCCAAGGTCGAGGCCGCCTTGGCCGCAGGTCTGGAACCCATTATCTGCATTGGCGAGACCCTGGCTGAGCGTGAAGCCGGGCTGGCGGTCGAGGTCGTCAGCCGACAGGTCGCCGGTTCGCTGCCGGAAAGCCTGACGGGCAAGGCTTTTGCGGTCGCCTATGAGCCGGTCTGGGCAATCGGCACCGGCTTGACCCCGACGCTGGAGCAGATCGAGGAAGTCCACGCCGCTGTACGCGCCGCCATGGTCGCCAAGCTGGGCGAGGATGGAGGCCGGGTCGCGCCGATCCTCTATGGCGGTTCAGTCAAGCCATCGAACGCGGCGGAAATTCTGGCTGTGGCCGAGGTCGGCGGCGCCCTGGTCGGCGGCGCCTCCCTGAAGGCTGAGGATTTCCTGGGCATTATCCGCGCCGTCTAGGCGAGGATTTCGGACCACTATTCGTTCGGCGTTTGCCCCGGTCCCGCATCGGTGTTAGACGCCGCCGCTTGATCGGCGCATCTGCGCGCCCACATGATTGACACCATGCTCCAGACCATCTTGCTCGTCGCCATGATCCTGATCTCGGTCGCCCTGACGGCCGTGATCCTGCTGCAACGCTCCGAGGGCGGCGCCCTGGGCATGGGCGGAGGCCCGTCGGGCTTCATGACCGCGCGCGGCGCAGGCAATCTGCTGACGCGGGCCACGTCGATCCTGGCGATCGCCTTCTTCATCTGCGCTATCAGCCTGACGGTCGCCGGCAACTTCGCCCGCGGTTCGCGTTCGGTGATCGACGCCGACGCCGTTGGCGCCATCGCACTGGGCAACGAAGAGCAGGCTGCACCCGCCGAACCGGCCACCCCGACGCCGGCCGCTCCGGCCGCGCCGTCGCTGGATGATCTCGAGGCCAGCCTGCCGGCGGCTTCGACCCAGGCTCCCGCTCCGGCGCAATAAACCGCCGACAGCGACGAAATCCCGGAAAGCGCGCCGCAGGGCGCGCTTTCTTCTTTTGTTCAACAGTTGTTTTGCGTCGGGCCATGCTCCCGCCGCGAATCATGGAGTAAGGTGTCCGCCCATGGCTCGCTATGTGTTCATCACCGGCGGCGTGGTTTCCTCGCTAGGAAAAGGCCTCGCCTCCGCCGCTCTCGGCGCTCTTTTGCAGGCTCGAGGTTACAAGGTCCGCCTGCGCAAGCTGGACCCTTATCTGAACGTCGATCCGGGGACGATGAGCCCCTATCAGCACGGCGAGGTCTTTGTGACCGACGACGGCGCCGAGACCGACCTCGATCTGGGCCACTATGAGCGGTTCACGGGCGTGTCAGCCGCCAAATCGGACAACGTCACGACCGGTCGAATCTATTCGACGATCCTGGAGAAGGAACGTCGCGGTGATTATCTGGGCGCGACCGTTCAGGTGATTCCGCACGTCACTGACCAGATCAAACAGTTCTGCCTCAGCCCGGCCAAGACTGATGACGGCGAGGAAGTGGACTTCGTTCTGGTCGAGATCGGCGGCACGGTCGGCGACATCGAGGGCCTGCCCTTCTTCGAGGCCATCCGCCAGCTGGGCCAGGATCTGCCACGCGGCCAATCCTGCTTTGTTCACCTGACCCTGCTGCCGTTCATCAAGACCGCCGGCGAGATGAAGACCAAGCCGACGCAGCACTCGGTAAAAGAATTGCGCTCCATCGGCATTCAGCCGGACATCCTGCTGTGCCGCTGCGAACAACCGATCCCTGCTGAGGAAAAACGCAAGATCGGCCAGTTCTGCAACGTGCGCGAGAGCGGCGTGATCCAGGCGATGGACTCGGCAGACATCTACGCCGTCCCGCTGGACTATCACCACGAAGGGTTGGACAGCGAAGTCCTGGCTCACTTTGGCATCACGGACGCGCGCCAGCCTGATCTGTCGGGGTGGCAAGAGATCGTACGGCGTCGTCTGCACCCGGACGGCGAAGTCACCATCGCCGTGGTCGGCAAGTACACCGTCCTGAAGGACGCCTATAAGTCCCTGATAGAAGCCCTGCATCACGGCGGCGTGGCCAACAACGTCAAGGTCAACATCGATTGGGTCGAGGCCGACACTTTCGAAGGCGACCCCGAAGCGTGCGAACAGCGTCTGCAGGGCGCTCACGCCGTGCTGGTGCCCGGCGGCTTTGGCGAGCGCGGAGCGGAAGGCAAGATCGAGGCGGCGCGTTTCGCCCGTGAGCGCAAAATTCCATACTTCGGCATCTGCTTTGGCATGCAGATGGCGGTGATTGAGGCTGCGCGGAACCTGGCGGGCTTCCCCAAGGCGACGTCGACCGAGTTCGGCCCTGCCGATGAACCCGTTGTCGGTCTGATGACAGAGTGGACGCAGGGCAATCAGCGCGTCCTTCGCCAGCAGGGCGGCGACCTGGGCGGCACCATGCGTCTGGGCGCCTACGACTCGACATTGAAGGCGGGATCAAAGATCGCCGAGATATACGGTGCTACTGAGATCAGCGAGCGCCACCGTCACCGCTACGAGGTGAACATCAATTATCGCGACGCGATCGAGGAGAAGGCCGGACTGGTCTTCGCCGGTCTTTCGCCTGACGGCGTCCTGCCGGAAACGGTCGAACGTCCGGACCACCCCTGGTTCATCGGCGTCCAGTACCACCCGGAACTGAAGAGCCGTCCGTTCAAGCCGCACCCGTTGTTCGCCAGCTTCATCGGCGCCGCCCTGGTGCAAAGTCGGTTGGTCTAGCCGCTCACGCACGCTTGTTGCTGCGTTCATCCAGTGTTGTGCCAATATGGGTCGCAAATCACTGGATGACGCGGATGGCGGGCGAAATTCTCTACTTCTTACACCGGCACTTCAGAAGGTTTTTGGCGCTGGGACTGTTCGCCAGCGTGGGCCTTCTCGGAGCGATCGGCGTGAACGTCGCCCTGCGCCTGCTGCACGCGGGTCTGTAGCTCGCCGCTGCGCCATTCGCAGGGTTTTTTGCTAGTGGTTTGCGCCCTCAAGGTCGGAGAGGATTGGGCAATCGGGGCGATCATCGCCCGCGCAGCAACGGGACAGGTCACGTAGCGAGTCGGCCATCGACTGCATCTCCTTGATACGGGCGTCGAGGTCGGCCACGTGCTTTTCAGCCAAGGCCTTTACCTCACGGCTCGGGCGGTTGTGATCGCGCCACAAGGATAAGAGGCGGCCGATTTCCTCGACAGAAAAGCCGAGGCTACGAGCACGGCGGATGAAACGCAGATCGTTCAGATCGCGTTCGCTGAAGTCGCGATAGTTGCTTTCAGTCCGTTCGGAGGGCCGGATCAGGCCGACGGACTCGTAATAGCGGATCATCTTGGCTGAGACACCCGTCGCTTGAGAAGCCTTGCCGATATTCATCAGACCGTTCCCTCTATCCGGAGTTTGAAGGCGCGCAGGCGCAGGGCGTTCAGCACCACGCTGACGCTGGACAGGGCCATGGCCCCCGCCGCCAGCATGGGCGACAGCATGTAGCCGAAGGCAGGGTACAGGACGCCCGCTGCAACCGGGATCAGCATGATGTTATAGCCAAAGGCCCAGGCCAGGTTCTGGCGGATATTGGTCATGGTGGCGCGCGACAGGCCGATGGCGCTGACCGCGTCGCGCAGGTCGCCGCCGGTCAGGACCACGTCGGCGCTCTCGATAGCCACGTCGGCGCCACCGCCGACCGCCAGACCGACATCGGCTGAGGCAAGCGCAGGCGCGTCATTGACCCCGTCGCCGACGAAGGCGACGCGGCGTTCGCCGGTCTGGAGCGCATTGATGGCGGCGACCTTGCCGTCCGGCATGACCTCGGCGTGGACTTCGTCGATGCCCAGCAGGCGGGCGACGGCTTCGGCGGTGCGGCGGTTGTCGCCGGTGATCATGGCCACCTTCAGCCCCAGACCGTGCATGGCCTGAATGGCGGCGGCCGTGGTCGGCTTGATCGGGTCGGCCACGGCGATGACGGCGGCCAGCTGTCCGTCGATGGCGGCATAGAGGGGCGTCTTGCCCCCGTCGCCAAGACGAGCGGCGGCGTCAGCGAAGACGGCGACGTCGTGGCCCAGCTCGGCCATGTAGCGGTCGGCGCCGACCTCGACGCGGCGGCCCGCCACGACGCCCGCTACCCCCTTGCCGGGCACGGAGTTAAAGTCTTCGGGCCGGGCGACGCTGAGACCCCGCGCGGCGGCGGCTTCGACCAGGGCGCGGGCCACGGGATGTTCCGATTGGCCCTCGACGGCGGCGACGAGGGCGAGGACGTCATCCTCGGCAAAGCCGTCAGCCACGTTCAAGTCGGTCAGCTCGGGGCGGCCCGCCGTCAGCGTGCCGGTCTTGTCGAAGGCGATGACCTCGACCCCTTGCAGGGCCTGCAGGGCCTCGCCCTTGCGGAACAGGACGCCCAGTTCGGCGGCGCGGCCCACGCCGACCATGATGGAGGTCGGGGTGGCCAGACCCATGGCGCAGGGGCAGGCGATGATCAGCACCGACACGGCGGCGACCAGGGCCATGCCAAAGGCCGGATCAGGTGCGAACAGATACCAGACGGCGAAAGTCAGGACGGCCACGCCCATGACCACGGGCACGAACCAGCCGGTGATGCGATCCACCAGGGCCTGGATGGGCAGCTTGGCGCCCTGGGCGGTTTCGACCATCCGGACGATCTGGGCCAGCACGGTTTCGGCGCCAACCTGTTGCGCCTTGAAGCGGAAGGCGCCCGTGGTGTTCAGGGTGCCGCCGACGACCTTGGCGCCTGTGGTTTTTTCGACCGGGATAGGTTCGCCGGTCAGCATGGATTCGTCGATCCAGGACGAACCCTCGGTCACCACGCCATCGACGGGGACGCGCTCGCCGGGACGGACGACGATGATGTCGCCGGCCTGAACGGTGTCGATCGAGACGTCCTGCTCGACGCCGTCACGCACCACGCGGGCGGTCTTGACCTGCATCGACATCAGGCGGCGGATGGCCTGGCTGGTCTGACCCTTGGCGCGGGCCTCGATCCAGCGTCCGACCAGAATCAGCGTGACGATGACGGCGGCGGCTTCGAAATAGACATTGGCCGTACCGGACGGCAGCAGGGCGGGGGCGAAGGTCGCCACAGTCGAGAAGGCCCAGGCCGCGCTGGCGCCCAGCACCACCAGGGAGTTCATGTCTGGCGCGCGGCGCAGCAGGGCAGGCACGCCCTTGCGGAAAAAGATCAGCCCCGGGACGAACAGAACAAAGGTGGCGAGAACGAAACTGATGATCCGCCAGTTCTGCGTGCCGATGGTCTGTTCCAGCCAATCATGCATCCCCGGCACGAAGTGCGAGCCCATCTCCAGCACGAACAGGGGCAGGGTGGCGGCGCCCGCGATCAGGACGGCCCGGCCCAGGTTGCGAATCTCGGCGGCGCGGGCGGTCTGTTCACGGTCGGCGGTGTCGAGGCCAGTCTGTTCCGGCTGCTCCAACACATAGCCCGCCTGCTGCACGGCGGCGGCCAGATCGCGGAAGGCGACGGCTCCCGAGAGGAAGCGGACTGTGGCGCGCTCAGTCGCCAGATTGACGCTGGCGCTCAGTACGCCGGGCAC
Organism: Brevundimonas sp. UBA4553; assembly: GCF_002387245.1. Taxonomy (GTDB): domain Bacteria; phylum Pseudomonadota; class Alphaproteobacteria; order Caulobacterales; family Caulobacteraceae; genus Brevundimonas. The sequence goes on from NZ_DGLD01000019.1 coordinate 456,091, forward strand.
GGCGGCCAGGGCTTTCTCTACGCGACCGACGCAGCTGGCGCAGGTCATTTCGCGCACGGGATAGACCATTTCTTCCTCCATTGGCTCATAGCCAGCGGAGCGGATGGCGGCGGCGACCTCGGCGGGAGACCCGTTCATGTCCATGATGACGCGCGCTCGCTCGGACGCCAGATTGACGTGCGCCTCATTGACGCGGGGCACGGCGCGGATGGCCCTTTCAACCCGGCCAACGCAGCTGGCGCAGGTCATTCCGATCACAGGAAAATCAAGGATTCTGGGGGAGGTGGTGGACATTGGCAGACCCTTTCGTCGTCAGAGCCTCTCCCCTCTAAAGCTTCCTGTCATGGGAAGGTCAACGTCCCGTCGCGATGGTCTATCCAGCCGGCCATGTTGTTTCCGAAAGGATGAGTTGAGCATGGCGAGAAGCGCTCTTGATCGTCGAACGCTGCTGCGCGGCGCGGCCCTGGGCGGCGGCGTCTTCAGCCTTCAGGGGCTGCTGCCAGCCTGGGCGCAAACCGGATCGCCGGGCCTGCGCGCCGATCTGCCGACGCTGACGGGGCCGAACATCGACCTGACGGTGCGCGACAGCAGCTTCACCGTCGGCGGCCGCACCGGCCATGCCTTCACCGTCAACGGCCTGCTGCCCGCGCCTCTACTGCGGATGCGCGAGGGCCAGAACGTGCGGTTGTCGGTGACCAACACCCTGGACGAGGACACCTCGATCCACTGGCACGGCCTGCTGCTGCCGTTCCAGATGGACGGCGTGCCGGGCGTCAGCTTCCCCGGAATCAAGCCGCGCGAGACCTTTGTCTATGAGTTCCCACTCAAGCAGTCGGGCACCTACTGGTATCACAGCCACTCGGGCCTGCAGGAGGCCATGGGCCACTATGGTCCCATCGTCATCGACCCGGCGGGCGTCGATCCGGTCGGCTATGACCGCGAGCATGTTCTGGTCCTGTCGGACTGGAGCTTCATGCATCCGCACGAAATTCTGGCCAAGCTGAAGAAGAGTCCCGGCTACTTCAACATGCAGAAGACCACGCTGGCGGGCCTGCTGGACGGGTCGGACGGCATGGATCTGGCTGAGCGCCGGATGTGGGGCGGGATGCGGATGGACCCGCGCGACATCCTGGACGTCAACGGCACCACCTACACCTATCTGATCAACGGCCACGGTCCGCAGGAGAACTGGACCGGTCTGTTCAGGCCCGGCGAGCGGGTGCGTCTGCGCGTCATCAACGCCTCGGCCATGTCGATCTTCAACGTCCGTATTCCGGGTCTGGCCATGACCGTGGTTCAGGCCGACGGCGAGCACGTCCGCCCGGTCGAGGTGGATGAGTTCCAGATCTCGGTGGCCGAGACCTATGACGTCATCGTCCGCCCGCTTGAGGACCGTGCCTACACCATCGTCTCCGAAGCCATCGACCGTTCGGGCATGGGGCGCGCCACCCTGGCCCCGCGCTTGGGCATGACCGCCGAGGTGCCGCCGCTGCGCCAGATGCCGAACCTGACCATGAGGGACATGGGGATGGGCGGCATGGATCATGGCTCGATGGCCGGGATGGATCACTCGGCGCATGGAGGTGCCGCTGCGCCGATGGACCACGGCGCCATGAGCATGCGTGACCCGAACAACGCCCCGGCTGACATGGCCGTCGGGGTCGGGGTGGACGCCATCGCGCCCGCTCCGGCCAACCGCCTGGGCGACCGCCCGCAGGGGCTTCAGGACGTCGATCACCGCGTGCTGGTCTATACCGACCTGCGCTCGCTGACGCCGAACACGGACACCCGCGCCCCGTCGCGTTCGATGGAAATCCATCTGACCGGCAATATGGAACGCTTCATGTGGGGCTTCGACGGACGCAAGTTCTCGGAGCTGGTCGAGCCGATCCGGTTCGAGCTGAACGAACGGGTGCGCGTGACCTTGGTCAACGACACCATGATGGCCCACCCGATCCATCTGCATGGGCACTTCTTCGAGCTGGTCAACGGCCACGACGGACATCAGCCGTTGAAGCACACGGTCAATGTGGCGCCGGGGGGCAAGGTCACCTTCGACCTGACCGCCAATGCGCCGGGCGACTGGGCCTTCCACTGTCATCTGCTGATGCACATGCACGCGGGGATGTTCAACGTCGTCACGGTTCGTCCGCTGGAAGGAGCCGCCCGATGAGCCGCGCCCTGTTCGCCGCCGTCGCCGTTCTGCCCCTGATATTGGCCGCTGGTTCCGCCGTCGCCCAGAGCCACGAGGGGCACGCAGGCCACCGCTCTCAAGCCGCGCCCGCCCGCCCGTCGCAAGCCCGTCCAAGGCCCGTTGCCAAGCCGCGCGCCGTCGCGTCAAGACCGGCTGCGCCTGCGGCGGCGGCGGACCTGCACGCCGGGCATGACATGAGCGGAATGCAGACCGCTCCGGTGACGACGCCCGCCGTTGATCCGCACGCGGGTCACAACATGGCGCCGGCTCAGGCCGATCCTCATGCCGGTCATGCCATGAACGCGGCCCCCGTGGCTGTGGTGGACCCGCACGCTGGTCACAACATGAGCGGGACATCGGCGGCTCCTGTTCAGACGCCCGCCGGTGACCCGCACGCCGGGCACGACATGTCGACCACGGCCGGCGTTCCCAACATCCCGACCAGCGTGGACGCTGTCGGCGGACGGATGGTCGAGATGCCGCCGCCGGTCGCCGCCCGCGCTGCGCCCGCCCATGCGGCGGACCTGCTGTTCGACCCCGCCGTCATGGCGGCTTCGCGCAAGCAACTGCTGGTCGAGAACGGCGACGTGCGCACGACCGCCGTCATGATCGATGCGCTCGAGGCCGGGTTCGGCGACGGCGAGAAGAGCTATTCCTGGAACGCCCAGGGTTGGACGGGCGGCGACATCAACCGCTTCTGGTGGAAGACCGAGGGTGAGGGCGCCTTTGACGGCAAGCTGCACGACGCTGAGGTTCAGGCCCTTTACAGCCGCGCCGTCGCTCCCTTCTGGGACTTGCAGGCCGGAGTGCGTCAGGACTTCCGTCCTGACGGTGACGACACCACCCATCTGACCGTCGGAGTTCAGGGCGTCGCCCCATATTGGTTCGAGGTGAGCGCCGCCGCCTTCCTATCGACCGAGGGCGATCTGACCGCTCGCGCCGAGGCGGAATACGATCAGCGCATTACGCAGAAGTGGATCCTGCAACCTGCCATCGAGATCGCCCTTTCGGCCAGCGACCTGCCTCAGCTGGAGATCGGCGCTGGCCTGACATCAGTCTCGGCTGGGTTGCGCCTGCGTTATGAAATCCGCAAGGAACTCGCCCCCTACGTCGGCGTCGAGTGGAAACGCTCGCTGGGCGATACGGCCGACTATGTTCGAGCGCGTGACGCCGATCCCGAAGCGGTCAGCTTTGTGGTTGGGGTTAAGGCCTGGTTCTGACATCATCTGCCGATTACGGGAGCGGACGAGGCAATGAGCGAAGCGGGGGATCGGCGTCAGGGCATTCAGTCGGTAGGAATCGGCCTGCGTGTTCTGGAAGTCCTGGCGTCGCAGAACGGCGGCGCGGCGTTGGGGGCCATCGCCCAGGCCTCGGACCTTTCGGCGTCTCAGGCTCACCGCTATCTCGCCAGCCTGATCGCGGCGGGCATGGCGCGTCAGGATGCGGCGACGGGGCGATACGAGCTGGGGCCGGGCGCTCTGCGTCTGGGGCTGGCGGCCCTGTCGCGTATGGACAGTTTCCGCGAAGCGGCGATCGCGCTGGGCGACTATGTCACGGAAACGGGACGAACGGTGCAGATGGGCGCTCTGGGCCCGACCGGGCCGATCGTGGTGCGCTGGATCATGGGGACGCCCGCCATCTCGACCTCGCTGATGGTCGGATCGCCGCTACCGTTGCTGAGTTCGGCCACGGGTCACGTGTTTCTGGCCTTCCGGCCCGAGGCTGCCACGCGGCAGATGGTCGAACGCGAAACCCAACCGCAGTTTCAGCCGGTCGACGTCGAGGCTCTGCGCGCGCGTGTCCAGCGTGACGGTTATTCCGCTGTCCGCGGCGATCTGATCCCTGGTCTACGGGCCACCGCCGTACCGATCTTCGATTTGCAGGGCGAGGCGGTCTTCACCGCCACGGTGCTGGCTACCGACGTGTTCAAGCCGGAACATGACGATCAGGCGCGCGAACGCCTGATCGAAGTGTGCGACCAGATCACATTGGCGACGGGCGGGGTGCGCCCGTCGATCTGAAAGTTCAGGCGGCGGCTTTGCGGAGGTCAGTCGCCGGATCTGCCGCCGTTTCCGCGATCAGGACCTTGCCCATCAGTCGTCGCGCCGTGGCGAAGTCGCGAGGTTGATCCAGGCAGACCGCACCCACCAGGACGCCGTCGCGCAGGTATAGACGTGAGGCATCTCCGCGCGCCACGACTGTATCGCCAGATGCCGGATCGCCCAGGATTTGCAGGTTATGCCCGCACTGGGCCGTCCAGAACCAGGGCGTGGGCTCGGTCTCGGCGGGCTTGCCCAAGATGGCGAGGGCGGCGGCGCGAGCCGAGGTCTGGGCGTGGGCCCAGGTCTCCATGCGGGCGGCGGCGCCGTCGCGGACGCGCGCGGCCAGATCCCCCACGGCGAAGATGCGGTCATCGGCGGGCGAGCGGTAGTCGTCGCCGACGAGAACCCCGCCCGCCACCGGCAGGCCCGCCGCCTCGACCATCTCGGTCGCGGGGATGATGCCAATGCCGACGACGATCAGGTCGGCCTCGACGTTCGAGCCGTCGTCCATCTGCGCCAGAACCGAGCCGTCGGGGGCGTCTTCCAGCGACTGCAGAGACCGGCCCAGTTTCACCTCGACGCCGATACGAGCGTGAGCGGCGGCCAGCCACTCGGCGGCCTCGGCCGGTACGTTGCGCCCCAGCAGCCGCTCGCCCGCCTCGATCACCGTGGCGGTCAGGCCGAGGCCGCGCAGGGTCGACGCCACTTCCAGACCGATCACACCGCCGCCGATCACCAGGGCGCGGGCGTCGGGCTTGGCCGCCGCCGCGATGGCGCGAGCGTCGTCTGCTGTGCGCAGGTAGCGGACGGCCGGATGGTCGGGCAGGGGCAGGCGACGCACCCGACCGCCCATGGCCAGCACCAGCGTGTCGAAGGGCTCGAACGAACCGTCGGCCAGTCGAATCTCTCCCGCATCGCGGTCGATGGCGACGGCTTCGGCGCCCAGTTTCAGGACCACGCCCAGTTCGGCCCAGCGTTCCGCAGGCGCCAGCCAGACCGGATCCGCCTCGGCGCCCGACAGATAATCCTTGGACAGGCTTGGACGTTCGTAGGGGGGGTGAGTCTCGTCCCCAACAATCAGGATGGACTCCGAAAAGCCGAGCTCGCGCAAGGCGATAGCGGTCGCGCCGCCGGCGTGTCCGGCCCCCAGAATGACGATGCGTTCAGCCATTTGTGATCTCCAAATGTCGTTGCACTAGATGCAACGCGTTTGACATAGATCAAAAACCACGACACCAATGCGGTCAACGACGACATGAGATCGCCGCTTCGAATTCTTTGTCCGGGAGCTTTCAGTGAACATCCCCGTACGCCCGCCGGAGGGCGCAACCAGCCGCGCGTGGCCGGCCGACGTCGACGCCGCCGTGCCTTACTGGGTCTATACGGACCCTGCGATCTACGCCGAGGAGCTGCAGAAGATCTGGTACGGACCGCACTGGCTCTACGTTGGCCTGGAGTGCGAGCTGACCGAGGTTGGCGACTGGAAGACGACGACCCTGGGTGAGAAGCCCTGCGTCATGGTCCGCTCGGGCGAGGACGAGATCTCGGTCGTCGAGAACCGCTGCGCCCACAAGGGCGTCAAGTTCTGCCAGACCCGCACCGGTCATTCCAAGGAGCTGATCTGCCCCTATCACCAGTGGTCATACGCTCTGAATGGTGACCTGCAGGGCGTGCCCTTCCGTCGCGGCGTCAAGCGTCAAGGCGGGATGCCGTCGGACTTCGACCCCAAGGATCACAGCCTGAACAAGCTGCGCGTCGAAGTGGTCAACGGTGTGGTCTGGGCCACTTTCTCGGACGAGACGCCGCCCTTCCGCGAGTACCTCGGCGAGAAGTTCTGGAAGCACTACACCCGCGTATATGACGGCCGGAAGCTGGAGGTGCTGGGTTACAACCGTCAGCACATCCCGGCCAACTGGAAGCAGATGCAGGAGAACATCAAGGACCCCTATCACGCGGGTCTGCTGCACGTCTTCTTCGCTACTTTCGGCCTGTTCCGCGCCGACCAGAAGTCCGCCGTCGATATCGACGACGAGGGCCGCCACGGCATCCTGATCTCGCGCAAGGGCGAGCAGGAAAAGTCCGAGGCCATGGCCGACATCCGCAACTTCCAAGGCGATTTGGTGCTGGAAGACCCCCGCGTCATGGACGTGGTGCAGGAATTCCCGGGCGAGGAAACCGTGGGGATGATCACCATCTTCCCCAGCGTGATCCTGCAGCAGCAGGTCAACAGCCTGACCACGCGCCAGATCGTGCCCAAGGGCGTGGGCGGATTCGACTTCCACTGGACCCACTGGTGCTACGCCGACGATACGCCGGAGATGCGTCTGCGCCGCACGCGCCAGGCGAATCTTTTCGGTCCGGCCGGCTTCGTCTCGGCTGACGACGGCGAGGTTCTGGAGATGACCCAGCAGGGTGCTACCGGGTCCCCGGACGAGCACTTCATCCTGCAGATGGGCGGCCGCGAGATCGCGCCGACCGATCACCAGGTCACCGAGACGGCCGTGCGCGGGATGTATCGCTACTGGCGCAAGGTGATGGGCCTGTGAGCGAGATCATGACTATTGCTCGTGACGAAGTCCGCGATCTCTATGACGCCTATTACAAGACGCTCGACGACGTCGATCTGCACGCCTGGCCCGACTTCTTCACCGAGGACTGCCTCTATCGGGTGATCCCGCGTGAAAACTACGATGCCGGCTATACCCTGTGCACCATGCAGGCCGAGAGCCGGGGCATGCTGAAGGACCGGGTGACCGGCCTGACGCGGACCCAGATGTATGCGCCGCGCTACTATCGCCGCTTCCCCACCGCGCCGCGCGTGACGGCTCAGGACGCGGGAGGCGTCAGCGTCCGTCACAACCTGCTGGTGGTGCAGACCCTGGTCGACAAGCAGTCGGACATCATCCTGTCCGCGGTTTGCCATGACCGCATCGTCCGCGACGGCGACCGCCTGCGCTTTTTCGAGCGCATCGTCGTCTTCGATTCCGAAATGATCCCCAACAGTCTGGTGTACCCCGCATGACCGAAGCCGCGACCCTGTCGTGGGTGGCGACTTTGCCGCCCTCGGCCCTTGATGAACATGGCGTGGCCAAGGCCAGCGCCAACGGCCTGAACGTCGCCCTCTATGTTGTGGAAGGCGAGTATTTCGCTACCGCAGACCTCTGCACCCATGGCGCGGCCAGCCTGTCGGACGGCTTCCTAGACGGCGAGCTGATCGAATGCCCGCTGCATCAGGGAACCTTCAATGTGAAGACCGGCGCCCCGGTCGACGCCCCGTGCTCGGTCGCCGTGCGCAGCTTCCCGGTGAAGCTGCAGGACGGCCTGCTGCACGTTGGCATGGAGGGCTGAGATGAGCGAGGTCCTGTCCAACGATCAGCAGTCCCAGCTGAACGCTCTATATGAGCAGATGGAGCCGGAAGGCCTCTATCCACTATGGGAAGTGCTGTCGGCCCTTGTGCTGCCCAAGCCGGACTCTCCGGCCAAGGTGCACAAATGGTCCTATGACAACGCTCGCGACTACCTGATGCGCGCGGGTGACCTGATCAGCGCCAAGCAGGCCGAGCGCCGCGTGCTGATCCTCGAGAACCCCGGCCTGCCGGGCCATTCGGGCATTACGCCCAGCCTCTACGCTGGTCTGCAACTGATCCTGCCGGGCGAGATCGCCCCGGCCCACCGCCACGCCCAGTGCGCCCTGCGCTTCGTCATGGAGGGGGGCGGCGCCTATACCTCGGTGGATGGCGAGAAGGCGGTGATGCAGCCCTTCGACCTGGTGCTGACGCCTGGCGGCCAGTGGCACGATCACGGCAATCCCACCGACACGCCGATGATCTGGCTGGACGGGCTGGATATCCCGACCGTCCGTCACTTCGACGCCAGCTTCGCCGAGGGATATTCGGAAGATCAGTTCCCGGAACAGGCCCCGGCCGGCGACAGTCTGAACCGCTATGGCCGCAACATGCGCCCACTGAAGGGCCACACCGCAGATCGGCGTCCGGCGCATCAACCTCTGTTCCACTACCCCTACGCCGAATGGCGTCCGGCCCTGGACGCCATGGCCGAGAGCGGCGCCGAGATCGACCCGCATCTGGGTCACGCCCTGGAGTTCATGAATCCGATCGACGGCGGGCCGATCATGGCCACCATCTCGGCCCATGTGCGCCTGCTGCCGGAAGGCTTTGAATCCAAACCGCGCCGCTCGACCGACGGAACCATCTTTGTAGTGGTCGAAGGAACTGGCGAAGCGGTCATCGAGGGCGAGACCATCGCCCTGAAGCCGCGCGACATCGTCGTCGTGCCGTCGTGGAAATCGGTCGCCTTCAAGGCGTCCAGCCGACTGGTCCTGTTCGGATACTCCGACAAGGCCTGTCAGGAAAAACTGAACCTGTACAAGGAAGAGAACGCATGAGCCTGCTGTTCCAACCGCAAGCGCCCGTGCTTGCCCCGACCAACACCGGGGACGAATTCCCGGTCCGCCGCATCTTCTGCGTCGGCCGCAACTATGCCGCCCACGCCCGCGAAATGGGTCGCGACCCGGACCGCGAGCCGCCCTTCTTCTTCACCGCCTGGGCCGAGACCGTGGTGCCGGACGGAACGACGATCGCCTATCCGTCCAAGACCGAGAACTTCCACTATGAGGCCGAGCTGGTCGTCGCCATCGGCAAGGGCGGTCGCGACATCGCTGTGGAGGACGCGCTGGACCACGTCTGGGGTTACGCCACGGGTCTCGACATGACGCGCCGCGACCTGCAGTTGGAAGCTCGCGCCCAAGGCCGACCGTGGGACACGGGCAAGAACGTCGAGCAGTCGTCGCCGCTGGGCCTGATCCACAAAGCGGGCGAGGGCTTTGATCCCGAAAACGGCAAGATCGAGCTGACAGTCAACGGCGAGGTCAAGCAGTCGGCGGACCTGGCCGACCTGATCTGGCCGGTGGCGGACATTGTCTCCTACCTGTCGGGTCTGTGGGAGATCCAGCCCGGCGACCTGATCTACACCGGCACCCCCGCCGGCGTCGGCGCCGTGGTCGAGGGCGACGCCATGGTCGTGGCCATCGACGGCTTGACCCCGCTCAACATCAAGGTCGGCCCCCAGGCCGTCTGACCTTTCCAAGCATCATCAACATATGGAGAGGCGCGCGACAGACGCGCCCTCCACGGAGGACTACAAAATGGCAGCCATGGGTGAGGGGGGCGGAAACGCCGTCATCGACCGGGCCAAATTCGGCCCGCTACAGTTCGGCGTCACGGCGCTGTGCTTCATCATCGCCATGCTCGACGGCTTCGACACCCAGTCGATCGCCTTCGTCGCGCCCAAGATCGCCGAGGACTGGGGTCTGGCGCCGTCGGCGTTCGGTCCGATCTTCGCCATCGGCCTTCTGGGCCTGACGGTCGGCGCCTTCACCCTGAGCCCGGCGGCGGACAAGTTCGGCCGCAAGACGGTCATCCTGATCTCGACGCTGATCTTCGGTCTGTTCGCCCTGCTGACGGCGTTCGCCACCTCGATGAACGAGCTGCTGATCTACCGCTTCATCACCGGCATCGGCTTGGGCGCGGCCATGCCCAACATCATCGCCCTGACCAGCGAATACGGTCCGGCCCGCCTGCGCGCGACCCTGGTGACGGTCATGTTCTGCGGCTTCCCGCTGGGCTCGACCATCGGAGGGCTCGTCTCGACCTGGCTGATCGCCACCTGGGACTGGCACTCGGTCTTCGTGGTCGGCGGCGTCCTGCCTCTTCTGCTGCTGCCGGTGCTCTATTTCATGCTGCCGGAGTCGGTGCGCTTCCTCGTCGCCAAGGGCGCGCCGGAGCACAAGATCGCCCCTATCGTGAAGAAGATCGACGCTGACGCCTCGGTCAGCGAGTTCATCGCAGGCCTGAAGCACGAGCAGACGTCGGCGGCCAAGGGCTTCTCGGTCTTCCAGTTGTTCCGTGAAGGCCGCACGCCGGTGACCCTGCTGCTGTGGGTCGCCTTCTTCATGAACCTGCTGGTCATGTACTTCCTGGTGAACTGGCTGCCGACTCTGCTGAAGGGCGCGGGTCTGCCGCTAAGCATGGCCATCCTGTCGACCGCGACCCTGAACCTGGGCGGCGTTGTCGGCGCCATCGTCCTGGGCCGGATGATCGACAAGATCAGCCCCTATGTCGTCCTGGGTTCGGCCTACGCCGCCTCGGCCGCCTTCATCGCCCTGCTGGCCTTCGGCGGCACCAATCTAACGGTTCTTCTGGCCGGCGCGGCCCTGTCCGGCTTCGGCGTCGTGGGCGCCCAGATCGGCTGCAACGCCCTGACGGCGGCTGTCTATCCGACCGCCATCCGCGCCACCGGCGTGGGCTGGGCCCTGGGCGTCGGCCGCATCGGCGCCATCGTCGGACCGCTGGTCGGCGGCGTGCTGCTGGCCGCCGGCTGGACGCCGCAGTCGCTGATCCTGCTGGCTGTCATCCCCGCCGTGATCGCCTCGATCGCGGTCTTCACCCTCGGCGGCGTACGTCGTCGCGCCGGAGTCTGAACCATGATCCTGCACGGTTATTTCCGCTCCACGGCCTCATGGCGGGTTCGTATCGCCCTGGGGCTCAAGGGACTGGAGGCCGTGCAGGTCATCCATCACCTGCGCAAGGGCGAGCAGCGGGCGCCTGAGTATCTGGCGCTCAACCCGCAGGGCCTGCTGCCCGCCTTCGTCACCGACGACGGCGCGGTCCTGACCCAGTCGCTGGCCATCATCGAATATCTCGACGAGACCTCGCCCGAGCCGTCGCTGCTACCCGCTGATCCGGTGCTACGGGCCAAGGTCCGCGCCGTGGCTCAGGCCGTCGCCTGCGACATTCACCCGGTGCAGAACCTCAAGGTGCTGCAACGCCTGCGCGACCTCGGTCTGGGCGAAGAGGTGGTTCAGGCCTGGGCCGCCACCGTCATCGAGGAAGGCCTCGACGCGGTCGACAAGCTGCTGGCCGACCAGCCAGGGCCCTTCGCCTTCGGTGGAGCCCCGACCCTGGCCGACCTGTGCATCGTGCCGCAGCTGGGCAACGCCAATCGCTTCGGCGTCGAACTGCGCTGGCCGCGCCTGCTGGCCATTGAAGCCGCCTGCCTCGAGTTGCCCGCCTTCCAGAACGCCGTGCCGGGCCGACAGCCCGACGCTGAATAATTACCCAATCGAACCGAGCGCGGAGCCAACCGCGCCCTTTCCCGGAGGAAATCCATGAGTATCGCGGCCGCGGCCGCCGCCGCATTGCTTTCGCACCCCCCCATGCCGGCTGTCGCCGAGGTCGAAGCGCCCGTTCAAACCGCGCCGTCGCCGTCATCGGTCGCGCCTACGCCGGCTGCCGCACCCCCGCCGTTCAAGCTGATCAACTATGACGAGGATTACGCCTACTTGGCGGATCCGGCCAAGCGTAACTCGACGTGGGCCCGCTGGAAGCATGTTCCGGTCGGCGGCGAGGGATCGCCCGTATGGGCTAGCTTCGGCGGCGAGCTGCGCCTGCGGGCCGAGAACCGGGAGAATGAGCGGTTTGGCCGCGGACTTCAGGACGGCGATGGCGACTTCCAGACGCGAGCGCGCCTGTGGAGCGAACTGAACCTTGGCTCCTCGCTGCGCGCGTTCGTCGATATCCAGGACGCTCGCAGCTTCGGTCTGGATAGCGGCACGCCGCCGGCTGAGGAAAATCGGACCGACCTGCATCAGGCTTTCGTCGAGGGTGAGGCTGCTGTGGGCGGCGGCGTCCTGCGCTTGCGCGTCGGCCGTCAGGAGTTTGGCGTCGGCGGCTTCCGCCTGTTCGACATGCGCGAGGGCGCCAACGCCCGCAACGCCATGGACATGGCGCGGGTGATCTATGACCGGCCAGACGGGTGGAGCGGCGGCGCTTTTGCAGGTTATGCCCTGCGAGAAGGCAACGCGTCGTGGGATGACGCCACCAACTACGACTACCGTCTTTATGGCGCGATGGCGTCGCGGGTTCTCGGGGCCGGGCCGACGGCGCCGAAGCTGGAACTGCTTTACGCCAACACCGACCGCTCGGTGACGCCCTTCGACCGACAAGTGGCGGGTCGCGACGATCGTGACACCCTGTCGGTGCGTCTGACAGGCAAGGTCGCGCCCTGGGACTATGAGGTTGAGGCCGTCAAACAGTGGGGCTCGTTCCGCGATCTCGATATTGACGCCTGGTTCGTAACCGCCGTGGGTGGTCGGACCTTCGCGGGCGTAAAATGGACTCCGCGCATCGCCGTGCGTGTCGATGCGGGCTCTGGCGACAAGGACCCCAATGATGGCAAGCTGAACAGCTTCAACCCGCTGTTCCCCCAGCCGGCCGCTTTGCGCACGGACCTGGGCTTCGCCAACATGGTGCTGGTGCAGCCGGAAGTGACCGTCCGCCCGACGCCGAAGTTGACCTTGGGGGCCAACACCGCTGGCCTGTGGCGCCAGAGCAAGGAAGACGGACTCTACGCCTTGTCCGGCCTTGTGATCCGCAGCGCCACCGAGGGCCAGTCGTCCTATGTCGGATGGCGCACGGGCGTGTTTGCGCGCTACGCCTTGACGCCGTTCGTGTCGATCATGGGTGTCGCCAACTACACCAAGGCCGGCGACTTCCTGAAAGAGACCGGCACGTCCGAGGATCAGTCCTACCTGGGCACGTTCCTGACCTTCAGGTTCTGACGCAAAGATCAGACTCGGTCCCAGGCTCTAGCTGACTGTTCAGCATGAGTCTGGGACGGCGTCGCCTACGCGGCGGCGCACGAACGGCCGCAGGGTGAAGCGGGTGGGGGATGAGAGCGCGGCGGGCTCGCGGGCCGGAGCTTGGCGGACAGGGTGGGATTCGAACCCACGGTAGGCTCACACCTACGGCGGTTTTCAAGACCGCTGCCTTAAACCACTCGGCCACCTGTCCAGCGCGAGTCACATGACGCGTGCGGAGGCGTGCATAGCGGCAAGTCGGCCGTCACCCAAGCACAAAGCGAACTGATGTCGTCAGGACGCTCAGCCTTTTTTGAAAGCAGGGGAGCGGGTCACCAGCCAGATGCCGATACAGACCAGGATCAGGGCTGCGAGGTAGCTCCATCTCAGCAGATTCTCGCCGAGGAACAGGGCGGACAGGGCGACGCCGAATACAGGGATCAGGAAGTTGAAGGCGGCGATCATTCCGACGGGATTGTGCTTCAGCAGCAGGCTCCAGACCGCGAACGCCACCGAAGAGAGCAGCGCCATGTAGAGCAGCAAACCGCCGGACTGCAGGTCCAGCGCTCCCAGATGGCCCCCGCCCGCCACGCCAACTCCGGTCAGGACGCCGCCGCCGATCGCCAATTGCCACCCCGTCATAATCATCGGGTCGATCTCACTCGAGATACGCTTTCCATAGATCGACGCCGCCGCCAGCACGAAGGCGGCGATAATGACGAAGCCTTCGCCGAGCAGACTGAAATCAAAGCCGAGGCCGCCACCGCCGAGGTTGACGACCACCACTCCGAGGAAACCGATCAGACAGCCGGTCATCTTGCGAGAGCTCAACCGATCGTTCGCATATATGAAGTGGGCGAGGACCACGCTGAAGAAGACGCCGGTGGCGTTCATGATCGAAGACTTCACGCCTGTGGCGTGGGCCAGTCCGACGTAGAAGAAGACGTACTGGATTGCGGTCTGGGTCACGCCCAGCAGGGCGACCTGGCGCATCTGACGTCTGTTCAAAGCCAGGACCGGCTTCTTCATCGTCGCCGCCACGATCAGCAGGATCACGCCAGCCAGAGCGAAGCGCCAGCCAGCGAACAGCATCTGACTTGCAATATCGCCGGGCCCAATATGCAGCAGCGCATAGCCGTTCTTGATGGCCGGATAAGCGCTGCCCCACAGGAAGCAGCAAAGGGTGGCCAGGGCGAAGACCCCCGAACGGGTCTGGTAGAGAGAGGATTTCAAGGCGCTCGCTTCAAGACAGGCACGGGCGCAAAGGCGTCGCCGCGACAGCGGACGCATAGCCCCAAACACCTCGTTAACCAAACCGGAAACGTCCTCACGCATGATCACATCGAGTGAACTGGAGTGCGTAGGCCGTGATGACGAGATTGCTAAGGGGCGTAGTGGTCGCCGCCGCCTTTTCCACCCTGGCGGCCTGCGCCAGTTTGGGCGGTGGCCGGGATGCGCCGTTGCGTGCGCCGGTCGTCACTGATCCCGCGCCCATCGTCTCCGGCACCATGCGGCCCTATCAGATCCGTGGCCGCTGGTATCGGCCGGCCGAACAGCCGAACTACGACGAGATCGGCCTGGCCTCCTGGTACGGGGCGCAGCACAACGGCCGTCCGACGTCGACCGGCGAGCGCTTCGACATGAGCGCCCTGACAGCAGCACACAAGACCTTGCCGCTGCCGAGCCTTGTAGAGGTGACCAACCGCGCGAATGGGCGTCGCGTCATCCTGCGCGTCAATGACCGCGGGCCCTTTGTCGATAGCCGGATCATCGATCTGTCGCGTGCGGCGGCCGAGGAACTGGGTCTGCTGTCGCAGGGCGTGGGCGAGGTGCGGGTCCGCTATGTCGGGCGGGCGCCCCGAACGGGTGGAGGGACGGCGCTGCAGCGAGCCGAGGCCGCGGCCCTTTCAACACCGACGCCCTATGCCGCGCCCGCCGTTCCCTCGCCACCGCCAGCCGCCACGCCGAGCTACTGGGTTCAGGCAGGAGCCTTTTCGGATCGACGCGCCGCCAGGCGAATCGCCGACCGTCTGGGGGATCGCGCTTCGGTTCAGGATGTTCGTGGCGACGGCCAGACTCTGTTCCGGGTGATTGTCGGACCTTGGCCGGACGCCAACGCGGCCGAACAGGCCCGCCAGGCCGTCATTGCACGCGGGTTTGGCGACGCCCTGTTGATATCAGGCGGTTAAGGCTTGCCTGTCGCGCCGCGCTCGCCATTGTGCGCGGGTGCAGCGCGGTAAGTTCATCACATTCGAAGGCGGCGAGGGGGCCGGCAAGACCACGCAGGCGCGCCTGCTGGTCGAGCATCTGCGCTCGTTCGGGATCGACGCCGTCCAGACGCGTGAGCCGGGCGGTTCGCCGGGGGCAGAGGTCATCCGCAACATCGTGGTGGCCGGAGACGCTGAGCGCTGGTCGCCTCGCACCGAGACCCTCTTGATGTACGCTGCGCGTTCGGACCATCTGGAGCGCACCATTCGGCCTGCTCTCGATGCCGGCAAATGGGTCGTTTGCGACCGTTTCGCCGACTCCAGCCGTGTGTATCAGGGCGCGGGCGGCGGCGCGCCGGAAAGCCTGATTGAAGCGCTGGACACGGCTATCGTGGCCGGAGACCAACCAGATCTGACCCTGGTGTTCGATCTGCCTGTCGAAGTCGGGTTGGAGCGAGCCTTCGGTCGCGGCCTGTTCGAGACGCGGTTCGAATCCAAAGGCCTGGCTTTCCATCAAAGGCTGCGCGAGGGTTTCCTCGGCGTGGCGCGCCGTCACCCTGAGCGCTGCGTCGTGATCGACGCGACAGGCGAGCTCGAGGCTGTCTCGGCGCGCCTGTGGAGCGCTGTGTCCGAGCGACTGCTGTGAGCGAACACCCGCGCGACCGGTTCGATCTGGTCCCGGACGTCGCGGCCGAAGATGCCTTTCTGGACGCCTTGGGTCGGGGGCGCCTGCATCACGCCTGGTTGCTGTGCGGGGTGGAGGGCAGCGGAAAGGCGACCTTCGCCTATCGCGCAGCCCGTCGTTTGCTGGGCGCTGCGCCTGACCCGTCGCGGGGACCGC
Source organism: Brevundimonas sp. UBA4553 (assembly GCF_002387245.1). Classification (GTDB taxonomy): domain Bacteria; phylum Pseudomonadota; class Alphaproteobacteria; order Caulobacterales; family Caulobacteraceae; genus Brevundimonas. Next base: position 472,031 of record NZ_DGLD01000019.1, read on the forward strand.
TGGGCGCTGCACCCTACGACCCGGTCAGCCAGCTTGTATCGGCTCAGTCGCATCCTGATTTGCTGGTGATGGAGCGGCTGGTCGAAGGGGGCAAGCAGAAGAAGACCATCTCGGTCGATCAGGCGCGGGACCTGCCAGGCTTCTTCGCCAAGAGCCCGTCCCAAGCCCAATATCGCGTGGCGATAATCGACGCTGCGGATGATCTGAATATCAACGCAGCCAACGCCTTACTGAAAATTCTTGAGGAACCGCCTGAGCGAGGCGTTTTGCTGTTGGTGACGCATGCGCCCGGCCGCTTGTTGGCGACGATACGCTCGCGATGCCGACGTCTCAGTTTCCCGATCTGGACTCCGGAACAGTTGGAGACCCTGGTGCGCAACCGCACAGGCGCCGACCTCGAAGACGCGCGCCTCGCCGCCGACATGGCCGGCGGATCGCCTGGCGCGGCCCTGGCCCTGTCGTCTGGCGCCATGCAGGAAGTCGATGCCTTGGCGCGGAGTTGGGTGCTGGGCGACGCCGTGGACCGCGCGGAACAGATGGCGGCCGCCGACGGTTTTCGCGGGGCTGAAGGCCAGGCGAGGTTCGAGGCCCTGATGGATCGACTGATCGCAGCGGTGAAGGCGCGCGCGCTGGAGGCGCCGGCGGGGCAGGGCGCCCGCTGGGCGGAGTTGTGGACCCGATTGGCTGAACTGCCCGACCGCACGGCGGCCATCAATCTGGACCGCGCGGATGTTCTGGCTGGCGCTCTTGCGGATATCGCTCGCACCAAGGCCCTTCGATGATCATCGACAGTCACGTCAACCTGCACGCTCACCAGTTCGACGAGGACCGCGACGAAGTCATTGTTCGTGCCCGCGAGGCCGGCGTGCGCTTGATGGTCGAGATTTCGGACAAACTGTCGACCTTTGAAGCGACGCATGCCCTTGCCATGGCCCACGATGACATCTGGTGCACGGTGGGCGCTCACCCGCATGAAGCCAAGGACCATTTGGAACTGACGGCTGACCACCTGGTCGCCCTGGCCAAGCGTCCGCGTGTCATTGGCATTGGCGAGTGCGGCCTGGACTTCCACTACGACCTCAGCCCGCGCGACGAGCAGGTGGCTGTCTTCCGCCAGCATATCGACGCCGCACGCCGCACTGGTTTGCCGCTGGTCGTGCACACGCGCGAAGCTGACGAGATCATGGCCGCCATCCTGCGCGAGGAACATGCGCGCGACCCTTTCAAGCTTCTGATGCACTGCTACACCAGCGGCGTTGAACTGGCTGAAACGGCCGCAGGACTGGGCGCCTGGTTCTCCGTTTCCGGGATCGCCACCTTCAAGGCGGCGGAGGATGTGCGAGAGGTCATTCGCCGGATGCCCGAAGATCGGATCATCGTCGAGACAGATTGCCCCTATCTGGCGCCTATTCCTTATCGGGGACGCCGTAATGAGCCGGCCTATGTCGGGCTGGTGCTTCAAAAGCTGGCGGAAATCCGGGGCTGGTCGCTCGAGGAGGCCGACCGACGCACGACCGACGCCTTTTTCGCTCTGTTCGACCGCATACCCCGGCCTGCCGAATGAGCAAGCCGGGTGAACTTGAGATCGTCATTCTCGGTTGCGGCTCATCCGGCGGCGTGCCGCGGGGCGACGGTGACTGGGGCGCGTGTGATCCCAGTGAGCCCAGGAACACACGCACCCGTTGCTCCATGCTGGCTCGGCGTCACGGGCCGGACGGCGTCACGAGCGTTCTGATCGACACGTCGCCGGATCTGCGCCAACAGGCGCTGATGGCGGGCATCGCCCATGTCGATGCGGTCCTTTACACTCACGACCATGCGGACCAGACCCATGGCATCGACGACCTGAGGGTCTTCGCCATTCACGCTCGGCGGCGCATTCAGGCATGGATGGATCCGGCCACACACCACGCCCTGACCCAACGGTTCGACTATATTTTCGAAAGCCAGCATGGCTATCCCGCCATTCTGGAAGCGCAGCGCATTCCGCCGCATGGTGAGCCGTGGTGCGTGGATGGTGCTGGCGGTCCGGTCCCTGTCGTCACCTTCGATCAGGCGCACGGGCCGATCCGGTCCGTCGGTTACAGGCTGGGTCCCGTCGCCTACTCCAGCGACGTGTCCGATCTGGACGAGGCGGCTCTGGAGGCGGTACGCGGCGCTGACCTGTGGATCGTCGACGCCCTGCGATACGCCCCCCATCCGACCCACGCCCACGTCGACCGAGCGCTGGACTGGATCTCGCGGTCAGGTGTCAGGAAAGCCGTTCTGACCAATCTTCACATCGACCTCGATTACAACGATCTACGGCAGAAACTTCCGTCAAATGTCGAGGTGGCCTTCGACGGCTTTCAGGCCGAGTTTGAGCTTCGCCGGTAGCGCTATGTACGTCGGATCGCTTCAAATCCGCCCGTGAAGACGGCTTCCATGGCGTCGCAGATAGCGCCCATTTCCGACGACTTGCACAGGCCGCCGGACAGGACGTCGATACGACCGGTCTGGGCTAGCGACAGGGTCAGCGCGCCCGAGAGCAGGTGATAGAACCAGTAGATCTGCCGCGGGGGTGTGTCAGGGGCAATGCGCTTGAGGACGCCGATGAAGCGGTCAATCACCGGGTCGAAATGCTGGTGCATGGTGTCGCCGCCCCACACCGGGGTGTTGTTCACCTGGGCCACGAGCGCGGCGTAGTTGAGCCACGCCTTGTTGTCTTCGTCGAACAGCAGGAACAGGGGCCGAAGGAATGCGTCAATGGCTCCACCTATGGTCATGGCGTCGCCGTGTTCTGCTTCGTAGCGGTCCAGGCTGTCCAGGCGGAGCCGGTTCACCACCTCGGCGCGGCGACCGAAGACGGTCGAGAACAGGCGGTTCTTGTCGTCAAAATAGTAGTGCAGCAGGGCGGTATCGACGTTCGCTTCCTTGGCCACGGCCTTCAAGGTGACGCCGTGCAGGCCATGGCGCGCAAACAGGGCTTCGGCGGCGTCAAGGATACGGGTCGTCGTCTCCTCGCGCCGTTGGGCCTTTGGCTTGGTCGGCGCCTTGGGTGTTGTCGACGCCTTGAGGCGTGGCCTGGTTTCGGTGGCGGTCATCAAGCGACTTTACCCGAGAACAGGGTTCTGAGGCGATCCCGGATCCGAAGCAGCAGGATCAGCAACCCGCCCTTGCGACCGTGATGGTCCAGCGCCGCCTTCCACCAGCCGCGCTGCACTTCGCCGCCAGGCGTTTCGTTGAACACCATCCAAGCGTCGTCGGCGGGACGATACGCGGGCCAGTCGGCACCCGGCGAACCTGTTTTGGCGAAATCAACCCATCGGGCGTGGATGGCGGTGCTGGTGGCGCGATCAGCGTCGGTCGCCAAGGGCGCGTCGTCAGGGCGATGGTCCAGCGTTTCAAAAATGTGGAAAATTTCAGCCGCGTGGCTAGCGCGGCGCATAGTGTCGCGCCGAGACTCTTCCACATAATCAAAGGCATATAGCCAGGACTTCGCGCGTCGTGGACGCGACGCCACCCAACGCGCCGGCGCAGCGAAGCCGAAGTCGCGGAAGCCGAGGCGGATCAGTTGCTCTTCATCGCCGACGGCCTCGGGATAGAGTTTGGCCGATTTGGCGTTCGGCTTGATCAACTGGCCGAACCGCTTCAGCCCGCCGCCGTAGTTGAGGAGGGAGTCCTCGCCGCTGTTGACCCCGATCATCATCGGCACGTCGGTGAAGTCACCGTTGGCGAAGGCGCTGATCGGGTCCCGTTCCAGCAGACGTCCGTCAATGACCGGACCAAAGGCGCTCTCTACGGCAGTGAGCGAGGCGGACGGAACGGCGCGCAGGGCGCCGGCGTCCGCATTAGTCAGACCTATGGCGGCCGCCGTCGCCAAACCCCGTCGATAGGCGGTCTTCAGCGGCGTGGCGGGCAGCCAGCCGCCGCCGGATTGGACGATAACCTTGTGGAACAACCCGCTCGCTTGCGGTGTCGTCATCAGGGCCAGGATGTCGAGGCCGCCCGCAGATTCTCCGAACAGGGTGATGTTGGCAGCGTCGCCGCCGAAGGCCGCTATGTGCGCCCGGACCCATTCCAGCGCCGCGATCTGATCCAGGAGCCCCTGATTGCCCAAAGGCTCATCAACCGGAGCCTCGGCCGTGAGCGCCGGGTGTGCAAAGAAGCCGAACTGGCCCAGGCGGTAGTTCACGCTGACCAGCACCACGCCGTCGCGGGCGAAAGCGCCGCCGTCATAGAAGGGCAGGGAACCCGCCCCCATCCGGTTCGACCCGCCGTGAAGCCACAGCATGACCGGGGCGGGACGCGTCGTATCGACCGGAGTCCAGATATTCAGGGTCAGGCAGTCCTCGCTGGTCGGCTCGGGCGCGCCGCCAATGGAGACGATGTCGGCCACGTCGGCGGGGCCGGCCTGTGGGGCCGCTGGACCGAACTCCGTCGCCTCGCGGACACCCGTCCATGCAGGGAAGGGCCGCGGTGCGCGCCAGCGCAACTCGCCCACAGGGGCGGCGGCGTAGGGTATGCCGCGAAACACATTCGCCGCCCCATCGCGCAAGCCCCTCAGGCTTCCGGACACAGTGTGAACGACGGGCTGCGTCGCAGCATGAGTGATCTGATCCATGGTCCGTCCCTCCGGGCGCGATCTTCGCCGCGCTTCTTCACTTGAGAATGAACAACGCTCGGTCGGCTGTCGAGCGGCATTGTGAAACATCATTCATGAGCAAATGAATGATGTTGACAGCGGGGCTGTTCGCGGACCACCGTCGGACCAACACAGATCAGCGGCGATCAAACGACCGCGTGGAGAGGAACCGAGAATGCGATCGACAGCACAATTGCGCCTGGCGCTGATGACCAGCGCCTTCATCACGGCCTCGCTTTGCGCGGCGCCCGCCCTGGCCCAGCAAGCGACGGACACCGAGCAGGTGTCCAGCATCGACGATATCGTTGTGACGGCCCGGCGACGCGAGGAAACGCTCAAGGACGTGCCGGTGGCCGTCAGCGCCATCAGCGCCGAGCGTCTGGATGAGACCGGAGCCGCCGATATCACCACCCTGCAACAGCAGACGCCGAACGCCACCGTACAGATCGCTCGCGGCACGAACTCGACGCTCACCAGCTTCATCCGGGGTGTTGGCCAGCAGGATCCGCTCTGGGGCTTTGAGCCTGGCGTCGGCCTTTATGTCGATGATGTCTATGTGGCCCGTCCGCAGGGCGCCGTGCTGGACATCTTCGACATCGAGCGTCTGGAGGTCCTGCGGGGACCGCAGGGCACGCTCTATGGTCGAAACACCATCGGCGGTGCGATCAAGTACGTCACAAAACGCCTGGGTCAGGACCCTGAACTGGACCTTAGGGCAGCGTACGGTAGCTACAATCAGCTAGATCTGATCGCTTCGGGTTCGACCCCGCTGAACGACACCCTGCGGATCGGCGGCGCGATCGCGCGTTACACCCGCGACGGCTACGGGACCAACCTGACCACTGGCGCTGAGCACTACAACAAGGACGTCACCGCAGGGCGCCTGAGCGTTGAATGGACGCCCAGCGATGACCTGTTCTTCCGCCTAGCCGGCGACATCACTGAGGATGAGTCCAACGCCCGTCACGGCTATCGCCTCAAGGCGCCGATGACCGATGGCATCTATGACACCCGCGCGGGCATCGGCGACGAGGGCTATGTCCGCACGCGCGGCCTCTCCTTCACCGGCGAGTGGAACGTCAATGACGCCATGACCTTCAAATCCGTTACGGCCTGGCGCGATGGCGATACGAAGGGCGATGGCATCGACTTCGACGGTCTGCCGCAACCGATCCTCGACATTCCCGGCTATTACGCCGACAGCCAGTTCACGCAGGAATTCCAACTGCTGTTCGAAGGCGAGCGCTGGCAGGGCGTGGCGGGCCTCTTCTACATGGACGCCTCGGCCGAGGGAGCGTTCGACACCGTCATCGGCCTTTATCCCAGCATGGGGCCGGGGCTGCCCGCGGGTCTGACGACCTATACCGGCGGCAAGGTGGACACCGAAAGCTTCGCCGTCTTCGCCGACTTCAGCTACGATCTGACGGACCAACTGTCGCTGTCGGTTGGCGGTCGCTGGACCCAGGACAAGAAGAGCGTCGACCAACTCCGCCAGAACTATCTGGGCATCAAGAGCCCGTTCTTCGGCAATAACGCCGCCATCCCCGCCGGCGCTCCTGCCACCGACTACACCAACTTGGACACATATTCGGAGTTCACGCCGCGCATCAGCGCCAGCTACAAGTTCACGCCGGAACTGACGGGCTACGCCTCTTACGGACGGGGCTTCAAGTCGGGAGGTTTCGACATGCGCGGCGACGCCTCCCTCTATCCCGAGACGATCAACGGCTATCAGCCGGAGTTGGTGGATACCTACGAGATTGGCCTGAAGGGGTCGCTGCTGGACCGCCGCATCAACTTCGCCACCGCACTGTTCAAGTCGGACTACACGGACCAGCAGATCACGTCGCAGTTCTTTATCCCGCCGGCCTCGGTCGTCAGCTTTGTGGATAATGCGGGCTCCAGCGAAATCTGGGGCTGGGAGTTGGAAGCCAGCGCGCGCCTGACCGACAGCTTTGTCCCGCGCCTGACGCTGGGTTATCTGGACGCCAAGTTCAACGAGTTCGTCACCTTCAACCCTCTGACGGGCCAGCGTGAGAACATGGCCGATCAGCGGGCGTTCCAGAACACCCCGGATTGGACCGCAAATATCGCGCTGCCCTACAGCTTCGATATGGGAGATCGCGGTTCGCTGATCTTTACGCCAATGGCGTCCTATCGTGGCGCGACCCAGATGTTCGAGACGGCCATACCCCTGCTCGATCAGGGCGCATACTGGCTATACGACGCCACTCTGATGTGGACGGCGCAGGATGACCGCTATCGGGTCAGCCTGGCTGGCCGCAACCTGTCCGACGAACGCTATCGCGCGGGCGGTTACAACTTCCCAGGCGCGATTACGGGTGACTCCGTCATCGGCTTCTACGGTGCGCCTCGCACTGTCACTCTGAGCGTTACGGCGTCGTTCTAGATCGCCTGATGCCTCTCCCGCAGGAGCAACGCCTGTGGGAGAGGTATTGTGTTAGTCCTCGTCGTCGGCGCCGATGACGGCGCTCGCGACCAGATCGCGCCACGTAGGATCGGTGTCATCGACTAGATCAACGTCGTCCATCAGAGCGACCGCGCCGCTGCCGTCGGGCAAAACCAGGCCGAGAACCTCCATGGCTTCGCCATCGGATCCGATATGCGTCTCGGCCTGAACGGCGACCGCCGCCTGTTCGCCATCGTCCTCCCACCAGATGAGCGGTTGGGGCAGGTCCATCTCGATCGGTCTGGCGTCGTCAGTATCGGCCAGAGCGAAAATGGCCCGACGCGCCTGAACATCCTCCAAGGTTGCAACCGCGCCGATGAAGGGCGTCAGGCGTGACCAGTCGTCGACGTCGAAGCCGCCGCCGTCGTCATCATAGTCATCGAAATCCTGGCTCATGCGCCGCTCCTCATTGTCAGGTCTCTCTAGCGCCGTCGGCATTTGAAGTAACCAACGAACCTTGAGGCGGACGGCAGAGGCAAGGCTGCGCCTTTAAATGAACATTGAAATTCATCGCATTTGTCACAGGCGGTCCTTATAGCCACGCTTATTGAGGGAGCGTTGCGTTGATCGGTCACGAGCATGAGGTAGGGCGGACCCTGGCGGCCCAGAACCAGGTGCTTCTGGCCTATGTTCGGCGAAGACTGACCACGGCAGGTGACGCCGAGGATGTCGCGCAGGAGGCGATCATGCGCGTTCTGGCGCGCGCTCGCGAGACCCTGATCACCGATCCATTATCCTACGCCATGCGAGCGGCGCGGAACATCCTGATCGATCGCGGCCGCCGCGTCGCCAACATGCCGCTGGATGACCTGGAGGCGGCAGATGTTCCCATCGATAGCGGGGCAACGCCGCTTGAGGCGCTGGACATGAGTGAGCGATTGAGATTGTGTCAAAGCGCGCTGGAGGCCATGCCGCCTCTGCGACGCGAAATTTTCCTGCGGCGTCGCGCCAGCGACGAATCCTACGAAAAGATCGCCTTCGATCTGAAGCTGTCGGTAGAGGCGGCGCAGAAACACTATAGCCGCGCAGCCCAGACCTTGCGCCAGACGGCGGAGGGCCGCCATGTCGACTAAGGTCGTGAACTCCAGGGATGACCGCGAGGCGGCGTTGTGGGCTGATGCGCGACGCGAGGCGAGTTGGTCCAGCGCCCGACAGGCGGCTTTGGATCAATGGCTGGACGGGCGACCTGACCGTGCGGACCTTTTGCGCAGACATGAGGCGCTGATCGATGACGCGGCCGTCATCTGGGCGACGCAGCGCGTGTTGCGTGCGCGACCGGCGCGACGACGCTTCGTGTCCTGGCCGCGCGGCGCTGTGGCGGGAGCTGGGCTGGCTGGCGTCATGGGAGCGATCGCTTTGATGATCGTCGGTCTGCCTCAGGGGGATCTTATCGTGGGCGCCCGTGGCGTCCCGCAACCCATCGCTCTGGCGGATGGCTCGGCGGTTCGACTGAACGGCCAGAGCCAGGTGCGGGTCGATCTTGGTGCGAATGAACGTGTCCTGCACCTCAAGGGTGAGGGGTTTTTCGAGGTCGCGCCGGACAAGACGCGGCCCTTTTCCGTTGAGGTGGACGGCACGCGCGTCATCGCCGTCGGAACGCGTTTCAATGTCGATCAGCGCCAGACGCCCGCAGGCAAGGTGGTCGAGGTCGTGGTGTTTGAAGGGGTCGTCAAGGTCGTCTCCGATCGAGGCATGACGATGAGGGTTCTCGCTGGCGAGCGGGCCACAGTGTCTGGCGGCGTCGTCGAACACGCACCCTTGGCGCGACCGGAGGCTGAGACTGACGTGCCGTCGTGGGCCAAGGGGTGGCTAGAGTTTGAGGAAGCGACCCTGGCGAGCGTGGTCGAGGAGATGGAACGCACGACCGGCGTCAAGGTCAGGCTGGCCGATCCGACCGTGGCGCGCGCCATGATCAGCGGTCGTTTCGCCTATGATCGGCCCGAGAACGCTCTTGCGGCCATGGTAGGAATTCATGGCTTCAAACTGACTCGTCTGGGAACGGATCATTTTGAGATTTCCGAAGGTTAGGCAACGTTGAGGGCAAGTTTTCATGACGGCTGTCAGGAGTTCTTTCGTCGCCGTCTAACCCCGTAACGATCAAGTTCGATCGCAGGGGATTTACCGAATGCCTATCTACAAGACCGGCCTTCTGACAGCGGCTGCGGTCGCTGTTCTTACGTCCGTCGCCGCACCAGCCTACGCTTGGCAGGCCGCCAGTAACATCGAAGCGCGCGTGGCCGTCGCTATTCCCGCCCAGGATCTGGGTCGGGCGCTTCAGACCCTGTCGCGCGATACGGGGCTGCAGATCGTCTTCGATCCCGGCCTGACGCGCGGGCGGACCTCCAACGCCGTTTCGGGGGCGATGGCTCCGCGCGAAGCGCTACGTCGCATGATCGCCGGCTCGGGCGTCGAGGCGCGCGACGTGCGCGGCGTTCTGACCCTGGTGCGCCAGTCCGCGGACGCGAGCGCCACGGCTCCCGACGCATTCGAAGTCGAGGACGTGCAGGTGGTCGGTTATGCGGCTGGTCTGCGCCGGTCGCTGGACGCCAAGCGTCAGGCCGACTTCATCTCGGACGTGATCAGCGCCGACGACATGGGGGATCTGCCGGCCAACAACGTGGCCGAATCCCTGTCGCGTCTTCCGGGCGTCAACGCTGTGCGCAACCACACGACGGGCGAGGGCGACCGCATCACCATTCGCGGCCTGTCGACCGAGCTGAACAACTACACCATGAACGGCGTGCGCATGGGTGGGGCCGGTTCGCCGGGCGACAACTTCTATCGCGGCGTCCGCCTCAGCTTTCTGCCGCCCGAAGGCATCGACTCGATCACCGTCATCAAAAGCCTGACGCCGGACCGCGACGGCGACGCCCTCGGCGGCACGATCGACATTCGTACGCCCACCGCTTTCGATCATGATCCGGTCTATGGCGTCGTGTCGGCCTCGGTCGGCATGCTGGACAAGTTCGACGACGAAAAATCGGGTGAGCTCTCAGGCTCGTTTGGACGCCAGTTCAACGACAACTGGGGCCTGTTCGTCACCGGCAGCTGGTCGCGTCGCAAGTCGCAGTTCGAAGAGAATGGGGTGGACGGCGATAACCAGCCCTCCGTCTGGTACGCCGACAGCGAGACCATGGGCTGGGACACCGACACTTTCGTCATGCGCGGCATGAACATCGGTTTCGGCGAGACCGAGGTTGAGCGTCACGGCTTGAACGCCAGCCTCGACTACCGCGGCGTGGATCACGATTTCCACCTGCGCGGCCAGTTCAACGAGTACACGAAGGAGGAGTTCGGCAATCGCCTGAACTTCCGCAACGACACCGGCCGAAACTCCGCTCGTCTGAGCCAGGTCGACAAGACCATGACCGGCCTGCTGCGTCCCGAGGACGCCGTGATCGGCACGGACGCCAAACTGGGGCGCATCTACAACTACACCACGGCCCAGATTGTGGACCGCGACAAGGACGGCCGCATCACCGACGCTGACCGCTCGACGCGCTCCTATTATACTCTGGACGGCGCCTCGGGGACCTGGGACCCGCAGGGCTTCCGCCTGCGTCGCTTTTGGGAAGGCTCGCGTGAGACGGGCACGGTGATGTCCCTCAACCTCGGCGGCGTCAGCCGCGTGGGCGACTTCACGGTCGACTACGACGTCTCCTACGCCAAATCGGAGGACAACACCGACGACAGCTACGAGATGGAGTTCCGCAGCGACAAGTACGGCTGGTTGGGCAACAAGGGGGTCAACGTCACCAACTTCGGCGACAGTCGTTTCCCCAAGTGGGTGCTGAACGACGCCGGAATGGCGGCGATCCACGATAACAGCCAGTATGACTTCAGCGGTCTGTCGGGTGAGATCGGCGGCGCGCAGGAAGAGTTGTGGCAGGGCCAGTTCAACGTCGAATGGCGCCCCGTCTCGACCTGGCTGGAAGCCGTCAAGGCGGGCGGCAAGTACTATAGCTCCAAGCGCTCGACCTATAGCGGCGAGTTCATGGACCTGGACGCCAGCGGCACCCTGGCCGACTTCTCGCGCTTCTATGGCAAGGAAGTCACCAGCCTGTTCGACGGCGAGTATTCGGGCCTCTATCGCCTAGGCACGGTGATCGACAACGACGCCATGCTGGCCGAACTGCAGCGCGCGATGGAAGGTCAAAGCGACTTCTTCGACGGCTTCGCCACCGATCCCGCCAACGCCGAACTGAGCGGCGAGGACAGCTTCACCTTCAAGGAGAACATCTTCGCCGGCTACCTGATGGCGACGGCCCGCTTCGGTCAGGCGCAGATTCTGGGCGGCGTCCGGGTGGAGAGCACCAACAACGAGATCGACGCCTATATCCTGGATGAGGTCCAGGGGGCGCACTTCGCCACGGATAAGAGCGACTTCGTCAACGTCCTGCCGTCGATCCACCTCAACTATGATCTGGATGACCGGACCAAGGTCCGCGCCGCCATCTGGACCAGCTTCGCCCGCCCGGACATCGCCCGTATGTCGTCGGCGCGCGAGTATGGCTACGACAGCGACCCGGACGGCGACGGCACGGTGAACCCGAAAAGCGAATGGCTGTTGGTCGCTATCGAACAGGGCAACCCGGATCTGAAGCCGATGAAGGCGGTCAACTACGACCTCTCCATCGAACGCTACAACGGCGACACCGGCGCCTATTCGCTGGGCCTGTTCTACAAGGATATCGAGAACTTCCTGTACCGTTCCTCGTCGTCGAACATCCGCGACGGGACGGCGGGCGTGAACACCGGTCCCGATGGCGTCACGATTTCCAAGCCCAACAACGGCAAGTGGGCGCGGGTCTACGGCGTCGAGATGAGCGCCCAGCAGGTCTTCCACTGGCTGCCCGGTCCGTTGGCCGGGCTTGGAGCCAGCGTCAATCTGACTTTGCAGAAGTCGGAGGCTGAGACCGGCATTTCCTGGCATCCAGAAGGTTACACCTTGCCGCTGATGGAGACGCCGGAGGCGGTCGCCAACGTGCAGATCTTCTGGGCGCGGGACGGCTGGGAGGCCTATGCCGCCTACAGCTATCAGTCGGAATTCCTCGAAGGCATCCAGGACTTCGGCAACAATCCCTATGAGCAGGACTACGAGTTCGTGGACCTGAACGTGCGGCGCAAGCTGTGGAACGGGGCGACGGCGTCGCTGCAGGTCCAGAACCTCTTCGACAACCACACCTACTGGTACACAGCCGGCGCCAGCACGGGCTCCAGCCGCGCCTATATCAAGAACGGGCGGTCGATCTCGGTCGGCCTGACCTACGTCTTCTGATCGGGGAGGGGATCATGAAAACGACCCACGCCCTGATGCTCGGGGCCGCGCTTGCGGCCCTGGGCGGACAGACGATGGCGCAGACCGCCGAGCGTCCGCTGCGCCCTGAACCCGCGCCAGTCCAGGCTTCCGACCGGCCAGTGGTCCCTCCGACCGAGCAGCCGGAACGGATCATCCTCAACCTGACAGCCGACCCGGCGCACGAGATGGCCGTAACCTGGCGTACTGCACCGGGCGCCGTCGGCTTCGTTGAATTCGCTGAGGCCCAGGATGGTCCGGACTTCATCCAGCAGGCGGTGCGCATGACGGCTGTCACGGATGACGCGACCATCGCCGTGCGTGAAGCGGCCGAGTTCCGTGCGGCCTATCATTCGGCGGTGCTGAAAGGGCTGAAGCCTGAGACGGTCTATGCCTATCGCGTCGGCGACGGCGCGCGCTGGTCGGAATGGCTGCAGTTCCGCACTGCGGCGGCGACGGCCAAGCCCTTCACGTTCGTCTACATGGGGGACATGCAGAACAACATTCTCAGCGAGGCGTCTCGCACCATGAGGATGGCCTTCCGCAAGGCCGGGGACGCCGCCTTCGTCATCCACGCGGGCGATCTGATCAACCGGCACGACAGCGATAACGAATGGGGCGAGTGGTTCGCCGTCGGCGGCTTCCTGTACGCCCAGACGCCGCAGATGCCGACGCCGGGCAATCATGAATACGGACGCGGTCCCGTGCTGAACCCTCAGTGGCGGCGTCAGTATACTCTGCCTGAAACCGGGCCCGCAGGCGTGGAGAAGCTGAAAGAGACGGCCTGGACCGTCGACTATCAGGGGTTGCGACTGATCTCCGTCGACGCGCCCCTGTTCCACGGGGACGAGGCGATGCGAGCCGAGATGGTGCGCTGGCTCGACGGCCTGTTGGCGAACAATCCCAATCGCTGGACAGCGCTGTTCTTGCACTTCCCGCTGTTCTCGATCGATCCTGATCGTGACAATTCGCGGGTGCGCGACGCCCTGAAGCCGTTGATCGACAAGTACGGCGTTGATCTGGTGCTACAGGCCCATGATCATGGTTATGCGCGAGGGGCCATCGGCACGGGCCCGATGCTCAACGCGGGGCCAGCCCGGCCGTCCGATCATGGCTCGACCTATGTCGTGTCGGTCGCCGGTCCCAAGATGTACCCGGTGGCTGATCTCGGTTGGGCTACTCGATCGGCCTCGCGGACCCAGACCTTCCAGACCCTGGACGTATCGCCGGACGCAGTGACCTATCGCGCTTTCACCGCGACCGGCCGCGAACTGGACGCCTTCCGCCTGATCAAGGGCGCTGACGGTGTGTCGAGGATCGAGACACTGGCTGTCGACCAAGACCGCTAGTCCCTTCTAGTTGGAATGAAATGAAGGGAGGCGTCGGTTCCGGCGCCTCCCTTTCTTATGTGGTGAATGCCGTTTGTTCCCGGAGGGGTCGTCATTGAACTGAGGTGTCAGCTTCACTGTGGATTTGCGGGGGCGTCGCCGGCCCGACATCGACGCCCACTACGCCTCCCCGGACCTTCAAGGGGGATGTGCGATGATGAAGTCAGTGAAAAACAAGGCTGGCCTGCTGACGGGGGCGGCAATGCTCAGCCTGGCCACGGCAGGCGCGGCTCACGCTCAGAGCGTGGCCCAGGATCATGTCTCGACGGTTGACGACGTGATCGTCACCGCCCAGCTGCGTGCGCAGGACCCGATCGAGGTGCCTTTCGCCCTGACGGCCTATAGCGGTCAGTTTCTTGAGAACCTGGGCGTTCAGGAGTTCGAGCAACTGTCGGCCTTCGTGCCGGGCTTCCTGGTGCAGAACCAGTCGCCGAACAATCCGGGTTTCGTGATGCGCGGCATCACTTCGGATTCCGGCGCCGCCACCGCAGAGCCTCGCGTCTCAGTGTTCCAGGATGGCGTGTCGATCTCCAAGTCGCGCGGCTCCTACGTTGAGCTGTTCGATCTGGAGCGCGTCGAAATCGCAAAAGGTCCGCAGTCGACCCTCTATGGCCGCGGCGCTCTGATCGGAGCGGTCAACCTGGTTCAGAACCGTGCTCGTCCGGGCGAGTTCGACGCCGAGATGCGCGCCGAGGCCGGCAGCGAGGGATATCGCCTGGTCGAAGGCTTCGTGAATGCGCCACTGGGCGATGACGCGGGCCTGCGTCTGGCCACGCGGATGAAGACCCGTGACGGCTCGGTCGAAAACCTGCTCGGCGGCGAGGACTACAACGGCATCGAGACCAAGGCCTTCCGCCTGTCCGGCGCATGGACGCCCACCGACACAATACGCGCCGACCTGATCGCCAACTACCAGACGGACAACGCGAGCGGCACCTCATTCAAGTCGATCGCCTATGATCCGGCCGACCCGATCACGGGCGTCGTTCTGGGTGGCCGCGCGCCGTGGGAGGGCGCTGCCCTGACGCCAGGCGCGGCCTTCGATGGCGGCAAGAGCCTTGGCCTGGATCGCGAGGTCTGGGGCGTGACGGGTCTGGTGAAGTGGACGCTGTCGCCGTCGCTAGCGCTGAACTCCACCACGGCTTATCGCCAGTTCGACTCGTATGAAACCTTCGACGCCGACGGTCTGTCGCTGCCGCTTCTGACCGCAGCCGAGGAGGCCTATGGCGAGCAGTGGAGCCAGGAGTTCCGTCTGAACTGGGACAATGGCGGACGCCTGTCGGGCTTCGCTGGCGCCGGCTGGTTCCATGAGGAAGGCTATCAGCGCACGCCGACCCAGTTCGACGAGCGTATCGCTCTGGCTCAACTAGCCGGATTGTTGGACGGGTCGCCGACGACGGTGGGTCACAACACCCTGCCGATCTCGGCCTATCCGATTGTAGCCACGCAGTTCCTGCAGGCGACGCTGACGCCGCTGGGGGCAGGGGCTCTTGCCGCGCCGATCGCCGCGAACCTGAAGCCGGCCCATATCGAGATTCCCATCAACAGCGCCGAACTGACGTCCTACGACCTATTCGCGGATCTGACGTTCAAGGCTACCGACCGGCTCGAGTTCGCAGGCGGCGTCCGCTACACGCGCGACGAAAAGACCACGGGTTACGCCAGTTCGGTCGCCAACGGCCGTTCCATCGCGGGCGGGCTGCTGGCTGTGCTTCAGGGCGCCGTGCCGCCGGCCCAGGTTCCGGCCCTGCTGGGCGGCCTCGCCAATCCGAACGCAGTCAATCTGCCGGCGACGCTTCTTCCGCTGTTCGGCCTGACGGCGCAACCGACCGCCAACAACGGCGACTTCGTCTATGACGATCACGAGGACGACGGCTTCACCTGGCGCCTGACGGCGCGCTACGTCCTGTCGGAGGACGCCAGCCTCTACGCCAACTACGCGCGCGGCCGTCGCCCTGAGGTCCTGAGCGTCAGCGGCCCTGCAACACCGTTGGGCGCTCCGACCTTCAAAGTCATCGAGGCAGAGACGGTCGACAGCTTCGAGATCGGCGCCAAGGCGGCGCTGATGGATGGGCGTCTGCGGCTGGACGGCGCGGTCTTCCACTACGCTTACGACAACTTCCAGACGACGGTTCAGGAAGGCACGCGCTTCATCACCACCAATGCGGGCGAGGCCAGCGCCTACGGCTTCGAGGGGCAGGTTTTCTGGGCCGCCACCAACAACTTCGACCTGTTCGGCACCTATGGCTACAACCACTCGCGGTTTGAAGCGGGCCTGTATGACGGCAACCGTTTCCGTCTGTCGCCCGATAACATGGCGTCGATCGGCGCCATCTGGCGTCTGCCGGTCGCGGGCGGCGAGGTCGAGGTGCAGCCGACATACACCTGGCAATCCAAGGTCTTCTTCGACGACAACAACGACATCCCGGCGCTGCAGACCCAGAACTTCGTCCCGGACACGATCCAGGACGAGTATCAGGACAGCTACGGCCTGCTGAACCTGCGGATTCGCTATGCGCCGTCCTCGGGCAACTGGGGGGTGGAGGCCTTTGGCGAAAACCTGCTGGACGAGGAGTATATCAAGGACGCTGGCAACACCGGCGACGCCCTCGGCCTGCCAACCTTCATCGCCGGACGCCCCGCCAGCTATGGCGTGGCCTTCACTGTTCGCTACTGAGGGCTGGCGGCATGACCATGAACCGTCGCGGCCTTCTGGGTCTGTTCGGGGCCGGGGCGGCCATTGGCGCGACGCCGGCTATGGCGGAGGCGGCTTCGGCCTCCTTCGCCCACGGCGTCGCCTCCGGCGATCCGGGAACGGACCGGGTGATCCTGTGGACGCGCGTCACGCCAGCGGAGGGTTCAAGCGGCCCGATTTCGGTGGCCTGGCGCGTGCTGGAAGGTGAGGCGACTGTCGTTTCCGGCCGGTTCGACACCGGACCGGAGCGCGATTACACCGTCAAGATCGATGTCGCCGGGCTGCGCCCTGGCCGCGACTATCGCTACGACTTCGCCGTGGGCGAGATCCGCTCGCCGGTCGGGCGCACCCGCACCCTGGCTGCTGAAGGCGAGACGTCTGTCAATCTGGCGGTCGTGTCGTGCCAGTTGTACCCTGGCGGCCTTTTCAACGTCTATGAAGCCATTGCAGCCCTGCCGTCGCTGGACGCCGTGGTGCACCTTGGCGACTACATCTATGAGTACGGGGCCGAGGCGGACGCCTATGGCATGGCCACCGGCGCAGCGTTGAACCGCCTACCCGAGCCGCGTCATGAGATCGTGACTCTGGCCGACTATCGGACCCGTCACGCCCAGTACAAGACCGACGCCGACCTTCAGGCCGCCCATGCCCGTGCGCCCTTCATCTGTGTCTGGGACGACCATGAGACGGCCAACGACGCCTGGCTGCACGGCGCCGAGAACCACCAGCCTGAGACCGAAGGTGACTTCGCCGTCCGCAAGGCGGCCGCGCTAAAGGCCTATTATGAGTGGATGCCGATCCGCGAGGCGGCACCCGGTGCGCTGAAGGAGGCCATCCACCGCAGCTTCCACTTCGGCGATCTGGCCAGCCTGATGATGGTCGAGACGAGGCTGACAGGGCGCACGGAACCGCTCGACTACAGCAAGGATCTGACCGCCAAGGACGGTCCCGACGGCGAGCCTGTGCTGGACCTGGATGCGTTCCGGGCCAGACTCAACGACCCGGCGCGCGATCTGATGGGGCCTGATCAACGCGAATGGCTGACGCGTGAACTGAAGGCTTCAAAAGCGGCCGGCCGTCCGTGGCAGGTGCTTGGCAATCAGGTCGTAACCGCTCGCGTGGCAGGACCCGACGTGTCGCGCACCATGACGCCCGCGCAGATCGAGGGCCTGATGGCCCAGGTCCCCGAAGCTTTCCGTGAGCAGTTCGAGCAGGCCCTGTTCCTGTTCAAGATGGGGCTGCCGTTCAATCTTGACGCCTGGGACGGTTATCCGGCGGGACGCGAGCGTCTCTATGCCGCCTTCGCCGACGCCGGAGTGCAGCCGATCGTCCTGGCTGGCGACAGCCACGCCTTCTGGGTCAATGAGCTGAAAGACGCCGGCGGCGTCCGTCGCGCCGTGGAGTTTGGAACCAGCGCGGTCTCCAGTCCTTCGATCGGCGACGCCATAGGCGGCTTCCCGCTGGGCGCGGCCTTGATGCAGACCAATGACGAGGTCGCCTTCTGCGACCAGTCCGCCAAGGGCTTTGTGCTGCTTTCCCTGACGAAAGACCGCGCCGACGCGACGCTGATGGCGGTCTCGACCATCTTCGCCAAACCGTTCGAGGTATCGCCGTTGAAACGGTTCAGCGTGCGCCCGGATGGCGGATTGGTGGACGAAACTGGATCGAGCCCGGCATCCCAGAGCACGACCTGATCAGCCTGCCGCGACTATGCCGTCGCGCAAGTTCAAGCGATCTGGAACGTGGGCGGCGGCAGGCTAAGACGGCTGTCGTCCACGTGAGTCTGGCGGAAGAAGCGGACGATCAAGGGTTGGACCTCTGGGTGCGCCTCAAAGACGTTATGGCCGGCGTTCTCGACCAGCACCTGCGTCTTGTTCTGGAACTGGGCGGCCACCTCGGCCTGTTCTTCCAGTGGCGTCCTGCCATCGAGAGAGCCTGCGACCAGAAGGGCGGGGGTTTCGATACGGATTGGCGCCCGGAAGTCCGCGCCCAGATCGACGCCAGGAATAGCGCCCAGCAGATGCGGCATGGGCATGTTGAAGGCGTCGCCCAGAACGGCGGTTTTCGCCTCCCTGGTGACCAGCGTCAGACGTTCGGGCGAGATGCCTGAGGCCAGATCCATCGCTTCGGACATGCCTCCGAGATTGAAGAAATGGTGAGGCGGCGGGAATAACGGCGGCAGTACGTCGGTCTTTCCGGCATCGAGCGCCAGGTAGATTTTCGGCAGCATGGACAGAGACGGCGGATTGGCGACCATGGCGGAGGCCATGTACTGGATGCCGAAGCCGCCGATCTGCATATCAATCGCGCCGTTCTCAGCGGCCAGGGCCACCGTCGCTGGATCGCCCTCAAACCGCTCGTGCACGCGGCGCATCAGGGCAGGCATATTGGGTATAGCGGCGCGAACGGTCGGGTCCTGTCCCATCAGCTGATCCACACGGTCGAGGAACATATCTATATGGGCCGGACGCTTGACGGTCTGATCCTGCCCTTCAAGGCTGGCCAGGGCGACGCGGCCGATCGAATTCGGGTGGCGCTTCAACACCGACAGGGCCAGGTGGGTGCCGTAGCTGATGCCCCACAGATTGACTTTCTCCACGCCTAAATGGCGGCGCAGGTCTTCGATGTCGTCGGCGTTCTGTTCGGTGTTGTAGCCGGTCATGGCGATGCCGGCGCGGGTCCAGTCGATCCAGGCCTTCTGCATTTCCTCGCGGTACCAGGCAGTGATCCCGGCGTGGGTCATGGCGGGGAACGGCGTGGTCGTGGCGCGCTCGGGAATATGGCCCGAAAGCCCAACCCCGCGCTGATCCAGTGCGATGACGTCGGCTACTTCTCTCAAGGCCATGAAGATAGGGAAGCGCGGCCCCATGGCGGTGTGCACGCCAGACCCGCCGGGTCCGCCTGCAAGATAGACAATGGGCGGTCCAGGATTCTTCGCTGTCGAAGCGAAGCGCACATAGCCGATGCGAATGCGGCGCGAGCCCGGAATGCGGCGATCCTCGGGAACCTCGAAGAAGCCGCGTTCAGCGTCGACCTCCTCGCCGCTGCCAGCCTTGAAGCGGAAGGGACCGGCTTCGGGCTTGGCGTCCAGCGCCACGGCGGTTTTCGACAGAAGCGCCAGGCCGGGGAGCGAAAGGCCGGCGGCGGCGAGGATGGAGCGGCGGTTCAATGATGTGTGGGTCATGACCAGGGTTGAAGCAGGCTTTCCGGCGCAGTGGGGCGCGGTTCGGCGAATGACGCTTCCTGGTCGGTGAATGGCAGCGCTTTCCGGTGAATAGCGATAGGGTCGCCGCCATGTGGCGCATTCTTCTCATTGCGATTCTCTGGACCTCGCTGCCGGCGGCGTTACGTGCGCAGGATCAGGACTATGGGTGGGAGGTCTGTCGGGGGGAAACAGGCCTTGCTGGACCCGTCCTGCACGACTGTCGCTTGATCGAAGGCGTCATCGATCCACAGGGACGCGACCTGTGGTTACGGGCCGTGGTGCAGCGTCCCGGCGGCGACGAACCCTCCGCCCTCTATGTCGTCGGCGCCGCCTCGTCCGAGATTTGGCTCAACGGTCAAAAGCTGGGCGTGAACGGACGACCGGGCGCCTCGGCAGCAACGGAGGCGCCGGGGCGCTATGAGGTGGCCTTTCCAATCCCCGAACGACTATGGCGCCCGGCTGGCAACCTAGTCGTCGTTCATATGTCATCCTTCCACGGGGTTGTCCGTCTGGACAATCCCGTCGGGGGAATCATGGTCGCCCCCTATCCTTGGCCATCGCGTACGATCCCTGTGGCGACCGCCTTTATCGCTGCTGGGGCTCTGTTCGCCGCCGCATTCGGCTTCGCCGTCATCTACAGTCTGCGGCGTACGGGTTCGAGCCTGGCGCTGGCGGCCCTGGCCGGAGTTGCGGGCCTGCAGGCGATACTGGAGAGCCTGCGAGCGCTGGTTCCCTATGCTTATCCGGTTCACGGCTTGCGACTGGTCGGCATCTGGATTCTGAGCGCCGTCTTTGCGGTCCTCCTCGTGTCCTATGTCGTGTCGCGGTTCTGGCCGCAGGCGCGCCGTCCGTTCGTTCTTCTCGCTATTGCAGCCGTGGCCGTGACCAGCCTGGCTCAGGGTTTTGATCTGAAGACGTTGCTGGCCCTGATTACCGGCTTAACGCTGTCGGCCGTTGTGGCCGCGGTCGCCGTGCGCCGTCGTCGGCCCGGAGCGCTGCTGATACTGGTCTATCTCGCTGTCTTCATTTCGGCGGGCCTGCTCTTTCCAGGCCTGCTCGTCGACCTGTCCTACTTCCTGTTCGCCACCGGTCTTCTCCTTCCTCTCCTGATGGCCGACGTGGTGCGGCTGGGCCGCGCCGATCAGGCGCGCGAGGCTGCGTTGACCCGCGCCGCCGCGCGGCCGAACTGCCTGACTGTCGCATCGGCCCGCGGCGTCGAGCGGGTGCCCTTGAGCGATATCCTGGCTGTGGTTGGGGCGGACGACTATGTCGAGCTACGCCTGAGGAAGGGTCGGCGACTGCTGCACGCCGCCCGCCTTGACCGACTGGAAGCCGAGTTGCCGTCTGTCTTTCTGCGGGTGCACCGCTCGGTCATCGCTAACCTCGCTCATGCACGAGGCTTCGAACGTGAAGACGGACGAAACCGGCTGCTGATGGATGAAGGCCTTCCTCTTCCCATCAGCCGAAGCCGCGTGTCCGCTGTGCGAGACGCCCTTGATGATCGGGCTGTAGTCGAACCCGCGAGCATATAAGCCGACGCCGTCCGTGCCGTGACAGCCTCAGCCCTTGCAGTCGATTGGAGACCGTGGCGAGATGCCGGCGAGCCGCGATGGGAGAGGGCGTGTTGGCGGGATTGGGCGGGAAGCAGCGCTTGTGGGGCCTGGCGCTTGTCGCGCTGGTGATCGTCGCGGGGCTGTCATTGATGGGCCTCGAGCTTCGGCGAGAGTTCGACCGCGTTCGGACGCTACGCGCCGAAGCCGAGCAATCCCACCTGGCGCGCCAGGAACTCCAGGCCGTCTTTTCGCTGATGCAGGACGCGGAGACAGGCCAGAGAGGCTACATCATCACCGGGCAACCGCAGTTCCGACGGCCTTACGAACGCGCGGTCCGGATGCTCGACAGCGAGTTGCCGCGGTTGCGCGCCGCCTATGCCGACGACGTGCAGCAGGCGCAAAACGTTCGTGTGCTGGAACAGCTGATAGATGAGAAACTGGCCGCGACCGCCCGCGCGCTGGATGCCTATGCCGTCGGAGGGCGAGAGGCGGGTCTGGCCATGGTGGCGACCGGCGAGGGCAAGGCCGCCATGGATCGTATCCGCGGCCAGATCGATCGGATGACCGCCCTCGATGCGCGACAACTGGCCGAACTAACCGATCACGTCGAGCGGCGCAGCAGATTCACGGAAGCCATCGTGAGCGCCGTCGTCCTTGCGCTGATCCTGGTTGTCGGTGCGAGCGCCTTTCTATCGATCCGCTACATAGCCACCCGACGCGTCTTGCTGGCGACTATTAGAGCGACGGCCGCACGTCAGGAGGCGATCTTCGACAGCGCCATCGACGCCATTCTGACGCTCAACCCCAGCGGAACGATTGAGACGATGAACACTGCGGCGACCAGAATGTTTGGCTGGTCGGCAGCGGAGTTAGGAAGACGCGACGTATCGGTTCTCATGGAGGGAGAGCAGGGCGACAAGGGCCTGATCGCCCAGATCCGGGCGCGAGGCGCTGAGGCGTCGACCGGCCTGATTAGCGAGCTGACGGCCAAACGACGTGACGGCACGCGGTTCCCGGTCGATGTCGCTTTCAGCCCGATGAGCCTGCCGACCGGCGTGCATCTGGTTGCGGTTGTGCGGGACATCACGGAACGTCGGCGGGTCGAGCAACTGAAGCAACAGTTCGTCTCCACCGTCAGCCATGAGCTTCGCACGCCGCTAACGTCCATCGCAGGGTCGCTGGGCCTGCTTTCAGGAGGCGCGGCAGGCGAGTTGCCGGAACGTGCGACGCGCCTGATCGCAATTGCTCATGCCAACAGCCAGCGCCTGGTGCGTCTGATCAACGACATCCTTGATGTCGAGAAGCTGGAAGCCGGAGAGATCAGTCTCGATATCCAGGCCGTCGATATGAGGGATATTGCGGAGCGGTCGCTTGATAGCGTTCAGGGGCTGGCGGACCAGGCTGGGTGTCGGCTGGACCTAGCCGACGGCGACGCCGCTCCTGTGATGGGCGATCCTGACCGCCTGGTTCAGGTCGTGGTCAATCTCCTGTCCAACGCCGTGAAGTTCTCGCCAGCAGGGGGGCGGGTCCAAGTCAGCGTCATGCCGGAATCCCGGATTGTGCGACTGAGCGTTCGGGACGAAGGCCCCGGCGTGCCCGACACCTTCAGGTCTAGAATTTTCACCAAGTTCGCTCAGGCCGACGGTTCCGACACCAGACAGCGGGGTGGGACCGGCTTGGGGCTGGCCATCGCCAAGGAGATCGCCGAGCGTCACGGCGGCCGGCTCTGGTTCGAGTCGGCGCCCGGTGCAGGCGCAACCTTCCATCTCGACCTTCCATTGGCCGGTGAAAGTACAACCTCGAAATCGGTCGGAGGCCCCCGCCTTCTGATCGTGGAGGATGATCACGATGCCGCCGAAATCCTGCGCATCATGCTGGTGCAGGACGGGTTCGAGACGCACATCGTGGGGAGCGTTTCAGAGGCGTTGGAGGCCGTGGACGCGGAGGCTTTCGCCGCCATTCTCGTGGACCTGCAGTTGCCGGACGCTGACGGCATCAGCCTGATCCGGGCCCTGAGAGCGCGCGCTGACACGTCGGACACCCCGGTCGTCGTGGTGTCTGCCGATGTGGCGCGAGGCAAGGCGCGGGGACGTTCGCTGGAAGTTGTGGACTGGCTGGAAAAGCCGTTCGATCAAGGGCGTCTGAGGACCGCCATCCGGTCAATCCTGGATCGGTTGGATCGCCGTAACCCCGTCATTCTGCACGTCGACGACGACCCGGATATTCTTCAGGTGACAGCCGCGACGCTTTCGGGCGTCGCCGACGTCGTGGCCGCTACGAGTCTGGCGCACGCGCGAGAAAGCCTGAGGCGGGTGAAGCCGGATCTGGTCATCCTGGACCTGGGACTGCCCGACGGATCCGGCCTTGAGTTATTGCCCAGCCTGGGCGAGGGCGAGGCGGTCATCCCGGTCGTGGTCTATTCCGCCCAGGAACTCGACGCCGCCCTGGGCGCTCGAGTTGAGGCCGTTCTGGTGAAGTCTTCGGCCTCCCTGACCCATTTGGCGCGCACGGTACGCCGCCTGACCTTTGACAGGACCAAACGCTGAAGGAGACGTCATGACCCTCGCCTTGATGCATGTCGATGATGAACCGGATATCCGCGAAGTGGCGGCCATGGCGTTGGAGCTTGATCCGAACCTGTCGCTGGTCAGCGTCGGATCGGGCCAGGAAGCGTTGGATCTTATTGCTGCTGGTCAGGCGCCGGACGTCATCCTGCTCGACTTCATGATGCCCATCATGGATGGGCCGGGCGTCCTCAAACGTTTGCGAGCCATGTCAGGACAGGAGCTTACGCCCGTCATCTTCATGACCGCGAGGGCCCAGACCAGCGAGGTCGATCAGTTGAAGGCCTTGGGGGCGATCGGCGTGATCGTCAAACCCTTTGATCCCATGACGCTGGCTGACCAGGTGCGCGGCTTGCTGGCGGAGGCAAAGGTTTGAGCGCGGATGCTCTCGAACCCTTGCGGCTGCGGTTCCGGCAACGAGCAGGAGAGGAAAGCAGGCATCTCGCCGACGCCCTAGCTCGTGGCGATATATCGGAAATCGAACGCCTGGCTCACGGGCTGGCCGGCGTGGCTGGCCTTTTCGGCTTTGCCGATGTCGGCGCGCAGGCTCTGGAGATCGACGGGGAATTCGCTCGCGGGGAGGCCCTGTCTCTCGACAAGGTGCGAGCACTGATCATCGCGCTGGAACGGCTGAGCCCCTATTCGTAATCAATGCTGATCGGCAGCGAGGCGCGACCGCTCGCAGGGGACTTCAGCCGCCCGGTAATCTGCAGCATGTCGTGACCGTCCACGTCCATGCGAGCAACGCGGCTGGACGACACGTCGCCAGCGTTGACACTCCAGATGCGCAGATCATCAACGACAGCCTCGCCGTTTGGCGACCGCAGAATCGCGGGCGCTCGAATGCGATACACTCGCCCTGGATCCCCCGCGATCCGGATGATTGCAGGCGCGCCGGCCAGCGAGCGCGCTTCGATTCCCAAAGGGCGCTGTACCGTGGAGGTCAACTGGATGGGCCTGACCGACGCTATGCTCAAGCTGCGAACGACATTCAGGCTGGCGGCTGCGGGCTCTCCCGCCGCGGCAGCCTGGGGCGCGAGCATGGCAAGGGCTGTCGCAGAAAAGATAAGGAAGAAGCGTCCCATGGTCATTGCACCAGTTGTACCGTCACGACGTAGTCGAAGCCATAGGTCCCGCTGGGAGCGTTGGCGGCCAGGGTCACGTCCATGCCGAGTTGGAAGGTTGCGGTGCTCAGTAGTCCGAGCGGGTTGATGTCAAACGTCAGCGTGGCGCCTTCCGCCGGCGCCGATCCGCTGCGATAGGTCGCGCCGTTCAGGGTTCCCATGCGGAAACGCGTGATGGTGGCGGAACTGCTGCCTACCGGGGTGATGGTGATCCGAACGTAGCGTAGCGCGCACAGACCGGACAGGTTCAGCAGACCGCAGTTGATGCTGAGCGTAGGCGTGGTGACAGAGCCGCTGGTCAGGCGGATGGCGTTCCCGGACGTGCGGGTGACCGCACCAGTACTGGAAATACTGAAGGTGGTCGGCGTCGTGCCACGAATGGTGACGCCTAGGGTCGGCGCGCTCGCCGGAGATCGCGTCACCGTCGCCTGGGCATGGGCTACGCCTGAAACCGCCATGGTGAGCAGGGTAATGAGGATGATCGGCCACCGGTTCATTGCGAGGCCTCCCCAGCTATCCGCACCTTGAATGATCCGGCATCCAAGAACCCGCCTGCGGCCGGCACAATGACCTGGACAGGTTCGATCAGAACGACAGACAGGGCGCGCGCCTGATCGGGGTCGAGACGCAAATCATAAAGGCCGGGACGTAACTTCTCGAAGAAGACGACCCCGGAGTGATCACTCCGCCCCGCGATCGCGGGATCACCATTGCGAGGGGCCAACTCGATGGCGAGCGCGGCGATCGCACGTACATCGCCCTCGGTCTGGACCAGCATCGCCTGAAGCTGGACTTCGGCGCTGCGCTGCATCGGATAGTCGATCTGGGCGGCGCGGCCGGGCCGAGGCACAATCCGGAACGCATCTGGTCCCCCGATGAGGAAGGGATCATCGATCGCTTCGGCATTCACGCGGATCTGGGCGGACGGCACGTCTCCCAGGCCCGTTGCGTAGGCCCGCCCTTGGGCATCAGTAGTCGCCGCGCCTGCCGGGGTGTCGGTGATCAGCCCGGCGACGCCTGCCTCGTCGGGTTGGCGCACGCGATCGCCATTGTCATCCACCCAGGCGTTGATGGCGATAGAACCGCCGCCCGCCACACCCGGTCGCGTCATGCGGTATCGTTGCGGCCCTGGATCATAGCCGAAGCCGAATCCCATCTGCAGGCCGAAGCGCCAATCCTGACGCTCGGTCTCATAAGCCAGGTTCAGCGCGAGGTCGAAGCGAGGCGCACGCCAGAGATGGGAGGCTTGCAGGCTTGTGGTCGCTTGCGGTCCCAGCGTGCGAACAGCGCCCAGACGCAGGGCAGCGCTGTCGGTGATCTGCCAGTCGGCGGTGATGTAGGCCGTGTCCAAAGCGGGGTCGGGCGAAGCTTCATACGTAACGCCGGCTCTCGTCTGAATGCGGGCGGAGACCAAGGTTGTCATGTCGAAACTTCCCAGCCAGCGCCGCGCCGACACCGCTCCCATCGTTTCGGCCTCGTAGGCGATACTGCTCGAGGCGTAGAGGCGGCCGATGGGTGCAGACGCCCGAAGTTCGACATTCGTCAATCGCCGCCCATCGGCCTGAACCAGGCGACGCGCGTTCAGCGAAACAGGGACAGTCAGCCCATTGGGACCAGACCACTGGCCGTCGGCTCTCAGGTCCGTAGCGCGCCGCAAGGGCGCCTGGTCCGTCACGCCTAGCTGGCGGGTTTCATCGACAAACCCGCCGCCGTACTCGGAATGGCGACCGAGCAGCGAAACACCGCCAAGCCGGGTCGCCAGTGCAGCGGTCGCGCCCCGGCCGCTTTTATTGTCGATGGCGACGTCAAACTGGGTGGCGAAGACGCCGAGGGACCCTCGCACGCCCAATGCGCCCATCGTGCGGGTTTCGCGGCCTTGCGGCCTGTAGCTGGCCGCGCCAGCGCTCAAGGTGAGGGAAGGGGTCAGGCCGTAGTCGGCCGTGACCACCAGCCGCGCAGCCCCTGCGCTCGATCCTTGGAGGCGATCGCCAACCTCGAACACGGTGCGATCCTGTTCGACGGCGCCCAGACGCAGGACGAAACGTCCCGGCTGAAGTTGGCCCGTTCCGAAGTTGACCCGACGAACCGCTTCACGAATCTGGCCCTGCGAACCGTAGAAGACGAGGCGGATGGTGTTCAAACCGAAGGCCAGCGGCACGTCGAGGAATTCGTACCGCCCCTGCACAGGGGACGTCTGGGCGCGTTGCAGCACTTCGTTGACGTAGAGCTCGACCTCTTCGCCCAACGCCAACTCGCCGCGCAGATTCAACGGCGTCGCGAGATCCAGATTTTCCAGCGGCGCTGAAGAATAGAAGGCGCCGCGACCTGACACGCCAGCGGGGCCGATAGGCATGGACGGAGAATAGACGTCGCCCAATCCGGCCCGTGTTCCGCCTAGGCGACCCAGCGCACGCCCATAAGGATCCTTGCGGCTGAGCATCACGCGAACCGTGTTGACCGCGCCGTCATCGTCGGATCCGACGTAGCCTTCAAACCCGGCGTGCAGCAGGTCGTTAGCCACTCGGATATCGAAGCGCGAGGCGTTGTCCACGCCATCCCGGGTGAGTTGGCCGCCGATGTTAACGTCAAAGGCCGGCGGGCTGGCCAGCCGATAGGGTGTGTCGACCCGGACCGTTTCGCCTTCTGTACTGACACCATCCGCCACAGCCTGGCGCCGCATCCGTTCGGCTCTCTGTTCGAAAGGCAGGGTCCGCGTGGTGGTCAGGCTCAGAACCTGGGCGCTGGCGTCCGCCGTCAGCCGCACCGGGAGCAGTTGTTCCAGCAGATCGGCGCGGGCGTAAAGTTCATCGCCATAAATGGCGGCCTGATCGGGCCCGATGGGAATGACCCGTCCGCCGATCGTCGCCTCCATGCGCGCCAGATCGACCACCAGTCGATTCGACGGCTCCATCACCCAACCCTCAGCGCGGCGCTGTGCGGGGAAGACGCCCACGGCGATGTCCAACACCCGCGAGAATTCGCCCAGGGGCAAGAAGACGCCAGCGCGCGATGCGTAGACGTTCATGGAATCCGTCAACTCGGTATCGCCCGATCGTACCTGCATCCACAACAGGTCGTCCGCACCAAAAGGTTGCGGCTCGGCGGCGATCACCAGGTTGCGCACGAGCGTATCCTGAGCCAACGCTGGCAAGGAGGACGTCGAAGCCGCCAGCGCGACCACAGCCGCTCCGGCGGACCTGATCGCCATCAAGGCGCGACCAGGGTCGCCGTGGCCAGAACTTCCCCGCGTGCCGCATCATCGTCCCGATAGACGATCGTCAGCGCCTGTCCTGTGGCCGGCGACTGGGGGAGGGCGATCACAACGGTGCGCCGGTCAACTTCAGGATAGACCGCGACGCCGCGGACGGCTGTCAGAAGCTGTTGTCCTCCAGGAGCCTCCGACAGGACCTCGATGTCGCCGTACACCGAGTTGGCGCCCATGCGTACGAGGTCCAGGGACAGCAGGTTCTGCTGATCCTCCCGCCGGATCGAAACGCGGTCGATGCCTGCGCGGGCGTCCACAGGACCGTCGCGGACAATGACCGGAATGCTGACGCTGAACAGGGCAACGACCTGAAGGGACACTTCGTCGGCTGCGCCAGCCGCAGCCTGTTCGACAGTGAATCCGGTGTTCTCGGGCGGCAAGGCGGTCACTGTCAGGTGCGTCCGATGTTCACTCGCAGCGGCGCCGCCCGGACGAGCGCGCACACGAATGGCCTGGCTGGTCCGGGGCTGCAGGGTGATGCGGCGCGGCGTGTGCTGGACCAGATCGCGGGCCGAGTCGATCTGCACATCCGGCGCTTCATCGGTCGCGACGATACGGCCGTCCGGCGTCATGACGCGGTCCACCAACTCGACGGTATAGGTGGCTGGCAGGTCGCCCTGATTGAAAATATAAACCGTGGCGCTGCGTTCGCCGGCGCTGAACACCACCCGCTTGGGCGAGATGTTCAGATCGGCTCCGACCTGGGCCGTGACCGGCTCGGCGACGAGCAAAGCGGCCACGGCGGGGAGGAGGTAACGCAACATCACTGACCTGACTCCGCGCAACACAGGATTGAAACGATGGAGGGCGAACCCTTCCGACTCGTTAAGGTGCGTGCGCGGCTCAAGATCCCGGTGCAGCGGGAACATGGGTCAGTTGTAAGCAGCCGAGACGGTGAAGGAGCCGGTATAGGCCCCCGTCGCCGTCGTGGACGCCACCGGCACGGAACCGCCGACATTGAAGGCCAGGGAGCCGGCCGAGCCCAGGGCGTTGGACAGGGTCTGGGTGGCCGCCGAGCCCGTCAGGCTGTTGGTGGTGGTGACCGTGAGCGTGTCAGAACCGTTGGCCATGGAGAAGGTGGCGGGGATGGTCACCGACACCGATTGACCGCCTTCGCCAGCGACCGTGAAGGCAGCGGCGGCGGGCGTGTCGCCGGAGCTCAGGCCCACAACGCCACCCGTGACCGAGCGCGCGCCTGCGGCGCTAACGGCGACCGAGCCGGCGCCGGTGCCGGGACGCACGACCGTGCCGAACTTCAGATCCGCAGTCTTGGTGATGGTCAGCGGGCGGATCACGGTGATCGATCCGGAGCCCGTGGTCGAGGCCGACTGGGCTAGAGCCGGGGCGGCAACTGCGGTCAGAGCGACAGCGGCGGCGGCGATCAGGATCTTGTTCATGGTCATCTCCAACTTCCAGAGGCGGCGTGCGTTGTGCGCCGTTGTTGGAGGCCCAAATCAGCCCGAAATCCGCCGCCGTCCACAAGTCGACCTCGCCCGGAGGCCTGAATCGAACCAAAGTTATAGGAATACGCGTCTTTACCAGACCTACTGCAACGCTTGAAAAAACGTCGATACCTCTGATTAACGAATGCGCTTCAAGCTGAAGTTGATCCGTAGACGCTAGAACAAGAGGTGAGCGCGGCTGATGCGCTGGACAGTTTTGATCGTGGACGACCATCCGCTGGTCGGGCAGGCGCTCGAGTTGTCCATCCGCGCCGCCTATGTTCACCTGGATGTTGCGCGGGTGCTAAGCGCCACAGAGGCTGAGGAGTTCGCTCGAGTGGGCGGCGCTCGGGTCAAGCTGGTCATGCTGGATCTCATGCTGCCCGACGCCACCGGATTTGACGCGCTCCTGCGACTTCAGCAACGCCTGCCACAGGCGGCCTTCGCTATGGTCTCTTCCCGCACCGACCCGCATTCCGTCTCCATGGCGCGCGCGTTTGGAGCAAAAGCCTACCTTTCCAAGACGGCGCCCGTTGAACACGTGGTGAATGCCGTGGGCGCCGTATTGCGGGGGGAGGAGGTCTTTCCCGAGGAATTCTCGGCTGATCCGATCGCCGTAGACTTCCATCGGCGTGTCGCGCGTCTTTCCGCGGCTCAGCTACGAGTGTTGCGCGGCGTGGCTGACGGAAAGCTCAATAAGGAGATCGCCGGCGACATGGACCTTACGGAAGGCACCGTGAAACAACACGTTTCGGCCATCCTGAAGAAGCTGGAAGTCAATAATCGCAGCCAGGCGGCCTTGGCGGCGGCGCCGTTTCTGCGTCGGACCTAGCAATGGCGACAGCTCGGCCATGGGGGCGCGAGCAGGCGTTCAGCGCCGACGGCGAACAAGCACCCATGTGAGCGTGACCAGAGTGGCGCCGAGGCACCCTGCGTAGATCCAGTCCAGCCAGCCCTCTTCCAGCAGGGCTCCGATCAGGCCGACAAGGCTCAGCGCAAAAAGAACGGCCGGAGCCAGAAATATGGCCCTCAGTCCCAGATCCTTGCGGCTCACGGTCTCGTCTTCCGCTTGGCCAGCCAGAGGTAGAGGCCGGAGATCAGGATGATGATCGTGGCGACGTCCAGCAACGCCCACAAGATTTTGAGCGGCAGTCCGCCATAGTCGCCGAAATGAAGCGGTTGGGACAGAGACAAGGTCTTCACATACCAGGGCATGGACGCCACGGCCGCCAACTCTCCGGTCCGCGCATCGATCAGGGCCGGCGTGGTCAGGTGCGTCGTGAGGGGCGTGTCACCGTGAAAGAAGACGGCATAGTGGTGATCGGTCGAATAGGATGATCCGGGGAAGGCGACAAACTGAAGCGTCATGCCGGGCAGGGCGGCCCGGGCCCGCTGCACGGCTGCATCCAGCGAAGCGCGTTCACCCGCCGCGACAGGCGCGTCGTAGGCGGCCGTCAACTCCTTGAGAGCAGTGTCCTTCCAATAGGCGATGATCGGGGTCGCCAGGGTGTTGACCACCCCCGTCAACCCTACGACCAGAACCCAGGCCAGGGTCACGGCGCCGAGAAGGTTGTGATAATCCAGCCAGCGCGTGCGCGCCGCCTTCGACGCCCGAACCGTGCCGAACGGCAGGCGCCGCATGAACGGGGCGTAGAGTACGACGCCCGAAACCAGCGCCACGATCAGCAGCAGCCCCATCAGGCCCAGAAACAGCATGCCGGGCAGGCCGAGAAACATGTCCGTGTGTAGCTGAAGCAGGAACTCCATCACGGGATGGCCGGCGACCAGTGGCGCCGCCTCTCCGCTGGTCTGGTCGATGGGTTGGAAATTATAGGCCCCGGCCGGACCGTCAGGATCGATGCTGGTGACATTCACGACGGGTCGATCTTCATCGAAACTCATGAAGGCGGCCACGTCGCCGGGATGGCGTGACAGAGCCGTTTCCAGCACCTGGTCCAGATTGAGCTTCTCGCTGTCCGCGCCAGAGGGTCGCCACTGCTGATGCAGCAGCACCTCGTCGATCTCGTGAGTGAAAACGAGCGGCAGACCGGTGACGCAGAGCATCAGCAGAAAGATGGTCGAGACGAGACTCGACCACTTGTGAACGCAGGTCCAGGCGCGGATGGTCCGCGTCTGCATGCGGATCAGAACTCCGTCGAGATCGACAGACGCAGGGTGCGTGGTGCGCCGAGCGTCAGATAATTCGACCCCGGATAGCCGCCGACCGCAACCCACTGATCCTTGTCAGCGATGTTTTCAACGCGCGCGCGGAAGGTCAGAGGCTGGCCGCCCGCCTCGAAGCCGTAGCGCAGGCCGGCGTCGAAGCGTGTCCACGATTCCAGCTCGACGCTATTGTCCGCGCTTGCCGGCTGCGCGCCGGTGTGGACGACGCGCCCCTCCAGCGTCAGACCTGAGAGGGCAGGAACGTCCCATTCGATATTGGCGTTGGCCTGAAACTCCGGCACGCCGATCGGCGACTTGCCGTCGAGAGAAGCGTCAAGCGCGCGCACGATCTCGGCGTCCAGCCAGGTCGCGCCGCCCAACAGCCGCAGGCCCTCGACGGGCTCGCCGAAGACGGTCAGTTCAACGCCCTTGTTCTCCTGCTCGCCGTCCGCGCTGTAGATGCGGGTCGACGGGTCGAAGAACTCGCTGGGAAGCGTGGTCCGGAAGGCGCTTAGCGTCCCGCCAAACGACCCGCCGTCATACTTGACGCCCACCTCGGCCTGTTCGGCGCGGAAGGGTTTCAGGACCTCGCCAGCGTTGGCGACCGGTGTGCTGTTGATTACGCCCGGCGCAATCTTTCCAGGCAGCAGAGCTTCCGAATAGTTGGCGTAGAGCGAGACCTTGTCGCTGGGCTTGTAGACCAGGGCGAAAACGGGCGTCACCGCATCGCTGGCGTATCCGCCGGTACGAGCCGTCGTGTTGTAGTCGTAGGAACGCGTGTCGATCTCCTGATATCGCGCGCCTACGGTGGCCAGTACGCGACCTTCCAGGAAGGACAGCATGTCTGCAACGGCGAAGCTGGTGGTCTTTACACGCCCGATGACGGTGGGATCAGTCAGGGAGCCGGCGACGAGCGCTGTGGCAGGGGGAGCAACCACATCGAAGGGATCATACAGGTCGCCCGCGAAGCCGCCGAAATCCGAGAAGGCGTAGGAGTTGCTCTCACGCGACTGAACCTGGGCCATCGAGGCAACCAGACGATGGCCGACAGGACCGGTGTCGAAGTCAGCGCGCACGCCCACGTCGGCCGAGAAGACCTGATCGCGGCGGCCGTTGTCGAACCGGTTGCTGCTCAGGCTGCCGTCAGGCTGGGCCGTCGGGTTGGCCAGGCTGTTGCGTTCCTTGCCGTCGCGACCGCCGACAGCTGCCCAAATCGTGATCGCGTCGGTGACGTCAAATTCGCCGCGAACAGCGCCGAACAACTGGGTTTCGTCGGTATAGGTCCACGGCTGGGCGAAGTTCTTGTCCGCGGCCGGCGGAGCCGGAATAGCGCCGGCCGGCGTCACCTGCGGGCGCGGCGCGTCGATGCGGTTGTCCTGCCAGCCAAGGTCGGCCGAGAAACGAACCCGGTCGCCGCGACGATCCAGGCCAAGGCCCAGAACCTTCATCTCCCGTTTTTCGCCCTCGACGGCGCTTTCTCCAGCGCGGCTCGCCAGATTGAGACGCAGGCCCCACGCATCATCCTCGCCGAAGCGGCGCGAAACATCGGCGGCCGCGTAAATCTCGTCGCCGCCTTCCCAACCGGCGGTAAGGCGGGTCAGCGGTTCGCTACGCGCACGCTTCGGCACAAGGTTGACCGCGCCGCCCACGCCGCTGCCGCCGGGCGCAGCGCCGTTCAGGAAAGCGGTCGCCCCGCGGAAGACCTCAACCCGTTCCAGCAGCTCCGCCGCCACGAACTGGCGCGGCA
The DNA here is from genome assembly GCF_002387245.1 of Brevundimonas sp. UBA4553. Classification (GTDB taxonomy): domain Bacteria; phylum Pseudomonadota; class Alphaproteobacteria; order Caulobacterales; family Caulobacteraceae; genus Brevundimonas. The sequence continues at coordinate 505,567 of NZ_DGLD01000019.1, forward strand.
GGACGCCGTAGAGGCCGTTATAGGTCATGTCGTCCGAGAAGACCGGGAAACCCCGAATGACGTAGAGTTCCTGGAAGTTGCCAAATCCCTTTGAGACTCGCACCGCCGGATCGTTCTGCAGCACGTCAGCGACGCTGCGGGCCTGCTGGTTGCGGACCAGTTCCTCGGTGAAGCTCGTCGACGAGAAGGGCGTGTCCATCGTGTCCAGCGCCCCGAACAGGCCGACCCGCCCCCCCGTAGCCACCTGACCGCCGGCATAGGCCGGGGGCAGCGAAACCTGAGATCCCGTGACGACGATGTCCGAAAGCGTGGTCGGCTCCTCCTGCTGCGCCAACGCGGGCGATGCAGCGGCAGCCGCGATCGCAAGGCAGGAGGCGGACGTCAGAAAGCCGAACAGGGAAAGACGCATAATCGTCGGGCGCTCACATTATAAGAATGCGTCGCAATACGTCTCTGCGTGTATCGTGGCAAGCTATGCTGCAAGGCCGGGAGGCGACGTAAGCCGCGCTTGATCCCTACTAGGCGTAACCTGGGGCATCAGGAGCGGAGGGGCAGCGACGTCGCACCTGCCTCGCAGCGTTCTCGACTACGGGTTTCATAGCGGCATAGCCTGCTTGGTTGGGGTGCAACCCGTCGCGATGGTAGTCTGGTCGAAGGTCGCCTGATGTATCTGCAAGCACGGTCCTGTAGTCCGCGAAAATCAGGCCTTGATCTGACGCCAGATTCGCCAGCCACGTATTGATCTGACGGACGCGCGCGCCGGGATCGGTGACCGCCGATGGGCGCCAATTGCAAGACACAGGCGTCAGGGAAGCGAGGATGACCTGGATATCGTGCACTCGAGCTAGGTCCAGCATCGCCAGGATGTTGTTCTGGTAGTCAGCCAGGGTGGTTGGGCCCGTGTTCCCGGCGATATCGTTCACCCCGCACATCAAATGAACCGCTTGCGGTTTGAGTGCGATGACGTCGGGCATGAAGCGCAACAGGATTTGGGGACTGGTTTGGCCGCTGATCCCGCGATTGACGATGCCGCCGGCGAACAGGTCCGGCTGGGCGTAGCCCCAGATTTCGGTGATGGAATCGCCGATGAAGACGATATCCACCTTCTGACCGATCAGGGTTGCGTTGAGTTCGCGGTACTGGCTCAGCGACTGCCCAGTCGCGATCGCGTTGAGCGATCTTGCGCTGCCTGCGCGCCGCCAGCTTCTCGGGCGCAGCATAGCTCGCCAACAGAGACGCGCTCGCTTCCTCAATCGACAGATAGGCAGCGACGAACTCGAGGTCTTCGGCGCTTGGACCGAAGCCACCCGAATCCAGTCGGTCCACCATGCCGGCAACTGGAGTGAACGGCGGCGTTGCGATAGTCGGATTGCTCATCGTGAGCGCCCGGATTGGTGGAACGGGCTGGGTTGGCTGTTCATCCAAGTCAGAACGCGTAGCACTGCATTCTCGCGCAAGGCCACATAGAATAGCCCGTAATCATTCAGGTGATAGCTGCCAGCCAGCCGGGTCAAGCGGTCGCTATAGGTCTCGGGCGCATCGCCTAGATCGACTTCCAGCATCCTCGCGTGACAACGTGCACCCGTCAGATTCGGAGTAGGCGCCGACGGCACAGAGCCAAAGGGCGAACGCGGGAGGGGGATCGAGCCAGGATTCAGGATCGCCGACGCAGCCTCGTCATTCTGGGTTTCGTTGCGCCACGTCAGAGGATTGACGCATATGGCTTGCGCCAGGTTTTCAGTGCGTACGCCGCCCTTCCACCAGTAGGACTTTTCGTCGACCACGATGCGCGCGAGACGGGCCTGGGGTTTAGCAGCGTTCCACGCAAGGACGCATCCGACCTGGTCCGGTGCATCACAGATGGGCAGTCCTATCTCCGGAAAGGTGTCCGGCACATAACCGCCGATCAGATAGGCAGCGATCATCCGCGACTGCAGCGGTGTGCCGAGGATCTCGGTCTGCAAAAGACGGATCGCGTGGCCAGTGCCCTGACTGTGTGAGGCCAGGATGAACGGACGTCCGTTGTTCCGACTTGAGATGAACTGGCGAAACGCTGCGGCGACGTCGCTATAGGCCAGGTCGACCGCCTCAGGGCTTTTGCTTAGGGCGGGAAGGGTGGCTTGACGATAATGGGGCGCATAGATGCGGCAGCATCCGTTGAACACGCTGACCTGGCCCAGAAGGACGGCAGGGCTCAGAGGCGCCGCGTCGCCGGAGGCATCCCATCGCGCGTTCCAGATGTCTGTGGCGACGCTGGTCGTCGGGTGGATAAAGAAGACGTCCGCTAATGCGTCAGCTTCTGTAATCGGCGCCAAGCCTGCCGGGGCTGTGTGCTCAAGGCCCGGGCGACCGGGCAGTGCCATCCAGCTTTCTGAATGATCATAATCTGGGGCAGGAGGCGCAAGCGTAATGTTGAAGGGTTCCGAGGGAGCAGCGCATCCGGCTAGCATGGCTACGAGCGTTAGCAGGCTAGGCAGCTTCAATCGCTTGGCCATCAGTCTGCGCCCAGAAACTCAGGAGTTGGGGTCCGCCAACGGTCGTTCCAACAGCGAACCGTCACGTCTCGGGGGCCAAACGGGGTTGATCCAGTGACGGCGATCGTCCGGACTTCACCCGCCGCGAGAGACCGCCTTGCCGTGGTCGAAGCGCTCTATCGCTTTGCCGCCGGCATCGACCTTCGTGACTGGGGTATGTTTGCCTCGGCCATTGCCGAGACCGTCGTCTCTGATTTCGGCCCTGCGTCGGCCAAGGCCGGCTTTCATTATCCGGTCATCGAGGGTCGTGAAAACCTGATCGCCGCTCTTTCGGGCTCGCTCGCCCCGTTCGACACCTCCCACTCGGTCAGCAATCCGTTGGTGACGATCACTGGCGATACGGCCCGAATGGATGCTCTGGTCGAAGCGCAGCACGTCCCGAAAACCGACCCGTCGCGCCACTATCTGATGAAGAATCGCTACGACGTCGAACTGGTGCGTCAGGGCGACGGCTGGGTCATCACGCGCAACACGGTCGACAACATCTGGCGATCGGGCGACGTCACTGTGATGGCAGGCGTCTGATCATGGACACACCGCAGCCCGTGCCCGACGGCGTCATCATCGAGACCTTCGAGACGGTTGTCTGGAAGGATTTCCCCAACGCGCCCGGCGTCCAGTACGTCGATGTCGAGGGCGGTATAACCGAGCCAGGGCCGTTCCTTGCGCGCGTACGGTTTCCCGGTGGAACCGACACAGTCCCCCATGCTCACAAGGCGCCGTTCGTGGACCGGAACACGGTCATAACGGGCACGCTCTGGGTGGGGATAGGAGAGACGTTCGACCGGACCAAAGGTATTGCGGTGCCGCCAGGTGGCGTGGTTGCTATTCCGCCGGGCGTGCCTCACTTCGCCTGGGCCGACGTGGACACGGTGGTCCATGTCCACGGGGAGGGCCCCTGGATATCGGACTGACCCGTCGGAAGATGGTCTGTTCATTGTTAGGCTCCGTTGGCCTGGCGATGAACAGTTCATCGAAATGCCGTCTCGATGAGCCGCGGCCCTGCCCGGCCAAATGTCTTGTATTCGTGGAGGCGCGAATGTCCGCTGCTGGCGCAGTGCTGACCCGCAGCTAGGGCAAAGCCTGAAGGTCGGCAATGGGCTCAAAGCGGCTCTAGGGAAGGTCCGTTTTGCGGGCTGATCATCGCTGCGGCTCCGATCTCAGATAGCCAGGCGCTTAAAAGGTCGTGGCGGATTGGGCCGTCCGACATGGCCACGTCGTGGTTTGCTATCAGAGCTTCGACTTCGGACGGCGGGTATCCGTAGCGCGCACGAAACAGGCGGCTGAAGTGGTTCGGGGAGGCGAAACCATGATCGTAGGCGATCTCGGCGATCGTCTTTTGCACATCGTTGCGCCGCCGCAGCGCAAGACGCGCATGGTGCAGCCGGCGGTCCTGGATGTAGCGGCTCACGCCGCCGCCGCCGTCGAAGGCGCGATAAAGCGTGGCGCGAGATACGCCGATGGAGGGGGGCAGCAGATCGATGTTGAAGGCGATGTCGCCGGCCAGTAGGCGACGCTCGATGTAGTCAACCGCGCTGCGTCGCACCGTGCCTTGAAGGGCCGACATCTCCGGCGCGCCTATCGGCGTTTCTATTCCGGCGACACGGCCGGCGATCAGCAGAAGGGATTGCATCGCCGTGTCCAGCGCCACGTCCGACAGGTGTTCGGCCTCGTCGAGCACGGCGCGCATATGGGCGCGCACCAGGCGAACGCCGGAAACGGTCGGGGGCAGGGCGAGGCCGTGCATGGCAGGGGCGAGCAGGGAGGGGGGGGCCAGGTTGCGGGGGATCATGATGCTTATCACGTCCACGGAATCGAGACGTGAGGCGATGAGCCGGCTCATGTCACGAAACTGAAGGGCGCCCGGCTCGGCTCGGACCGTGCGACCGTCGCAGTCGCCCACCGTGGCCGTGGTGTTCACCAGAAGGTTCAGGCCATCGACGTCCGAGCGCCGCAAAGTCGCGCGCCCCCGGGCCAAGGTTTGGCGCACAGACCGCCCATCACCGATCCCGCCAGCGGCGCTTAACGTGCTGCGAGAGGCATTGAAGAAGTTGAGCCGGTCATGCTCGCTGACGCCGGACACCTCGTAAAGGTCCGCCATGCCGACCACGTAGCGCTCGAACGCATCCGGAAGGGTCCGGGTCGAGACGTTCCACGAAATCGTACGCGAACTGGGCAAACTGAAATCCTGACGCGACGGCGATCATCGACCATCAGTTAGGTCACCTAAACAAATGGAAGCGCCTGAGGAAGGCTGCGATTGAGTCGTGTCTGTACGTCGCAATCCCGAGATTTCCAGACATTCTCATGCATGGCGGCCGATGTTAGGCGGCCGGTTGAAATCGCTTTGCTTTCATCAACGGTGATCGCGAGGCAGAGCGCCGCAAGGCGTAGGACGTCGGGGAAGTCAGTTATGTCTGGACTGTTTGAGATCGCGGTCGATCGCGTCAAGCGAAATGCTCGCCTGGTTCTGGCCGCCATGATGGTGGTCCTATCCGTTCTGGCCGGGCCTGTCGCCGCGCAGACGATCTCGCCGTCCTCCCTGCAGCGTGGATGGGTAGGCCTAACCTATGCCGAGACGCTCAGCGCGTCCGGCGGCGTTGCGCCTTTTAACTATGCCATCACAGAGGGCGCCCTGCCGGCAGGCCTGTCGTTGGATGCGCACGGGACCTTGTCAGGCAAGCCGACGGAGACCGGGACGTACGACTTTACCGTTACCGCGACCGACAGTTCGACGGGAGCTGGCGCGCCCTATTCCGCCAGCCAAGCCTATAGCTTGATCGTGGCGGAACCGACCCTCAACATTTTTCCATCGACCTTCGTGCCCGGGCGAATGGATTCGACCTACAACAACTGGTTGTCGGCGGGTAATGCGACTGCTCCCACCACTTTTGCGGTGACAGAGGGGAGCTTGCCAGCCGGTATCACGATGTCCGCCGGCGGCGCGGTCTCGGGCACGCCGAGCGTTTCCGGAACGTTCAACTTCACCATTCGTGCTACCGACAGTTCATCGGGGCCTTCTTCGGGAGAGCGCGCCTACACTTGGCTCGTCATGCCGCCGGAGCCAAAGGTGGCGTCGATTTCGCCGGCGGCGGGGCCGACGTCGGGCGGCACGACCGTGACGCTCACGGGGAAACATTTCTCGGGCGCGACGGCGGTGACCTTCGGGGAGACGGCCGCGACCGCCTTCACGGTCAATAGCGACACCCAGATCACGGCGATCGCACCGGCCGGGACGGGGCTGGTGACCGTGCTCGTCACGACGCCGGATGGGACCAGTGGGAGGTACTTCACCTATACGCCTGCGCCGACTGTGACGTCGCTCTCGCGGATGACGGGCCCGGCCTCCGGCGCCACGAGCGTGGTCATCACCGGGACGAACTTCTCGAACGCGACGGCGGTGAGCTTCGGGACGACAGCGGCGACCAGTTTTGTGGTCAACAGCGCGACCCAGATCACGGCGACGGCTCCGGCTGGAGCGGGGACGGTGGACGTGCGCGTTACCACGGCGGGTGGAACCAGCGAGACCTCGGCGGCGGCCCAGTACACCTATGTGATGAGGCCGGTCGTGAACTCGATCTCGCCGACGGCGGGTCCGTCCACGGGCGGCACGACTGTCACCATCACCGGGACAGATTTCACGGGCGCGGCAGCGGTGAGGTTCGGAGTGACGGTGGCAACCGGCTTTACGGTCGACAGTGCGACTCAAATCACGGCGACGGCGCCTGCTGGCTTTGGGACGGTAGACGTGCGCGTCACGACCACCGGCGGGACCAGCGCGACCTCGGTCGCTGATCAGTTCACCTATGTGACGGCCCCGACGGTGAGTTCGATTTCGCCGACAGCAGGTCCGGCCACGGGTGGCACGAGCGTGATCATCACCGGCGCCAACCTCTCGGGTGCGACGGCGGTGAATTTCGGGGAGACGCCGGCGACCGGCTTTACGGTCAACAGCGCGACCCAGATCACGGCGACGGCTCCGGCCGGGACGGGCACGGTGGATATCCGCGTGACC
>NZ_DGLD01000019.1:512367-512533 GCF_002387245.1 Brevundimonas sp. UBA4553
CCGCAGGCGGTACGTCCGTGATCATCAGCGGAACCAACTTCTCGGGCGCCACGGCAGTGACCTTCGGGGCAACGGCGGCGAGCGGCTTTACGGTCAATAGTGCGACCCAGATCACGGCGACGGCCCCGGCTGGCACGGGTACGGTGGATATCCGCGTGACCACGGC
>NZ_DGLD01000022.1:0-49771 GCF_002387245.1 Brevundimonas sp. UBA4553
GACCTGCACCGTCATGCGATGGGTCAGGTCGCCGCCGGCCATGGCCTGGAGGCCCTGACCCAAGGCCGTGATGGCCACGCGGTCTTCTTCGGCCGTGCGGGCCTTCTCGGCCTCGACGCGGGCGCGCTCGTCCTCGGTCGCCTGACGCTGCGCCACAGCCTCGGCTTCAAGGCGAGCGTTGGCGATGGCGGCGTCCTTGAAGGCCACGACCGCCGAGGCCATCTGGCCGACCTCGTCCTTGCGGCCCACGGCCGGGACGATGATCGAGGTGTCGCCGCCGGCCAGGCGACGCATGGCCGAGGTCATCGACAGCAGGGGCTTGCCGAGCAGGTTGGTCAGCAGGAAGGCCATGGCCGCCGAGATGATCAGGGCCAGGACCACGCCGCCGATCAGCACCATGCGCACCGACTTGGCGACCGAGTCCTGGATCTCGCCATAGACGCGGCTCTGCTGCGCCTTCTCGTCGACCAGGGTCTCCAGGGCGTCTTCGGCCGGGCTGATATACTTGTCCGCCGAGCCTTCACGGCCGACCATGGCCAGGGCCTCGGCGTAGGTCGCCGGCTGGGCCACCAGGACGCGGCCGGCCTCGACGACGTTCTTGGCCCAGTCGTCGGCGGCGGCGCGGGCGGCGCGGACTTCATCCTCGCTGGTGCGATCCAGTTGCGCGATCCGGTCCAGGCTCTTGTCGAAGTTCTCGCGGTGCGCGGTCAGGCGCTCCAGATAGTAGCCGTCCCGCGACAGCAGGAAGCCGCGATAGCTGCTTTCCTGACGCGCCAGATAGAACTTGGCGGCCTCCGCCTCGCGCTGCACGGCCGACGCGCGAACGCGGTCCATGCGCGCGTTTTCCAGCGCGCTGATCTGCATGAACACGGTCGCGCCCATGGCGACGATGGCCAGGATGACGACCGCGAAGGCCGCCATCAGTTTTCTTTCGATCTTCAGATCGCTCAACATGTTCATTGGTCTTTCCCCCGGAACTTTCTGTTCAATCGGCTCAGAGCGCGAACGTCAGCGCGCCCACCAGGCGGCCGTCGTAGTTCTCGCCCAAGGCGTGGCTGTCGGTGTCGTACCAGCGCACATCCAGCGCCAGCTTCTCGGTCAGCTTGTGCTTCACGCCGACGTTCCAGGCCGCGTATTCCGCGCCGCCGTCCGCCGTGCGGTCCGCGATCGCCGCAGAGGCCTTGGTCTTGGGTCCGACGGAAACCGTGCCCTGCAGCTCGACCCACCAGGCTTCCTTGGTCGCGGCGAAACCATCGGGCGTATAGTTGACGCGCAGGCGCGTATTGACCGGCCCCAGCTTGCGCGAGGCGTCGGCCTGATATTCCCAGAAGTTGGCGTCCACGCCGGCGCGGGTGCCGGGCAGGTCGCGGTTCACCACCGAAAGATCGAACTTGAAGCCGGCGGCGTCGGGGCGCCAGCCGATGGCGCTGACGATCTCGGCGTCGGAACCTTGCGACAGCTTGGCGGTCGAAGCGAAGACGTTGGCGTAGAAATCTCCGCCGGAGACTTCGACCGTGCCGTTGACGCTGGGGTCGCCGGCGCTCTTGCCCAGGCCCTTGCCGACATACTCACTGGCGACGCCGACCTGAACGCTGAAGTCGGGAGTGGCGATAGCGTGCGCCTGCGCGGCGCTGGAAACACCCAGGGCGACGGCGATGCCGGCGACCATGGGGACGATGGCCGCGCCGTTCTGGCGCTGAGCGGTACTCTGTTGGACGAGCATTTCTACCTCGGTGACTGTGAGGTCTGTTTCGCCGAACAAACGTAGATTTTTGTAAATCACGGGCTACGTAGAAACCCGCATCGGCAGAATTGCCGACAAATGCGGACCTTAAGATCAAGGCTTCGTCGCTCGACACCGTGGCCAAGTGATCATCGTTAATGGCGAGAAACCATCTTTGCAGTAATTGCCATTTTTTTGCCCCTATACAAAAGCGTGACATCAATTAAGACTTAAGCGTGGCCGCAGATCCTCATGGTTAACACCGGATTTGCGAAACGCGTGACCTGTGTATAGAAGGCGCGCGTCGGCGAGAGTCTGTAGATTGTTCTTCAGCAGCTTCCCCGTTCAACCATCAGAAGCGTGAGGAGACGTCCCATTCAATCGGCGATGGATAGCATCCTGTCTCTTGCCGGCGCCGTATCGCGTCGCCGCTGGAGCGGAATACTGCTGGCGATCGTCGCTGTGGCTGGGGCTCTGGGGCTGAGAACCCTGCTGGAAGGTCTGGGTCAGTTCTACTATCTGCCGATGATCCCGGCCGTGATGATCACGGCCCTGCTGGCGCATCGGACCGCCACGGCCCTGGCCGTCGCCCTGTCCGTAGCGGTCAACCTGACGCTGGTGCCGCGCGAGAGTTTGACGGATGCGGCGACGAACGCCCTGCTGTTCGCCGCGGTGTCCTGGATCCTGGCCGAGGTCTGCTGGGCCATGCGCGACGTCCAGAGCCGCGCGCGCGATCTGTCCCGTCAGTTGGCGGCCAAGGACGCCATGTTGAACACCGCCCTCGCCTTCGTGCCGGTGGTGACGCTGGACACCCGGGGCGCAGTACAGAACCTCAATCCCGCCGCCGCCGCCCTGTTCGATCTGCCGGAAGCCTCGGCCCAGGGGCGACAGTTCGCCTTGATGGCCCCCGGCTTCGACGTGACGGCCATCCTCGCCGCCGGCGCGCCGGGCGGCGCGCTGGAGGCCCGGGACGGTCACTGGACCGGATTGCGCCCCGACGGCGCCAGCTTTCCCCTGAGCATCCAGTACGGCCTGGCGCCCGACGCCGACGGCCGGCCCCATATCGCTCTGTGCCTGACGGATCTCAGCCGCTGGCACGCCGCCGACGCCCAGGCGCGCGAACTGCACGCCCAGTTGAACAAGGTCTGGCGCCTCAACTCCCTGGGCGAGATGGCCGCCACCCTGGCCCATGAACTGAACCAGCCGCTCAGCGCCGCAGCCACCTATCTGCACGCCAGTCAGGTCGACATGGAAAAGGCCGGCGTCCTGGGCGACAGCGCCTTGCGCACCGTGGAGCTGGCCAAGGGACAACTGCTGCGCGCCGGCAAGATCATCCGTCGCATGCGGGAACTGCTGTCGCTGGAAGCCCGCAAGCTGGACAGCGAGCGCGCCTCCTCCATGGTCGAGGACCTGGGGCCGATCCTGACCATGATCGGCTCCAGCAAGGGGGTCGCCATCCGCCTGGACGTCGCCGCCGGCGAGGATCAGGTGCAGGCCGAACGCATCCAGTTCCAGCAGGCCATGGTCAACCTGACCCGGAACGCCGTGGAGGCCGTCGGCGACCTCGCGGCGCCCGAGGTCGTCATCGTCGGCCGCCCGGTTTCAGACACCCACTATCGCATCAGCGTCGAGGACAACGGCCCCGGCATCCCCGACGACCAGATCGAACGCATCTTCCAGCCGCTGACCACCACCAAGTCCGGCGGCATGGGCCTGGGCCTGTCCGTCACCCGCACCATCGTCGAAAGCCACGGCGGTCGACTGCAAGTCTCGAGAAGCGCGCTGGGGGGCGCCGCCTTCTCCTTCACCCTCAATCGCGAAACGAGCGTCGAGAACGCATGAGCCTCCATTCCGTCTTCATCATCGACGACGACGCCGCCGTACGCGACTCTCTCCTGATGTTGCTGCGCGGCGAGGGAATTCGCGCGCGGGGCTTCTCCAGCGCCATCGATTTCTTCAACGCCCTGCCCGACGACGCCACCGCCTGCGTCATCACCGACGTGCGCATGCCGGACATGGAGGGCGACGAAGTCGTCCGCCGCCTGGCCCAGCTGCGTGGCGACGCCTGGCCCGTCATCGTCATCACCGGCCACGCCGATGTGCCCATGGCGGTGCAGATGATGAAGGCCGGCATCGTCGATTTCATCGAAAAGCCCTTCGATCCGCGTCGCCTGATCGAGACCGTGCGCGGCTGCCTGGCCCGGCTGAACCATGTCGGTCACGAGCAGGCCGCCCGTGTCGCCGCCGAGCAGCGCCTGACCCGCCTGACCCCGCGCGAGCGTCAGGTCTTCGACGCCCTGATCCATGGCCATTCGAACAAGGCCATCGCCCTGGACCTGGACATCAGCCCGCGCACCGTCGAGGTCTTCCGCGCCAAGGTCATGGCCAAGATGGAGGCCGACAGCCTGTCCTCCCTGGTCCGCATGGGGCTGACGCTCGGCTAGGCGTTTCGCCGTCTTGCAGCCGCCGGCTTTGCGGCGCGTTATGACGGCTCCTCTCGCATCAGGAGCCGCTTCATGTCCGATCCCGCCCGCCTGCTTCGCCATCAGGCCTATATCGACGGCCGCTGGATCGACGCCGACGACGGCGCCACCTTCGAGGTGACGGACCCGGCGACCGGCGAGGTTCTGGCGACGGCGCCGGACATGGGCGCCGCCGAGACCCGCCGCGCCATCGCCGCCGCCGAAGCCTCCATGAAGCCCTGGGCCGCAAAGACCGCCGGCGAACGGGCGCGAATTCTGCGTCGCTGGTTCGATCTGATGATGTCGGAACAGGAGGCCCTGGGTCGCCTGCTGACCCGCGAGCAGGGCAAGAGCCTGACCGAGGCCAAGGGCGAGATCGCCTACGCCGCCAGCTTCATCGAATGGTTCGCCGAGGAGGGAAAGCGGACCTATGGCGAGGTCATTCCCACCCATGACGCCGGCAAGCGGCTGATCACCCTGCGACAGCCGGTCGGGGTGGTCGGGGCCATCACGCCGTGGAACTTCCCGGCCGCCATGATCACCCGCAAGGTCGGCCCGGCGCTGGCGGCGGGCTGCGCCGTGGTGCTGAAACCGGCCAGCCAGACGCCGCTGTCGGCCCTGGCCCTGGCGGTCCTGGCCGAGGAGGCGGGCCTGCCGCCTGGCCTGTTCAACGTAGTCACCGGCTCGGCCTCGGCCATCGGCGGCGAACTGACGTCCAACCCGACCGTGCGCAAGATCAGCTTCACCGGCTCGACCCAGATCGGCCGCCTGCTGATGCAGCAGTCGGCGGACACCATAAAGAAGATGAGCCTGGAGCTGGGCGGCAACGCCCCCTTCCTGGTCTTCGACGACGCCGACATCGATGCGGCGGTGGCCGGCGCCGTGGCCTCCAAGTTCAGGAACAGCGGCCAGACTTGCGTCTGCACCAACCGCTTCTACGTCCAGTCGTCGGTGCATGATGAGTTCGTCGCCAAGCTGGCCAGGGCGACGGCCGCCCTCAGGGTCGGCAATGGATTGGAAGACGGTGTGCAGATCGGCCCGCTGATCGACGCCAAGGCGGTCAAGAAGGTCGAGGAACATATCGCCGACGCCCGGGCCAAAGGGGCGACCGTGATAACCGGCGGCCAACGTCACGCTCTGGGCGGAACCTTCTTCCAGCCCACGGTCCTGTCGGGCGTCACGTCCGACATGATGATCTGCAAGGAGGAGACCTTCGGTCCCGTTGCGCCGGTGGTGCGCTTCGAAACGGAAGAAGAGGGCCTGGCCATGGCCAACGCCACCGAGGTCGGACTGGCCGGCTACTTCTATGCGCGCGACATGGGCAGGGTCTGGCGCGTGGCCGAGGCGATGGAGACCGGAATGATCGGCGTCAACACCGGCCTGATCTCCACCGAGGTCGCACCCTTCGGCGGGATCAAGCAATCCGGCCTGGGTCGCGAGGGCTCGCGCCACGGCATCGAGGACTACCTCGAGCTGAAATACGTCTGCATGGGTCTGTAAGGACCCGAAGCCGTCAGTCCTCGGAGGGCTCTGCGTCTTCTTCTGTCAGGCCGGCGGCCTTGGCGGCCTTCTTGGCGGCCTTGGCCGCCGCCTTGGCTTCGGCCTTCTTGGCCTCGGCGCGCTCGCGCTCCTGCCGTTCGAAACTGTAGTTGGGCTTACGGGCCATTGATGTCCTCTCGCGCCGGGTCGCCAGACGGCGACGTCAAACCTTCATGTGGCCCCTGTGACGCTCCACGACAACACGGAAACGCCCGTCGGTCCAAGTTTCACGTCCCGCGCGGCTAACAGACGCCGCCGTTCGACCAAAGTCGCTCTCTGCAAATCCGCCGCCCTGCTGTCAGTCTCATCCTCGACGATCCGGCACAGGATCGCGAGGAAACGGTCGCGCCACGCGACCATAAAGGAAGGGACTGCCCATGACCGACCGCACCGCAGGTGCGGCGGAGGGCGCGGAACACACGGTCGACAAGAACGACCGGCTCGTGATTCTGGCGTCGTCCGTCGGCACCGTCATCGAATGGTACGACTTCTATCTCTACGGCTCGCTGGCCGCGATCATCACCGTCCAGTTCTTCTCGGGCGTGAACGAGACCACCGGCTACATCTTCGCCCTGATGGCCTTCGCTGCGGGCTTTGCGGTCCGACCCTTCGGCGCCATCGTCTTCGGGCGCCTGGGCGACCTGTGGGGACGCAAGAACACCTTCCTCGTCACCATGCTGCTGATGGGTCTGTCGACCTTCGTGGTCGGCCTGCTGCCGCCCTATGCGGCCATCGGCATCGCCGCGCCGATCATCCTGGTGCTGATGCGCCTGATCCAGGGCCTGGCCCTGGGCGGTGAATACGGCGGCGCCGCCACCTACGTCGCCGAGCACGCCCCGCACGGCAAGCGCGGCTTCTACACCTCCTTCATCCAGATCACGGCCACGGCGGGTCTGGTGCTCAGCCTGGTCGTCATCCTGGGCGTCCGCTTCGCCGTAGGCGAGGAGGCCTTCGCTGCATGGGGCTGGCGCATTCCCTTCCTGGTCTCGATCCTGCTGCTCGGCGTCTCCCTGTGGATCCGCCTGAAGCTGGCCGAGAGCCCCTCGTTCAAGCGCATGAAGGCTGAAGGCAAGGGCTCTACGACGCCCCTGAAGGACAGCTTCATGAAGTGGCCGAACCTGAAGCTGGTCCTGATCGCCCTGGTCGGTCTGACCGCCGGTCAGGCGGTCATCTGGTACACGGGCCAGTTCTACGCCCTCTTCTTCCTGGAGCGGGTGCTGCGGGTCGACGCCACCCTGGTCTATGTCCTGCTGGCCATCGCCCTGCTGCTGGCCTCGCCCTTCTTCATCTTCTGGGGCTGGCTGTCGGACAAGGTGGGGCGCAAGCCGATCATCCTGGCCGGCTGCCTGCTGGCGGCGATCACCTACTTCCCGCTGTTCAACGCCCTGACCGAAGCCGCCAACCCGCGTCTGGCGGCGGCGGCCGCTTCGGCCCCCGTCACGGTCTACGCCGACCCGGCCGACTGCCATCTGCAGTTCGATCCCGTGGGCAAGACCGTGTTCAACCACTCCTGCGACGTGGCCAAGGCCTATCTGGCCAAGGCCGGCGTGACCTACACCAATGTCGCGGCCCCCGCCGGGACCGTGGCCGAGGTCCGCATCGGCGATCAGGCGGTCGTCCCCAGCTTCCGCGGCGACGCCATGACCACCGCCGACTTCGCCGCCCAGAAGAAGACTTGGGAAGCGGGCCTGGGCGAGGCCCTGACCACCGCCGGCTATCCCGCCAAGGCCGACAGCGCCCTGGTCAACAAGCCGATGGTGGTGCTGATCCTCTTCATCCTCGGCTTCTACGTGACCATGGTCTACGGGCCGATCGCGGCGGCTCTGGTCGAGATGTTCCCGACCAAGATCCGCTACACCTCGATGTCCCTGCCCTATCACATCGGCAACGGCTGGTTCGGCGGCTTCCTGCCGACCACGGCCTTCGCCATGGTCGCGGCCACGGGCAACATCTACTACGGCCTCTGGTATCCGATCGTGGTGGCGCTCGCGACCGTCGTGCTCGGCTTCCTGCTGGTCAAGGAAGGCAAGGACGTCGATCTGAACGCCTGATCCAGAAAGTTCGCCAACCTGCGGGGGCGGTCCGGTTCACCGGGTCGCCCCCTTTTCTTTTCCCTTGTTCCACGGCGCCGCTCGGTCCCACATGTCGGTCATGTTCAGCCTCGCGACCCTGGCCCTGACGGCCGCCTATATGGCCACGCTCTTCGCGGTGGCCTGGTGGTACGAACGGCCGTCGATCAAGACGCGCGGCGGGGCGCTGGGGCCGTCGCTCTATGCCCTGTCGCTGGCCATCTACTGCACCTCCTGGACCTACTACGGAGCAGTGGGGACGGCGGCGCGGTCGGCGTGGGAATACCTGCCCATCTATATCGGCCCGGCGCTCGGGGTGACGGTCCTGTTTCCGCTGTGGAAGCGGATCGCGGCGGCGGCCCGGCGCGAGAACGTCGGCTCGATGGCCGACTTCATCTCCTCGCGCTATGGCAAGAGCCCGGCGCTCGGCGCGGCGGTGGCGGCCGTCGCGATCCTTGGCTCCCTGCCCTACATCGCCCTGCAGCTGAAATCCCTGTCGATGGCCGGCGAGATGCTGACCGAAGGCACGCCGGTCGCCGGGTCCGAGAGCCTGACGGTGCTGGTCATGGCCGGGGTGCTGGCCGGTTTCGCCATCCTGTTCGGCGCCCGGCGGCCGGACCTGACCGAACACAACCGCGGCCTGATCCAGGCCATCGGCATCGAGTCCATCGTCAAGCTGGCGGCCCTGCTGGCCGTGGCCGTCTTCGCCCTGATCCTTCTGACGCGCGCCCCGGCCTCGGCGGACGTCGCGGCCAGCCTCGGCGATCTGGCGCACTGGCCCGACCTGGACGGGCGCTTCTGGGCCATCGTCCTGGTGGCGACCCTGGCCATCTTCTGCCTGCCGCGTCAGTTCCACGTCGCCTTCGTCGAGGGCGGCGATCCGGCCCAGGTGAAGCGCGCCCGCTGGATCTTTCCCCTCTATCTGATGCTGACCAGCCTGGCGGTCCTGCCCCTGGTGGCGGCGGGCGGTCTGTTTGCGCCTCACGTCAATCCCGACCTGCTGGTGCTGGCCCTGCCGCTCAACGCCGGTCATTCGGCCCTGACGGCCATCGTCTTCGTGGGCGGTTTCTCGGCGGCCACCGCCATGGTCATCGTCGAGGCCGTGGCCCTGTCGGCCATGGTGTCCAACAACCTGATCCTGCCCCTGCTGGCGTCCGAGCGACGGCGGCGGGGCGAACGCGCCGGCGATATGGCGCGCGCCATTCTGAACATCCGCCGCGTGGCCATCGTCGCCCTGCTGCTGATGGCCTGGGTCTATTACCAGGCCATGGATCAGTCGCGCGGTCTGGCCGCCATGGGGCTGGTCTCCTTCGCGGCCCTGGCCCAGCTGGCGCCCTCCCTGTTCGGCGCGGTGCTGTGGCGCGGCGGACGGGCGCGCGGGGCGCTGGCGGGGCTGGCCGTGGGCATGACGGTCTGGCTGGTCATGCTGGTCGCGCCGCAACTGGCGCCCGGCTTCGGCCTGAACGTCCCGGCCATGATCGGTCTGGCCGATCCCTTCGCCGCAGGGGTCTTCCTCAGCCTGGGGCTGAACCTCGGCGTCTTCGTCCTGGTGTCGAAGCTGGGCCGCCCGCGCCTGATCGACCGGGTCCAGGCCCGCGCCTTCGTCGACCGGCTGGGACCGGACTGGATGGAGGGGCGCGGCGGCTCGGCCGGGGCCTCGGTCGGCGACCTGAAGGCCCTGGTCGCCCGCTTCATCGGCGACGAGCGGGCCGAGCGCGCCTTCGCCGCCTGGGCCCGCGAAACGGATCGCAAGCTGCGCGACGCCGACCCGGCCGACGCCGGGCTGGCCCGCGCCGCCGAGCGGATGCTGGCGGGCGCCGTCGGGGCCGCCTCGGCCCGACGCGTCATCGCCGCCGCCCTGGCCGCCGGCGGCCGCGCGCCCGAGGACGTGGTGCGGATGCTGGACGAGGCCTCGCAGGCGGTCCAGTTCAACCGCGACCTGCTGCAGACCACGCTGGACAACATCGACCAGGGCGTCAGCGTGGTGGACGAGGACCTGCGTCTGACCGCCTGGAACCGGCGCTATGTCGAGATGTTCGACCTGCCCGTCGGCTTCGTCCACGTCGGCCTGCCCATCGCCGCCGTCTATCGCCTGAACGCCGAGCGGGGCGAGACCGACGCCGACGCCGGCGACATCGAAGCCTGGATCGAACGGCGCCTCGAAGCCCTGTCGCGCCGCATTCCGCACGACCACGAGCGCGAGCAGCCCGACGGTCGCATCCTGCGTTCCTCTGGCGCCCCCATCCCGGGCGGCGGCTACGCCACAAGCTATACCGACATCACCGCCCTGCGCCGGGCCGCCCGCGAGTTGAAAGAGGCCAACGAAAGGCTGGAGGCCCGCGTCGCCGACCGCACCGAACGGCTGGAGGAGGCCCGCCGTCTGGCCGAGGACGCCACGGCCTCCAAGACCCGCTTCCTCGCCGCCGCCAGTCACGACCTGTTGCAGCCCCTGCACGCCGCGCGCCTGTTCATCGCCGCGCTGCAGGAGGAACCGTCCCTGGCGCCGGGGTCCGCCGGGCGCGGCCTGGCCACCAACGCCGACCGCTCGATCGACAGCGCCCACCGCCTGCTGACCGCCCTGCTCAATCTGTCGAAGCTTGAGGCGGGCGGGGTGCAGCCCGCCGTGGCCCCCCTGTCGCTGGACGCCCTGTTCGCCGAGCTGCGCCGCGAGTTCGCCCCCATGGCCCGCGCCAAGGGGCTGAGGCTGACGGTCGCGCCGTCGGGCCTGTGGGTCGCCTCCGACCACGACCTGCTGCGCTCCATGCTGCAGAACCTGACCGCCAACGCCATCCGCTACACTGACCACGGTCGGGTTCTGGTCGGCGCCCGACGCGACGGCGAGACGGTGCAGATGCTGGTCTGCGACACCGGGCGCGGGATACCCGACGATGATCACCAGAGCGTCTTCGGCGAGTTCGTGCGCCTGCCCGGCGCGCCGGTGGACGAGCCCGGTGCAGGCTTGGGTCTGGCCATCGTGCAGAAGCTGTCTGACCTACTGCGCCATCCGCTGTCCATGGCGTCGCGGGTCGGACGCGGGACCACCTTCCGCGTCAGCGCGCCGCGCGCCGCTCCCCAGACGGTTTCGGTCGCCCCGGTCGACGGCGACGCCCGACTGCCGCTGGCGGGCCTGCGGGTCCTGTGCGTGGACAACGAGCCCGCCATCCTCGACGCCCTGACCGCTCTCTTGAGCCGCTGGGGCGCGCAGACGACGACGGCGCGGTCGGTCCCCGACGGGATCGCGGCTCAGGGACCGTTCGACGCTGCGCTGGTGGATCTGCATCTGGGCGACGGGGCGGACGGACTGACGGTGGTGGACGCCCTGCGGGCGCGCGGTCTGCGCCGCATCGGCCTGGTCACCGCGGACACGCGCGAGGGCCTGAAGGAGACCGCGACGGCGGCTGGCGCCATCCTGCTGCCCAAGCCGGTCAAACCGGCGGCGCTGAAGGCGTTTCTGTCGAGTTAGTCTCTTCCCTCTCCCCTTGTGGGAGGAGGGATTCAGAGATCGATCGACTGCGCCAGAATCACCGCCTGCGTCCGGTTGTGCACCCCCAGCTTGCGGAAGACGCTGGTCAGGTGGGCCTTGATCGTGGCCTCGGTGACGCCGAGGTCGAAGGCGATCTGCTTGTTCAGCCGGCCGGCGCGCAGGCCTTCGAGGATGCGCAGCTGCGACGGGGTCAGGCTGGCGATGCGGGCTTCCAGGTCGCCTTCCTCGGCCCCCGGCTCGCCCACGTCGGGGGCCCAGCTGTCGCCGGACAGGATGGCGGCTATGGCCTCGACCATGACCGGCAGGGCGGCGGACTTGGGGATGAAGCCAGCGGCGCCCAGGGTCAGGGCGCGGCGCACGGTTGGCGGCTCCTCGCTGGCCGAGACCACGGCCACCGGCACCGCCGGGTGGTCGGCGCGGATGCGGGTCAGCCCCCCCATGCCATCGCTGTCCGACAGTTTCAGGTCGAGCAGCAGCAGATCGGTCGCGCCCTCGCCCAGCGCAGCCAGAACCTCGGCCAGACTGGCGCATTCCGCAATCACGGCGCCGGGCGCGGCCTTTTCAACGGCCGATCTCAGCGCCGCCCGAAACAGAGGGTGGTCGTCGGCGACGACGATGCGATCCATGAAAATCCTTCCCGCGCGCGGTTCTTTTTCGGGTCGAGGCCGCGCTGTGACGACACCATGCCGCGCCTCGACTTTGGTCGAAACTAGACCAATGGCTAATGGCCGCATACCGCCCCCGCGCGGAATGCTGGCCGCTCAAGGTTCGCATCAGACGCACCCGGGAGGAAGATGACATGGGAAGATACCGCCTGCTCGGCGGCGCCGCTGCGGCTGCGCTGTTGTTCGCCCCCGGCGCCGTTCTGGCGCAGGACGCCAATGCGGCGCTCGAGGCCCGCATCGCCCAGCTCGAAGCCGAACTGAACAGCCTGAAATCCGAGGTCGCGGCCGCCCGTAGCCAGCAGACGGCTCAGTCCCAGGCCATGGCCCAGGACATCATCCGACTGGAGACCCGGCCGGCCGCGGCCTCGCCCGCGCCGACGCCGGTGTCGACCGCGACGCGTGAAGAGGGCTTCCGCATCGGCGACCACACGGTCAAGTTCGGCGGCTTCATCAAGGCCGACGCCATGGTCTCCAGCTATTCCGACGGCGACCCGGCCAACGGCGACCTGCTGCGCGACTACCACGTGCCCGGCTCGATCCCGGTCGGCGGGGCCAGCGAGGACACGGCCACCGACTTCAACGCCCGCCAGACCCGCTTCTGGCTGACCACCGACGGTCTGGTCGGCGGCCGCAAGATCGGCACCCGGCTGGAGATGGACTTCGAGAGCCTGCCCGGCGCCGGCGATCAGCGCGTCACCAGCGCCTCCAACCTGGCCCTGCGCCGCGCCTTCGTCACCATCGACAACTGGCTGATCGGCCAGGAGTGGACCAACTTCCAGAACACCGCCGTCCTGCCGGAATCGGCGGACTTCGTCGGCGCCGCCGAAGGCACGGTCTTCGCCCGCCAGGTGCAGGTCCGCTATACGCGCGGCCCCTTCTCCATCGCCGTCGAGAATCCCGAAACCACGGTGACGCCGTTCGGCGGCGGCGCCAGGATCATCGCCGACGACAACAGCCTGCCCGACCTGACGGCGCGCTACGCCCTCAGCCGCCCCTGGGGCGATGTTCAGTTCGCCGGCCTGCTGCGTCAGCTGAAGTATCAGAACCCGGCCACCAACATCGACGGCACGGCGACCGGCTGGGGCCTGTCCGCCTCGGCCAAGATCAAGGTCGGGGCGCAGGACGACCTGCGCTTCATGCTCTCGGGCGGCGAAGGCGTGGGCCGATACCTAGGGCTGAACTTCTCCAACGACGCCGTCGTGGACGCCTCGGGCGAACTGGACGCCATTGGGGTGATCGCAGGCTTCGCCGCCTACCGCCACGTCTGGACGCCGGGCTGGCGCTCCAGCCTGATCTGGTCGGCGCAGAAGGTGGACAACGACGTCCTGCTGACCGGAACGGGCGCCAACCGCTCGGCCCAGAGCCTGCACGCCAACCTGATCTGGTCGCCGGTCACGGCGTTTGATCTCGGCGCCGAACTGATGTTCGCTGACCGCAAGCTGGAGTCCGGGCTCGACGGCGACATGACCCGTCTGATCCTGTTCGCCAAATACGGCTTCTAAGAGCAAGAAACTGGAGGAAAGCGCGCGTGTCTGATCCGGAACTCTATCCCGTCTCCGCCGACCTGGCCGCTCGCGCCCACATGGACCGCGCCGGCTATGACGCGGCCCGGATCGCGGCGCGTGACACCCCAGACTCCTATTGGGGCGAGCAGGCCAGACGCCTCGACTGGATGACCTTCCCGTCGAAGATCAAGGACGTCAGCTTCGACAAGGCCGACTTCCGCATCCGCTGGTTCGAGGACGGGGTGCTCAACGTCTCGGCCAACTGCATCGACCGCCACCTGCCGCATCGCGAAAACGATGTCGCCATCATCTGGGAAGGCGACGAGCCGACCGACAGCGAGCACGTCACCTACGGCCAGTTGCATGAGCGCGTCTGCCGCATGGCCAATGTGCTCAAGGCCAACGGCGTCCGCAAAGGCGACCGCGTCACCATCTATCTGCCGATGATCCCCGAGGCCGCCTACGCCATGCTGGCCTGCGCCCGCATCGGAGCGGTCCACTCGGTCATCTTCGGCGGCTTCTCGCCCGACAGCATCGCCGGGCGCATCGAGGACTGCGGCTCGACCTTCGTCATCACCGCCGACGAGGGCTGCCGTGGCGGCAAGAAGGTTCCGCTGAAGGCTAATGTCGATAAGGCCCTGGAGAAGGTCTCGGGCGTCGACGGCGTCCTGCTGATCCGCCACACCGGCGCGGACGTGGGCTTCGTCGAAGGCCGCGATCGCGACTATGAGACCGAGGCCGCCAAGGTCACGACCCATTGCCACCCGGAGCCGATGCAGGCCGAAGACCCGCTCTTCATCCTCTACACCTCGGGCTCGACCGGAAAGCCCAAGGGCGTGCTGCACACCACGGGCGGCTATCTGTTCTGGGCCAGCTACACCCACGAACTGGTCTTCGATTACCGCCCCGGCGAGGTCTTCTGGTGCACCGCCGACGTGGGCTGGGTGACCGGCCACTCCTATGGCGTCTACGGCCCCCTGGCCAACGGGGCCACGACCCTGTTGTTCGAGGGCGTGCCCAACTATCCGACCGTCAGCCGTTTCTGGCAGGTCATAGACAAGCACAAGGTCGAGATCTTCTACACCGCCCCCACCGCCCTGCGCTCGCTGATGCGCGAAGGCGACGCCCCGGTGAGGGCGACCAGCCGCCAGTCCCTGCGCCTGCTGGGCACGGTCGGCGAGCCGATCAACCCCGAGGCCTGGCGCTGGTATCATGAGGTGGTGGGCGACAGCCGCCTGCCCATCGTCGACACCTGGTGGCAGACGGAAACCGGCGGCGTCCTGATCTCGCCCCTGCCCGGCGCCACCGACCTCAAGCCCGGCTCGGCGACGAAGCCCCTGCCCGGCGTCGAGCTGCAGATCGTGGATGCGGAAGGCGGCGTGCTGGACGGCGCGACCGAGGGTAACCTTTGCATCACCGACAGCTGGCCGGGCCAGATGCGCACGGTCTATGGCGATCACCAGCGCTTCTTCGACACCTATTTCTCGACCTATCCGGGCAAGTATTTCACCGGCGACGGCTGCCGTCGCGACGCCGACGGCTACTACTGGATCACCGGCCGGGTCGATGACGTCATCAACGTCTCGGGTCACCGCATGGGCACGGCCGAGGTCGAAAGCGCCCTGGTCCTGCACGACGACGTGGCCGAGGCCGCCGTCGTCGGCTTCCCCCACGACATCAAGGGTCAGGGCATCTACGCCTACGTCACCCTGAACAAGGGGGTCGAGGCCACCGACGACCTGCGCAAGGCCCTGGTCGCCCAGGTGCGCGAGGAGATCGGCCCCATCGCCGCCCCTGACGTGATCCAGTGGGCGCCGGGCCTGCCCAAGACCCGCTCGGGCAAGATCATGCGGCGCATCCTCCGCAAGATCGCCGAGAACGAGATCGGCGCCCTGGGCGACACCTCGACCCTGGCCGACCCTTCGGTCGTCGACGACCTGGTGAAGAACCGGGCCGCCTGACGACCCCACCGCCTCTCCCCGGAGCAAGCGGCCGGCGTTCCTGAAGAGGGCGTCGGCCGTTTCGTGTTGGAGACCGGGCCACAGCGGCGCTAGACAACCGGCGACAGCGAACAGGAGCAGACCATGAGCGGAACCGTCCTCATCACCGGCGCCACGGCGGGCATCGGCCAAGCCGCGGCGCGCCGCTTCGCCTCCGCCGGCTGGAAGATCATCGCCACCGGCCGCCGCGCCGAGCGTCTGGACGAACTGGTCGCCGAACTGGGCGCGGACGTGGTTCACCCCATCGCCTTCGACATCCGCGACGAGACCGCCATCGACGCCGCCCTGGACGCCCTGCCCGAGGGTTTCCGCGACATCGACGTCCTGATCAACAACGCCGGTCTGGCGCTGGGCACGGCCGCCGCTCAGGACGCCGATCTGGATCAGTGGCGTCAGATGATCGACACCAACATCACCGGTCTGGTCACCATTACCCGGCGCCTGCTTCCGCGCCTGATCGCGCGCAAGGGCGCCATCCTGAACATCAGCTCGGTCGCCGCCAGCTACCCCTACAAGGGCGGCAACGCCTATGGCGGCACCAAGGCCTTCGTGCGCCAGTTCTCGCTGGGCCTGCGGTCGGACCTGCACGGCACGGGGGTGCGCGTCACCTCCATCGAACCCGGCATGACCGAAACCGAATTCACCCTGGTCCGCACCAGCGGCGATCAGGCCGCCTCCGACGCCCTCTACGGCGGCGCCCAGCCCATGACCGGCGAAGACATCGCCGAGACCCTGTTCTGGGTCGCCAGCCTGCCTGCGCACCTGAACATCAACGCCCTGGAGCTGATGCCGGTCAGCCAGTCCTTCGCCGGCTTCCAGGTGGCGCGGGGCTGAACGCTTCAATCCTCCTCGCTTCACGGGGGAGGATCGCCCACGAGCTTCGCCGCTTCCGGGACGACGGCGAGAGGCCTAGAATGGCCTCATGGCTTCGCCCGCGACCGAAACCGAGCTGAAGTTCCGCCTCGGGCCGGGCGCGGTCGTGCGCCTGTCGGGGCACCCGGCGTTGCAGGGGCCACAGACCAGCCAGTCCCTGCGCTCGGTCTATTTCGACACCCCGGACGGCGTCCTGCGCGCCGCCGGGTGCAGCCTGCGGGTCCGCGCCACGCTGGGCGGCTTTGTCCAGACCCTGAAGCGCCAGTCCGCCCCCGGCCAGACCGCGCGCGACGAATGGGAGGTCCCTGTTCCCTCGGAGGCCCTGGAACTCGCCGCGCTCAAGTCCACGCCCGCGCACAAGCGGCTGAAGGGCCGCCGCCGCGACCTGTCGCCCCGCTTCGCCGCGACCGTGGTCCGCCGCATCCGTATGGTCGAACAGGACGGCGCCCGGATCGAGGTCGCCTTCGACGCCGGCGAACTGACGGCTGGGGACCGCCGCGACCCCATCTACGAACTGGAGCTGGAACTAAAATCCGGCCCGCCCGCCGCCCTGTTCGCCCTCGCCCGACGGCTGGCGCGCGACTTGGCCATCGTCCCGGTGTTCGAGAGCAAGTCCGAACGCGGCTGGCGTCTGGCTGAAGGCGAAAACCGCAGCCCGCGCCGTGCCGTCGCCATGCCCCTGTCGCCTGACGCCACGACCGGCGAGGCCTTCCGCCACATCGCCATGGCCTGTCTGGCCCAGGTCTCGGCCAACGCCGAACTGCTTCGGGTCGTGCGCCGCCCCGAGGCCGTGCACCAGATGCGCGTGGGCCTGCGCCGCCTGCGCGCCGCCATCGGCGTGTTCAAGCCCCTGCTGGCCGAGCCCGAGCGCCAAGGCGTCGAGACCGAACTGAAATGGCTCGCGCAGGAAGCCGACGCCGCCCGCGACCTGGACGTCTTCATCCGCGATGTCTTCCACCCAACCGCGCTGGAGGCCCCATCGCCGGGACTGGCGGCTCTGGGCCGTCATCTGCTGACCGCTCGAGGACGGGCCTATGACCGCGTCCTGGCGGCCATCGCCTCTCCCCGCTACGCCCTGCTGATGCTGGAGACGACCGCCTGGATCGAAACGGCGCCCCTGCCCGACGAGCCGGTCGCGCCCTTCGCGGCCGAGGCCCTCGACCGACTGCACCGTCAGGTCGAACATCGCGCGCGCGACCTGACCGAACTGGACGCGGACGCCCGCCACCATCTGCGCATCCGCGCCAAGCGCCTGCGCTACGCCGCCGAGTTCTTCGCCGACCTGTTTCCCGCCAGTCGGCGTCGCCCCCGCTATCTGAAGGCGCTGGAACGGCTGCAGGATACGCTCGGCGCGCTGAACGATCTGGCCGTGGCGCGCGACAAAATCCCCGGCGAAGCTGCTCTCGGCGACCCCGAAATCGCCTTCACCGCCGGGCGGGTCATTGGTCGGCGCGAACGCGACGAAGCCGCCCTGCTGACCGCCGCGATCAAGGCCTGCGGGCGTTTCCACGACACTAGGCCCTTCTGGACCGGGCGAAGATCACGTCAGAAACGGTCGTAGGTCTTATTTTGTTCTCGCTCGACAAATGAGAACATCTTGTGAACCAGAACAAACCATGCACATAGTCCGTCTAACAGAGGGAGCGGGTCCTGGCGGGTCTCTCCCAAAGCCCAGAATGGAATCATGGCAAGGGAGAGAAAACCAATGGCACAGGCGGCATTGAAGCTCGTGGGTAAAGAAGACGGTGAAAAGCAACGCGCTCTGGAGGCGGCGATCGCGCAGATCGACCGCGCCTTCGGCAAGGGCTCGGTGATGAAGCTCGGCAAGGCCGGGCAGGTGAATGAAATCGAGAGCGTCTCGACCGGCTCGCTGGGCCTGGACATGGCGCTCGGCATCGGCGGCCTGCCGGTCGGGCGGGTGATCGAGGTGTTCGGCCCGGAATCGTCCGGCAAGACGACCCTCGCCCTGCACACCGTGGCCGAGGTCCAGAAAAAGGGCGGCGTGGCCGCCTTCGTCGACGCCGAGCACGCGCTCGACCCGGTCTATGCTCAAAAGCTGGGCGTCAATCTGGACGACCTGCTGGTGTCGCAGCCCGACACGGGCGAACAGGCGCTGGAGATCGTCGACACCCTGGTGCGTTCGGGCGCCGTGGACATCGTGGTCATCGACTCGGTCGCCGCCCTGACCCCGCGCGCTGAAATCGAAGGCGAGATGGGCGACAGCCTGCCCGGCCTGCAGGCTCGTCTGATGTCGCAGGCCCTGCGCAAGCTGACGGCCTCGATCTCCAAGTCGAAGTGCATCGTCCTCTTCATCAACCAGATCCGCCACAAGATCGGCGTCATGTACGGCTCGCCGGAAACGACGACGGGCGGCAATGCGCTGAAGTTCTACGCCTCGGTCCGTCTCGACATCCGCCGCACCGGCGCGATCAAGAACCGCGACGAGGTCGTCGGCAACACCACCCGCGTCAAGGTGGTCAAGAACAAGGTCGCCCCGCCGTTCCGCGAGGTCATTTTCGACATCATGTACGGCGAGGGCATCTCCAAGATCGGCGAGATCATCGATCTGGGGGTCAAGGCCAACATCATCGAGAAGTCCGGCTCCTGGTTCTCCTACGACTCCACCCGCATCGGTCAGGGCCGCGAGAACGCCAAGGAGTTCCTCAAGAACAATCCCGACATGGCCCTCGCCATCGAGAAGGCCGTGCGTCAGTCCACGGCCAAGATCGCCGACGACATGCTGGGCGCGCCCGAACCCGATGAAGGTCAGGATATGGAGGGCTGATCCAGCCGCTCCGCTAGAGCTTCCGTCCGTCGTCCCGCGACCCGCCTACCGACCCCGCGGGGCCGGTCGGACGGAGCCGGCCCGCCCGAGCATCTCGGGCGGGCCTTTTTTTGTGCGAGGTACATACCTCTGACGTATCGACTTTCTAAAGAGGGCCACCAACCCGGCACTCGTGGCTAATCTCGGCCGTGTAATAAAGTGTTTGGTGCTGGAAGGTTTGCACCCACACACGGCCTTCAAATTCCCAGCAGATATCGTTGGAGTACCCCACGACCGTCGTTTTCGAAGCGTCGGAATAGTAGGTGTAGGAATACACATAGAGCGGCGGCCTGAACGCTGCGGCCGGTGATGCGGTCGCTGCCAACAAGATGCCAGCGACAGCCAACTTGGCTATGGTACGCATATCTGGTCTCCCTGAAATCAGGCCTGAAGATATTTTCAGGCACGTCAATATAACGACGATTCTCAGAATTCACATTACATCCCGCACCCACAGGTTGCGCCCAACAGGTAGCCTAAATGACCATCACCACCGCCGACCTCTGCGACGCCCATCCCGATGTGGTGAAGGTCTGCCACATCCCGTTCCGCAGTTTCGGCAAGGTCGGCGCCTTCCACGGCCCGATCCGCACTCTCAGCGTGCTGGACGACAACGCCCTGGTCCGCCAGACGCTGGAGCGGCCCGGTCAGGGCGCGGTTCTGGTGGTAAACGGCGGCGGCTCGCTGAAGCGCGCCCTGGTCGGCGACAATCTGGCCAGGCTGGCCATCGACAACGGCTGGGCCGGCCTCGTCGTCTTCGGCGCAATCCGCGACAGCGGCGTGATCGACACCATGGACGTTGGCATCAAGGCTGCGGGAACCATTCCCCTCCGCGCCGACCGCGACGCCATCGGCGAGATCGACATCCCCACCAGCTTCGGCAGCGTCATCTTCACCCCCGGTGACTGGCTCTACGCCGATGCGGACGGCCTCATCGTCGCGCCACGGCGGCTGCACGATTAGAGCCCGCCGGGCCGGAAAAGCGCGCGCCTGCGGCTCCGATCACGCGCCAGTGATGCGTTCGGCGCAAAATCCCTATATGACGCCCGTTCCGACATTCTCCCCGCGCGCCCGAATTCCTTAGAGCGATACGCCATGACCAGCCTGAAACAGATCCGCTCCACCTTCCTCGACTACTTCGCGGCCGACGGCCACGAGAAGGTGCAGTCGGCTCCGCTGGTGCCGCAGAACGACCCGACCCTGCTGTTCGTCAACGCAGGCATGGTGCCGTTCAAGGACTACTTCACCGGCGCCGCTACCCCGCCTTACAAGCGCGCCACCAGCTCGCAGAAATGCGTGCGCGCCGGCGGCAAGCACAACGATCTGGACAACGTCGGCTATACCGCGCGTCACCACACCTTCTTTGAAATGCTGGGCAACTTCTCGTTCGGCGACTACTTCAAGGACCACGCCATCGAGAGCGCCTGGGGCCTGCTGACCAAGGAGTTCGGTCTTGATCCCGCCCGCCTGCTGGTCACCGTCTATCACACCGACGACGAAGCCTTCGACATCTGGAAGAAGGTCACCGGCTTCGCCGACGAGAAGATCATCCGTATCCCCACCGCCGACAACTTCTGGGCCATGGGCGACAGCGGCCCGTGCGGCCCCTGCACCGAGATCTTCTACGACCACGGCGACCACATCTTCGGCGGCCCTCCGGGAAGCCCCGATGAGGACGGCGACCGCTTCGTGGAGATCTGGAACAACGTCTTCATGCAGTACGAGAAGGAGAACGATCAGATCGTTCGCGACCTTCCCAAGCCCAGCGTCGACACCGGCATGGGTCTCGAGCGCGTCGCCGCCGTCCTGCAAGGCGTCCACTCCAACTATGAAGTCGACCTGTTCAAGAGCCTGATCAACGCCTCTGAAGAACTGACCAGCACGAAGGCCGAGGGCGAACGCGCCCCGTCGCACCGCGTCATCGCCGACCACCTGCGTTCAACCGCCTTCCTGATCGCCGACGGCGTGACCCCTTCGAACGAAGGCCGGGGCTATGTTCTGCGCCGCATCATGCGTCGCGCCATGCGCCACGCCCACCTGCTGGGCGCGGCCGACCCGCTGATGCACCGCCTGGTGCCGACCCTGGTGCAGGAGATGGGCGAGGCCTATCCCGAGCTGGGCCGCGCCCAGGCCTTCATCGAGGACACGCTGAAGCAGGAAGAGATCCGCTTCCGCACCACGCTCGGCCGCGGCATGAACCTGTTCGATCAGGCGACCAGCGACTTCAAGGCCGGCGACATGCTGGACGGCCAGACGGCCTTCACCCTCTACGACACCTATGGCTTCCCGCTGGACCTGACGCAGGACGAGGCCCGCCGTCGCGGCTTCTCGGTCAATGTCGACGGCTTCGAAAGCGCCATGGAAGAGCAGCGCGCCCGGTCGCGCGAACACTGGACCGGCTCGGGCCAGACGGCCTCGGCCGGCGCCTGGCTGGCCCTTCGCGACCAGCACGGCGTGACCCAGTTCACCGGCTATGAGTCGGAAACCGGTGAAGGCCAGGTCGTCGCCATCCTCAAGGACGGCGCGGCGGTCGACGCCGCCGAGGCCGGCGACGTGGTCGAGGTGGTCCTGAACCAGACGCCCTTCTACGGCGAAGGCGGCGGTCAGGCCGGCGACAAGGGCGGCTTCGTCTGGGCCAACGGCGAAGGCCGGGTGCTGGACACCAAGAAGCATGCCGACCTCTTCGTTCACACGGTCCAGGTGGCCCAGGGCGCGGCCCTGACGGTCGGCGCCACGGTGACGGCCACGGTAGAGCCGGGCTCGCGTCCGACCACCCGCGCCAACCACTCGGCCGCCCACCTGCTGCACGCCGCACTGAAGAACGTGCTCGGCCCGCACGTCGCTCAGAAGGGCCAGATGGTCGACGCCGAGCGCATGCGCTTCGACTTCAGCCACAACGCCCCGCTGACCGAGGATGAACTGGCCCGCATCGAGGACGAGGTGAACGCGGTCATCCGCCAGAACATCCCGACCACGACCGAGCTGATGAACCCGGAAGCCGCCATCGAGGCCGGCGCCGTGGCCCTGTTCGGCGAGAAGTACGGCGACGAGGTCCGCGTCCTGACCCTCGGCCACGCCCTGTCCGGCGAGGGCGCCTATTCGGTCGAACTGTGCGGCGGCACCCACGTCCACCGCACCGGCGACATCGCCCTGTTCAAGATCGTGTCGGAAGGCGGCGTCGCCGCCGGCGTCCGCCGCATCGAGGCCCTGACCGGCGACGCGGCCCGCCGCTTCCTGCTGGATCAGGCCAACGTCGCCCGCCAACTGGCCCAAAGCTTCAAGATCCAGACCGCCGACGTCCCGGCCCGGGTCGAGGCCCTGAGCGCGGAACGCAAGGCGTTGGAGAAGCAGGTCGCCGACCTGAAGAAGCAACTGGCCCTGGGCGGCGGCGCAGGCGCCAACGCGGCTCCGGAAGCCATCAACGGCGTGACCCTGATCGCCCGCGTCCTCGACGGCGTGGACGGCAAGGGCCTGCGCGGCGTGGCCGAGGACTTCAAGAAGCAGATCGGCTCGGGCGTCGTCGCCCTGGTCGGCGTCGTCGACGGCAAGGCGGCCATCACGGTCGCCGCAACGCCGGACATGGCCGGCAAGGTGAACGCGGCCGACCTGGCCCGCGACGCCGTCATCGCCATGGGCGGCAAGGGGGCGGGCGGCAAGCCCGACTTCGCCCAGGGCGGCGCGCCTGACGGGTCCAAGGCCGAGGCCGGCCTGGAGGCTGTACGGGCTGCGCTGAAGGGCTGATCGCCCTTAGAGGCTGAAAGACGAAGGGCGGCGCATCGGATGCGCCGCCCTTTTTCTTTGGCTGATCCCCATAATCCGCTCATCCCCGCCTCCGCGGGGGTGAGCGGATATGAGCTATTCCGGCTTGGTCAGATCAATCCCCGCCAGCTTCCAGCCGAACAGGTTGCGGCGCTTCATCAGCAGGGAGACCTGCTCGTCCGGCTGATCATCGCGAGTCAGGGTGACAGCGAAGGTGTCGAGGTCGCGATACCCCCAGGACTGACGCACTCTCTTGCTTTCGGGCCTGGGGCCGACCTCGGGCTCGACCTTGGCCAGATCGGGCTTGGGCGCCTCGCCCTCCCTCACCATGGCCGAGATGGCCTGGGGCGTGACGAAGGCGTCCACCGCCCCGCCGACCAAGGTCGGGGCCAGCAGCATGCCCAGGCCCGACAGACCGCCCAGACGGTCATCCTTGCGCATCTCGGCCACCATGCGAGCGCTCAGCTCGTCTTTCAGGCTGGCGCGGAAGGCGGGAAAGTCGACCTGGCGTTCCAGCGCCTGTTCGTTGCCGCTCCTGGCCGCCTGCACCAGCGCGCGCGCCGCCAGCAGGGGCGAGGCGGCGTAGGCCAGGACGAAGACCGCCACGGCGGCGCCGCCCAGTCGAATGATCAGCTTCTGGTTCATCGGCCCTCCCCTGCCTTACGAACGCGACGGGTAAGCGACATGTGACGACACGACCTCGAAAACCCCCAACGACATTAAGGGCATGGTTCGAAGAGGGGCTCAAGGGTCGTTGACCCTTGGACACACGCACCGCCGTCATTCCGGGACGCGAAGCGGGTCGTGCGGGGTGGCTGCAAAGAGGGGGCTCAAACAAAAAAGGCCCGCCGGATCGCTCCGACGGGCCCATTCTTGTTGCGCTAACGCGCTTCGCTCTGCTTGAGCGTGTCAGGCCGCGTCGGGTCGAAAAGGCTGAGCCTTTTGACTGCGGCCCAACAAGAAGCCCTTAGCCGATGTTCGGCAGGGCCTTCTTCAGGTTCTCGGAGACCTTGTCCAGGAAGCCCTCGGTCGTCAGCCACGACTGTTGGTCGCCGACCAGCAGGGCCAGGTCCTTGGTCATGAAGCCCGACTCGACGGTTTCGACCACGACACGTTCCAGCGTCTCGGCAAACTCGAGCAGCGCACCGTTGTCATCCAACTTGGCGCGGTGCTTGAAGCCAGCCGACCAGGCGAAGATCGAAGCGATCGAGTTGGTCGAGGTGGCCTCGCCCTTCTGATGCTGGCGATAGTGGCGGGTCACGGTGCCGTGGGCGGCTTCGGTTTCCATGATCTTGCCGTCCGGCGTCATCAGGACCGAGGTCATCAGGCCCAGCGAGCCGAAGCCTTGCGCCACGATGTCCGACTGAACGTCGCCGTCGTAGTTCTTGCACGCCCAGACGAAACCACCCGACCACTTGATGGCGGCGGCCACCATGTCGTCGATCAGACGGTGTTCGTAGGTCAGGCCGCGAGCCTTGAACTCTTCGGCGTAGTCGGCGTCGAACACTTCCTGGAAGATGTCCTTGAAGCGGCCGTCATAGGCTTTCAGGATGGTGTTCTTGGTCGACAGATAGACCGGGTAGTTACGGGCCAGTCCGTAGCTGAACGAGGCGTGGGCGAAGTCGCGGATCGACGAGTCGAGGTTGTACATGCCCATGGCCACACCGGCCGACGGCGCCTTGAAGACTTCGTGCTCGATCACTTCGCCGTCTTCACCGACGAACTTGATCGACAGCGTCCCCTTGCCCGGGAACAGGAAGTCGGTGGCCTTGTACTGGTCGCCGAAGGCGTGACGGCCGACGACGATCGGCTGAGTCCAGCCCGGCACCAGACGCGGCACGTTCGAGCAGATGATCGGCTCGCGGAAGACCACGCCGCCCAGGATGTTGCGGATGGTGCCGTTCGGCGACTTCCACATCTTCTTCAGGCCGAATTCGGCCACGCGAGCTTCGTCCGGGGTGATGGTGGCGCACTTGACGCCGACGCCATGCTTCTGGATGGCGTGAGCCGCGTCGATGGTGATCTGGTCGTCCGTGGCGTCACGGCTCTCCATGCCCAGATCGTAGTAGTCCAGCTCCAGATCAAGGTAAGGGAAGACCAGCTTGTCCTTGATCCACTGCCAGATGATCCGGGTCATTTCGTCGCCGTCGATGTCCACGATGGGATTGGCGACCTTGATCTTGGCCATGCTCTGCCTCTGTCTCTTAATCAGGGAAGGAATATCGTGCGGGCGGTATAGCGAGACGCGCGCGCGGGCGCAAAGGTTGAGCGGCCTGAACCGCCTCCCCGCGTGAAAAGGCCGGAACGCGGCTTGAACCCTGCGCCGGCCTGGCCGTTCATGTCGGCCCCGCTTCGCCCCACGAGGACGCCTTGCATGATGCTCCGCAGCCTGTTGCTGACCGCCTCCGCCGCCCTGGCTGTGGGAGCCTGTGACGAGAGGAGCTCCGGCGACAGCGCCGCGCCCGAGACCGCATCCGCAACCTCGCCAGCCTACAGCGCCGATGCGGCGACGCCTGTCCGGCCCGAGACGCGCAAGTTCCGCGACTGGCTGGCGATCTGCGACAACGGCAACGCCTGCTCGGCCTTCGGTCCAGCGGCAAACAGCGGCGGCTGGATTCGCGTGACGCTCGACGCTGGCCCTGATGCCAGGCCCCAGGTTCACGCCGGCCTGGTCGATCGCGCGGCCGGGCCTGAAGGCTTGACCCTCAGCGTGGACGGCCAGCGGTTCGCGCTGACGATGGAGAGCGACAGCGTCGGGCGCATTCAGGACCCGACGCCGCGCCTGATCGATGCTCTGGCCAAGGGTCGCCGCCTCAGCCTTGGCGACGACGTCGCGCTGTCGCCGTCGGGCGCGGCGGCCGCCCTCCTGTGGATCGACGAACGGCAGGGGCGCCTCGGCACGGCTGGCGCCCTGGTGCGGCGTGGCGCGACGCCGGCCTCGAGCGTCCCCGCTGCCCCCGCCCTGCCCCGCGTCGTCTCCGCGCCCGCCGTCGCCCAGACCAACCTGCCGTCACGAACCCTGCCCGCCGCATTCGAAGCGCGGGC
Source organism: Brevundimonas sp. UBA4553 (assembly GCF_002387245.1). Lineage (GTDB taxonomy): Bacteria > Pseudomonadota > Alphaproteobacteria > Caulobacterales > Caulobacteraceae > Brevundimonas. The sequence goes on from NZ_DGLD01000022.1 coordinate 25,949, forward strand.
GGACGTCAAACAGTGCCGCGCCGACACCGCCTACAGCCCGACCTTCCAGAGCAATGTCACCGTCGATCGCCTTGCTGCGGATCAGGAGTTGTGGGGCGTGCCCTGCTTCTCAGGCGCCTATAATTTCGGGCTGCGCTATTTCGTGACGGAGCCGAATGGGGCGAACCCGCAACCCGTTCGCTTTCCGACATCGCGCGAGCCCGCCGACGAGGTGGTCAACGGCGAGTACGATCCGACCAGCCGCACCCTGACCGCCTTCAACAAGGGACGCGGCGTCGGCGATTGCGGCATCGCTTCCGTCTGGGCCTGGACAGGCCGTGACTTCGCCCTCGTCTCGGAAAGCGAGATGCGCGAATGCTGGGGCGTCCCCGCCGACCTGTGGCCGAGCACCTGGCGCAGCCGCTGACATGAAAACGGCCCGGGCGATCTCACGCCCGGGCCGGTCTTCGGTCGATGCTGAGCCTCAGGCCCGCATCTGGGCTTCCAGCACCGCCAGCGGCAGCGAGCCGTTCACCAGCACCTTGTCGTGGAAGGCGCGCAGGTCGAAACCGGGGCGAGCCTCAGCCTCGGCCCGCAGGCGGGCGATGACCGTGTGGCCGACCTTGTAGGCGCAAGCCTGGCCCGGCCAGACGCAGTAGCGGTTGATCTCGCTGTTCGAGGCGTCCAGCGGCTTGGCGCCCGAGGCCGCCATGTATTCCACCGCCTGTTCCCGGCTCCAGCGCTCGGAATGCAGCCCGGTGTCGACCACCAGACGAACAGCCCGGAACAGGTAGGACATCAGGAAGCCGACCCGGCCCAGCGGGTTGTCGGCATAGGCGTTCAGGTCATTGGCGGCGACCGCCTCGGCGTAGAGCGCCCAGCCCTCGTTATAGGCCGAGAAGCCGCCCGCCCGGCGCCATTGCGGCAGCTCGCCCGACTCGCGCTGCAGGGCGACCTGCAGGTGGTGGCCCGGCGAGGCCTCGTGATAGGTCAGGGTCGGCAGGGCGAACTTCGGCCAGTTCCCGCTGTCGCGGAGGTTGATGTAGTAGGCGCCCGGGCGCGAGCCATCCAGCGGCGGCCCCTGATAGTATCCGCCCGGCGCGCCCGACTGGATCGAGACCGGCACACGGCGGATTTCGACGTGGCTCTTGGGCAGGCGACCGAAGACGGTCGGCAACTTGGGTTCGAGCGCCGCGACCTGCTCGTTGAGCCAGGCCAGCAGCTCTTCCTTGCCCGCATCCGTATTGGGGAAGAGCTGGGCCGGATCCTTGTTCAGGGCCTGGACCCGTTCGCCCACCGTGCCTTGGGTATAGCCCTGCGACTTCAGGATGGCGTCGATCTCGGCGCTGATCTCGGCGACCTGCTCCCTGCCCATCTTGTGGATTTCGGCGGCGCTCAGGGTGGTGGTCGTGTTGGACTTCAGGCCGTTGGCGTAGAAGGCCTCGCCGTCGGGCAGACGCCAGACCCCGGCGTCGTGGACGGCTTGCGGACGGATGGCCTCCAGAGCGGCGATCTGGCGGGCCAGGGCGGGCTTGATCTGCTGATCGACGATCGCCGCTGCGCGGGCGTCATAACCGGACAGGTTCAGGGCGGCCGTTTTCCGGGTCAGCGACTTGACCATGGCCAGATCGGCGGCCGAGGTGTCGTGCAGGGTGCGGATCTGCGGCAGCATCCGGTCGATGATGAAGTCGGGCGGAATAACGCCCAGACCGGCGTCCTCGCGTACCTTCTCCGTTTCGCCGTCCAGCACCCCGGCGAAGGCCGTCAGGCGCGACAGGAAGGCGTCGGCGCCGACTGCATCCTCGATACGGTGCTGGTTGTCCATGAAGTCCGGCGTCTCGAAATAGCCGCCCGACAGCTGGGTCACGACATAGGGTGACGGACGCCCCGGCCCGGCGCCATAGGCGAAGCGCGCGGTCTCGGCCGAGGTCTCGCGACCGAAGGCGGCGATGGCGTAGTTCAGGGCTCCGGCTTCGGACAGACCTGTCTTGTCGAAGTCGCGCAGCGTCGCCCAGCGGCTGACGGCCTTGTCGCGATCCTTGCGTATGGCGCCAGGGCCGGCCTCGCTCAGCTTCGACGACAGACCGGCGCGGGCGCCGCGGTCGAGGCCCAGGTTGGTGGCCCGCTCGGGCGCCTCGTCGATGTCCGCCTCGAACCAGCCGTCCAGCAGGGCGTTCAGCCGCGCGTCGGCGTCTGTCGCGACGGCGGCCTGGGCCAGGGAGGGCGCGACGGCGGCCGTGGCGGCGGCGGTCAGCAGAAGGCGGCGGCGGTCGATCATGGTTCAGGCTCCCGTCGAGGCGGGCGCGACGCCGCGCGCCCCCTCCTACTCAGACAGTCGTCGGGCCGGCGCGCCCGTGCCCGGGTTTAGGCGGGCGTCCAGGCGTTCAGGGTCCGCTCCAGCACCGTCAGTGGCACGCCGCCCAGGTTCAGGCCGGTGTCATGGAAGCCCTTGATGTCGAAGCGGTCGCCCAGACGTCTCTTGGCGTCCTCGCGCAGCTTGACCCAGGTGGTGTGGCCGACCTTGTAGCTGGACGCCTGACCCGGCCAGACGCAGTAGCGCTCGACCTCGGTGGCGACGCTGCTTTCCTGATCGCCCAGGGTTTCGACCATGTAGCGGATGCCCTGCTCACGGCTCCAGCGCTTGTGGTGCAGGCCGGAATCCACGACCAGGCGCGCGGCGCGGAACATCAGCGACTGCAGATAGCCGATCTGGCCGAAGGGATCGTTCTCATAGGCCCCGATCTCGTCCGCCAGCTGCTCGGCGTACAGGCCCCAGCCCTCGGAATAGGCCGAGAAGCCCATCACCTTCATCAGCAGCGGCGTGTCCGGCTTCTCCTGTTGCAGGGCGATCTGGAAGTGATGGCCCGGCACCGCCTCGTGATAGGTCAGGGTCGGCAGGGTCCACTTGGGCCATTCCGCCGTGTCGCGCAGGTTGATGTAGTAGGCGCCCGGACGCGAGCCATCCAGAGCCGGCGACTGGTAGTAGCCGCCCGGCGCCCCGGCCTCGATGGCCACCGGCACGCGCTTGATGTCGCAAGGCGAGGTAGGCAGGCGGCCGAAGTATTCCGGCATCCGCGCCTGCATGGCGACCATCTGGACGTTCAGTTCCTTGATCAGCTCTTCCTTGGCCGCGTCCGTGTTCGGATAGACGAAGCGCGGATCCTTGCCGAGGGCGCCGATGCGCTCGCCGACCGAACCCTGGGTCAGGCCCTGGGCCTTGAGCAGGGCGTCGGCGCGAGCCGAGATCTCCGCCACCTGCTCCAGCCCCATCTGATGCACCTCGTCCGGCGTCATCGACGAGGTGGTGAAGTATTTCAGCCCGAACCGGTAATAGTCCTCGCCCTTGGGCAGGCGCCAGACGCCGCCGTCGTGCGTCGCGCCGGGACGCACCGCCTTCAAGGCGTCGGCCTGACGCTGAATGGCCGGATAGACTTCCGTGGTCAGGATGGCCTGGGCGCGCGCGGCCCAGTCGCCGGGGATGTTCTTCTCGGCCGTTCGACGCGCCAGGGACTGGCTCATGACCGACTCCGCCGCGGCCGTGCCGGTGATGGCCGCCATCTGGGTCAGGGTGCGGTCAATGACGAAGTCGGGCGGCACCGCGCCGGCGGCGAAGTCGGCCTGCATCCGGGCGCGTTCGTCGTCCAGACCCTTGGCGAAGTCCGACAGGCGCGACAGGTAGGCGTCGGCGTCGTCCGCCGCCTCGATGCGGTGCTGGCTGTCGAGGAAGTCCGGGATCTGCTGATAGGATCCGCCCAGCTGGCTGACCGTATAGGGCGAGGGGAACATGCCGCCGCCGTAGGGGAAGTCGTAGCCCTCCATCACCGTGTCGCCGAAGAAGTCCAGCGAGTCGTAATAGGTCTGCTCTTCGGTGGTCAGCTGGGCCTTGTCGATGGCCTTCACCGCCTTCATGCCGTCGATGAACTTGACCTTGTCGGCGTCGATCTTGGCCTGGGACCGGTCGCTCAGCTTGAAGCGGGCCTGCGCCATCGGTCCCCGGTCCATGCCCAGCATGGTCAGGGTCTCCGGGTCGGACAGGATCATTTCCTGCGCGATCTTGTCCAGCAGGGCCAGGAACTGGGCCGAGGCGGGTCCGGAGGCCTGGCCGGCAGCCGGCGCGGCGGCGGTCTGGGCGAACGCACGGGCGACGCCCGAGGTCGCGAACGCGCCTCCCAGGGCGGCGGACATCAACAGGCGACGACGATCCATCATAGGGCTTCCTCCCAAAAGCGATGGAAGGGGACACTATCGAAGCGGAGCCGCCCCGCAAGGCGTCTTGATCACGGGGCGGATGAAGTTTCCTCCATCCTTCGCCCCCGTGAGGGGTTAGCCCGGCTGAACGTGGGCCTTGAGGCAGTCGCGCACCGCCTTCTTCAGATCGCCGGGCGCATTGGGTTCGTCCACGCCCTCAGCCGCCAGCACCGCCCGCATGGCCGCATCCAGCCCCTTGGGCAGGGCCTCGATCACCCGCTTCTGTCCCTTTTCGTGCAGGCAGAAGCCGACCTCGCTGCACAGGGCGGCGAACATCGCGTCGAAGTCCACGTGGTCGAAATTGGGGGCGGCGTCGGTCATGAAGTCTCAGGCTTTCAGGCGGCTCGCATGGAAGGCGACGTGGTCATCCACGAAGCTGGCCATGAAGAAGTAGGAATGATCATAGCCCGGCTGCATCCGCAGGGTCAGCCCCTGCCCGGCCTTTTTGGCCGCCGCGACCAGCAGTTCCGGCTTCAGCTGATCCGTCAGGAAGGGATCGGCGTCGCCCTGATCCACCAGTATGTCGTCAAACACGCCCGCCGCCGCGCCGCTCTCGATCAGCAGGGCTGCGTCGTGTTTCGCCCATCCGGCGCGGTCCTCGCCCAGATAGGCGTTGAACGCCTTCTCGCCCCAGGCGCAGCGCGTCGGCGACGAGATCGGCGCAAAGGCCGAGACCGACTGGAACAGCTCGGGATGGCGCAGGGCCAGGGTCAGCGCGCCGTGCCCGCCCATCGAATGGCCGAAGATGGAGCGCGTCTTGGTGGTCGGAAACTGGGCGTCGACCAGGGCGATCAGTTCGTCGGTGACGTAGGATTCCATGCGGAAATGCGGCGCCCAGGGCGCTTCGGTGGCGTCAACATAGAAGCCCGCGCCCTGGCCCAGATCATAGGCGGCGTCGTCGGCCACGCCTTCACCACGAGGAGAGGTGTCGGGCGCGACGATGATGACGCCGTGCTCCGCGGCGGCCTTATAGGCCCCGGCCTTGGTGGTGAAATTATCCTCTGTGCAGGTCAGGCCCGACAGCCAGATCAGGACCGGGAACGGCCCCTCGCCCGCCGGGACGAAGACCGACAGGGTCATGGGCGTGCCGGTGGTCGCGCTGTCATGCTTCAGATAGCGCAGGGTTCCGCCGTGAACGGCGTGGGTCTTGGTCGTTTCCATCACAATCGAACTCCAGAAATCAGTCGGGCCAGACCCGGGCCATGAAGGCGTCATCCAGTCGGCCGCCGTCCTTCGAGAACTGGCTGTACCAGTCGCGCGGGATCGGCGGGCTGGCCCCGGCCGGCGGGGCGCCGCCGCCCCAGGCGTCGAAGCCGACGCCGACCAGAATCGGCCCCTGGCGCACGGCGGGCGCCGGCACGGCCTCGACCGCCTTGACCACCGCCGCGATCGTCTCGGGGCTGGGAGCGGGTTCGCCGGTGACGACCCAGGCCTTGGCCCGCCCGCCCGGCTTGACCATCAGCAACACCATGCCGGAGGCGCCGGGCTGGACCGGCGCGGCGCGCACGGCGCCCTCCGCCGCAATCGTCGCCGCATTGACGTAGGGCGACAGGGCCGACACCTCGACCCGCGCCTTCATGACCGGATCGGGAAGATAGAGAACCACGTCCTTGCCCACCCAGGCCTCGGCGGGCGCCTCGGCCGCCGGCGCCACCTCGGCGCTCCGGTCGCAGGCCGCCAATCCGAGCGAGAGGCTGAACGCCGCCAGCCCCGCCGTCATCGCCGCTTTCGCCCTCATCTCGTCTCCGCCTTCAAAGCTAAGGCCCTGCTTCTATCCCTTGCCGACCCAGGCAGATAGGCCCGCCGTCAGCCTTCGGGCGTCACCACGCGCGTCGCCTGGCCGTTCTCGTCCTTGAAGGTGATGCGGGCGCCGCCGTCGGCCGCCACGCTCAGCACCAGGCGCGCCCGGCCCGCGCCGTCGCGCAGCACCAGTTCCGACGCGCCCGAGCCCTGACGCCCCAGGAACGCGCGGGGTTGCCCGTCCATATTGGCCGCCAGCATCGCCGCCTGCTGCTGTTCCGGCGTCAGGCCGGACAACCGGGTCAGGACGTCGTAGTCGATCGACTCCTCGGGCCGGTCGTTGACGAAGACGCCGGACACCCGGCGCGCGCCCTGCTGGAAACCCATGATCTGGACGGTCTGATCCTGCTCGTAGCCGTCGAAAGTCAGGCTGCCGCCCGATGTCTTGACGCCGTCGGCGTTCTTGCCGCCGAACACCAGGCCGCCGACCTCGGTGCCTTCCTCGTTCATGAACAGCATCCCGGCCGTGTCCCGGCCCGTATGCGGAACCTCGCGCCCGCGATAGGGGATCTCGGGGAAGGATGTTTGGTTAGATATCACCATCCGCAGCGTGCCGTCCGGCTCACGCACATTGATGCGCTGGACGTCGATCTCGGTGAAGCGGGCCGGGCCGACACCCGACACCTCCCCCGAGACCATCACCCCCACGAAGACAGCCGTCAGAACGCCCGAATAGGCGATGAGGGCCTTTTGCGCGTCGAACTTCATGATGATCCTCCCATTGATCGCGGGTTGGTAACGGATCACGCCGACGTCGCCCCGTGGTCAGTTGTCGCAAGCTTGGCTTTTACGACGGCCGGTGAACGGCGCAGATCTTGTTGCCCGAAGGATCGCGCAGATAGGCCAGGTGCATCGCACCGAAGGGCGTGACGCGCGGCCCGGCCGGGTCCTCGATGGCCGTGCCGCCCGCCGCGACGCCGGCCTCGGCGAAGGCGATGACCGCCTCGGGGCTGGCCGCCGCGAAACCGATGGTGCCGCCGTTGGCGTGACAGGCCGCCTCGCCGTCGCGCGGCGTAACCACGCCCAGCATGCCGCGCGGCGTCATGTACCAGACGCCCGGCAGCGGCTGATCGCTGAAGACGCCGGGCTGGTGCCCCAGGGCGCCGAGCACCGCGTCATAGAATTTCTGCGACGCCTCGACGTCGTTGGCGCCCAGGGTGACGTGCGTGAACATGGTCTTTCTCCCTCTTGTTCGCCCAAGCTTTAGGCAGATCAGTTTCTTTTGACAACTAACTGAGCGTGACGCCCAATTCGGGATGGTCGCGATAGTGCCGCAGGCGGCTCTCCAGCGAACCGACGTGCAATTCCAGTCGATGACCGTCCGGGTCGAGGAAGTAGAGCGACGCCCCTTCGCTGCCGTCTTCTTTCCAGACCGCCGCTACCGCACACACCCGCGCTGAAAGCGCCTCGAACGCCTCGGCTTCCACGCTGAACGCCGCGTGGGTGTAGTCAGGGTGCGGCTCGCATCGCGCCGCCGCATCCAGCGACAGACACAGCCACAGGCCGCCCGCCTCCAGATAGGCCCCGCGCGCCCAGAGCGCTCTCAGATCACAGCCCAACAGGTCGCGATAGAAGGCGACCGAGCGGTCAAGATCGCTGACGGCGAACGTCAGATGGTTCAGTCCCGTGACCCTGGCCGTCGTCATGCACCCAGCCTTTGGAAGCGGCTCACCTCGGCTTTGCCCCGTCACGGGCGTAGCCTTCCATCAATCCGGCATAGTCCTCTACCGGCGGAAACTCGGGATATTGCACCCGCGCGCCGGACTGGACCCCCAGCAAACGATCGGCAGCGCCCGTGTCCGCATAGGGCACGACCCAGCCCCCATCATCCAGCAGGCTGGGTCGCAGGTTGACGAAGGCCCCGCCGGCGATGCCGTGCGTGAACAGCCAGGTCTTGCACGACGGACAGAAGTGATGCTCCGGCACAGGATTGTGCAGGCCGCCGATCTCCGTCTCGCCCTCGACCGATAGCCCAGAGGCCGGCAGCATCAGGGTCAGCGAATAGGCCCCGCCCGTCAGCTTCTGGCAGGCCCGACAGTGACAGGCGGAAGCGAAAACCGGCGCCTCGGTGACTCGAACGCTTACCTGGCCGCACAGGCAGGCGCCCTTCCACGGCAGCTTCCAGTCACGCATGGGCCAGTCCCTTCTTTTTAGAAGACGATCACCGAGCGAATGCTCTTTGACAGTCAGCGCGCACGCTCAGGTATCTGGTCGCCAGACAGAGCCGTCGCCACTGACATCATAGAAGCCCACGCCATGCCGCTTGGCGAGGGTGAGCGCCAATTCCTGCGCCACATTAGCTCGGCTCCAGGCAAAACCCGCATAGATGGCGCTGGGCGCACAGGTGATATCCGCGGAATCGGAGGGTCTGAGCCACGGCCCTGTTCGCGAGGCGTGCGGGCCGTTCAACGCCCAAAATCGCCGCCGCATACCCGCTTCCCATCGCTGTAGAGCTGGCGAACAGACGGCGGGATCATTGTAGTCCCACGCGCCGTCCCAACGCATGAAGGCTTCGTACCAAACCTGAAAGGCTTCGCGGTCGATGGGAACGACGGACGGCTCGAACACCAAAAGATCTTAGCTCATCCTCGCCCCCGTCGCCGCTTCTCATCAGGATATTAGAAGACGATCACCGAGCGGATGCTCTTGCCTTCATGCATCAGGTCAAACGCCTCGTTGATGCGTTCCAGCGGCAGGGTGTGGGTGATCATCGGGTCGATCTCGATCTTGCCGTCCATGTACCAGTCGACGATCCGAGGCGTGTCAGTACGCCCACGCGCGCCGCCGAAGGCCGAGCCCTTCCAGACGCGGCCGGTGACCAGCTGGAACGGACGGGTGGCGATCTCCTTGCCCGCCTCGGCCACGCCGATGACGATGCTCTCGCCCCAGCCGCGGTGGCAGGCTTCCAGCGCCTGACGCATGACCACGGTGTTGCCGGTGCAGTCGAAGGTGTAGTCGGCGCCGCCACCGGTCAGCTCGACCAGATGGGCCACCACGTCCGGCACCTCCTTCGGATTGACGAAGTGGGTCATGCCGAAGCGACGGCCCCATTCTTCCTTGTCGCCGTTGATGTCGACGCCGACGATCATGTCGGCCCCGACCAGCTTCAACCCCTGGATGACGTTCAGGCCGATGCCGCCCAGGCCGAAGACCACGGCGTTGGCGCCCGGCTCGACCTTGGCCGTGTTGACCACGGCGCCCACGCCCGTCGTCACGCCGCAGCCGATGTAGCAGGCCTTGTCGAAGGGGGCGTCCTTGCGGATCTTGGCCACCGCGATCTCGGGCAGGACCGTATAGTTCGAGAAGGTCGAGCAGCCCATGTAATGGGCGATGGCCTGACCCTTGTAGCTGAAGCGGCTGGTGCCATCGGGCATCAGGCCCTTGCCCTGGGTGCCGCGGATCGAGGTGCACAGGTTGGTCTTGCGGCTGAGGCACGACTTACACTGACGGCATTCCGGCGTGTAGAGCGGGATGACGTGATCACCGACGGCCAGGCTGGTCACGCCCGGCCCGACCTCGACCACCACGCCCGCGCCTTCGTGGCCGAGGATGCTGGGGAAGATGCCCTCAGAGTCCAGACCATCCAACGTATAGGCGTCGGTGTGGCAGACGCCCGTCGCCTTGATCTCGATCAGCACCTCGCCGGCGCGCGGACCTTCCAGATCAACCTCGACGATCTCGAGCGGGCGTTTGGCTTCGAACGCGACGGCGGCGCGGGTTTTCATGATGAGTGGTCCTTCGGACGCCCTAACGCTCGCGACGCGGTCGCTCGCTGCTTCAGGGACAGGAGGTGACTGAATTGGCGTCTGTTCTACGCCCGTCGCGGCGGGGCCGATATGGCGACAACCGCAAAACATTATTGTCGTGCTGCAACAATCATGATCGAACGTCCCCATGAGCCGCTGGGACGGGATCGACGAATTCACCGCTGTCGCCGAACAGGCCAGCTTCTCGGCCGCCGCCCGGCGGCTGGGCCTGTCGACCTCGGCCGTCAGCCGCGAAATCGCCCGGCTGGAGGATCGGCTACAGACCCGCCTGCTCCACCGCACCACCCGCCGGGTCGAACTGACCGACGCGGGCCGCGACTTCCTCGCCCGCTGCCGCCGCCTGATCGACGAACGCGACGAGGCCCTGGCCGCCGTCCAGCCCGACGATCAGGCCCCGCGCGGCCTGCTGCGGATGACCTGTTCGGTCTCCTATGGCGAGCGCTTCATCGCCCCCGCCGTCAACGCCTTCGCGCGCCAGAACCCGGAGCTGCGGATCGAGCTGGATCTGGACAACCGCCTGCGCGACCTGGTGGGCGACGGCTATGATCTGGCGGTGCGGTTCGGCCATCTGACCGACTCTCGCCTGATGGCGCGGCGACTGGCCTCGCGACGGCTGATCCTGTGCGCCAGTCCCGACTATCTGGCGCGGCGCGGCGCCCCGCGCGACCTGTCCGAGATCCCCAGCCACGACGGCCTGATCGGCTCAGCCGAGCACTGGCGCTTCACCGAGGCCGGGCGCGAGGTCAGCCTTCGCCCCTCCGGCCGCTGGCGCTGCAACTCCGGCGCGGCGGTGCTGGACGCGGCGCTGCAGGGGCTGGGCCTGTGCCAACTGCCCGACTTCTATGTTGCCGAGGCCTTGGCCTCGGGCGCCCTCGTCTCCCTGCTGGACGATGCTCGCCCGCCCGACGAAGGCGTCTGGGCCGTCCATCCCCACCCTCGCCACGTCCCGCCCAAGGTCCGCGCCATGATCGACTGGCTGCACGACAGTCTCGCCCAAAGGAGCCCCACATGAACCTTGTCGTCCTGACCGGCGCCGGCGTCTCGGCCGAAAGCGGCGTGCCGACGTTTCGCGCCTCGGACGGGTTGTGGGAGGGGCATCGCATCGAGGCGGTGGCGACGCCCGAGGGGTTCGCCGCCGACCCGGCCCTGGTGCAGGACTTCTACAACCAGCGGCGTCGGCATCTGGCAGGAGTCCAGCCCAATGCGGCCCACCGCGCCCTGGCCGATCTGGCGGCGCGGTGGCGGGGCGACTTCCTGCTGGTGACGCAGAACGTCGACGACCTGCACGACCGGGCGCACGCCGAGACGCCGCCGCCCCCCGGCTTCGAGCTGATCCACATGCACGGCGAACTGCTGAAGGCGCGCTGCACCGCATCCGGAGTCGTCTGCGACTGGACCGGCGATCTGGAGGCCGCCCACGCCTCGCCGCATCATCCGCAGGGGACTTTACGCCCGCACATCGTCTGGTTCGGGGAGATGCCGCTGGCGATGGAGCGGATCGAGGCGGCGCTGGAGGCCTGCGACCTGTTCGTCTCCATCGGCACCTCGGGCGCGGTCTATCCGGCGGCGGGCTTCGTGCAGTCGGCGCGGATGGCCGGAGCGCGGACGGTGGAGATCAATCTGGAGCCGACGCAGGGCGCGCGCCTGTTCGACGAGGGCGTCTATGGCCCCGCCTCCGAGACCGTGCCCGCCTTTTTCTCTAGCCTCTAGCCGCGCGGCCCGAACAGGATGACCCCCGCCCCGATCAGGCAGACCGCCCCGCCGATCAGGTCCCAGCGGTCCGGCGTCGTGTTCTCGACCAGCGCCATCCACGCCAACGAGGCGACGATATAGACCCCGCCATAGGCCGCGAACGCCCGCCCCGCCGTCTCGGCCGGAACCAGGGTCAACAGCCAGGCGAAGGCGATCAGGCAGAGCACGCCCGGTACCAGCCAGACCGGCGACCGATCCAGCTTCAACCAGGCCCAGAAGGCGAAGCAGCCGCCGATCTCGGCCAGGGCGGCCAGCGGATAGATGAGGGCGAGTTTCATTTCTTCTCCGCCTGATGAAGCGCAACCATGTCGCGCACGGCCTGCTTCAGGCCGTCGCGAGGATCAGCCTCATAGTCGAGCCCTTCAGCTGTGAAGACCGCGCGCGCGAACTCGTCGATCGTAGCGGGCGGGTGATCGATCAAGCGATCGGCAGCGTCGCCATGAACGCAAAAGCCCAGATCCACGCACAACTGCCGTAGCAGCGCCTCGACCTGAGCCTCCGTCATCACTCGCCCTTCTTCGCTTCTTCCGCCGCGCGCTTTTCGGCCAGCTTGGCCAGCACTCGGCCGCGGCCCTTGGCGAGGGCGTGGATGGCGCCGCGCATGGTGGCGACTTCCTGCTCGGTGAAGGCGGCGCGGCCCAGCATGACGCGCAGGTTTTGGCTCATCGACGGCTTCTTCTCGGGCGGATGGAAGAAGCCGCCGGCCTCCAGCTCGGTCTCGAAATGCTCGTACATGCCGACCAGCAGTTCGTTCGACGCGGGCGGCTCGCCCTCGCGGAAGCGCGGCGGCGGGGCGTCGAGGATCAGGGTGCGCCACTCATAGGCGTTGATGGCCACGGCCTGGGCCAGGTTCAGCGAATGGTGGCGCGGGTCGATGGGGATGGTGGTGATCCCGGCGCACAGGGCGATGTCGGTCGTCTCCAGCCCGGCGCGCTCGCCGCCGAACAGCAGGCCGGTCTTCAACCCCGAGGCGGTGTCGTCATAGAGAACGCGGGCGCTCTCGCGCGGGGTGCGGACAGGCTGGCGCGTCTCGCGCGGGCGGGCGGTGGTGGCGAAGACGGTTTGCAGGTCCGCCATCGCCTCAGCCACGCTGTCGAAGACGCGCACCCCGTCCAGCACCCAGTCGGCGCCCGAGGCCATGGCCCAGGCCCGCTCCTGCGGCCAGCCGTCGCGCGGCGTGACCAGCCGCAGTTCCGACAGGCCGAAGTTCGCCATGACACGGGCGACCGCGCCGATGTTTTCGGCCATCTGGGACTTGTCGAGGATGACGACGGGGGGCGTGAGTTCAGTCATGGGGGCTGCATAGTCCTTCTCCCCTTGCGGGAGAAGGTGGCAGGCGAAGCCTGACGGATGAGGGGTCGCGCTGACGCCGACCACCTCATCCTTTCCGGGCGTTGAGAGACCCCTCATCCGAGCCCTTCGGGCCCACCTTCTCCCGCAAGGGAGAAGGAAGAGGGATCAGTCCTCGCCGATCATCGAGGTCCAGGGATCGACCGTCCCGGCCTCGACCTCGGCCACCTTGACGGCGGGCCAGCCGATGGAGACCGTGCCGCTCTCGCGCCAGCTGAGAATGATCAGGTCGCGCAGTTCCGAGGCGCCCGCCGCCAGACGCTCGGTGACGAAGGCCGCGCCGCGCGGATCGGCGTCGCTGAAGCCGCCCGCCTTCTCCAGGCGATAGAAGGGAATGACGGTGCCCAGCGTCGTCTTCAGATAGGCCGCCGTGCGGGCGCGCAGGTCCAGACCCGAGACCTGAGGCTGGCTCATCGCCGCCTCCACCGCATCCAGACGGGCCACGCGCGAAGTGAACTCGCCCTCGAAGATTCCGTGGGTGCGGCGCGAGTTGGTGAAGCCCTCGGGGTTGGGATAGTCGCCCCAGCCGTTGAAATGGATCGAGGTGTGGTGCGGCTGCGAGCCGTCGCCGACATAGTGGGCCAGGACGCCGATGTCGCGCAGGATCAGGGCCTCGCGGCGCTCACGGTCGGCCCGGTACCAGGCCTTGTTGCCCGGATCCATCTCGCGTGCCTCGGCGGCGGTCAGCACGCGCCAGTAGGCGAAGTCGCGGCCCAGGTTCTGATAGGCGTCCATCAGGGCGTAGGGCAGGTACCCGACCTCGTCGATCTTGATCCCCGCCTGGACCAGGGCCGTGTCGAAGTCCGACTTCAGGCGCGGCAGGGCGTCGATGTGCGGGCCGTTCGCCGTCATCGCATGGCCGTTGTCGTCGAAGTCGATGAAGTGGGCCGTGTCGCGCTCGCGGTCATGCGGCTGGCCGGCGCCCTTCCAGCGGTCGGGTTCGCGCGCCAGTTCGCCGACATCAGCAATGGCGCCAGGCGTGCGCAGGAAGGCCGGCAGGTCGTCGCTGAGCCCGCGCATCGCAGCCACGCCGATCAGGCGGTGGCCGGTGTTTCCCCAGGCGTCCACATGAACGGCGGGGGCCGCGACCAGCATCAAGGCGGCGGCGGAGATCATCAGGCGTTTGACTTGACGCTTCATCGGAGAACACCGGCGGAAAAATTCGAAGGGAAACGACCGCTTATCCCATTCCCCGCCCCGCCTCCACCCGTGGCGCGCGCGACGTGTCCGCTCGATCACGCTGACGTCATCTTGAACCTGGCCGCAGACTTTCTTCGCAATAAAGTGTTACGCAGACAGACATAGGTGTTAACCGGACAGCTGATCGCCACAGTATAGAAGCCACAACCGATCAATACTGATTTCGTTGCTGCCACATATGCTGTGACATTTGCGCGATATGCTCATCGCCCTGTGGACTAATCGAACGATGATCGTAGCGCGAGGCCGCGCCTGATCTCTACCGACACGGTTTGGCCACAATTGGGGGTCAGAAACCCGCTGCCGGATCGTGTCGGGACCGGTGCTTCCTGAGTCTGTTCGATGCTGAACACAGCCGCAGCGCTTGCCATGTTCTGGGCTCTGGCCTTCTCCGGTTCCGGAGAGCCTCAGCGTTATGAAGCCGTTGTCGCGATCGAGACGGCTGCAATGGAAACCGCCGCGGCGGCTGAAGGTTCCATCGATGCGTCCGCGCTCTCGGCCGAACAGACCGAGCTGATGACGGGCGATCCCGACTGGCGCGCCTCGGCGCGCCTCTATCACGCAGGCGGCGGCGGAGCGACGGGCAATGATTCGCTTGGTTGCCGTCCGATCGCCATGCGCACGGTCGCCGTCGACCCGCGCGTGATCCCCCGCCGCACCAAGCTGTTCATTCGCGAAACCGTCGGCCTGCGCATGAGCGACGGCACCATCCACGACGGTTACTGGTACGCCTCGGACACCGGCGGCGCGATCAAGGGCGCCAAGGTCGACCTCTACACAGGCCACGGCCGCGGCTCGATGCGCCAGGCCATGAGCCTGAACATGAAGACCCTGACCATCGCCGACGCCGGCGACTTCGACGGCTGCCCGCCGGCCTGGGAAACGGCTTCGAACTAAAGGACGGCGACGTCCCCGACAAAAAAGGCGACCGGAGCGATCCGGTCGCCTTTTTGCTGCGTCGCTCAGGCCCGGTCAGACCTTGAAGGACAGGAAGCCGTCGTCCACCGCGATGGTCGAACCGTTGACCGCGCTGGCCGCGTCGGTGAACAGGAAGGCGACGACGCTGGCGACCTTCTCCGGCTGAATCAGCCGGTTATGCATGTGCTGCGCCGCCAGGGGCGCCTTGAGCTTCGGATCGTCGCCCAGGATCGGCGTGTCGATGAAGCCGGGCGCGACGCCGACCACGCGAATGCCATGCTCGGCCAGCTCCAGCGCCCCCGACCGGCTCATCGAGACCACCGCCGCCTTGGCCGCATTGTAGTTGAAGCTGCCCCGCGCGGCGATCGACCCATAGATGGAGGCGGTGTTGACGAAGGCGCCCTTGACGCCCAGTTCGACCATCTTCCGCGCCCCGTACAGCAGGCCGTAGTAGACGCTGTGCTGGTCGACCTCGATCACCTTCAGGTAGTCCGCCGGCTCCATCTCGAGGAAGGGTTTCACCAGACCAATGCCGGCATTGTTGAACATGCCGTTCAACGTGCCGAGCCGGTCCACGGTGAAGTCGACCAGGGCCTTGACCTCTTCGGCCTTCGAGACGTCGACCTTGAAGGCATGAGCCTTGCGGCCCAGGGCCTGGACCTCGTCGGCCACAGCCTCGGCGCCCTTCAGATTGAAGTCGGCGACGATCAGATCCGCGCCCTTGCGCGCCAGGGCCAGACAGGCTTCGCGCCCGATCCCGCTGGCGCCGCCCGTGACGATAATGACCTGGTTCTCAAGTTCCATACGCGGTCTCCTTCGACTGAAAGCGTGACCGACATATGGGCGCCCAAGGCGACGCTTCGACCCGTTTGCACGGGGACGTGATCAGAACTTCCGCTGACCGCTGACCGTCTCGAAGAACAGGCGAAAGTCGCCCATCAGGCTCCACAGCGGGTATTTGAAGGTCGCCGGCCGGTTCTTCTCGAAGAAGAAGTGCCCGACCCAGGCGAAACCGTAGCCGACCACCGGCATGGCCAGCAGCCACCAGGCGTTCAGCGTCACGCAGAAGGCCAGAAAGGCGGCGATCACCAGCCCCGTCCCGATCACATGGATGCGGCGACAGGTCCGGTTGGAATGCTCGTGGATGTAATAGGGGTAGAAGGCCGAAAAGGAGGCGTATCGCCCTCCAATGTCCCGGCCAGTCTGTGGATCGCGTGCGGTCATGGCCGCAGCCTGCCCCCGGATCGAACCGGGGGCAAGTCAGCGATCAGCGATCAGTCGAACCGCTTGCCGGGCTTGCCGGCCTTGTTGAACGGCTTGGCGCCGGCAGGCTTGCCCGCCGGTTTGAAGCCCGGCTTGCCGCCGGCCTTGAAGTCCGACTTGGGCTTGAACGGCTTCTTGGCGCCCGGCCCCTTGGCGAAGGGCTTCTCATAGGGCTTGTCGAAGAACTGGCTGCTTTCCGGCGCGTCGGCGCGGGGAGCGTAGGGCTTCTTCTTGAAGGCCGGACGTTCGCCCTCAGCCTCGCCCTCGCGCGGTTGCCACGGCTTCTTCTTGAACGGCGGACGACCGCCCTCGCCGTCCTCGTCGCGGCGGAAGGGCTTCTTGGCGTAGGGACGCTCGCCGCCTTCGTCGCGGCGGTTGCGCGCGCCGCCCTTGAACATGCCCGAATGCGGGGCTTCCGACGGCGTGATGTTCGCCTCGTTGGTGTTCATGGCCGCCAGCTTCCTGAAGGCCTCGACGTGGGTGTTGGCGATCTCGAAGCGGGTCTCTTCGGGGAAGGTCTTGATCGAGCCGATCTGCTGCTTGGTGATGCCGCCGATGCGGCAGATCATCGGGATCAGCCACTTGGGATCGGCATTGCGGTTGCGGCCGATATCCATACGGAACCACGACACCTGGTCCGGCTGCAGACGCTCGAAGGGCGAGGCCCCCGCGGCGAAGGCGTCGCCGGCTTCGCGCGGCTTGCGCTGCGGACCCTGGCCCGGATCGGTCAGATCCTCGGGGGCCGGCAGATCCTTGCGCAGCAGGACCAGCAGGGCGCGCGCCAGATCCTCGGGCGTGCGCTCGGCGACCAGCTTGGCGATCAGGCCGGCGTCGTCCTCATTGCCTTCCTCGGCGAAGATCGGAGCGGCCAGCAGGCGCTGCTCGTCCTTGGCCAGGATTTCGTCGGCGGTCGGGGCGGCGGCCCAGGTGGCCTCGACGCCTGCCGAGCCCAGCAGCATCTCGGCCTTGCGGCGGCGGCTGCTGGGCACCAGCAGGATGGAGGTGCCCTTCTTGCCCGCGCGGCCGGTGCGGCCCGAACGGTGCAGCATGGTGGCCTTGTTGATCGGCAGCTCGGCGTGGATGACCAGGCCCAGATCGGGCAGGTCCAGACCGCGCGCGGCCACGTCGGTGGCGACACAGACGCGGGCGCGGCCGTCGCGCAGGGCCTGAAGCGCGTCGGTCCGCTCGCGCTGACCCATTTCGCCGGACAGGGCCACGGTCGAGAAGCCGCGCTCCAGCAGCGACGACTGCAGGTGACGCACGCTGTCGCGCGTCGAGCAGAAGACCAGGGCGCCCGGCGCCTCGTAGAAGCGCAGCACGTTGACGACAGCGTGCTCGATCTCGTTCGGAGCGATGCGTAGGGCGCGGTATTCGATGTCGCTGTGCGGCTGGCTGCGGTCGACCGTGTCGATACGCACGGCGTCGCGCTGATAGCGCTTGGCCAGCATGGCGATGTCGCGGGCGATGGTGGCCGAGAACAGCAGGGTGCGGCGTTCAGCCGGCGACTGCTCCAGGATGTATTCGAGGTCTTCGCGGAAGCCCATGTCGAGCATCTCGTCGGCCTCGTCGAGCACCAGCACCTTCAGCGCGGACAGGTCCAGGTTGCCGCGATCGATGTGGTCCTTCAGGCGGCCGGGCGTGCCGACGACGATGTGGATGCCGTAGTTCAGCGCGCGGGCTTCCTTGCGGGCGTCCATGCCGCCGACGCAGGTGGTGATCTTGGCCTTGGACTCGCCGTACAGCCATTCCAGCTCGGCCGAGACCTGCAGCGCCAGCTCGCGCGTCGGGGCGATGGCCAGCATCAGCGGCGCGTCCGCCGGGCCGAAGCTTTCGTCGTCGCCCAGCAGGGTCGAGGCCGCCGCCAGGCCGAACGCCACCGTCTTGCCCGATCCGGTCTGCGCCGAGACCAGCATGTCGGCCTCGCCGTGGCCGTCCAGAACCGCCGCCTGAACCGGGGTGGGCTCGGCATAGCCCTTGTTGACGAGAGCGCGGTCTAGCGCGGGGTGGATCGCGGGAAAGGGCATATACGACCTGAAAAAGAGCAATGCGGTCGTCGAAACGACCGCGCCCGGCCAAGGCGAACAGCCGGCCGGGCGAGGAGGAGGCGGTCTCTATACACCAATATTGGCCCCGATGCGGCGCGTTTCCGGAAAAAGACCGCCGTTCACCACGCTTGTTCAGGCGCCATTGACCTCAAAGCCACGATCCTGACCGTCCGCAGAGTTCCTTTCAGCCCGGAGACCGCCCATGACGATCCCGCCCCTGAGCATCGCCGCCGCCGGAATGCAGACCGCCGCCAACCGCTTCGAAGCCAGCGCCCGACGCACGGCCAGCGGTTCGCTGGACAACCTTGCGGTCGAGGCGGTCGAGCAGATCCGCGCCCGACAGGACTTCACCGCCAACGCCGCCGTGGCCCGCACCGCCGACGAGATGACGGGCACGCTGCTGGACGTGCTGGTCTAGCCTGACCGGTTCCGCTCAGCCCGCCTTCCCGGGCAGGTGAAAGAAGTCGATGAAGCGGGCGAAGATTTCGCGGTCGCCCTCGATGATCATGCCCGCCTCGCTCTCCAGCGCCGCCAGCGGAACCTTGCCATAGACGGCGGCGGCCACGACCGCGGGGGGCGTCGCGCGCACGACCACGTCGCAACCCTCGACCTCGCCGCGCTGCGTGGCGATGACGCCGTCGGCCACGTCCACCACCATTCGGTCTTCGCCTAAAACGAAGCCCAGACGCATGGCCGCGCCCTGGGCTCGCCCAGCGTCGAACATGGTCTCGAACGACTGCATGATCGACACGGCGCTGATCGGCAGGGTCGGATCGTGCTGGGGCGAGCGCGCGGCCCAGCGGCCCAGCACCATGAAGACCGGTTTGATCTCATAGCCCCAGTCGGTCAGTTCATAGACCTGGACCGAGGCGGGCGGCGGCAGCTTGCGCCGCTGGACGACGCCCGAGGCTTCCAGCCCCTCCAGCCGCTGCGTCAGGACGTTGGCGGACAGGCCGCACAGGTCTTTGCGCAGGTCGCTGAAACGCCGCGGCCCCATCATGAGTTCTCGTATCACCAGCAGGGCCCAGCGCTCGCCGACAAGGTCGAGGCCGTGGGCGGCGCCGCAGGCGTCGTGATAGCGGCGGGAACGGCCGGCGGACTCTTTAGTTACTTTTTCTAACTTCATAGTTGACTAACATAACACGATAGGACACCGTTACGCCAGATCAGGGAGGATCGCCAATGAACAAGCTTATCTTCGTCAATCTGCCCGTCACCGACCTGCCCCGTTCAGTCGCCTTCTACGAGGCCGTGGGCGCCACGAAGAACCCGATGTTCTCGGATGAGACGGCCGCCTGTCTGGTGTTCTCGGAGACCATCCACGCCATGCTGCTGACCCACGAGAAGTTCTCCAGCTTCACCGACCGCGCCATCCCCGACGCGCACAAGACGGCCCAGGTGCTGATCTGCGTGTCGGAGGACAGCCGCGACGCCGTCGACGCCGTGATCGACCGCGCCGCCCGCGCCGGTGGCCAGGCCGATCCCAATCCGAAGCAGGACTACGGCTTCATGTACGGCCGCAGCTACGCCGACCCCGACGGCCACATCTGGGAAGTCATGTGGATGGACCCCGAAGCCGCCGCCGAGGGCCCCGAGGCCTTCGCCGCCCAGGTCGGAGGCGGCTGATCATGAGCGACCTGTTCGAACTGAGCGTCAGCCGCTTCATCAAGGCCTCGCCCGAAACCGTGTGGAAGGCCTTCACCCAACACGGGACTGAGTGGTTCACCCCCCGCCCCTGGACCACGCCCCAGGTCGATTATGATCTGCGCCCCGGCGGGCGCACCGACATCGTCATGCAGTCCCCCGAGGGCGAGCGGCATGAGTATCGCGGCGTGGTGCTGGAGGTGGTCCCCGAACGTCGCATCTTCACCACCGGCGCCATGACCGAAGGCTGGCTCCCGCAGCCGGGCGAGATGAACTTCGTGCGCATCGACACGTTCGAACCCGAAGGCGACGGCACGCGCTACATCGCCCGCGCGCGCCACTGGGACGACAAGGCCATGCAGACCCACGCCAGCATGGGCTTCGAGCCCGGCTGGGGCGCCGCCGCCGATCAGTTGGGCGAGGTCGCCGAGAGGCTGGCCGAACAGGAGAGGACGTCATGACCGACAAGATCGTTCCCTGCATCTGGTATGACCTGGGCCAGGCCCGAAAGGCGGCGGAGTTCTATGTCTCCCTGGGCCTGCCCGACAGCCGCATCGAGCGCGTCTCGGCCAGCCCCGCCGACAATCCGTCCAGCCCTGAAGGCGCTGAACTGGTGGTCGAGTTCACCCTGGCGGGACGACGCTATCTCGGCCTCAACGGCGGGCCGATCTTCCCCCAGACCGAGGCCGTCTCCTTCATGATCATGACCGATGATCAGGCCGAGACCGACCGCCTGTGGGACGCCATCGTCGGCAATGGCGGCGCCGAAAGCGCCTGCGGCTGGTGCAAGGACCGCTGGGGCGTGAACTGGCAGATCACCCCGCGTCGCCTGATGGCCTTTTACGAGGATCCCAACCCCGCCCGCGCCAAGGCCGCCTTCGAGGCCATGATGACGATGCACAAGATCGACATCGCGACCCTCGAGGCCGCTGCTGACAAGGCTGGGTAAACGGCCACGCCAGACTGCCCTCGAGCCAACTGTCGCTTTCCACCAAGCCTGCGCCTGCGTCTTTCACGATGATCCGCCCCCTGCCCCTCAATCAGCGAGCCGCGCGCGGCGAGCCACAGGGGCCAACTTCTGAAGGAGAAACCAAGATGTCCTACGTCACCGGCTTCCTGACCCCCGTGAAGAACGAGAACAAGGAGCGCTACATCGAATCCGCGCGCAAATCCTGGCCCCTGTTCAAGGGCTATGGCGCCACCGCCCAGATCGAGAACTGGGGCGTGGACGTGCCGGACGGCAAGGTCACCAGCTTCCCCATGGCGGTGAAGCTGGAGGAAGGCGAGGCCGTGGTCTTCTCCTGGCTGGTCTGGCCCGACAAGAAGACCGCCGACGACGCCTGGGCCAAGATGCAGGAAGACCCCGCCATGGCCGACATGGACATGCCCTTCGACGGCAAGCGCATGATGTGGGGCGGCTTCGAAACCGTGTTCCAGAACTGATCTGACGAACAGCGCCGGGGACGGCCGCCGTCCCCGGCGTTTTCGCTATGCCTCGCCCTGCGCCAGGCCCGGTCTGGCCCGATGGGCGCGCAGGCAGGTGGCGACGCTGAGCACGACCAGCACGAAGGCCAGCCCCTCCATCGCAGTCGGCAGCCGCTGCTCCCAGGCGAAGCCGTAGATCAGGGCGAACAGGGTCTCGAACAGGATCATCTGACCGACCAGGGTGAGCGGCAGCAGCCGGCTCATGCGGTTCCACAGATTATTGCCCGCGATCGAGGCCAGCACGGCCACGCCGACCGAGACCCCCGCCAACCGCATCCAGTCCCCCGCCGCGTGCTGCGCCTCGCCGGCGACCAGCAGGGCCAAGGGCAACAGCAGCAGGCTCTGCGCCCCGGTGACCACGCCGGTCAGCAGGCTCCAGTCGTGGGCGGACACCGTCTCCAGCTGACGCAGGCGCCGCGCGTTCCTGACGGCGAAGAAGGTCCAGGAGGCCAGGGCCCCGACGGCGCAGGCGAAACCGATCAGGCGGGTGGCGTGCGCGGTCTCGGCCGGGGCGGCCAGCGCCTGCCAGCCGATGCAGACGGCCCCTGCGACGCACAGCAGCAGCGGCAGGCGCAGCCGACGCAAAGGCACGGCGCCGTGATCGCGGCTGCCGATGATGGTCACCGCCACCGGCAGGAAGCCGATGACCAGCGAGGTCATGGCGATGCCCCCCGTCTGCACGGCCGTCGACAGCAGGATATAGTAAAGCGTGTTGCCGGTGAGGCCGAGCCAGAACAGGTTCAGCCAGTCGCGACGGTCGATCCGCGCCGTCACCGCCTTCCACCGCGGCGCCAGCAGCACGCCCGCGATCAGGCCATAGGCGAGATAACGCCCGACCGTCAGTTGCAGAGGACTGAAGTCCCGCGCCAGCTCCGGCGCAAGGAAGACCAGCCCCCACAGAGCGCCCGCGCCGACCCCGCAGGCCACGCCGATCGCCGTCCGGTTGCTCGGCGCCTGTCCGATCGCTTCAGTCGTCATTTCCAGTTCCCGCTTGGCTCGGCGGCGAGCTATACCAAGGGGCGGACGGGGCGTTTCCTCTCGATCACAGGCCCAGACGCAACAAAAACTCGCACAACAAGAAACGCCGATGGCCGGACGACCCGCACCCTCCCAGCGCCCGCTGGACAGCTTCGACCGCGCGATCCTGCGGATCGTTCAGCGTGACGCCCGGACGCCGCAACGCACCATCGCCGAAGCCGTCAACCTGTCCGCCGCCGCCGTTCAACGGCGCATTGCGGCCATGGAGGCCAGCGGCGTCATCCGCGGCAACGTCGCCCTGGTGGACCCCAGGGCCGTGCCGCTGACGATCACGGCCATCGTCGAGGTCTATCTGCAGGACGAGCGGGCCGAGACCGTGCAGAACGCCAAGATCCGGTTCCAGAACGAGCCGGAGGTGCAGCAGTGCTATTATGTCACCGGCGGCACCAGCTTCATCCTGATCGTCGTCACCACCGACATGGCGGCCTATCAGGCGCTGACGCAGCGGCTGTTCGAGGAGAATGACAGCGTCAACCGGTTCCGCTCCCTGATCGCCCTGGACCGGGTGAAGACCGACGCCTCCCTGATCATTCCCTGAACGCCTGACCCGGAACGAAAAACGCCGGCGAGGTCGAAACCCCGCCGGCGCTGATCTTCAGGCGATCGAACCGATCAGCTGTCCAGGAAGCTCCGCAGCTTCCGCGACCGCGAGGGGTGCTTCAGCTTGCGCAGGGCCTTGGCCTCGATCTGACGGATGCGTTCACGGGTCACGCTGAACTGCTGGCCGACCTCTTCCAGGGTGTGGTCAGTGTTCATGCCGATGCCGAAGCGCATCCGCAGGACGCGCTCCTCGCGCGGCGTCAGCGAGGCCAGAACCCGAGTGGTCGTCTCCCGCAGGTTCGACTGGATGGCGGCGTCGATCGGCAGGACGGCGTTCTTGTCCTCGATGAAGTCGCCCAGGTGCGAGTCTTCCTCGTCGCCGATGGGGGTCTCCAGCGAGATCGGCTCCTTGGCGATCTTCAGGACCTTGCGCACCTTCTCCAGCGGCATGGCCAGCTTTTCGGCCAGCTCTTCCGGGGTCGGCTCGCGGCCGATCTCGTGCAGCATCTGGCGGCTGGTGCGGACGATCTTGTTGATCGTCTCGATCATGTGGACCGGGATGCGGATGGTCCGCGCCTGGTCGGCGATCGAGCGGGTGATCGCCTGACGAATCCACCAGGTGGCGTAGGTCGAGAACTTGTAGCCGCGACGGTACTCGAACTTGTCGACCGCCTTCATCAGACCGATGTTGCCCTCCTGGATCAGATCCAGGAACTGCAGGCCGCGGTTGGTGTATTTCTTGGCGATGGAGATCACGAGGCGCAGGTTGGCCTCGACCATTTCCTTCTTGGCCT
>NZ_DGLD01000022.1:49893-50426 GCF_002387245.1 Brevundimonas sp. UBA4553
CGACCATTTCCTTCTTGGCCTGACGGGCCTCGCGCTCGCCCTTCTGGACCGTCTGGACGATGCGGCGATAGTCGTCGATCGGCAGGCCGGCCTCGGTCGCCACGGCGGCCACGTCGCCGCGGATCTGGGCGATCTGGCTGGCTTCGTTCTCGCTGAACTTGGTCCAGCGCACGCCCATCTCCTTGACGCGCTCGGCCCAGTTCGGGTCCAGCTCGGAGCCGAAGTAGGACTTCAGGAACTCGGGACGCGAGATGCCGTAGCTGTCGGCCAGACGCAGCAGACGCCCTTCCAGACCGATCAGACGCTTGTTGATGGCGTAGAGCTGCTCAACCAGGGCCTCGATGCGGTTGTTGTTCAGCTTCATCGTCTTCAGACGATCCGAGATCGTCTTGGTCAGCGTCTCATAGGCCTTGTGGTCCTTGGCGCTGAGGACCTCGCCCTTCAGGCGCGCCTCGACCAGCTTGTCCTGCAGCTTGCGGAAGCCGCTGAAGTCGGATGCGATCGCGTCCAGCACTTCCATGACGCCGTCGCGC
>NZ_DGLD01000007.1 GCF_002387245.1 Brevundimonas sp. UBA4553
AGAACTTTCTCAACACTTCCCCAGACCCGAAGACCCGGAAGGAGGCGGCTATCTAAAGAAGGCCAAACCACCTGTCAACCGACCTTTCAGCCGATCCGCAAACCCGGAAACAAACGCTCCCAAATCCACTTCGCAAAGCCCGTCTCCGAAACCCCGCGCCCCGCCCGTCTCCAAGCGAGCGGCGGATATACGGACACCCATCCGACTCCACAACCCATCAATGACAGATTCACAAAAAACCGAACGAACAAGAGTCAGGGAATGCGGGCCGGACGGCTAGCCCGCAGCGATATAGCTGCGCAGGCTCTCTGCCTCCTGCGTAGCCTCGGCGATCTGGCACTTCACCACGTCGCCGATGGAGACGACGCCCGCCAGCTGGCGCTCACGCAACACCGGCAAATGACGGATCCGGCGGTCGGTCATGCGTGTCATCAGAACCGAAACGGTTTCGGTGGGCGCAGCGAAGATCACCTCGGCCGTCATATAATGGGACGCTGGCTGCGACAGCGCTGCGGCGCCATCGCGCGAAATGGCGCGCACGATGTCCCGTTCCGAGAGCACGCCGACGACCTCGTCGCCCTCGCATACGATCAGAGCGCCGACGCCCCTACGGTCAAGTTCGGCGCAGGCCTCGCTCAGCGCCGCCTCGGGCGACAGGGTGAAGACCGCCTGCCCCTTACCTTTCAGAATCTCGGCGACCAGCATGGCGGCTCCTTCCGTCTGACGAGAAAGGCGACCGCGGACCGGCCGCTACAGAAGAGGAGGATCGCTCAGACTTGGGCCGGACGCAAATCCGGTCGCGGTCCAAACCAGTGCGCCACCGGTCCAATCGCCAGCAGACCGAAGAGGAAGCCAAAGGCGTGCGCCTCCCAGGCGATGCTCGCGCCGCCTCCGCCTGGCGCAAAACCGATCAGGCCGATCACCAGATTCACTGACATCCAGACAGCCGCCTGCTTCAAAACGACGGAGTGGAACAATGGCATCACCCGGCCATGTCCCCCCATGAGACGCGTCGCTGCTCCGATCAGACCAAAGACCGCGCCTGATGCGCCCACCAGATTGCTGGCGCTGTCAGGATGGCACAGGGCGAAGCCGAAGGCCGCGACAACTCCACTGGCGATATAGAGAGCAACAAAGGCAAGTGGCGCATAGCGACGCGACAGCAGGCGCGCGACCGGCGCCCCAAAGGCCAGCGCGCCGACAGCGTTCATGATCACATGCGTCCAGCCCCCATGAAGCAGCATGGAGGTGAACAGCCCCGTCCAACGGCCCTGCCAGAGGTCGACAGCCCTGAAGGCCATGGACATGCCCTGGTCCGGCAATCGTTCCTGAAACCAGAACAAGGCCGGCATGGAAGCCGCGATCAGCAGCGGCAGAAAGGGGGCGTTGAACACCCGTTCGCGCGAAGGCTCGACCGGATCATCGGGGGAATTCTGCATAAGTCCTTGATGGACAAAGAGCGGCGCAATCTCAAGCCGATCTTAAGACCCGCGTTCCAAACTGGCACGAGGGTTGCTTGGCGACCTGCATCGCCTGCGGAGTACCTTATGCCGTTTTCTAGACTGATCCTGACCGCCGTCACCCTGGCCCTACCGATCATTGCCGCCAGCACTGCGTCAGCGCAATCGACCGGATCCGCCGGCGCAGCGCAGTTCCAGGCCGGGTATGGCGCTTCGCGCTACACCACCGCCCAGCCTTCGAGCGGTTCAACCCGCGACGGCAACGGAAACCGACTGATCGTCAACGGCATCATCCAGTCGGGCGCCAGCAGCTATTCCAGTTCATCGGCCGGCGTATCCAGCGGGAACGCGGGGACCGGCTCTTCCAATAACGGGACGTCCATCGGGGGCGCCACCGCCATCGGCAACAGTCTCAATGTCGTGGTCCAAGGCAATCGGAACACGGTGATCGTCAATTCCACGCAAAACAACACTGGCAACATCACCGCCGGGACCGCGCTGAATGGGACCCTGAATTTCTGATGAGTTTCCATAACTTTTCTCGTCCGCTGCGGGTCGCGGCCGTCGCGCTCGCCGCCACCAGCGTGCTGGCCGGATGCGCGACCAGCGCCGGCCCGTCGGGCAACTACGCGACGCCGATCGGCAATGCGCCGGTGACGTCAAACCCCACGCCCTATTCCACCGCCCTCTACTGCCTCGCCGATTACGCGCGCCGCTATAACCTGCCGTCACCGCGCATGGCTGTGGGCCGGATCAGCGACTACACGGGCTCCATCTCCGCCGACGGCGGGCGCCAGATCACTCAGGGCGCCTCGCTGATGACGAACACCGCCCTTGCCAAGGCCGGCGCGCGCATCGTCGAGCGCTATGATACGTCGGTGTCGGAACTGGAGCTGCGATACGCCAACAACAAGCTGATCAGCGATGATCAGCCGAACGGCGCACCGGAGGACGCAGCCTACCGTCGCATCCTGGCGGGTCAGGTGCCGGGCTCCGACTTCTATGTGGTCGGCGGCATCACCGAGGTGAACTACAATATTCGCTCCGGCGGGTTCGATATCGCCGGGGGCGAAGTCGAGGCCGGCGGCGGCTCGGGCCTGCTGACCGGCAAGGTCTTCGTGATGAACATCGCCATCGACCTGCGTCTGGTGCAGACCACCACGCTGGAGGTCGTCGATGTCGTCTCCTACCAAAAGCAGATCGTCGGTCGCGAGATTTCGGCCGGTGTGTTCGACTTCCTGAACGGCAATGTCTTCGACATCTCGGCCGGAACCAGCGGAATGGAGCCGGTGCAACTGGCCGTCCGCGCTCTGGTTGAACGCGCCACGGTCGAGTTCATGGCCAATCTTTACGGCGCGCCGGGTCCCGAGGTCTGCCTCAGCCCCGCCAATGATCCTCTGGGCGGCTCTCCTGTCGGCCCGACCGGCGGCTACTATCCCGCCTACGCAAACACGGAAACGAACAATGGTCAGACACGCGCGGATCCGTCTCGCTGGCACGATCGCCGCGACGGCGATGTGCGCCGCGGCCGTTACTGAGGCCGCTGCGCAGGACCGCGGTCTGGTCCTGAACCAACAGCTTCAGCTCGGCGACGTCGTTGCTGGGCAGACCCTGAACGTCGTCGACGTCAGTGATCAGGTCACCGTGTCCACCGCCTCGCAAGGCAATGGCGCCGTTGTGGGTGGCGACGGTCGTGACTTTGATGTCAGCTCGTCCCAGGACATGCGCGGCGACGCCTCGGCCTCGACCTCGCTTACCCTAGGCGGAGAGACGAACGGGCTGACGACCAGCGTAACACAGGCGCGCGGCAACTATCTCGCCGGCACGGCAAGCCGGGGGCAGATGGCGCTCGATGCGACGCAGGCCCTCAGCGGCGACGTGACCGCATCCACCGTGATCACCGGGCAGGACGCCCAGATGGTCGGCGGCGGGCAGGTCGCGGCGGCTGCCCTGGGCAACACCGTGGCCCTGGCCGGGAATGGGTCGGGCAGCGATCGCGCAGCCCTGGTCGGCAGCATCGATCAGACCACGACGGGTCTTGTCCGCGCCAGCAACACCGCCTCGCCCCGCTTCGTGCGAGAACCTGCGGATTTCTCCACCCAGGCCGTGGCCAATGCCGTCCAGGCGACGTCGGGACCATCGGCCAATCAGGAGCTGGGGGTGCGCCAGCGCTCTTCGGGCGCTCTCGTCGAGGCGGACACAGGCGTCTATGCCGGCAACGGCTGGAATCTCGCAGCCCGGGCGCATGCTGGCGGAAATCAGGCCGGATTCTACAATCAGGGCGGATCCCTGGTCCCGACCACCGACCAGGCCAACACCGCCTTCATCCGCAGCGAGGCCGAACTGAGTTCCTACGATTTCGGCAAGGCGACGGCTGCGGCCACCGCCATCGCCAACGAGGTCACTGCTGGAAACAACGACATCTATGTCGACATCGACAACACCCAGCTGAACTCCGGCGGAGTGGAGGCGACCGCGTCCTTTGTGGGCCAGAAGGGTTATGACGCCTATGTCGGCGCCAACGCCGCCGGCAACTCCGTCACCGGCTACGCCTGCGCCGAGTGCGTCGGCGACCTGAACGCCAGAAATGTGCAGACCAACAGCGGCAACGTCAGCGCCATGGCCACGTCAACGATCAACGGCAACGGCCGGAACGTCATCGCCGGCGCCAACGCCGTCGGCAACACAGCAAGCTTCTACGTCACTCAGACCGGCGGAAATTAACTTTCCGTAACTTGAGATAGTCAAGGACCTTTGTCACTTTGGTCGAACGTGCATACGTGCTGCACGCGACCAACGTGCAGGGCCGCAGTCAGTCCCGGGGGCAGCCTGATCGCACGGTTCGGAGACTATTGCTGAAATGCGCTCCCCTCGCCGTCTGCTGCTGCTCGCCGCCTCAAGCCTCGCCCTTCTGGGCGGAGCCGCCCTGCCCGCCATTGCTCTGACGCCGCCCACGGTCGTCGCGCAGGATGCGCAACCGTCCCAACCCTGGGCGCAGGCCGCCAGCGACATCCCCGCTGACGCCAACGTCCGTTTCGGCGTCCTGCCGAACGGCATGCGCTACGCCATCATGAAGAACGCCACGCCTCCGGGGCAGGCCTCTCTACGCCTGCGCATCGGCGCGGGCTCGTTGATGGAGAACGAGGACCAGCTGGGTCTGGCCCACTTCATGGAGCACATGGCCTTCAACGGCACGACCAATGTGCCCGAGAACGAACTGCTGCGCATTCTGGAACGCCTGGGTCTGGCCTTCGGCGCGGACACCAACGCCTTCACCAGCTTCGACCAGACCGCCTACACGCTGGAACTGCCGCGCACCAACGACGAAACCGTCGACACCTCGCTGCGCATCATGCGCGAGCAGGTCTCCGAAGCCCTGATGAAGGCCGAGGATATCGACGCCGAGCGCGGCGTGATCGAGGGCGAAGAGCGACTGCGCAACACCCCCGGCCTCCGCTCTCTCAAGGCGCAGATCGCTCTGCTGGCGCCCGGACAACGTCTTTCGAACCGTTTGCCGATCGGCGATCTCAGCATCATTCGTTCCGCGCCCAGGGAGCGTTTTGTCGAGTTCTACGAAGCCTACTATCGTCCGTCGCGCGCCACGATGATCGCGGTCGGCGACTTCGATGTGGATCAGATGGAAGCCAAGATCCGCGCCACCTTCTCTGACTGGCGTCCCAAGGCGGCCGACGGCCCGGATCCCGATCTTGGAACGGTCGCCGCCCGTTCACCTGAAACCCGGATTCTGGTCGAGCCCGGCGTGCAATCCTCGATTCAGTTGAACTGGGTCCGCAATCCCGATCTCGACCCTGACACCGTCGCCGAGCGCCGCGACAGCCTGTTGCAGAACCTCGGGCTTGCCGTTCTGAACCGCCGCCTCGGCGAAATCGCGCGCGCCGACAACCCGCCCTTCATCCAGGCCAGCGCCGGCAGCGGCAGCCTGTTCAACAGCGTCGACATCGGCTCTATCTCGGCCAACTTCAACCCGGGCGGCCTGACGCGTGCGTTGGAGACTATCGACCAGGAGCAGCGCCGACTGGTTGAGTTCGGGGTCGGTCAGGCCGAACTGGACCGCGAGATCGCGAACAGCCGAACCGCGCTGGAGAACGCCGTCCAGGCGGCAGCGACCCGCAGCACGCCGGGTCTGGCCAACGCTATCCTCGGCGCCGCCAACGACGACCGCGTCTTCTCGGCGCCGGCCACCAACCTGGCTCTGTTCGAGGCCGTGGTGAAGGATTTGAAAGCGGCTCAGGTCGATACGGCGGTCAAGACCGTGTTTGAAGGACAGGGGCCGCTGGCGCTGGTGGTCACGCCAGAAGCCATCGAAGGTGGAGAGGCGGGCGTCACAACCGCCCTGGAAGCCAGCCGCGCCGTGCCTGTAGCGGCGCGCGCCGCACAGGCCGAGCTCCAGTGGCCCTATGCCGAGTTCGGCGCCGCTGCGACGCCCGTCGACCGCACCGAAGTCGCAGCAGTCGGCGCTACGGTAGTTAGCTTCGCCAACGGCGTGCGTCTGACCGTCAAGCCCACCACCTTCAAGGATGAGCAGATCCTCGTCTCGGTGCGCACCGGCATCGGTGAAGAAGGCCTCCCGACCGACCGTTTCACCTCGCAGATGATGGCTCCCATGGTCTTTACCCAGGGCGGCCTCGGCAAACTGACCGCCGATGAGTTGAGCCGCGTTCTGACGGGCAAGATCTACAGCGCCGGCTTCTCGATCGACGGCGACGCCTATCAGCTGTCCGGCGCCACGCGCCCGGCCGATCTGCAACTGCAGATGCAGGTGCTGGCCGCCTATCTGACCGATCCCGGCCTGCGCGCCGCGCCGTTCGAGCAGATCAAGGCCTTCTTCCCTCAGATCCTGGCTCAGCAACTCGCCACGCCGGGCGGCGCCTTCGGCATTCAGGCCGCCGGCCTGCTGGCCAGCGGCGACAAGCGTGAAACCGTGCCGGCTGCGTCGGATATCGCGGCCTTCACCCTGGATGAGTTGAAACAGGGCGTGGTCCAGGGCCTATCGAGCGGGCCGATCGACATCGTCATGGTGGGCGATGTCTCGGTGGACGACGCCGTGGCCGCCGTGGCTTCGACCTTCGCCGCCCTGCCGACCCGCGCTCCGGCGGCCCAACCTCTGCCGGGCTCCGACCAGCGTCGATTCCCGGCCCCGACCGCCCAGCCGGTTCGCCTGACGCACACTGGACCGGCCGAACAGGCTCTAGGCTATATCGCCTGGCCCACCACGGACGCCGTCGATGATCGCACCGAGGCGCGCAAGGTCAGCATCCTTGCGGAAGTCTTCAAGCTGCGTGTTCTCGACGAAATTCGCGAGAAGCAGGCCCTGGCCTATTCGCCGCGCGTCGGTTCGTCCGCGTCTGACGTGTTCAAGGGCTACGGCTCCATCTTCGTGATGGCCGAGACGGCTGCCGACAAGATCCCGGCCTTCTACGCCGCCGTGGACGCTATCACCGCCTCGCTTCGCGACACCCCGATCACAGAGGACGAACTGAACCGCGCCCGTCTGCCAACAATCGAGTCCCTGCGCCGCAGCCAGGCCGGCAACGAGTACTGGCTCGGCCAACTCGAAGACCTCGCGGCCAAGCCGGCCACGCTGGAGCAGATCCAGTCGCACATCAGCGATCTGGAATCCTTCACCGTCGCCGACATCCAGGCCGCCGCCCGTCAGTATCTGACGGCCGATACGGCATGGAAGGCCGAGGTCGTGTCGGACAAGGCGCCCGCTCAGTAGCGGCGAGAACCGACCACAAAAATGGGGCCCCGATCCAGCGGATCGGGGCCCCAAGTCTTTTGGCCTATCGACGGAGAGCCGATAAACCCAGTCTGACTCAACCGGCATGACGCCAGGCTGAACGGCCTATTCAGAAGACGCGGCCGCCAACGCCGCCGTCCAGCATGATCACCGCGCCAGAGGCCACGGCGCCGACCGCCTCGACCATTTCCTCGCGATACTCGGTGTAGGTTTCCTCACGGATCATGGTGAGGACCTTCACGCCGGCGCCATAGCGGCGCAGCAGAGAACGTTCATTGCAATCGCGCTCCTGCTTCTCAGGCCGGCATTCCAGCATGCCGCCCCGGCCGTACCACAGAGCCTCGCGCTTGTTGCAGTTGACCGCCTCGCCCGGACCGCCGCCCTCGTCGCTGATGGTCCACTGCAACCGCGTCCCGGCGATGCAGCGATACAGTTCGCCTTCGTAGTCCATCGCCACGTCCTTGCCGGGACGGACCTGCGAAGCGGGATGGGGCACCGCGCGATCGTCGATGCAATAGGCCTGAATGACGACCCGCTTTTCCATCCGTCGCGACGCCGTATAGGGCACGCGGATCATCTCCATAGTCTTGCCTTCGACCGACAAGCCCTGGATCGTCGTGGGATAGGGCTGATCGACGTTGAAATAGGCGCCGCCGCCCCCGCCGACGATCACGGTCGCCCCGCTACGAGCGCCCGCAAAGGCGCGCGCCGTCGCCGAAGCTTCAGCGTTCACATTGACGTTCACGTTGACGCTGCCACCCGATCCGCAGCACGGCGGCGTCACAGGCGGCAGACAAACTCCGCCGCCGCAAGGTCCGCCCGGAATCGGCGGGGGCGGCGGAGGCGGAGGCGGCTGACAGGTGTTGCCGCCACACTGGGCCGCAGCGCTGTCGGCCATCGCCATAAGGCCGATGAAGGCCCCGGTCGCCGCCAGCAAAGTCTTGATCCGCACCCGCATCGGCTGGGCTCTCCTGCATTGTTAGTCGCGCCGCGCCCTGCAAGTCGCGGGCCGCCTCAATGACGCATCAAAGCGCAAAAGCCTTGCGTTTCCGTTGCCCCGCAGCGGGAAACGCCAGAACAGGCTGTGCCATCCTGACGCGGCCTTACCCGCCAGGGGGTCACACAAGCGGTTTCAGATCCCGCAGATAGCGCCGCCAGTTCTGCACATAGTGCTGGGCAGATATCCGCAACGCCTCGATCTGACCCGCCTCAAGTTCCCGCATCACCTTGCCGGGTTGTCCCATGACCAGGGAGTTGTCGGGAATGACCTTGCCCTCCGTGATCAGGGCGTTGGCGCCGATCAGGCAGTTCTTTCCGATGCGCGCACCGTTCAGGATCACCGCTCCGATGCCGACCAGGCTGTTGTCGCCGATCGTACAGCCGTGCAGCATGGCCTTGTGCCCCACCGTCACGCCCTCGCCGATGGTCAGAGGCGAACCCACGTCCGTGTGCAGGATGCTGCCGTCCTGAATATTGCTGTCGCGGCCGATCACGATGGGATCGTTGTCTCCTCGCAAAACCGTGTTGAACCAGATGCTGGCGCCGGGATGCAGAATCACATTCCCTAGAACCGTTGCATTCGGCGCGATCCAGTATTCGCCCTCCGGCGGAAGCTGCGGCTTGCTGTCGCCAAGACTGTAAACACTCATCCGAACACCGCCTATGTTTCAGAAAATGATGGCTTTAAGCCCTCATAAACTACGTTAGCATCATTCTGTTGATGCGATTCGAGGTCGCCATTTCGGCCCCGGATCCGAAGCCGGATCAAGCCCGGTCCGGCCAGATGCTGGAGAATACGCATGGCGTGTTCGCGACCGGTTCCGGGACGACGCCTCTGCGGCGGCGACGACCCTGCAGCCGATCCGGGCGGCCGCCGTATTATTCCGGCCCTCTCCTCCCCCACCGACGTCCAAGGCGAGACCCTGCCGGGCTCGCCTTTTTTCATGCCCTGGAGGCGTTCATGACGAAGCGTTCGGCCATCAAGCATCAAGTCCGTGAAGGCGTGCTGGATTCGCGGGAATTCCTGCAGGACGCCAAGGTCCGGCGATTGCCGCCACGCAATGGTTGGTCGCCCTACCCCTCCAACGACGACCGTGATCAGGCCTACCTCAAGACGCTGAAGCCCAAGTCCGACGGGCAGGCCGAACTGATGGAGGCGGTCGACGCCCACAACCTGGTTCTGGCCCTCGGCCCGGCAGGCACAGGCAAGACCTATCTGGCCGTGGCCAAGGCGGTCGAGGCGCTGGAGGCGGGCAAGGTCGGCCGCATCGTCCTGTCGCGTCCCGCCGTCGAGGCCGGGGAATCGATCGGCTTCCTGCCCGGCGACATGGAAGACAAGCTGGCCCCTTACCTGCGCCCCCTCTACGACGCCCTGTCGGACCGCCTCAGCATGAAGCGGGTCAAGGCCCTGATGGCCGAGGGTCTGATCGAGATCGCCCCCATCGGCTATATGCGCGGCCGCACGCTGAACAACGCCTTCATCGTGGTGGATGAGGCGCAGAACTGCACCTACGTCCAGTTGAAGATGCTGCTCACCCGGCTGGGCTGGCACTCGACCATGGTGGTGACCGGCGATCCCCAGCAATCGGACCTCCTGCCCGGCATCTCGGGTCTGTCTGACATCGCGGCGCGGCTGGAGGCGGTGCCGGACATCGCCGTGGTTCGTCTGGCCGAGCAAGACATCGTGCGCCACCCCCTGGTCGCGAGCATGATCGGCGTCCTGTAATCCCCCCGGAACGCTGATGCGGAGAAGGCCCGGCGGACCAACGCCGGGCCTTCTTTAATGGCTACATCACCTCGGCGAGCGCCGTCTTGGGCTCAGGCTCCAGCTTCTTCGGCGGCGGCTGAATGCGCCCGCCCATGCGGTCAATCAGGGCGAAGACGAAGGGATTGAGCGAGATCGACAGCAGGGCGGCGGCGAGGATCAGGTCATGGGTCTCGCGGCTCATGGCGCCCAGTGAGACCGACGTCGCCGCCAGGATGAAGGAGAATTCGCCAATCTGGGCCAGACTGGCCGCGACGGTCAGACTGGTCGATCGGTCGAGCTTGAACACCGTGGTGATGGCCAGGGCGGCAAGGGACTTGCCGACGATGACGATCCCCAGGACCCCGAGCACGGCCCACGGCTCGCGCAGCAGGATGCTCGGGTCGAACAGCATGCCCACGGAGACGAAGAAGAGCACGGCGAAGGCGTCGCGCAGCGGCAGCGAACGCTCCGCCGCATTGTGGCCCAGCGGCGAACTGTTCAGCACCAGGCCCGCCAGGAAGGCGCCGAGCGCGAAGGAGTGGAAGAGGTAATAGGCGACCCAGGCGATGCCCAGGGCGATCGCCAGCACGCCGAGCGTGAACAGCTCGCGGGACTTGGTGTGCGCGATCCGCACCAGAACCCAGGGCAGGACCTTGGCGCCGACGACCAGCATGACGCTGACAAAGCCGGCCACCTTGACCAGGGTCCAACCGATCGACTTGGCCAGCTCGGTCCCGCTGAGGGTTTCGCCGGGCGCAATGATCAGCAGGGGCAGCATGACCAGGGCGATGACGATCACCAGGTCCTCGACGATCAACCAGCCCATGGCGATGCGGCCGGCGTGGCTCTTAAGCTGCTTGCGCTCTTCCAGCGCTCGCAACAGCACCACGGTTGAGGCCACAGACAGCGAGAAGCCGAGCAAGAGGGCTTCGACATCGCCCAGCCCCAGCAGAAAACGGCCCAGCCCCCAGCCCAGAACGGTGGCGGCGGCGATCTGAACCAGGGCGCCGGGAATGGCGACCGTGCGGACCTTCATCAGATCCGCCAGGGAGAAATGCAGCCCCACGCCAAACATCAGCAAAATGACGCCGATCTCGGCCAGTTGCGGCGCCAGTTCCGTATCGGCGACGAAGCCCCCCGTGTAGGGACCGACCACGACCCCCGCCACCAGATAACCGACCAGCGGCGACAACTTCAGCCGATTGGCCAACATGCCGAACACGAAGGCCAGGACGAAACCCCCGACCAGGGTGATAATCAGGCTGTCGGCATGCGGCATCGGCGCTCCTGCGTCGGTGAAGGTTCTTCTTGGGACTGGAAGCCAACAACTGGGGGCGCAGGGCCGCCACGGCAAGGCTTACCCCTTGATTTTGCCGGGATGAAACAGATTCGGCCAAATCAAACCTGCGTGCGCGACGACGAGTCGCGCCGCCTCGCGAAGTCGCGGGCGGTGGAGGGCTGGGC